>NZ_JBIBUK010000011.1:58926-275046 GCF_043079345.1 Streptomyces sp. NPDC015220 | reverse complement strand
AACAAGGACCCCGAGGCCCCGATCTTCGACCTGGTCGACTACGGCGTCGTCGGCGACCTCTTCGACGTCGTCCCCCAGCTCACCGACGAGATCAAGACCCGCAAGGGCTGACACCCCCGGCCGACCCCGGTCCCACGAGGCCCCCGTGACCCGAGCGGTCACGGGGGCCTCGGTCTGTCCCGGTTGTCCCGCCGTCTGTGTTGGCTCAGGCTGCGGACAGGTGTTGACCGGCGAGAAGATCCACGGATAACTTCATTCTACGGATTGTTGATTCCGTAGAGCGGAAAATAGGAGGGTGTGGAATGGGTCAGGGCCAGCAGGAGAAGGTGGCGACGAGCCTCGCGGGCGCCGTCAGCGAGGAGATCAGCGCCTCCCTCGCGCCGGTCGACGCCGAGCTGGAGCGCCGCTACCCGGGCGATCCGGGCACCCGTCAGCCCGTTCACACCGTCTACGTACCCGGTGACGTCTTCACCGCCGACACCATCCGCTCCTGGGGCGACCGGGCTCTCGCCGCGCTCGACGAGCACGCCCCGGACGCCGCGTCCTTCGCCGGCGTCCTCGGGCTGGGCGAGGAGCTCGCCGAGCCCGTGTACTCCCGGGTCCGAGCCAAACTGGAGCGCGAGCCCGTCGAGGACCTGCGCATCGACTTCGAGGACGGCTACGGGCCGCGCCCCGACGCCGAGGAGGACGAGGCGGCCGCCCGCGCGGCCCGCGTCGTCGCCGAGGCGTACGCGAACGGCACGGCCGCGCCGTACATGGGCATCCGCATGAAGTGCATGGAGGCGCCGGTCCGCGACCGGGGCATCCGCACCCTCGACGTCTTCCTCACCGGCCTGATGGAGGCCGGCGGTCTGCCCGACGGGCTGGTCCTGACCCTTCCGAAGGTGACGTACCCCGAGCAGGTCACCGCGATGGTCCGGCTGCTGGAGGCCTTCGAGAAGGCCCACGGGCTGGAGCCCGGGCGTCTCGGCTTCGAGATCCAGATCGAGACCAGCCAGTCCATCCTCGCCGCCGACGGCACCGCCGCCGTCGCCCGTATGATCCAGGCCGCCGAGGGCCGCGCCACCGGACTGCACTACGGCACCTTCGACTACAGCGCCTGCCTCGGCGTCTCCGCCGCCTACCAGGCCAGCGACCACCCGGCCGCCGACCACGCCAAGGCCGTCATGCAGGTCGCCGCGGCCGGCACCGGCGTCCGCGTGTCGGACGGCTCCACCAACGTTCTGCCGGTCGGCCCGACCGAGAAGGTGCACGACGCCTGGCGGCTGCACTACGGCCTCACCCGCCGCGCCCTGGCCCGTGCCTACTACCAGGGCTGGGACATGCACCCGGCGCACATCCCCACCCGCTACGCGGCGGTGTTCGCCTTCTACCGCGAGGGCTTCGAGCAGGCGGCCGCCCGCCTCGCCCGCTACGCGAGCCGTACCGCCGGCGACGTCATGGACGAGCCGGCCACCGCCAAGGCGCTCAGCGGCTACCTGCTGCGCGGGCTGGACTGCGGGGCCCTCGACATCGCCGAGGTGGCCCGCCTCACCGGCCTGACCCGGGCCGATCTGGAGGGCTTCGCCGCACCGCGCCGCGGCGACCTCACGGCCTCCGGCCAGTGACGGAACGGGGCGCCGGCCGGTGACGGAGCGGCGCCCCGCCCCAGGGGCGTGACCTGCGCGGGGCGTGCGGTCACGCCCCGCGCACGTCATGGCGTCGCACCGCTTCTGCGCCGCGCCCCCGCCGGGACCGGCCGGGGCCCCGCCGCGCACCGCCCGCCGGCCCTGTCCGTTCAGCCCGACGGCGGCAGCTCGCCCGAGCCGCGCCGCACCAGCCGGGTGGGCAGCTCGATGCGCTCCGGGGCGAGGAGGGTGCCGTCTAGCTGGCGGAAAAGGCGCTCGGCGGCGGTGCGGCCGAGGGCCGCCGCGTCCTGGGCGACCACGGTGACCCCCGGCTGGAGCAGATCGGCGAGCTCGATGTCGTCGAAGCCGACCAGGGCGACCGGGCGGGCGAGCCCGGCCAGGACGCGGATCACGGTGACCGTCACCCGGTTGTTGCCGGTGAAGACGGCGGTGACCGGGTCCGGTCCGGACAGCATCTCCTCGGCCGCCCGGCGCACCCGCTCCGGGTCGGTGACGCCCAGCGACATCCAGGAGTCGGCCACGGCTATCCCCGCGTCCTCCATCGCCGCCCGGTAGCCGCGCAGGCGCTCGGCGGCCGTGTGGATGCGGGGCATGTCGCCGATGAACCCGATCCGGCGGTGACCGTGGGCGATCAGGTGCGCGACGCCGTCCCGCGCGCCGCCGAAGTTGTCCGAGAGCACCACGTCGGCGTCGATCCGTCCGGCCGGACGGTCCACGAACACGGTCGCGACGCCCGCCTTGATCTCCGGCTCCAGATACCGGTGGTCGTCGCCGGCCGGGATCACGACCAGCCCGTCCACCCGCCGGGCGCACAGCGCCAGCGCCAGCTCCTGCTCGCGCTCGGGGTCCTCCGCGCTGGAGCCGTTGATGAGCAGCGCGCCGTGCGTCCGGGCCACCTCCTCGACCGCGCGGCTGAGCGGCCCGTAGAACGGGTCGGCGAGGTCCTCCAGGATCAGCCCGATGCTCGCCGTACGGCCCTTGCGCAGCACCCGGGCGCTGTCGTTGCGGCGGAAGCCCAGGGCCTCGATGGCCTCCTGGACGCGCCGCTCGGTGTCGGCCGTGACGCCGGGTTCGCCGTTGACCACACGGGAGACGGTCTTGAGGCCCACACCGGCCCGGGCCGCCACGTCCTTCATGGTCGGGCGGTTGCCGTAACGGGTCCCGGAGAGGCGGTCCGGGCGGTGGTCGCCGGGGCGGTCTGTCCGGCGGGCGGTCTCTGGCACGATGCGGCGTCCTGTCTCGTCGTCCACGTGGGTGCGGCGGTCCCCGGCTCGCGCGGGGATGTGGCGTCGAGCATAGAGCCTGGACAACGTTGTCATAGGCACGAGAGACTGTCCATCGCACACTCGGTCCGCCGCGCGGCCGGGCTGCGCCCACCTCTTGGTTCCTTGATGGTTGACGGGGAGAGACGACTCTGATGCACACCGACCTCGTGGCCGCGCTCGACATCGGCGGCACCAAGATCGCCGGCGCCCTGGTGGACGGCCGCGGCAGCATCCTGGCGCGCGCGCAGCGCGCGACGCCCGCGCAGGAGGACGGCGACACCGTGATGCGGGCGGTCACGGACGTCCTCGGCGACCTGACGGCCTCACCCCGGTGGGGACGTGTCTCGGCCCTGGGCATCGGCAGCGCGGGCCCCGTGGACGCCTCCGCCGGCACGGTCAGCCCGGTCAACGTGCCGGGCTGGCGCGGCTACCCGCTGGTGGAGCGGGCCCGCTCGGCGGTCGGTGGGCTGCCCGTGGCGCTGATCGGCGACGGAGTGGCCATCACGGCGGCCGAGCACTGGCAGGGCGCCGCCCGGGGGCATGACAACGCGCTGTGCATGGTGGTGTCCACCGGCGTGGGCGGCGGGCTGGTCCTGGGCGGCCGGCTGCACCCCGGTCCGACGGGCAACGCCGGCCACATCGGGCACATCAGCGTCGACCTGGACGGCGACCCGTGCCCGTGCGGCTCACGCGGCTGCGTGGAGCGCATCGCCAGTGGTCCGAACATCGCCCGCCGGGCGTTGGAGAACGGCTGGCGGCCGGGCCCCGACGGCGACGGGTCGGCCGCGGCGGTGGCCGCCGCCGCCCGTGCCGGGGACCCGGTCGCCGTGGCCTCCTTCGAGCGGGCCGCGCAGGCCCTGGCCGCGGGCATCGCCGCGACCGCGACCCTGGTCGAGATCGACATCGCGGTCGTCGGCGGGGGCGTGGGCAAGGCGGGGGAGGTGCTCCTCGGCCCGCTGCGCAGGGCTCTGGCCGACTACGCCACGCTCTCCTTCGTACGGCGCCTGACGGTGGTCCCGGCGCAGATGGGCACGGACGCCGGCCTGGTGGGAGCGGCCGCCGCCGCGCTGGCCGGACCGGTGAAGGCGACGACGGCCGCCGGGGTGTGACCTCGCCCGGGGCGGTGGCGGCGGGCGGCGGCGTCCCGCGCCGTTCGGGACCGTGACCAATCGCCTCCCGCGACGTTGACCGGGCATGAAGAAGCGCAGCATGCTCGCACTCGCCTCGCTGGCCACCGGTTTCGTGGTGGCCGCCGTCACCCCGTCGCACGCCGCCGAGCGTCCGACGCCCGAGGGTCTGAACGTCAAGGACGCCGTGGGCGCCGTCGGTCGTCTCGTCGGCGAGCAGGGCCTCACCATGGACCGGTCCGCCTCGAAACCGACGAAGCCGAAGCACTGAGGCGGCCGGCCGGACGACGGCGGTAGCGCCGGGGTCCCCGCCCCGGGGGCCCCGGAGCCGTTCCGGGGACGTCCTCAACTGGGCCTGGTTTCCGTGGCAGGGTGAAGCGGGCAAGCCACAGGGGGCCAACAGAAGAGGGGGACCCGTGATCGTCTGGATCAACGGCACGTTCGGTGCGGGAAAGACCACCACCGCGCGGGAACTGATCGAGCTGATCCCGAACAGCACGCTCTTCGACCCCGAGGTCATCGGCGGCACGCTCACGCACCTGCTGCCGCCCAAACACCTCGCGGAGGTCGGCGACTACCAGGACCTGCCGATCTGGCGGCGGCTGGTGATCGACACGGCGGCGGCCATGCTCGCCGAACTGGGCGGCACCCTCGTGGTGCCCATGACCCTGCTGCGCCAGGAGTACCGCGACGAGATCTTCGGCGGCCTCGCCGCTCGCCGCATCAGTGTCCAGCACATTCTCCTCGCCCCGGCCGAAACGATCCTGCGGGAGCGGATAGCCGGCCGTGAGCTCCCGCCCGGCCTGCCCGACGCTGAGCTGCGCGTACGCCAGTGGTCCTACGACCACATCGAGCCCTACCGCACCGCCCTCGCCTCCTGGCTCACCGCCGACGCCCATGTCGTCGACACCAGCGCCCTCACTCCCTACCAGACGGCCTTCCGCGTGGCCGAGGCCGTCGGCAGCGGCGCCGTGCCCGCCTGCGACATCGTGCAGACCCCGGAACCCACCGCCGAGACCGTCGCCTCCGGTGTGCTCCTCTTCGACGAACGGGACCGCGTGCTGCTCGTCGACCCGACCTACAAGCCCGGCTGGGAGTTTCCCGGCGGAGTCGTCGAACCCGGCGAGGCGCCGGCCCGCGCCGGCATCCGCGAGGTCGCCGAGGAGACCGGGATACGGCTGGAGGAGGCGCCCCGGCTGCTCGTCGTCGACTGGGAGTCGCCCAGACCTCCCGGTTTCGGCGGACTCCGGCTGCTCTTCGACGGCGGCAGGCTCGACTCCGAGGCGGCCGGCCGGCTGCTGCTGCCCGGGCCCGAGCTGCGCGACTGCCGGTTCGTCACCGAGCGGGAGGCCGCGACGCTGCTGCCGCCGGTGCGCTACGAACGGCTGCGCTGGGCGCTGCGGGCCCGTGAGCGCGGCGCGGCGGTCTACCTGGAGGCGGGGGTGCCGGTCGGCTGACGCGCGGCCGGCCCGTGTCGCCCGGCGGCCCTCCACCGCGCGAGCGCCGGTGCGGCTCCGTCGCGCCGGGGGCGGGCCCGGCCGACGGCGAAGCGCGGCGGGTGCGGCCGGGGAAGGATCCCCGCGAGGTTCCCGGCAGGACGGTGGGCAGTGGCTCCCGCGCGGTGCGGGGGCCTTCCGCCGCCGGCAGGGCGGAGTGCCGCGCTCAGCCCGCCGCGTAGTTGCGCAGGAACAGCGCCTCCGCGACCGACAGCCGCTCCAGCTCCTCGGGGGAGACGCTCTCGTTCACGGCGTGGATCTGCGCCTCGGGCTCGCTCAGGCCGATGAGCAGGATCTCGGCCCGCGGGTAGAGCGCGGCGAGGGTGTTGCACAGCGGGATGGAGCCGCCCTGGCCGGCGTACTGCATCTCCTCGCCGGGGTAGGCGACCGCCATCGCGTCGGCCATCGCCTGGTACGCCGGGCTGGTGGTGTCGGCGCGGAAGGCCTGGCCCTGACCGATCCGCTCGGTGCGCACCCGGGCGCCCCACGGCGTGTGGGCCTCCAGGTGGGCCTGGAGCAGCTTGGTCGCCTCGGCCGCGTCGACGCCCGGCGGCACCCGCAGGCTGACCAGGGCACGGGCGCCGGCCTGCACGGACGGGGTGGCGCCGACGACCGGCGGGCAGTCGATGCCGAGGACGGTGACGGCCGGGCGGGCCCAGATGCGGTCGGCGACCGTGCCCGAGCCGATCAGGTCGACGCCGTCGAGCACCTTGGCGTCCTTGCGGAACTGTTCCTCGTCGTACTGGAGGCCTTCCCAGGAGGAGCCGGCGGACAGGCCGTCCACGGTGGTCGAGCCGTCCTGCGCGCGCAGCGAGTCCAGGGCGCGGATCAGCGCGGCGAGCGCGTCCGGGGCGGCGCCGCCGAACTGGCCGGAGTGCAGGTTGCCCTCGAGGGTGTCGACCTCGACCCGCACCAGGGTCATGCCGCGCAGCGTGGAGGTGACGGTGGGCAGCCCGACGCGGAAGTTGCCGGCGTCGCCGATGACGATGGCGTCGGCCGCCAGCAGCTCGGGGTGGGCCTCGGCGTAGCGCTCCAGGCCCCCGGTGCCCTGCTCCTCGGAGCCCTCGGCGATGACCTTGACGGCGACCGGTATGCCGCCGTTGGCCTTGAGGGCGCGCAGCGCGAGCAGGTGCATGATGAGCCCGCCCTTGCAGTCGGCGGCGCCGCGCCCGTACCAGCGGCCGTCGCGCTCGGTCAGCTCGAAGGGCGGGCTGACCCAGGCGGCCTCGTCCAGCGGCGGCTGGACGTCGTAGTGGGCGTAGAGAAGAACCGTCCTGGCGCCCTCGGGCCCGGGGAGGTGGCCGTACACGGACTGGGTGCCGTCCGGGGTGTCGAGCAGCGCCACGTCCGTGAAGCCCTCGGCGCGCAGCGCGTCGGCGACCCAGTTCGCGGCGCCCTCGCTCTCGCTGCGCGGGTACTGGTCGAAGTCCGCCACCGATCGGAAGGCCACCAGCTCGGCCAGTTCCGCTCTGGCCCCGGGCAGCAGGGAGGCGACGGTCTCGGCGACCGGATTCGACGACATGGGCACGCTCCTTGTGGGTGCGACGTTGCACGGGTGAGTACCTGGGCCGGTACTCCCGGGCACTTCTGTTCTCCGGGTGATCGTGTCGGCGTGGGCGCGTCGCGGAGGGGCGGGCGCGCACGCTGCCGATCCTCCCACAGCGGACCTTGCCGGGAGCGGCCGTAGGATGCGGGAGACAGCAGCGGCAGCCGGCTTGATCTGGAGCGGTAGACCATCGTGAGCAGCGACAACTCTTCGGCGGACGACGTGCAGCAGGTGTGGGACGTCGTCGTGGTGGGCGCGGGACCCGCGGGGGCCTCGGCCGCCTACGCGGCGGCGGTCGCGGGGCGGCGGGTCCTGCTGCTGGAGAAGGCGGAGCTGCCGCGGTACAAGACGTGCGGCGGCGGGATCATCGGTCCGTCCCGCGACTCGCTGCCACCCGGCTTCGAGCTCCCGTTCAAGGACCGGGTGCACGCGGTGACGTTCTCGAACAACGGGCGGTTCACCCGGACCCGCCGCTCCAAGCAGATGCTGTTCGGGCTGATCAACCGGCCCGAGTTCGACGCGCAGCTCGTCGAGCACGCGCAGAAGGCGGGCGCCGAACTGCGCACCGGCGCCACGGTGTCGCGGGTCGAGCAGCACGGCTCGGCGGTCCCGGACCGGCGCACGGTCGCGGTGGTGCTCCAGGGCGGCGAGACGGTGCTCGCGCGGGCGGTGGTCGGCGCCGACGGCAGCGCCAGCCGCATAGGCGCGCACGTCGGTGTGAAGCTGGACCAGGTGGACCTCGGCCTGGAGGCGGAGATCCCGGTGCCCGAGACCGTCGCCGAGGACTGGCGCGGACGTGTCCTGATCGACTGGGGCCCGATGCCGGGCAGTTACGGCTGGGTGTTCCCCAAGGACGACACGCTGACCGTCGGTGTGATCTCGGCCCGCGGCGAAGGCGCCGCCACCAAGCGGTACCTGGAGGACTTCATCGCGCGCCTCGGGCTGGCCGGTTTCGAGCCGAGCGTCTCCTCCGGGCACCTGACCCGCTGCCGCGCCGACGACTCGCCGCTCTCCCGCGGCCGGGTGCTGGTGTGCGGGGACGCGGCCGGGATGCTGGAGCCGTGGACGCGCGAGGGCATCTCGTTCGCTCTGCGGTCCGGCCGGCTCGCGGGGGAGTGGGCGGTGCGGATCGCCGAGGCGCACGACGCGGTGGACGCCCGGCGGCAGGCGCTGAACTACGCGTTCGCGATCAAGGCGGGGCTCGGCGTGGAGATGGCCGTCGGCAAGCGCATGCTCGCGGTCTTCGAGCGCCGTCCCGGCCTCTTCCACGCCGCGCTGACCGGTTTCCGGCCCGCCTGGAAGGCGTTCAAGGACATCACCCAGGGCTCGACCTCGCTGGGCGAGCTGGTCCGCAGCCACCCGATGGCCCAGCGGGCGCTGTCGGTGATGGACCGCCGGCCCGCCGCGCCGGCGCCCGACGCGCGGGAGCCGGAGGACGGGGCGGACGCTGCGGACGCGGTCAGTTCGTGACCGTGATGCGGAAGACCGGGTGGTCGCCGGCGGCCGCGGTGATCTCCTCGTCGGAGGAACCGGCCGTCACCCCCTGGAAGTACTGGTCGACCTGCCAGCCCCACTTCTCCAGGTAGGTCCGCAGCACGGGGAGCTTCTCCGCGTCGGGGAGCTCCACCGCGGTGAACGCGCGGACCCTCCGCCCGACGCGCAGCTCCCCGCCGCCGGCGGCGCGCATGTTGCGCACCCACTGGGAGTGGCCGCGGGCCGAGACGAGGTACTGAGCACCCTCGTGGGTGTGCGGGTTGACGGGGACGCGTTGGAGCTTGCCGCTCTTGCGGCCGGGCACGGACAGCTCCGCCGCGCCGGCGAGGCTCAGTCCGTGCCGGGCGAGCCATCCGATGACGCCGTTCAGGCGGACGTTCATCGGGCTGCCCTCGAGGTAGTACGGCGACGACGACATGGTGACCCCCACACGTTGGGAGAGCAGTGCTCTCGTTCGAGAATAGTGTGCACGGATCGGCGATTCGAATCAAGAGCAGTGCTCTCTTTCGTGTGCGGTGCTCCGAGGCCGTGGGAGACTCCTCCGCATGAACACCGCCAAGGGAGCCCGCGCCCGGGCCAGGACGGAGATCACCTCGGCCATCAAGGACGAGGCGCGCAGACAGCTCGCGGCCGAGGGCGCGGCGAAACTCTCGCTGCGCGCCGTGGCCCGTGAACTCGGCATGGTCTCCTCCGCGCTGTACCGGTACTTTCCCAGCCGCGACGACCTGCTGACCGCGCTCATCATCGACGCCTACGACTCCCTGGGCGGGGCGGCCGAGGCGGCACACCACGCGGCGGCCGGCGCCGGGCCGCTGGAGCGCTGGACCGCCGTGTGCGAGGCGGTGCGCCGCTGGGCGCTGGCGCACCCGCACGAGTACGCCCTCATCTACGGCTCGCCCGTACCCGGCTACTCCGCGCCCGAGACGACCGTTCCGGCCGCCGCCCGTGTCGGCCTGCTCCTCATCGGCATCGTCCGCGACGCCCACGAGCGGGACGGCCTGACCGCACCCGCACTCCCCGCCGAACTGCGCGCGGAGGCCGAACGGATGACCGCCGAGCTCGCTCCCGGCCTGCCGCCCGAGGCGACGGCCGCCCTCATCGCCGCCTGGGCGCAGCTGTACGGGCTGGTCGGCTTCGAACTGTTCGGCCAGTTCCACCGGGTGGTGGAGGACCGTGAGCCGTTCTTCCGGCACGCGGTGGTCCGCCTCGCCCACGGGGTCGGGCTGAAGTCCTGACCGGCCGCCGGGGCACCGGGAGCGTCCGTACTCCCCGGGGAGTACGGGTGATCACCTCGCCGGGCGGACGCGGCCGGGAGGGCGGGACGTCCAGCGTGGCGGTCATGGAAGAGGCGTCCCCGGGCGGACCGCCGCGGTGGTGGCGGCACGGGCCGCCGTGGTGGAACCGCGTCGACGGCGAGGAGCCGCCCGGAGCCCGGCCGGCCCTGGGTCTCCACCGCGCTCTTCACCGTCTTCGTCCTCGCCGGCTCCCACTTCTCCGCCCGCGACCAGCACGGCCACCGTGAGCCGCTGGACGGGCCGCGACCCGCCGCATCACCGGTGAGGCCGCCCTGGCGGACGTCAAGGTGGTCATGCTCACCACCTTCGAACTCGACGAGTACGTCTTCGAGGCGATCCGCTCGGGCGCCTCCGGGTTCCTGGTCAAGGACACCGAACCGGACGAACTCCTGCGTGCGGTACGGGCGGTGGTCGACGGTGACGCCCTGCTGACACCGGGCGTCACCCGCCGGCTGATCGCCGAGTTCGCCGCCCGCTCCAAGGAACCCGCGGCCGCCGGCGCGCTCGCCCGGCTCACCGAGCGCGAACGCGAGGTCATGGCCCTGGTCGGCATCGGCCTGTCCGACCAGTAGATCGCCCGCCGACTGGTCGTCAGCCCCCTGACCGCCAAGACCCACGTCAGCCGCGCCATGGTGAAGCTCGGCGCCCGCGACCGTGCCCAACTGGCCGTGCCCGCCTACGAGTCGGGACTGGTGCGGCCGGGCTGGCTGGGCTGAGGCGGCCGGGCGCGGACGGCGGCCGCCGTGACTCAGACGATCGCCGAGGTCTCCCGCCACAGCGCCAGGAGCGAACCGTCGCCCGTCACGCTCGGCACCGGCGCCCGGTTCCACAGCGCGAGGTACAAGCGGTCGGCGGGACCGGCGAGTTCGGCGTCGGCCGCGCCGGCGGAGTTCCGGACCGTGGCCGGTGGCCCGTCCGACAGCCGTACGGTCCACACCGCGTCCGTGTCGTCGGCGGCGTCCGTGACGCGCACCCGCAGCACCCGCGGTTCGGCCACGCGGACACCGCTTCTGGCGCGGGCGTGGAAGCCGCGCAGCAACTCGTCGATGCCGTCCACGGCGAACCCGCCGCCGATCGCCGTCGTCGCGCCGCCCCGCGCCGACTCCGCGTCGAAGCGGTGGACGGCCGTCTCGTGTGCCTGCCGCCGGGTCCAGAAGGCGAGCGGCGACGGCGGCGACTGCGGCGCGGGGTGGAAGGTCCAGCACTCCACCCCGGCCGGCGCCGTCCGCAGGGTGTGGACCAGCCGGCGGTGGCGCTCGCGGTACCAGGCCACCAGCTCGGCCCCGTCGAAGCGCGGCGGGTCGCCCATGGGCCGCGGCGAGGTGTGCCCGTCGGCGACGAACGCGGCGGCCCACTCGTGCACCACGCCCGTGTGCCGCAGCAGGTCCCGCACCCGCCACCCCGGGCAGGTCGGCACCTCGGCGTCGCTCCCCGCCTCCTCGGCCGCCGCGGCCAGCAGACGGCCCTCCCGGTCGAGCGCGTGCAGGAATTCAGTGGTCTCCATCCCTGAGAGTGTGCCGGACGGAGCGCGCCGCGGACCGGCGGCGGAAGTCCGCCGGCCGGGCACGGCGGCCTTCCGTACGGTGCTCTTGGCCTCGGCGCCGCGCCGTCCACCGCGTCGGGCTCACGTCGGCCCAGGCCGCGTCGCCCGAGGGCGCGGGGACCGGGGGCGCGGGCCGGGGGCGGTGCGCGGCGGGCCCGTACCCGCCGGGCGCGGTGGAGACCGCTCGGCGCGGCCTGCGGCCGTCGGTGCGATGCCGGAGCGGCGCGGCGCCGACGGCACGGCACCCGATCGGCGAAGCACCGGGTCGGCGTACGCCGCGTTGCGTCCGTCGGGACGGCGGGTTGGGCTGGGGGTGACTCATTCCCCCACGCTGCGGACGGCGATCATGACGATGTCCCCCTTCGGCGCCTCCTACGGCGGTCAGGACCCGTTCTCGGAGATCCTGAACCGCTTCTTCGGCATGACGCCGGGCGCCTCGCCACCCCAGGTGCAACGGGTGCCGATCGGCCGGCTGCTGACCGAGTCCGCGCAGGAGTTGATCAACCGTGCCAGCGGTAAGGCGGCCGAGGACGGCAGTTCCGACCTGGACACCGAGCACCTGCTGTGGGCGTGCACCCAGGTCGAGCCCGCCCGCGGCCTGCTCGGCCAGGCCGGCGCCGACCCCGACCGGCTCGGCGCGGACATCGCCGCCGCGCTGCCCGGAGAGAGCGGCACCCCCTCGGCGCAGCCCGGCCTGACCCCGGCCGCCAAGCGGGTACTGCTGCGCGCCTACGAACGCTCCCGGGCCGCCGGAGTGTCGTACATCGGCCCGGAGCACGTTCTCGCCGCGCTGCTGGACACGCCGGGCGCGGCGGCGGGGCGCGTGCTGTCCGCGCACGGCGTCGAGGCCGAGCAGCTGCGCCGCGGCGCCGAGACGGCGGCCCGCGGCGAGGCCGCGCCGGGCGGCGGCGAGCCCCCGAGCGACACACCGACCCTGGACCAGTACGGCCGGGACCTGACCGAGGAGGCGCGGTCCGGAAAGCTGGACCCGGTGGTCGGCCGGTCCCTGGAGATCGAGCAGACCGTCGAGATCCTCTCCCGCCGCTCGAAGAACAACCCCGTCCTGATCGGCGAGCCGGGCGTGGGCAAGACCGCGATCGTCGAGGGGCTCGCCCAGCGGATCGTCGCCGGGACCGTGCCGAAGACGCTGGAGAACAAACGGGTGGTCGCCCTCGACCTCACCGGACTGGTGGCGGGCGCCCAGTACCGGGGCCAGTTCGAGGAGCGGCTGAAGAACGTCATCGACGAGGTGAAGGCGGCCTCGGAGTCGACGATCCTGTTCCTCGACGAGCTGCACACCGTGGTCGGCGCCGGAGCCACCGGCGAGGGCTCCATGGACGCGGGCAACATCCTCAAACCGGCCCTGGCCCGCGGCGAGCTGCACGTGGTGGGGGCCACCACCCTGGACGAGTACCGCCGCTACGTGGAGAAGGACGCCGCCCTGGAGCGCCGCTTCCAGCCCGTCATGGTGCCCGAGCCCAGTGTCGAGGAGACCGTGCAGATCCTGGAGGGCCTGCGCGACTCCTACGAGGCCCACCACCAGGTCCGCTACAGCGACGACGCCCTCGCCGCCGCGGCCGAGCTGTCGGACCGGTACGTCACCGACCGGTTCCTGCCGGACAAGGCCATCGACCTGCTCGACCAGGCCGGCGCCCGGGTGCGGCTGCGCTCCCTGGGCCGCTCCACCGAGGTGGCCGAGGGCGAGGACCGGCTGGCCAAGCTGCGCCGCGAGAAGGACCAGGCCGTGGCCGCCGAGGACTTCGAACGGGCCAGCGAACTGAAGGACCGGATCGTCGAGGTGGAGACCGAGCTGGAAGGACTGGCCGAGCGCCGCGAGGGCGTGCTGGAGGTGACCGTCGACGACATCGCCGACGTGCTGTCCCGACGCACCGGCATCCCCGTCGCCCAGCTCACCGAGAGCGAGAAGGAACGGCTGCTGAAGCTGGAGGACGCCCTGCACTCCCGGGTCGTCGGGCAGGACGAGGCCGTCACCGCGATCGCGCAGGCGGTGCGCCGCAGCCGCGCCGGCATGGGAGACCCCAGGCGTCCCGTGGGCTCCTTCCTGTTCCTCGGCCCGACCGGTGTCGGCAAGACCGAACTGGCCAAGGCGCTCGCGGAGCTGCTCTTCGGGGACGAGAACCGCATGGTCCGCTTCGACATGAGCGAGTTCCAGGAGAAGCACACCGTCTCCCGGCTGGTCGGCGCCCCGCCCGGCTACGTCGGCCACGAGGAGGCCGGCCAGCTCACCGAGAAGGTCCGCCGCCAGCCCTACAGCGTGCTCCTGTTCGACGAGGTGGAGAAGGCCCACCCGGACGTCTTCAACACCCTGCTCCAGGTCCTCGACGACGGCCGGCTCACCGACGCCCAGGGCCGCACCGTCGACTTCCGCAACACCGTGGTCATCATGACCTCCAACATCGGCGCCCAGCGGATCCTCGCCCACCGGGGCGACACCGGCGCCATCAAGGACCAGCTGATGGAGGACCTGCGCGGCAGGTTCCTGCCGGAGTTCCTCAACCGCATCGACGACATCATCATCTTCCACGGCCTGGGGGAGGAGGAGCTGAACCGGATCGTGGACCTGCTGCTGGACGAGAGCCGTCGGCGGGTGCGTGCCCAGGGACTGGAGCTGGAGGTCACCGAGGCCGCGAAGCGGCTGCTCGTCGCCCATGGGCACCAGCCCGAGTTCGGCGCCCGTCCGCTGCGCCGCACCATCCAGGCGGAACTGGACAACCGCATCGCGTCCCTGCTGCTGAGCGACTCCGCCGGCCCCGGGGACACCATCGTGGCCGACGTCGTGAACGACGCCCTCGACTGCCGCGTCGAACACCCGGCGCCGTCCGACGCGAAGGTCTACGAGGCGGGCGACGGCACCGCACCGATCGCCTGACCGCGGCCGGTCACTCGTAGGCGGACCGCCGGGTCGCGAACCCGATCGCGGCGGCGACGGCGGCCAGCGCGGCGACGCTGGTGAGCGCGGCGGGCAGGGAGAGCCAGTCGGCCATGAATCCGATGGCCGGGGGCCCGAGGAGCATGCCGCCGTAGCCGAGGGTGGAGGCGACGGCGACGCCGCTCGCGCCGGCCAGCGCGCCGGCGCGTTCCATGGTGACCGGGAAGACGTTGGCGAGTCCGAGCCCGGTGACGGCGAAGCCGAGGAGCGCCGCCCACACGGACGGGGTGAGGGAGCCGAGCAGCATCCCGGCCGCGGCGGTGCACCCCCCGGCCACGATCGTCCGGGACCGGCCCAGCCGTTCGAGCAGGGCCGTCCCGGTCAGCCGGCCGGCCGTCATCGCGAGGGCGAAGCAGGAGTAGCCGGCGGCCGCCACGCCCGCCGAGGCGTCGAGGTCCTGCTCGAAGTGCAGGGCGCCCCAGTCCGCCATGGCGCCCTCGCCGTACGACGAGCACAGGGCGATGAGACCCAGGACGACGACGAGTCCGCGCGTGCGGCCGTCCGTGCGGCGTGCGCCCGGTGTCCCGGGGCGGTCCCGATCCGCCGGGGCCGGCGACGGGTGCCGCAGGAGGGTGCGCCCGGCGACCGCGGTGACGAGCAGGCCGGTCACCGTGAGGGCGAGCAGGTGGCGGGTGGCGGACAGATGGCCGGCCACAAGCCCGCCGAGACCCGCGCCCACCATGCCGCCGAGGCTGAAGGCGGCGTGGAAGGTCGGCATGACCGGCCGCCGCAGCGCGGCCACGAGATCGACCGCCGCGCTGTTGAAGGCGACGTTGATGCCGCCGTACGCCGCGCCGAAGACCAGCAGGACGGCGCCCAGCGTCCAGGCGGAGTGGGTGAGCGGCGGCAGGGCGACGCTGAGGGAGAGCAGCACCGCGCAGACGACGGTGACCGGGTGGCTGCCGAAGCGGCGGCACAGACGCCCGGTGAGGGTCATCGTGATCACGGCTCCGGCGGAGACGCCCAGGAGGGCGAGGCCGAGGGACCCCGCGGAGGCGTGGGTCTGGTGCTTGACGGCCGGGATGCGGACCACCCACCCGGCGAAGACGAAGCCGTCGAGCGCGAAGAAGGCGGTGAGGGCCACGCGGAGTCGGGTGAGGGAGTCGTCCGGCACGACGCTGTGCGGGCGGACTTTGTTTATGAGCGGCACAAAGTCAGGCTAGGAGGGCGGCCGCGCCAGGGCAAGGGGCGAGGTCGCGGAGACCGTGCGCAGGTGGGACGCGGGGGCGGAGCCCCGAGTCGGGGCGCCGGGCGGGGTCAGCCCGTCTTGCGCCCCCACCAGGTGTCCACCCGGGCCCATTCCTCGGCCCACTGGTCGAAGCGGCGACGGTCGAGCCGGTTGCGGGCCAGCTTGGCGCCGCCCACCACCAGGCCCACGGTGGCCGTCCCGGCCCACAGACCGCCCAGGACCGTCTGGAAGGCGGTGTCGGCGGGCGAAGGGGGCGGGGACGTCAGGGCGCCGCGCCCGTTCGTCCACACCGTGACGGGGGCGCCGGGCGCCGCGTCGGCCGGGACCCTGGTCCGGCCCGTGCGCACCGAGCCGTCCGGATCGGTCCAGCGCACCATGCCCCACACCAGGGCGCTGCCGGTCGGCCGGGCGGCACCGGGCGCCGGGTCCCGGACCAGCACGGCCGACACCGGATGGATCTGCGCGCGGTCCCGCTGAGCGCTCTGCTGCATCGCGCCCGCCGTCAGCAGCCCCGCCACCAGGCCGCCCACCACGGCGAGGACCCACGCGACGAGCAGGATCCACGCCTCGACGACGTCACTGGTCCGCCTGAGCGGATTGCGCCGCCACCGCCACAGCCACATTCCCGCACGACGTGTCACCTTCGACACCCCCTCGCGCACCGACGGCCCTTATTCCAGTGTGCCCCCAGAGGCGATCAGAGGCTCCTGCTGAGGGCGGAAACGGCGAAGGGCCCGCCGAGCGGGCGGGCACCCGGTCACCGGGGCGCGGGTTGCGGCGTCGGCGGCCGGCCGGGTCTGCGCTCCGCCGCGGCCGGCCGGCGCGGGACGACCGAGGGACGGTCCACCGCCGCACCCGCGGCACACCCGTCGGCACCGTCGCCGTGGCGCCCGGTCCGGGTCCGGCCGGGACGGCCCGGGGCGGCCCCGGCCGGCCGGGACATGACGGCCGGTTTTGGACACGGATCGGTTAAGGCTTTCTCACGTATCGGTTGCCGTGCGGTGAGCGAGTCATGATGGAGCCATGACGCTCGCCGCGCGCGCCCTCGCCCAACTGGCCACCTGGCCCGACCTGATGGAAACGGTGCCGAGTTGCGGCGCCGGGCAGGCGCTCAGCTCGCCGTACGGAGAGATCGCCCACTTCCACTCGGACCGCGACGTCGACCTCAACCTGACCGACCGGGCCATACGCCGGCTGGCCGGCGACCTGAGACGTTTCGCCGCCGTCCGTGTGGTGTCGGGCTCGTCCTGGGTGACGATCCGTCTCGACGCGTCGGCCGACGTCGATCTGCTCCTGTCCCTGATGAGCGTCGCGCTCAAGGCCCACCAGAGCGGGCCCAGGGCCGACGACCGGCCGGTGCCGTCCGGTTGCAACGACGGCCGCGGGGTGGGCTTCACCCGCACCTGACCGGCCGGACGGCGCGCCGCCCCCGGCGGCCGGAGCGGCCGGGACCCGGCCGGGTCGTCCGGGACGGCCCGCGGCTCGGGGGCCCGGAGGCCGGCCGCCCCAGCGCCTCAGACGGTGACGACCCGGACCCCCGCCTCCTCGAACCTGCGCACCGTGTCCTGTGGGGCCGCCGAGTCCGTGACCAGGGTGTCCACACTCTCGGCCGCGCAGATGCGGGCGAAGGCGCGCCGACCGAGCTTGCTGGAGTCCGCCGCGACGACCACGCGTTCGGCGCGCTCGCACAGCAGCCGGTTGATGGCGGCCTCCGCCTCGTCGTGGGCCGCCGCGCCGTGCGTGACGTCGAAGGCGACCACCCCGAGCACCGCCACGTCGAGCGTGATCTGGCTCAGCACCCCGTCCGCCAGCGGCCCGATGAGCTCGTAGGACTGCGGGCGCGCCACCCCGCCGGTGAGCACGATCTTGAACTGGGGCCGTACGGCGAGCTCGTTGGCGATGTTCAGCGCGTTCGTCACGACGGTCAGGGCGGGCGAGCCGGCGGCGAGGTCGGCGCGCACCGCCAGGGCGCGGGCCACCTCCGTCGTGGTCGTGCCGCCCGTCAGGCCCACCGCCTCGCCGGGCGCGACCAGTTCCGCCACCGCCTTGGCGATCCGCTGCTTCTCGCCGACGCGCCGGGCCGTCTTGTAGCGCAGCGGAAGTTCGTAGGAGACGCCGTGCACGACCGCGCCGCCCCTGGTGCGCACGAGCATCTGCTGCTCGGCGAGCTGGTCGAAGTCGCGCCGGATCGTCGCGGCCGAGACCTGGAGCCGGGTCGCGGCCTCCTCGACCTCCAGCCGGCCGTGCTCGACGAGCAGCTCCAGCAGCACCTTCCAGCGGGCGTCGCGCGACATCGGCGGCCTCCGTTCCTCGGTCCTCCGTGACCCTAACGCACCCATCCGCCGACGAAATGCTTGATCATGCTTGAAATGCAACGCTATCTTGCAAGAACAATCAGTCAGATCGGGAGGGTGTGCCATGAGCCACGTCGAGGACGAGCTGACCAGTCAGCCCGAGTGCTGGGCGCGCGTCGCGGCCGAGGCCGAGGGGCACGGCCGGGCCCTGCCGGAGCGGGGGGAGCGGGTCGCGATCGTCGGCTGCGGCACCTCCTACTTCATGGCTCAGGCGGCCGCCGCGCTGCGCGAGGGCGCGGGGCAGGGCGAGACCGACGCCTTCGCCGCCTCCGAGTTCCCCCACGGCCGCGCCTACGACCGCGTCCTCGCCCTCACCCGCTCCGGCACCACCACCGAGGTGCTCGACCTGCTCGGGCGGCTGAAGGGGCGCACCCGCACCACGGCCGTCACCGCGGACCCCGGCACCCCGGTCATGTCGGCCGCCGACGACGTGGTCGTACTGGACTTCGCGGACGAACGCTCCGTCGTGCAGACCCGGTTCGCCACCACCGCCCTGACCCTGCTCCGCGCCCACCTCGGCCTGCACACCGGCGCCGTGGTCGACGACGCCCGCACCGCGCTGTCCGCGCCGCTGCCCGAAGGGCTCGTCGACTGCGCGCAGTTCACCTTCCTGGGCCGCGGCTGGACCGTCGGCCTCGCCAACGAGGCCGGGCTGAAGATGCGCGAGGCCTCGCTGTCCTGGACCGAGGCCTACCCGGCGATGGAGTACCGGCACGGCCCCATCAGCGTCACCACCCGGGGCACGGCGACCTGGATGCTCGGCCGGGCACCGGACGGACTGGCCGAACAGGTGCGGGCCACGGGCGGCCGGTGGGTCGACGGCGGCCTGGACCCGCTCGCCGAACTCGTCCGCGCCCAACGGCTCGCGGTCGCCGTCGCCGCGGCCCGCGGCCTCGATCCCGACCAGCCGCGCCACCTCACGCGCTCGGTCATCCTCACTCCCTGACGCCGTCCCCCACCCGGAAAGGAGAGGCCGTGCCGCTCGCAGCCACCTCCGAGCTGGTCGGCGGCGCCGCCGCCGCGCGCTCCGCCGTCGTCGCCTTCAACATCATCACGCTGGAACACATCGAGGCCGTCGTCGCCGGCGCCGAGGAGGCCGGCGCGTCGGTCGTCCTCCAGATCAGCGAGAACGCGGTCAGGTTCCGTTACGGGCGGCTGCTGCCACTGGCCCGCGCGGCCGTCGCGGCCGCCGAACGCGCCGCCGTGCCCGTCGCTCTGCACCTCGACCACGTGCAGAGCGACGACCTGCTGAGACAGGCGCCCGAGGCGGGGTTCAGCTCGGTCATGTACGACGCCTCCCGGCTGCCGTACGCCGAGAACCTCGCCGCGACCAGGGCCGCCGCCGAGTGGGCGCACGCGCAAGGGCTCTGGCTGGAGGCCGAGTTGGGGGAGGTCGGCGGCAAGGACGGCCGGCCACCGCTGGACGCCCACGCGCCCGGCGCCCGCACCGACCCCGGTGAGGCACACGCCTTCGTCTCCGGTTCCGGAGTGGACGCCCTGGCCGTGGCCGTCGGCAACGCGCACGCCATGACCGAGCGCACCGCCGCCCTCGACCACGACCTCCTCAAAGGCCTGGCCGGAGCCGTGGACGTCCCCCTCGTCCTGCACGGTTCCTCCGGCCTGCCCGAGGGCGAGCTGGCCGCGGCGGTCACCGGCGGCATCGCCAAGGTCAACGTCGGCACCGCCCTCAACATCGCCATGACCAGGGCGGTCCGCGGCTACCTCGCAGGTCACCCCGAGGCGGTCGACTCGCGCAAGTACCTCGGTGTCGGCCGGGAGGCGATGGCCGCGGAGGTGACACGGCTCATCGGGGTGGTCGGCACGCCCCGGACGACGCCTACCTCTTGACGGCCCGCAGCACCACGAACTTCGGTTCGCCGGCCACCAGTTGGCAGTTGCCGAACAGCCGGCGGAGCTTGACGTGGTAGCCCAGGTGCCGGTTCCCGACCACCCAGAGGGCGCCGCCGGGGCGCAGGGCGCGCCGCGCCCCGGTGAACATCCGCCACGCCGTGGCGTCCGTGGTCGCCTGGTGCGAGTGGAACGGCGGGTTGTTGAGCACCAGGTCCACGCTGCCGGCCGGAACCCCGGACAGCGCGTCGCCGACCCGGAACTCGGCGTGTCCCGGCACCCCGTTCGCCTTGTACGTCGCCTCGGCCGAGGCCACCGCCTGGAACGACTCGTCCGTGAACAGCACCTCGGCCTCCGGGTGCGCCAGCCCCATCGCCGTTCCCACGACCCCGTTGCCGCAGCCCAGGTCCACCACCCGCCGCGCGTCACGGCCGTCCGGCAGATGTTTCAGGAAGAAGCGGGTGCCGATGTCGAGCCGGTCGGCGCAGAAGACGCCCGCGTGGTTGACGACGGTCCGGCCGGAGAGCGCGCCGATGCCCTCGGGCAGGGTGTAGCTGTACGGCCACGGGCCGGCGGGCCGTTCCAGGGACGGATCCGGCGTGCACAGGATCAGCCGGGCCTTGCGCTGGGCGAGCGAGGTCCGGGTCGGGCCGAGGATCCGCTCGAACAGGGCCAGCGTGGAGGTGTGGATCTCCTTCACCATGCCGGTGCCCACGACGACCGTGTCCTCGTGCACGGCGGGCGCCAGCCGCAGCAACTGGTCCTCCAGCAGGGCGAGGCTCTTGGGCACCCGCACCAGGAGGACGTCGACGCGGTCAGGCGGCGGGTCCTGGGTGGTCAGCAGCCGCACGGCGCCGGGTCCGGCACCGTGGCGGGCGAGGTTGGCGCGGGTCGCCTCCTGCCCGAGGAAGGAGTCCGTGATCTGCACCGGCCGGTGCGCCGCCAGTGCCGTGACCAGCGCGCCCCAGCGGTCCCCGACGACCACGACCGTGCCGGACAGGTCGGTCGCCTGCTCGGCCAGGTGCCGCAGGAGGTATTCGTCGGAGGCGTCCCAGGCGCGCAGCCGGTCACGCGGGTCCTCGGGGAACCGGGTCAGCTCCAGTTCGCCCCAGGGAGTCGTCATAGGGTCGTTCATCGTCCGTCCAGGCTAGCGGAGCCGCAGCTCACCACTGTTCCGGCAGGATGGGAACCATGGACGCCGAGCTGTTCCCCAGGAGCCGTACCGAGGTCGCGCCGGGCGCGGTGCACGTGCCGGACTGGCTGGACGCGGCGGGGCAGCGCGAGCTGCTGGAGGCCTGCCGGGAGTGGGCCAGGCCGCCGGCCGGTCTGCGCACCGTGCGCACACCCGGTGGCGGCACGATGACCGCCCGGCAGGTCTGCCTCGGCTGGCACTGGTACCCGTACGCCTACGCCCGCACGGTCGTCGACGGCGACGGGGCACCGGTGAAACCGTTCCCGGCCTGGCTGGGCGAACTGGCCCGCGGCGCGGTGGCCGACGCGCTCGGCCCCGGGGCGCTCGCGGCCGCCGCGTACGACATCGCGCTGATCAACTTCTACGGCGCCGACGCCCGCATGGGCATGCACCGCGACGGCGACGAGAGGTCCGACGCGCCGGTGGTGTCGCTGAGCCTCGGCGACACGTGCGTGTTCCGCTTCGGCAACACCGAGACCCGCACCAGGCCCTGGACGGACGTCGAACTGCGCAGCGGCGACCTGTTCGTCTTCGGCGGCCCCTCCCGGCTCGCCCACCACGGTGTGCCGCGTGTCCACGAAGGCACCGCGCCGCCCGAACTGGGGCTGGTGGGACGGCTGAACGTCACCCTGCGGGTGAGCGGCCGGTAGGCGGACGGGTCTGCGGATCATGGGAGACTCGCCTCCATGAGCGGCAAGGCGGACCCCCGGACGGCGGGGGAAGGGACCACCTCGAGGACGCGGCTGGACCGGGGGCGCGGCGCGCTCGGGCCCGCGTTGGAGCTCGTGCACACCGGGCGTGCCCCGACCCGGGCCGTCCTCACCGCCGAGCTGGGGGTGACCCGGGCGACGGCCGGCGCGGTGGCCGCCGAACTGGAGGCGCTGGGCCTGATCCGGGTGGACGCCCGGCCGGGCGCGGCGGCCGGTTCGCAGGGGCGGCCCTCGCACCGCCTCGCGGTCGCCGAGGACGGCCCCGTCGCCCTTGCCGCGCAGGTGCACTCCGACGGGTTCCGCGCGGCCCTGGTGGGCCTCGGCGGCCGGATCGTGGCCACCGCGCCCGGCTGCGGGACGGTGGACGCCGACCCGGCGAAGGTGCTGGGCTCCGTCGTCGAGGCCGGCGCGGAGCTGCTGCGCGGCACCGGGCGGCGCTGCGTCGGCGCCGGGCTCGCCGTGCCGTCGGCGGTCGCCGAACCGGAGGGCCTGGCGCTGAACCCGCTCCACCTCGCCTGGCGCGCGGGAGCACCCGTGCGGCGGATCTTCGAGGAGTGCGTGCGCGACGCCGGGATCACCGGGCCGGCGTTCACGGCGAACGACGTCAACCTGGCCGCGCTCGCCGAGCACCGGCACGGCGCCGGGCGTGGTGCCCGCGACCTGCTGTGCGTGGCCACCGGGCACCGGGGCGTGGGCGGCGCGCTGGTGCTGGACGGGCGGCTGCACACGGGCAGTTCGGGACTGGCTCTGGAGGTCGGGCACCTCACGGTCAATCCCGAGGGCGGCCCGTGCCACTGCGGCAGCCGCGGCTGCCTCGACGTGGAGGCCGACCCGCTGGCCCTGCTGACCGCCGCCGGCCGCGAGCCGGGGCCCGAGGTGTCGCTGCTCAAGCAGGCCGACGACCTGATCCGCGGCCACTACGACGACCCGGCCGTCCGCGGAGCCGTCGAGAACCTCGTCGACCGCCTCGGGCTGGGCCTGGCCGGGCTGGTGAACATCCTCAACCCGGACCGGATCATCCTCGGCGGACTGCACCGCACCCTGCTGGAGGCCGATCCGGACCGGCTGCGCGCGGTCGTCGCCGACCGCAGCCTGTGGGGCCAGAGCGGCGGGGTCCCCATCCTGCCCTGCACACTGGACCACAACAGCCTGGTCGGCGCGGCCGAACTGGCCTGGCAGCCGGTTCTGGACGATCCCCTCACGGCGCTGACCTGAAGCCGGGCCCCGGCCGCTTCGTGTCCGGGGCCCGGGCGACGCGGGTCAGGGCCGCAGCAGCGTCTTGACGGCCCGCCGCTCGTCCATGGCCCGGTAGCCCTCGGCGACCTCCTCCAGCGGCAGGGTCAGGTCGAAGACCCTGCCCGGCTCGATACGGCCGTCCAGTACCCGCTGGATGAGTTCGGGCAGGTAGGCGCGCACCGGGGCGGGGCCCCCGCGCAGCCCGACGTGGGAGAAGAACAGCTCCTGCCCGTCGATCGCGACGCCGTGCGGAAGACCGACGAAGCCGACGTTGCCGCCGGGCCGGGTCGAGCGCAGTGCCTGCCGCATGGACTCGCCGGTGCCGACGCACTCCAGGACGGAGTCGGCGCCGATCCCGCCGGTCAGCTCCCGTACCCGCTCGACACCCTCCTCGCCGCGTTCGGCGACGATGTCGGTGGCGCCGAACTCCGCGGCCAGCTCCTGCCGCGCCTGGTGGCGGCTCATGGCGATGACGCGCTCGGCGCCGAGCTCCCCGGCGGCGATGACACCGCAGAGGCCGACCGCGCCGTCACCGACGACGACGGCGGTGGAGCCGGGCCGCACCTCGGCCGCCTTCGCCGCGTACCAGCCGGTGCCCATCACGTCCGACAGGGTCAGCAGGCTCGGGAGCAGCTCGTCGGCGGCGCCGTCGGCGACGGGGACGAGAGTGCCCTGGGCCTGCGGGACGCGCACGTACTCGGCCTGGCAGGTGGTCATGAACTCGCCGTTCAGACAGGCGGACTGGTAGCCGGCGAGGCAGTTCGGGCAGGTGTTGTCCGAGGTCGCGAAGGACCCGATCACGAGCTGTCCCGGCCGCACCGAGGTGACGCCGGCGCCGGTCTCCTCCACGACGCCGACGTATTCGTGGCCCATCGGATGCGGCTCGTCGACGGGTTCGATCCCGCGGTACGCCCACAGGTCCGAGCCGCACACGCAGGTGGCGACGGTGCGGACGACCGCGTCGGTCGGGTCGGTGATCACCGGATCGGGACGGTTCTCCACCCGGATGTCCCCGGGGGCGTGGATCATGGTTGCGCGCATGGCGGCTTCCCTGGTGGTTCTCTGGATCGTGGGGGTTCGGGCGCGGGCGCGGGCGGTGACGCGCGGACCGGATCACCCGGCGTCGGCGCGGGTGCCGCCGGTGCACCGCCGGCGTGCCGTGTCATGGCCGGGGGCCGCTGGAGGTTCCATGGTCGGTTCCTGGGGGTGTTCGCCGTCGTCGCCGGGCCGTGTCCCGCGCGGGAGTGCTCCCCGCCCTCCCGGACCTGCCCGGAGAGCACGTCGCCCGGGTACCCCGCCGGCGTGGGTGCGAAGTGCCCGGACCCCTTCCGCACCCGCGCTCCTTCGGCCCCGGCCGGCGGGAGGCGGCTGTTCCGACGGCGCCGGGGCGGAGTCCTCGGGGGGCTGCGGGGTACCGCGCCACCGTGTCGCCGGGCGACCGGTCGGGCGGGCCGTCCTCCGTGTCGGTGACGAACACGTCGCGGGGCTCGGTCCCGGCACACGTGTGAGCGAGCACGGCGACCCGCCGGCACGGCACGCGCCCCCGCCGGCCGTACGGCCGGAACATGTGGTGTTCGTGACGAGGACGATGTCCTCGTCACGGTGCGCGCCGGGGTGACCGCCGTGGCGCGGGGCGGCGCGGGACCGAGCACCACCCCGTCCGGGACGGGGCTGCGGCTCCGTACGGCTCGGCCGCGGCCGAGCCGGCGGCGCTCGGCGCCTTCCCGCGGCCGTGCGGGTCGGCGTCGACGGCTGACGGCGGTCGTCGGTCGGCGACCGGCGCGCCCCACGACCGCCGCCAGGGCGGGCAGGACCGGGGACGGCCGTCACCGAGCCCTGCCAGGGCGGGCAGGACCGGGGACGGCCGTCACCGAGCCCCGGTGCAGGCCACAGCCGGCCACCGCGACCCCCGTGACGGATGCCGTCCCCGGTCGCGGCGGCCCCGGTCCCGCACCGCTCGCGGAGCGGCCGCTCGTCGACCGGGCGGCCCGGTACGGCCGCCCGGTCAGCCGGGTACGGTCGACCGGGCGGACGCGTGCGCCGGCCTCGCGCCGTCGAGCGCGGGCTCGACCGCCGTGAACCGGCGCACGGGCTGCTGCTCCCCGCTCGCCAGCCGCGGCACCCGCGCCGGCACCGTGACGGCGACCGGGCCGGCCGAGGTCGGCAGGGTGAACCAGACCACCTTGCCCTGCTCGCCGTCCGGGCGCGCGCCCCAGCTCTCGCTCATCGCGGCCACCATCGCCAACCCCCGGCCCTCGGTGGCAAGTGGCGCGATGTCGCCCATGTCCTCCACCACGGGAAGACGGGGATCGTGGTCGCGCACCGAGACGGTGAGCCGGTCGAGCAGGAACTCGAGCTCGACGGTGCACGACTTGTCGGGCCGGGCGTGCTGGTGGACGTTGGTCAGCAACTCCGTCACACCGAGCGCGGCCCGGTCTATCAGAGGATCCAGATGCCAGTAGCGCAAGTGCGCCGATACGATTCTGCGGACCTGGCCGATCCGCGACGGCAGGGCTTGGAGCTCCACCGTGCAGTGCCTGCTTGGGTGACTGATCACGGCTGCGACTCCCCGACGTTGAGGTCCGGAAGAACACGACGTTTCGGATGCAGCAGGACGCCTGCGTGACACTGCCGCCTGCTGTCGTGGCCGGCGGGCTGGTTCGCAGCGTTATCGCCGGTAAACCCAGAGTGACGTGAGACCAGAGTGACGCAAGGGGTTCGGCACCGCAAGTTCGCGTCACCTTCGCGACCGCTCAGCCGCCGCGTTCGGACGCTTCGCGGACGGCCTCGATGAACCGGTGCGCCGCGGGCGGCCCCGGCTCACCCGGCGACGGGTCGCGGTCGCCCAGGGTCAGCAGGTACCGGGTGCCGTTGAGGTCGGCGCGGGCCCGGCCGTCCGGGCCCAGCCAGGGCCGGGAGGCGCGCACCGTGCGCACCGGCGCGCTGTCGATCTCGCTGCCGTAGCTGGTGAGCAGCTCCAGCCTGCCCTCCCTGATCCGGACCCGTCCGGCCCGGGTGAGCGAGCGCAGTCCTCTGGCGATCCGCACGCCCGTGGCCGTGAACTCCGGTTCCGCCATCCCTGCCCGTCCCCTCGCGCGCGCCGCCGGCTCCTGACTCGTCCTGGTCCACGAGCCGGCGCGGTCCGTCGTCGTACCTGGCGGGTGCGCCGAACGCGTACCCGCCCGTTGCGTGGCCGCCCCTGTCCGGGGTCTCGTCCCAGGCGGTGCAGTCTGCCCCCCTTCGGCACGCAGCACCAGTGCGCGCGGCATGCTCGCCACCGGCACACCCGGAGCACTCGCGCGAGCGCGCCCCCGCCGGTGCGGCCGGTGCGCCTCCCGCGCGCCCTGGCGAGCCCCCGTCCAGGCTTCCCTTTGACCCGCTCAAAGACACGTTTATGCAGGTGAGAAGCGTACGGAAGATGTCTATCATCGGTGGCGTCCGGCCGTGCGACACGCCGTCGGCGCCCAGCGTAAGGAGTCCTGCCGTGAGCACCACCGAGCAGCGCCGGACCGGCGAGACCCTCGACGTCGACCGCAGCGACGCCGGATACCGCGCCTGGCTGAAGGAGGCCGTCCGCAAGGTCCAGGCCGACGCCAACCGCTCGGCCGACACCCACCTGCTGCGCTTCCCCCTCCCCGAGGAGTGGGGGATCGACCTGTACCTGAAGGACGAGTCGACCCACCCCACCGGAAGCCTCAAGCACCGCCTGGCACGCTCGCTCTTCCTCTACGGCCTGTGCAACGGCTGGATCCGGCCGGGCCGTCCCGTGATCGAGGCGTCCAGCGGCTCGACGGCGGTCTCCGAGGCGTACTTCGCCAAGCTGATCGGAGTGCCGTTCATCGCGGTGATGCCGCGCACGACGAGCGCGGAGAAGTGCCGTCTGATCGAGTTCCACGGCGGGCGGTGCCACTTCGTGGACGACCCGCGCACGATGTACGAGGCCTCCGCCCGGCTCGCGGTGGACACCGGCGGCCACTACATGGACCAGTTCACCTACGCCGAGCGGGCCACGGACTGGCGCGGCAACAACAACATCGCCGAGTCCATCTTCCGCCAGCTGGAGCTGGAACGCTTCCCGGAGCCGGCGTGGATCGTCGCCACCGCCGGTACCGGCGGGACCTCCGCGACCCTCGCGCGTTACGTCCACTACATGCAGTACGACACCCGCATCTGTGTAGCCGACCCGGACAACTCCTGCTTCTTCGACGGCTGGACCACCGGCGATCCGGACGTCACCTGCGATCGCGGCTCACGCATCGAGGGCATCGGCCGGCCGCGTATGGAACCGAGCTTCGTACCCGGCGCGATCGACCGGATGATGAAGGTGCCGGACGCGGCCGCCGTCGCCGCCGTGCGCGCCCTGGAGCGGGCCATCGGCCGCAAGGCGGGCGGCTCCACCGGTACCGGCCTGTGGAGCGCCTTGAAGATCGTCGCGGAGATGCTGGAGCAGGGCCGCCGGGGCAGCGTGGTGACCCTGCTGTGCGACCCGGGGGACCGCTACCTCGACAAGTACTACTCCGACGTGTGGCTGGCCGAGCAGGGGCTGGACAGCGCACCGTACACGGTGGCGATCGACGTGTTCCTGTCGACGGGAACGTGGCCGCGCTGAGCCCTGCCCGGACCGGACGGCGCCGGACCGGACGGTGACGTGCCGCATGGCGTGGCGCCGGCCCGGACGGCGCGGGGTGGCCGGCCCGTCGTCGGGCGTGCGGCCGGGGAGCCGGCCGGGTCCGCGGCCCTGTGCGGAGGGGGCGCTGTCACCGCGGCCGGCCGGCCCTCAGAAGTCCGACGCGTCCCCGGGCTCGCCCGCCACCACCAGGCGCAGATGCTCCGAGATCTCGGCGCGTACCTCGGCGGGCAGTCCCGCGTCCGTCACCAGCGTGTCGATCCGCTCCAGCGCGGCGAAGGAGCTCAGGCCGACCACGCCCCACTTGGTGTGGTCGGCGACCACCACGACCCGCCGTGCGGACTGCACCAGCCGCCGGTTGGTCTCGGCCTCCGCCAGGTTCGGCGTCGAGAGTCCGGCCTCGGCCGATATCCCGTGCACCCCGAGGAACAGCGTGTCGAAGTGGAGAGCGGCGATCGCCTGGTCGGCCACCGGTCCCACCAGCGAGTCGGACGGGGTGCGCACCCCACCGGTCAGCACCACCGTCGCCGAGCCCTGCCGCTGACCGGAGGTGCGCTGCGCGGTGTGGAAGACGTCGGCCACCCGCACCGAGTTGGTGACCACCGTCAGGTCCGGCACGTCCACCAGATGGTGGGCCAGCGCGTACGTCGTGGTACCGCCCGAGAGCGCGATCGCCGAACCCGGCGCCACCAACTGGGCCGCCGCCCGGGCGATGTCCTCCTTGGCCGTCAGCTCCAGACCCGACTTGGCCTCGAAGCCCGGCTCGTGCGTACTGGCCTCGACGACCGGAACCGCCCCGCCGTGCACCTTCTCCAGCATGCCCTGACGGGCCAGCGCGTCCAGGTCGCGGCGGACCGTCATGTCCGACACGCCGAGCTTCCGGGTCAGCTCGTTGACCCGGACACCGCCCCGGCGCCGGACCTCGTCCAGGATCAGGGCGCGGCGCTGCTCCGCGAGGAGGTTCTGATTCTCACTCACGTGTGCTCCGGTTCCTTTCGCCTCAAGCCGTCCGACACGCCCGCCGCACCGGTTCCGAGGCGGAGGTCCGGCACGGTTGACGGTGCGCGGGCGTCCCATACTTTCACGGGGCGCGTCCCGTCGCGTCATCGCCTTCCCCGCGGACCGCACGCGGGCCACCGGACCGCGGTGCGGCACGCCCGGCGCACGGCGGCGGTCACCGGGTCGGGGACACCCCGGCGGCACACCCCGCGCCGCCCGCCGCCGGCGGACATCCCGTGCCCGCGGGAGGAGTGGCGACGGCGCGGCGCGGGGGCGCGCACGAGTGGGACGCGTGCGGCGAGGACCGGCGGACCCGCCGACCGGACTCGACGGGAGCGACCGGACGACGACCCGCGCGGCACCGTCCGGGCCACGGGAGACCGGTATCGCTCGGGAACTCCCGGTCCACGGAAGTGGGCGGCACCACGCCGGGAGGTGCTGGGAGACGCGCGCGGGCCGGGTCGTCGGCTACGGCACCGCGGCCCTCCACCGGCGCGCGGCCGACGCCGACACCGACGCCGCCTCGGGTCCGGACGTCGCCTCGGGTCCGGACGTCGCCTCGGGTCCGGACGTCGCCTCGGGTCCGGATGTCGCCTCCGAGCCGCATGCCGGGCGCGGCCCGGACACCGACGGCGGGCCCGAGGCGGGCCGGGCCCCGCTGAAGGACGCGCGCGCACTCGGCCGTGACCCCTGCACCCGCTGCCCTCCCCGGTCCTGGGTCACTCCGGCCACCGGGCGGACCCGGCCTTCGCCGGGGCACGCCGGCGGTTCCCGGCCCGGCGCGGCCCGAAGGCACCTGCGCCGCGCCACCGAACCGGCGGGCCCGCGGATCCGGACGGCCCCGGGGGTCAGGGCAGTGCGGGCAGGTCCTCGGCGTAGAGGAGCGTGAGGTCGTCGGTGCTGGGGTCGTCGAACTGGGCCACCCGCCCGGCGTGACGCTCCACCATCGCCTCGAACGTCTGACGCGCGGTGCGGCCGTTGCCGAACGCGGCACCCTTCGGGATCCGCGCGAAGTAGGTCAGCAGCGCCTGCTCCGCTCCCGGTGTCAGCCGGTACTCGTGTTCCTCGGCCTGTTGCTCCACGATGCGCAGGAGCTGTTCGGGGCCGTAGTCGCTGAAGGTGATGGTGCGGGAGAAGCGGGACGCCACACCGGGGTTGACGGAGAGGAAGCGCTCCATCTCCGCCGTGTAGCCAGCGACGATCACCACCACCGCGTCCCGGTGGTCCTCCATCAGTTTCACCAGCGTGTCGATGGCCTCCTTGCCGAAGTCACGCCCGGCGTCCTCGGGGGAGAGCGCGTACGCCTCGTCGATGAAGAGCACACCGCCGCGCGCCCGCTCGAACGCCTCCTGGGTCCGGATGGCCGTGGAGCCGATGTGCTCCCCGACCAGATCGACCCGGGACACCTCGACGAGATGGCCCTTCTCCAGGACCCCGAGCGCGGCGAGGATCTCGCCGTACAGGCGCGCGACGGTCGTCTTGCCGGTGCCCGGGGAGCCGGTGAAGACCAGGTGCCGCTTGACCGAGGCGGCCTTCAGCCCGGCCTGCTGCCGGCGCCGGCCCACCTCGATCATGTCGGTGAGGGCGCGCACCTCACGCTTGACGCTGTCGAGGCCCACCAGCGCGTCGAGTTCGCCGAGCACGTCCTTCGCGCTGCGCTCGGGGCGTTCCGGCTCCGGGGCCGGCGGCAGCGGTTCCCGCTCGGTGGCGCGCTGCCCGGGGAGCACGCCCAGCAGACCGGGCGACGGGGTCGCCGTCTGCGCGGCCGTCTCCCGCGCCGGCGGGCGCACCCCTGCGCTCTCGTCGCTGGTGCAGTCCTCCACCACGGGACCGGAACCGGCTGCCGCGTCCGGGCCGGCGTCGGCGAACTCGTACCCGCCGCGCGCACACCGTTCCGTACGGCACTTGCGCAGCGTCGTACGGCAGCCGTCGATCACGTGGAAGCCGTAACCGCCGCTGCCCGTCACCCGGCAGTCCAGGAAGCTGCCGCGGCCCCCGGCGGAGACGTAGAACCCGGCCTCGGCGGGGGAGACGACCGTGCAGCGCTCGATGGTGGGGTCGGCGCCCTTGGTGACGATCACACCGGTCTGAGTGCCGTCCACCGTGCAGTTGTCGAGGGTGCCCCCGCTGCCGTGGTCACGGAACCAGGCGCCGGTGGCCGCCTCCCTTATCCGGCAGTCGTCGAGCTGGGCGGTGGCCCCGTCGCTCACCGACACGGCGGTGTTGCGCACCTGGGACAGGTCGCTGTCCACGACGTCCGCGCGGGAGCCGCGGTCCAGGACGAACAGCGCGTCCGGCACGTCGTGCACCCGGCAGGAGTCGAGGACCGCGGTCGCGCCGTCGCTGACCCACACGGCGGGGTAGTCGCCCGTGCTGTCGAAGATCTCGCACTGGTTGGCGTCCACGCGGGTGCCCGGGTCCCACACCGACAGGCCGTTGCGCCCGAAACGGCGCACCGTGGTCCGCGTCAGCGTCAGCACCGAACGGGAGCGCAGGTCCACCGCGTTCTCCGGGATGTCGTGGATACGGCAGTCGGCGAGGGTGAGGACGGCGTCCGTGTCCAGGGTCACGCCGTCCGCGGTGGTGCGGTGCACATCGCAGTCGGTGAGGTGCGCGGAGCCCCGCCCGGTGACCTGCACGCCAGAGCCCCGGACCTCGTACACCTCGCACCCCACCGCCTCAAGGGCGGAGTTGTCGCCGGTCACGGTGATTCCCGCGCCCGAGGTGTGGTGCACCCGGCAGCGTTCCAGCCGAGGGTGGGCGCCGCCGCGGACCGCGATGCCCGACTGCCCGGCCGCGACGATCTCGCACTCCTCGAACACCCCGCCGCCGTCGAGCACGGCGATGCCGACACCGGCCGGATTGTCCACCGTGCAGCGCCGCACGGTGGGCCGGGCCCCGGCGCGCACCTCGATCCCGGACGCGGACCGGGTCACGATCCGCACGTCCCTGAGTTCGGGCGTGCCCTCCTCCACCAACAGGGCGGGCGCGGTGGTGTCCTGGCCCTCCACGTGCAGGTCCCGCACCACCGCCGAGGCGCGCACGGTCAGCGGCACCCCGTCCGCGGGCGCGATCCGCACCGAGCCGGGGGAGGAGCCGTCCGGGCCGCGCAGCGTCACCGCGCGCTGGACGACCAGGTTCTCCCGGTAGGTGCCCGGGGCCACGGTGAGGACGTCGCCGTCCGCCGCGGCCTCCAGGGCGGCGGCGAGCGATGCGTACTCGCCCGTGCGGCGCCGCCACCGCGACGTGCCGGTGTGCGTCACCTGGACCGTGCCCTGTGCCATGGCGTTGCTCTGCCCCCACCTCGTCGTACCTGTGGCTCGTTCGCTCGATGGCCCGCGCCGCCGCGGCTCGCCCGTCGCGGGTCGTCGCCGCATGCGCCGGCCGGTCCACCGTAGCGTGAGCGCGCGGGATCGGTTGACCGGAGGCGGTGGACCGTCAGCTGCCGGCGCCGGTGCGGCCCCAGTCCGGACCCGCGCGGTCCCAGGCCTGGTCCCAGCGCGCGTACCGGCGGCGGACCAGACGCCAGACGACCAGCCTGCGTACGCCTTCCACCAGCCCGGCGGCCGCCATGGCCGTGCCGAGCCCGGTCACCACGGCATGGGCGGTGGCCGTGCCGGTGTCCAGCGGGCGGGACACCGTCCGGCCGTGCAGATCGGTCCACAGCGCGAAGTGGTCGCCTGCGTGCGGGGACTTCAGGCCGGTCGTCACCGGGCCGTGCCGCCGGGTGCCGTCCGGCGCGGTCCAGTCGGCGACGACCCGGCTGCGGACCCCCCGTCCCGAGGGGATCTCGGGGTCCGCTTCCGGCACGCTCCGGCCGAGCTTCGCCACGACGGTGGCGCGCACCATGTGCCGGGCCCGCTGCTGGTCGCGCGCCGACTGCTGCAGGGCGTCCTGCGCGACGGAACCGACCACCGTGCCCAGCACCGGCGCGGCGACCAGGACCAGCAGCAGGGACACCAACGCGACCCAGGACTCGACCAGATCGGTCGTGCGCCGCAGCGGATTGTGCCGCCAGTGCCAGAGTCCGCCGATCACTCGCACCGTCCGGCACCCCCCTTCCCGCTCCGTGACGTTCCCCGGCGGAGTCCGCCGCCCGGGAACCCGGCCGAAGGGAGAACGACATCGCCCGGGCCGAGCGGCGCGACGAAACTCCCGGAACCCCAACGACCGGTCCACGGCGCGGGGTTCCCACGGGGGACCGGAGTTCATTCGAGGATCGTGACCGGGTCCCCGATGCGGATGGTGCCGGTCGACTCGGGCACCAGGTTCTGCCCGAAGACGAGTGAGCCGCCGAACCGGCGGTGCCGGCCGAGGGTGCGCAGGGGCTCCTTGCCGCGCTCGGCCGTGTCCTGGTCGGTGGTGGTCACCACGCACCGGCCGCAGGTCTTGGCGACCCGGAAGGTGACCTCGCCGATCGCGACGCGCCGCCAGTCGTCCTCGGCCCACGCGGCGGTGCCGTCCACCACGACGTTCGGCCGGAAGCGGTTCATCGGCAACGGGCCCTCGTCCGCTCGGTCGCCCTCGGCGATCAGCGAGTTGAGGGAGTCCAGCGAGGAGTGCGCGGTCAGCAGCAGCGGGAAACCGTCGGCGAAGCTCACCGTCTCGCCCGCCAGCGCGTAGTCCGGGTCGAGCGGGCGGCGTGTCCCGGGCTCGTCCATGTGGACGAGACGCACGTCGGCCCCCGCGTGAGCACTGCACCAGGCGTGCGCGGCGTCGTCGGCAGGCACGCCCTCCACCTTGGTGCCGAAGACGTCGACCGTCACCGTGCCGCCCGGCCGCGGTACGGCCACGGTGATCGGGGCGCGTCCGGGCGCGGACAGCCGGAGGCCGCCGCCGGGCACGAGCTCGGCGACGGCCAACGCGAGGTGTGGCTGCTGGCGTTGCGTGACGACCTTTCCCCCGTCGTCGATCAGCGCCCAACGCCGGTCCCCGGCCAGCCCCCAGGGCTCCACGACGGCTTCCCGGAGCCCCACGGCCCGGAACGCCTTGACCGGGTGGATGTGAATCGATCGCAGCTCCGCATTCCCCATGCCGTCATCCTGCCAGGTGGCGGGGACGGCGGGGGAACGGATCAGTATCCGCGGTACTGCTGGCCGCTGTACGGATCCTGGTAGGGCGCGGCGGCCGGCCGGGGGGCCGCGGGGCGCATCGCCTCGTAGCCGGTGCCGTTCGCCGCGGGCCGCGGCGGCATCGGCTGCTGCGGGCCGGGATACCCGCGGGGGGCGGAGGCCTGCTGCGGGATGTACGCCGCGGGCGCCTGCTGCAGCGGAGCGGGCTGCTGCGTCTGCGGGTAGCCGTAGTAGGGCTGGGACGGGGCCGCCGGGAGGGCGGGCAGTGCCGAGGGGAGCGCGGGGAGGTGGCTTCCCGTGTCGTACGGCGCGGGGACCCGGATCGGGGCGATCTGCGGAGTGCCTCGCTCGGCGACGAGCGAGTCGTAGATCGGGGTCTCCGGGAAGGAGGCGGAATAGTAGCCGCCGCCATAAGTGGAGCGGGGGGAGGTCATGGCACATAAGTTAAGCCCACGATGTGCTGGTTGGGGAGACCGATAAGAGGGTTGTTTTCCGTGTCCGCGGTGACGCGGGATCCCCAATGGGAGCGAATTTGGCGCAAAGGGGCATCGCGGGACCTGTGTGTCCTGTAAAAGCCGAGCATCTGCGGGGTTACCGACGGTTGGGCAGGCGTGTTCCACTGCTCCCCGTGGAAGCCCGGCCCGTTGGGGAACACACTGGTCGGGGAGCGGACCGAAGGGCCGCCGCCCGGCCGACACACGATGGGGGCGAACATGTCCATGCCGAAGGGCGCCAACACGCCGGTGCCGACCACGGCGCTGCGCGTCGAGGTGGGCCGGCGGTCCGGTCCCGGAGTCCCCGACGTGGACGCCTCCGCACTGCTGCTCGCCGCGGACGGAAAGGTGCGCTCCGACGCCGACTTCGTCTTCTACAACCAGCCCGCGCACCCGTCCGGCTCGGTCCGGCACGAGGGCAGGCGGGACGCGGACGGCCGGGCGACCGACACCCTCCTGGTCGATCTCGCGCACGTGGAACCCGCGATCGAGAGGGTGGTGCTCGCCGCGTCGGCGGACGGCGGCACCTTCGGCCAGGTGCCGGACCTGTACATCGAGGTGCGGGACGCGGCCGGGGGCGCCGTGGCCGCGCGCTTCGACAGCACCGGCGCGAGCGTGGAGACGGCCTTCGTGCTCGGCGAGTTCTACCGCCGCCAGGGCGCCTGGAAGTTCCGGGCCGTGGGCCAGGGCTACGGCAGCGGGCTGGAGGGACTGGCCACGGACTTCGGCATCACCGTGGACGAACCGCGGCACGCCGGTCCGCCCCGGGCGGCATGGCCGCCGCCCGCACCGGCGGCGGCCCCCGCGTCCGCGCCGCCGCCCGCACCGGCCGGAGCGCCCGTGCCCCCGCCGCCCCCGGCCGCACCCGTTCTCGCGCCGCCGCCCGCCGCGGCGCCGGTCCGTCTCGCCAAGGTGACGCTCACCAAGGCCGCCCCGTCGGTGTCGCTGGCCAAGCAGGGCGGCACGTCCGGAGCCCTGCGGGTGAACCTCAACTGGCAGGTGCGCCGGCAGTTCTCCGGCTGGGCCGGCAAACGCGGGCGGGCGTACGCGGCACACACCGACCTCGACCTCGACCTGTGCGCCCTCTACGAACTGTCCGACGGCCGCAAGGGAGTCGTACAGGCCCTCGGCAACGCCTTCGGCGCGCTGCACCGGCCCCCGTTCATCCACCTCGACGGCGACGACCGCACCGGCGCCGTGGCCAGTGGCGAGAACCTCACCGTCAACCTCGACCACACCGAGGACTTCCGGCGCATCCTCGTCTTCGTGACCATCTACGAAGGCGCCCGCTCCTTCGCCGACCTGCACGCCACGGTCACCCTCCGGCCCCAGCACGGCGCCCCGGTCGACTTCTCCCTCGACGAGTGCACGGTGCCCTCGACCGTGTGCGCGCTCGCCCTGCTCACCAACACCGGAGGCGACCTCGTCGTCCAGCGGGAGGCCCGCTACCTGGTGCCGGAGCGTGGCGTGAGCCCGCAGCGCACCATCGACCGCGCCTACGGCTGGGGCATGAACTGGACACCCGGCCGCAAGTGAGCGCGGGCGCCCGGGGGATCGGGCGCGAGTGAGCGCCGGAGCCCGAGGGGTCAGCCCTCCTCGGGCAGCGCGTCCGGGCGCGCGTAGGTGCGCCCCTTCCAGGCCGCGCCCCGGCCCCGGTAGTGCTGCACCGCCGAGTCCACCGTCATCAGCAGGTACAGCAACGCGGTGAACGGCAGCAGCGGGGCGAGCCACGGCGAGAGCCCGTGGTAGCGCAGCATCGGCACATACGTCCCCGCCATCACCAGCCACGCCGCACCGCCGGCCAGCGCCGCGGCCCCGCCGCCCGCCGCCAGGCCCACGGCCAGCGCCGCCGGCGGCACCAGGTACACCAGCGCCAGTCCGGCGACCGTGCCGAGCAGCAGCAACGGGTTGTGCCGCAGTTGCGCGTACGCGCTGCGCGAGACCATCCGCCACAGGTCGAGCAGCCGCGGATACGGGCGCACACTGTCCACCCGGTCGGCGAGCCCCAGCCAGATGTGGCCGCCGCCGCGCTTGACGGCCCGGGCGAGAGCCACGTCGTCGATCACCGCGTGCCGGATCGAGTCCGGGATCCGGGCCCGCTCGGCGGCCTCGGCGCGCAGCAGCACGCAGCCTCCGGCGGCCGCCGCGGTCCGCCCGCCCCGGCGGCCGATCCACCGGAACGGGTACAGCTGCGCGAAGAAGTAGACGAAGGCCGGCACGACGAGCCGTTCCCACCGGGTCGTCACCCGCAGCCGGGCCATCTGGGAGACGACGTCGAAGCCGCCGGTGCGCGCCGCGGCGACCAGCCGGCGCAGACTGTCCGGGGCGTGCGCGATGTCCGCGTCCGTGAGGAGCAGGTACTCGGGGTCCCGCGCGCGTGCCAGGCCGATGCCGTGCCGGACGGCCCACAGCTTGCCGGTCCACCCGGCGGGCGGCTCTCCGGGCGAGTCCACCGTGAGCGGCAGCCCGCCGCCGCGCCGCCCCAGTTCGCGGGCGAGCCGACCGGTGCCGTCCGAACTGCCGTCGTCGACGAGGAAGACCTCGGCCCGTCCCGGATAGTCCTGGGCGAGCAGTGACGGAAGGCTCTCGCGCAGCACGGCGGCCTCGTCCCGCGCGGGCACCACTACGCACACGGCCGGCCAGTCCCGCGGGGCCGGGTCCTCCCGCGGCGGCAGTCGTACATCCGTGCGCCAGAAGAAGCCCTGGCCGAGCAGCAGCCACAGCCAGGCGGCCAGTGATCCGACGGCGGTCCACACGATCACGCTCACCCCGGCAGTCTGCCCCACCGCGGCGGCCGGTTTCAGGTCATCGTCTATCGTTGCGGGGTGAAGATCGCGCTCATGGACTCCGGAATCGGCCTGCTCCCCGCCGCTGCCGCCATGCACCGTCTGCGGCCCGACGCGGATCTCGTGCTCTCCTGGGATCCCGAGGGGATGCCGTGGGGACCACGTACGCCGGAGGACATCACCGAGCGCGCCCTGGCCGTCGCCGAGGCGGCGGCCGCCCATGATCCGGACGTCCTGATCGTCGCCTGCAACACCGCGTCGGTGCACTCGCTGCCGCAGCTGCGGGCCCGCTTCGAACCGGATCTGCCGATCATCGGCACCGTTCCCGCGATCAAGCCGGCCGCCGCCGGGGGCGGGCCCGTCGCCATCTGGGCGACGCCCGCCACCACCGGGAGCCCCTACCAGCGTCGGCTGATCGAGCGGTTCGCCGACGGCGTGGACGTCACCGAGGTGCCCTGCCCCGGTCTGGCGGACGCCGTGCACCACGCGGACGAGGCCGCCGTCGAGGCGGCGATCGCCGCGGCCGCCGCGCGCACGCCCGACGACGTGACGACCCTGGTCATGGGCTGCACCAATTACGAGCTGGTCGCCGAGCGCATCCGCGCGGCCGTCCAGCGGCCGGGGCGTTTGCCGCTCATCCTGCACGGTTCCGCCGGCGCGGTCGCGGCCCAGGCGCTGCGCAGGATCGGTGCGGAACCGGCCCCGGAGGCCGCGCCGGGCAGCGGTCTGACGGTGCTGCTCAGCGGACGGCAGGCCGAGCTGCCCGGGACCGCCCTCGCCTACGCCGAGGGCCGCTTCCTCCAGGCGGTCGCCCCCGCCCGCTGACACCCAGCGTGTGCGACGCGCTACCCGCGCGGGCAAACCTGAGTAACCTCGATGACATGAGGGACCACTCCCACAGTGAGAAGGGCCCGCACCCCGAGGTGTGGACGGGCCGCGCCACCAACCGGTTCCAGTGGCTGCTGGCGCTCGTCGGCGCCGCCTGCCTGGCGCTCGGCATCGAGCTGGCCGTCGACTCCGCCTGGACTTCCGGCGTGGCACCGCTGGTGATGTCCGTCGTGGGCTGCATCGCGGCCGGTCTCCTGGTCCTGTTCGGCACCCTCGCCTTCGTGCACGTCGCGGTGAGGGTGGACAAGGAGTGCCTGGAGGTGCGCTGCGGTCACATCGGTCTGCCGCGCCGCCGCATTCCGCTGGCGCACGTCGCGGGCGCCGATTTCGCGCCCCATGTCACTCCGCGTCACTGGGGCGGCTGGGGCTACCGCTGGCGGCCCGAGAAGGGCACCGCGGTCGTCGTGCGGCGCGGCGAGGGCATCGTGCTGCGGCTGTGGGACGGGCACACGTTCACGATCACCATCGACAACGCCGAATCGGCGGTCCGTGTGATCAGGGACCGGCTGCGCCCGCCGGCACCCGGTCAGGCCTGAGACCCCACACCGGCCCGCCGGTGAAGTCCGGCGCGGCCGGCCGCCCGCGAGGGCGCGGGCGACCGGGGCGGCCCGAGCGCCGCCCCCGGCGCGCGATCCACGCGATCCACGCGATCCACGCGATCCACGCGGTTCGCCAGGAAGCGGCGGGGCCGGGATCGCCGGGGCCGGGGTCGCCGGGACCGGCCCCGCGGACCGTGCTGTCCGGCCCCAGGTCACCGCCATAGACTCCCGGGGTGACCGTCACCGCAACTTCCGTCGACGAGTCGGACCGGCTGCGCCCGCGGCCGGCTCCGGCGCCCTGGGGCGCGAGGCTCATGCGGCTCGCGCCGGCCGTGGCCGCGGCGCTGGCCGGCCTCCTGCTCTACGTGAGCTTCCCGCCCCGCACGCTGTCCTGGCTCGCCCTGCCGGCCTTCGCCGTCCTCGGCTGGGTACTGCGCGGGCGCGGCTGGAAGGCCGCCCTGGGCCTCGGGTACCTCTTCGGGCTCGGATTCCTGCTGCCCCTGCTGGTGTGGACCGGTGTGGAGGTCGGCCCCGTCCCGTGGGTGGCGCTGGTCGCGGTGGAGGCGTTGTTCGTCGCCCTGGTGGGCGCGGGCATCGCCGTGGTCTCGAAGCTGCCCGCCTGGCCGGTGTGGGCGGCGGCCGTGTGGATCGCCGGGGAGGCGGCCCGCGCGCGTGTGCCGTTCAACGGATTCCCCTGGGGCAAGGTGGCCTTCGGCCAGGCGGACGGAGTGTTCCTGCCGCTGGCCGCGGTGGGCGGTACACCGGTGCTCGGCTTCGCGGTCGTCCTGTGCGGCTTCGGCCTGTGCGAGGCGGTCCGCCTGGCGGTCGAGGGCCGGCGCACCCGCGTCCTGCGGCGGCCGGCCGCCGTCGTCGCGCTGCTGAGCGTCGCCGTGCCGGTGGCGGGCGCGCTGGCGGCCCGTTCCCTGGTGAGCGACGAGGCCGAGGACGGCACCGCCACGGTCGCGGTCATCCAGGGCAACGTGCCGCGCTCGGGCCTGGAGTTCAACGCCCAGCGCCGCGCCGTCCTCGACTACCACGCGCGCGAGACGCTGCGGCTGGCCGCGGACGTCAAGGCGGGCAGGGTCGCCAGGCCCGACTTCGTGCTCTGGCCGGAGAACTCCTCCGACATCGACCCGTTCGACTATCCGGACGCACGCCTGGTCATCGACTCGGCCGCCAAGGCGGTCGGCGTGCCGGTCTCGGTCGGCAGCGTGGTGGAGCGGGACGGCAGGCTGCTGAACGAGCAGATCCTGTGGGACCCGGTCAAGGGACCCGTGCAGACCTACGACAAGCGGCAGATCCAGCCGTTCGGCGAGTACCTGCCGCTGCGCTCGCTGCTCGGCGCGATCAACGAGAACTGGACCTCGATGGTCCGCCAGGACTTCAGCCGTGGCACCGAGCCGGGCGTGTTCGACATCGACGGCACCAAGGTCGGCCTGGCCACGTGCTACGAGGCCGCTTTCGACTGGGCGGTGCGCGACACGGTCACCCACGGCGCCCAGCTGATCTCCGTGCCGAGCAACAACGCGACCTTCGACCGCAGCGAGATGACCTATCAGCAACTCGCCATGAGCCGGATCCGCGCGGTCGAGCACAGCCGGGCCGTCACCGTCCCGGTGACCAGCGGGGTCAGCGCGGTCATCATGCCCGACGGACGCATCACGCAGCGGACCGGCATGTTCGTGCCCGCCCATCTCGTCCAGAAGGTGCCGCTGCGCTCCTCGCGGACGCCCGCCACCGAGCTGGGGATCCTGCCCGAGATGGCCCTGGTGCTGCTCGCCGCCGGCGGTCTGGGGTGGGCGATCACAGCCGGCGTGCGCGGACGGCGTGCCGAGGACGCGTGACCGCAGGCCGCCCGTGCGCCCCCGGGCCGCACGATGACCGCGGCCGTGCCCGTTAGGGTCGGTGCATGGCCACTCCCGACTTCATCCGTACGATCCGGGCCCTCGCCGGCAGCCAGTTGCTCTGGCTGCCCGGGGTCACCGCCGTCGTCTTCGACGACGAGGACAGAGTGCTGCTGGGGCGCCGCTCCGACACCGGCGAGTGGTCGGTGATCGGAGGCATCCCCGAGCCGGGCGAGCAGCCGGCCGCCTGCGCCGTGCGGGAGGTCCACGAGGAGACCGCGGTGCGCTGCGTCACCGAGCGGGTGGTGCTCGTCCAGGCGCTGGCCCCGGTCACCTACGGCAACGGCGACGTCTGCCAGTACATGGACATCACCTTCCGCTGCCGTGCCGTGGGCGGCGAGGCCCGGGTCAACGACGACGAGTCGCTGGAGGTGGGCTGGTTCCCGGTGGACGCCCTGCCCGACCTGGACGACTTCGCCCTCTTCCGCATCAAGCAGGCCATGTCCGACGCACCCACGTGGTTCGACCCCACGCCATCCGACTGAAGTATGGGCCACGCCCACATGTGGCGGGCCGGGGGCGCTGCCTAGGGTCGAGACATGACCCCGCCCAGCCCGCTCCCCGCCCCCCAAGCCCACGCGCTCGACCTCGGCGGTCGCACCGCGCTCGTCACCGGCGCCGCCGGCGGCATCGGCCGCGCCTGTGCGCTCCGGCTGGCCGCCGCCGGGGCCAAGGTCAGAGCCGTCGACCGGGACGCGACCGGTCTGGAGGCGCTGGCCGAGCGGTCCGCCGCGCTCCCCGGCACCCTGGAGCCGCACGTCCTGGACCTCACCGACCTCGACGCCGCCGAGCAGGTCGCCGCGGGCACCGACGTCCTCGTCAACAACGCCGGGATCCAGCTGGTGCGCCCCATCGAGGAGTTCCCGCCCGAGGTCTTCCACACCGTGCTGACCGTGATGCTGGAGGCGCCGTTCCGGCTCATCCGGGGCGCCCTGCCGCACATGTACGGCCAGGGCTGGGGCCGCATCGTCAACATCTCCTCGGTGCACGGCCTGCGCGCCTCGGCCTACAAGTCGGCGTACGTGGCGGCCAAGCACGGTCTCGAGGGACTGTCCAAGACGACCGCGCTCGAAGGCGCGCCACACGGCGTGACCTCCAACTGCGTCAATCCCGGGTACGTGCGCACCCCCCTGGTCGAGCGGCAGCTCGCCGACCAGGCCGAGGCCCACGGCGTACCCGAGGAACGCGTGCTGTCCGAGGTGCTCCTGCGGGACAGTGCCGTCAAACGCCTGATCGAACCGGAGGAGGTCGCGGAGGCCGTGGCCTATCTGTGCGGCCCCCAGGCGTCCTTCGTGACCGGAACGTCGCTGGTCCTCGACGGCGGCTGGACCGCCCACTGACCTGCCCGGCCCCCGCCCGTCGCCGAGTTTTCCACAGGGCTCCGCGGGCGACGGGCGGATGGGGAATCCTGTGAGCATGTCCAGCGATCATGTGCAGTCCGCCGGGCGCCCCACCGACGCGGGGGCGCCCACCGGCGAGGGCGTCCTGCCGGACGGTGGCGCCGGGGCGCCGTTCCTCGAGCTGCTGGCCCGGGGCGCGCCGGCCGCCGCGTACGAGCGGCCGGTGCCGGCCGCCCGCGCCGAGGGCCGGCCGCCCGAGTGGATCGGCGCACTCGAACACGCCAAGCTGCTCGCCCTGCGCGTGCGCGCCGAGCTGGAGGGCCGCCGTCGCCGCGAGGCCGAGCTGTCGGCCCTGTTCGAGACCGCCCACGACCTCGCGGGCCTCAGGGACCTGGACTCGGTGCTGCCGGCCATCGTGCAGCGCGCCCGCTCCCTGCTCGGCACCGACGTCGCCTACCTCACCCTCAACGACCCGGCCCGTGGCGACACCTACATGCGCGTCACCGAGGGTTCGGTGGCCGCGCGCTTCCAGCAGCTGCGCCTGGGCATGGGCGAGGGGCTCGGCGGCCTGGTCGCGCAGACGGCCCGCCCGTACGTCACCGACGACTACTTCAGGGACGCCCGCTTCCAGCACACCGGCACCATCGACGAGGGCGTACGCGACGAGGGACTGGTCGCCATCCTCGGAGTGCCCCTCATGCTCGGACCGCACGTCATCGGCGTCCTCTTCGCGGCCGACCGGCGGGCCAGGGTCTTCGAACGGGAGCAGATCGCCCTGCTCGGCTCCTTCGCGGCCCTCGCCGCGGCCGCCATCGACAGCGCCAACCTGCTCACCGAGACCCGTTCGGCCCTGGCCGGCCTGGAGCGCGCCAACGAGATCATCCGCGATCGCAGCGCCGTCATCGAACGCGCCTCGGACGTCCACGACCGGCTCGCCGAACTCGTCCTGCGCGGCGGCGGGGTCCACGACGTGGCCGCCGCGGTCTCCCAGGTCCTCGACGGCGCGGTGGAGTTCACCGAGGCGTCCGCCGCACCGGCCGGTCCGCTGGAGGCGTCCCGCGCCGAAGGGCACGCGGTGCGGCACGGCGACGACTGGATCGCCGCCGTCACCGCCGGCGGCGAGCTGCTCGGCGCGCTCGTCCTGCGCGGCCACCACGACCTCGACCCGGTCGACCAGCGCACCCTGGAGCGCGCCGCGATGGTCACCTCCCTGCTGCTGCTCGCCAGACGGTCGGCCGCGGAGGCCGAACAACGCGTCCGCGGTGAACTGCTCGACGACCTCCTGGACGCCCGCGACCACGACCCCCGACTGCTGCGCGAGCGCGCCGCCCGGTTGCACGCCGACCTCGACGCCACGCACGTCGTGCTCGCCGCCCGCCTGGACACCCCGGCCGCCGACGCCGATCAGGAGGCCGCCGCCCGCCGTCGCCTGTGGGCGGCGGCCTCCCACCTGGCGGCCACCCGGCAGGGCCTGGCCGCCGCGCGCGACGGCGGCACGGTCCTGCTGCTGCCCCTCGGGCGCGACGACAGCGCCACGGAGCTGGCCCGCCGCACGGCCCGGCACCTCGGCGCCGCCGTGCACGAGACGGTCACCATCGGCGCCTCCGCCCCCGTGGCGGACCTCACCGCGCACTCCGACGCCGTCACGGCCGCCTACGCGGAGGCGCGGCGCTGCCTCGACGCGCTGCGGCTGCTGGGCCGCACCGGCGACGGAGCCGCCGCCGAGGACTTCGGCTTCCTCGGTCTGCTCCTGGCCGGGGAACGGGACGTCGCCGGGTTCGTCGAGCGGACCATCGGCGGTGTCATCGGCTACGACGAGCGGCGCGGCACCGACCTGATACGCACCCTGGAGGCGTACTTCGCGTGCGGCATGAGCCCGGCCCGCACCAAGGACGAACTGCACGTCCACGTCAACACCGTCGCGCAGCGACTGGAGCGCGTCGGCCGGCTGCTCGGCGAGGACTGGCAGACGCCGGCCCGCTCGCTGGAGCTCCAGCTCGCCCTGCGTCTGCACCGGCTCTCGTCGCCGGCACGGCGCTGACCCCCGCGCGTCGAGCACACGGGGGCCGCGACCGGACGTGAGCGGAATCAGACGGTACGCGCGTCGGCCGCCCGCTCGGCCGCGGGCCGGGCGTCCTGCGGGGCCTCGACCGCGGTGAGGTCGCGATGGCGCGTCTCCTTGGCCGCGCCCACCGCGATCAGCGTGAGCACGGCCGCCGCGATCACGTACAGCGCGATCGGGGTGGAGCTGTCGTAGTCGGACAGCAGGGCGGTGGCGATCAGCGGGGCGGGCGCGCCCGCGGCGACCGAGGCGAACTGGGCGCCGATGGAGGCGCCGGAGTAGCGCATCCGGGTCGCGAACATCTCCGAGAAGAAGGCCGCCTGCGGGGCGTACATCGCGCCGTGCAGCACCAGCCCGACGGTGACCGCGAGGATGAGATTGCCGAAGCCGCCGGTGTCGATGAGCGAGAAGAACGGGAACATCCACAGTCCGACCCCGGCGGCGCCCAGCAGGTACACCGGGCGGCGACCGATCCGGTCCGACAGGGCGCCCCAGGCCGGGATCACCGCGAAGTGCACGGCGGAGGCGATCAGCACGGCGTTCAGCGCGGTCTGCTTGGAGACGCCGGCGGAGGTGGTGGCGTAGACGAGGATGAAGGCGGTGATGACGTAGTAGCTGATGTTCTCCGCCATGCGGGCTCCCATGGCGACCAGCACATCGCGCCAGTGGTGCCTGAGCACGGAGACGAGCGGCAGCTTCTCGGCCTCGGCCGCCCGCGTCGCCTTCCGGGCCTCGGCCTGTGCCAACGCCTCCTTGAACACGGGCGATTCGTCGACGGAGAGACGAATCCACAGTCCGACCAGGACCAGCACGCCGGACAGCAGGAACGGAATCCGCCAGCCCCAGCTCTCGAAGGCGTCGTCGGACAGCACGGAGGTCAGCAGGGACAGCACACCGGTGGCGAGCAACTGCCCGGCCGGCGCCCCGGTCTGCGGCCACGACGCCCAGAACCCGCGCCGTCGCGCGTCACCGTGCTCGGAGACCAGCAGCACCGCCCCGCCCCACTCCCCGCCGAGCGCGAAGCCCTGCACCAGACGAAGCGTGGTGAGCAGCACGGGCGCCGCGGCGCCCACGGTCGCGTGCGTGGGCAGCAGCCCGATGGCGAACGTCGCCCCGCCCATCATGAGCAGACTGAGGACCAGCAGTTTCTTGCGTCCCAGCCGGTCGCCGTAGTGCCCGAACACCAGGGCCCCCAGCGGCCGCGCCGCGAACCCGACCGCGTACGTCAGGAACGACAGCAGCGTTCCGACCAACGGGTCGGAGTCCGGGAAGAACAGCTTGTTGAACACGAGGGCGGCGGCCGAGCCGTACAGGAAGAAGTCGTACCACTCGATGGTGGTGCCGATGAGGCTGGCGGCGACGATGCGGGGGAGGTTCGCGGGGGGTGGGGGAGCGGTGGTCGGGGATGCCATGTGCGCCACTTCCTCGTGTGCGGTGGGGACGGGTACGTGTCGGCACACCGTAGGAACACGCAGGTCACAGGCGTATGTGGTGGGACACCATAGTTTCGGCCCGGGGAGTGCGCGTGCCCACCATCGGGGCCGTGGAGAGCCATGCGGACGGCACAGGGTCGGCCCTCGTCGGGCGGCGGAAGGGGGTGTCCTGACTTGGTGCTGACTGCGCTGCGTGCAACCGGGATCTTGAGGCTCATTTGACGCTCTTCCTGATGGAGAACCGCCCCACCCTGGACAGGCACGTCGGCACGTCGGACGAGCAGTTGGCGCAGCGTCCGCGCGGGCAGCAGACGAACGGGCCGTCTCAAGCCTGGCCGCACGGCGAGCCGTATCCCGGCGCGGCGTCGTCCTTCCCGAGCTACCGGCGTGCCGAGGAACTGACGGAGTACAACCTCGACCAGAACAGGGCTGCCATCGAGGCGTGGATCAAGGGACCGCCGCCGCCGGCGGACGGCAAGGTCGAGAAGTGCCTCTCCACGGCGCCACCCGGCGAGATCAGTGGCCGCAGCGTGTTCGAGCAGCCGGTGGACCCGAACGACCCGTCGTCCGGGTACAAGGAGGGCGGGATCAACGCCAAGGCGTACGACGCGAACGGCATCGACACGCGCCTCAGGTACGACAGCAGTCGAAATCCGCCGTTCACCGTCATGACGTCGATGCCCTGCGAGCCCTGGCTTCGCCGAGAAAGGCCCGCACCACATGTCCGCCGACCAGACGTCCTGGGACGCCGCGGTACGCCACCTGTACAGGGATGCGACCGCGTACATCGCCACCGGCCCGCGCCGCCACGAGGACTGGACGCTCGACGTCCTCGATCTGATGGCCCGCGCCGTACCGGACCCGAGGGGCTGGGCCCGCGTCGACGACGCGGAGGAGGATCCCGAGCGTGCGGGGAGCCCCACGTGGCCCTTCGCCGTGCACCCCCAGGAGTACGTCGCGTCACGCCTCGACGAGATCGACCGGGACAGTGCCGAGAACCTGCTCCTGGCCCTCACCGAGGGCGGCTGCACCTTGGCCAACCTCCAGTACTTCACCGAGTCACCGGACGAATTGCGGGCCATGGCACGTACGGTGCTCGCGCGGTACGGAGATGAGGCCACGTACCACACCAACGTCAGCAAGACCGGCAGCGCGCCCGGCACACTCGACTTCACGCTGGAGGCCCTGGGGTACAGCCCGATGAGTGTCTTCACGGAGGACTGCGGTCTCGTCGTCGTCTCGGACACAGAGGTCGGCATGTTCTGGAACCTCAACGACCTGTGAACCGGATGCCATCCCCCATGAGCACAGTTCGAGCCGGCGTCATTTGAGTAGGCGTTCCCGTGCTGACCCGTTGAGCCACCCAGCAGGTGGTGACAGAACGGGAGGCAGGCGGTGGATCTGGTGCTCGATCCGCCGGCGGAGTCGCGCCCACCCCGCTGGGCATGACGCTCGACGTGGCGCTCGTCGCGGTGCCCGACTGGGGCGAGCCCCGCGTGCTGCGGCACCCGGGCCGGAACTCGGCGGAGGCGTCCTGGACCCTCGACTACGTCGGGGTACACGCTCTTGCCGAGGGCGGCACCCGGGTCGCGGCGATCGCGCTGTGGTGGCTCGGGTGTTCCGCTGCGGTCGTCAGTGAGCCCTTCGGTGTGCCGGCCGACGGCCGGCACACCGAAGGGCAAGCGGTACGGCTGTCACGGGGAGGGGACACGGCGCGCCGCGGAGAGGTACCGGGCCGACGCTGAGGTGATGCGCTCCCTGCTCATTCCGGCTCAGCAAGGAGGTACCTGACGGGCCGGTCCTCCACCTTCACCAGCCAACCCGCGCCCGCGAGGTCCCGGAGGATCCGGCGGATGTGCTTGTCCTGTGGGTCGTGCCCGGCGTCGCGCAGCGTGCGCAGGCTGTGTTCGGTGTCCCAGTAGCCGCCGTACCTGTGCACCGCCCTCTCCAGGTCGGCGCGCCGGCTGGAGGCAGGCTCGGTCATTGTCCTGCTCCTCAGGCTCGGTCGGCTGTGGGCGGGTGGGCTCGCTTCGCGTGATTGGCGATACTCGCCGGTGCACCGACGTAGTCGCAGGCCGGACACCTGCGCCATACGCCCTCGGACACGGCACGCTCACTCACCGAATGTCCTGGGCCATAACCGTGTCCGTGCAGCAACTGGGCGACAGAGGAACCGTATTCGGCAGCGAGCAGGGCCGCCTCCGCCACCTTGTCGTGGCCGGGAGCGAAGAAGGACCCCGGTCCGACCTTCTTGGCGCAGCCGCACCAGCAGGTGCCGGTCGGAGTGAGGCGAGGGAGAGGTTTCGTCATGTCGCCACGGTAGATCAATGAAGGCGACGGCCCAGGGGCTTTGACGTGTTCGGCGACAGGACCGGATCTCGATGTCCGTGGCCGTTCGTCCGTCGTTGCGAGACCAGGTCTGACGGAGCGTCCAGTCGGTTCCGCACCGGCCCTTGCGGGCACTTCGAATGGTCTCAGCGCCCAGGGCTGCTGCAAAGTCGTGTGATCTCGTGGGTGTGCTGGACCGAAGCTTTCTCGGCGCCATGTCCGTTGCCCCATAACGGCGTTACTGTCGCACGATGTCCAAGATCGAGATTGACGCCATAACCGCCGAGTTCTTCGGAGCCTTCGACAACCGCGGCGGCAAGACCCCGGACGTGACCCGGATCCGCCGGCTGGTCATTCCGGGTGGCGTGATCGTGCTGACCGGGCCGAAGTACACGGTCTACACCATGGACGAGTTCATCGAGCCTCGCGAACGCCTGCTCTCCGACGGCCGGTTGGTCGAGTTCTCGGAGTGGGAGACCTCCGAGCGGACCGAGATCGCGGGCGACATCGCGTCGCGCTTCGGCGAGTACCGCAAGGCCGGCGTCCTGGACGGCAAGCCGTTCGAGGGCGGCGGGACCAAGACCTTCCAGTTCGTCCGCACCCCGGAGGGCTGGCGGATCGCGGCATTCTCCTGGTACGACCAGTCCTGAGCGCAGCAGCCCGCGGAGCAGGGGCGTTACGAAGTCCCGGTGATCAGGTGAGTCCGCGGGTTGCGGCCGTCCAGGGAGTGCGGGTCGGGCCGTCCCGAACGCAACGAAGCTCCGGTTGAACGGGTTGGCCTCCCCAAGTCGTCTCGTACCACCGGAACTTCGTGGTGTCGTCAGTCTCCACCGTCTGTCCGATCAAGTCGCCCGTTCTGGAGGACACTGCGGGGTTGCCGCTGGTGGAGCGGTTGCGACTGTTGCCGGATCCGCGTCGGCGTCGAGGGGTGCGTCACCCGTTCGTGGCGGTGCTGCCGGTTGCCGCCCCGGCGGTTGTCGCCGGCGCACGCTCGTATACGGCCATCGGTCAGTGGTCCGCGGACGCGCCGCGGCATGCCCTTCGTTCCGCGGAGCGCACGGCGGAACGGAATGCGAGGCCGGAACCGGCGCCTGTCGTTCGAATGGAACCGCCATCGTGAGCGGCGGCGCACAAGGAGTCTGAGGGCCGGGCCCGCATCCGGTCCCCCGGCCGGATCCGGTGGGTCGTCGCCCGTCTCGGGTTTTCCCCGGGTCCTTCGCCGCTTCGCCGCGGAATCGGCCGACCGACCTCGGCACCCGGGACCGCTCTCACTGCGGAGAATGTGCCTCGCGCCGAAACACGCGCCCCGCCTGTCTCTGTGCGGCGCAGCTCTTTCTGAGCGGCGTAGTTCGCGTTGGCCTGTTCGTATTGGTGTTCCCGGCGACAAGTTCCGGGCGACGCCTGCTGCGGGTATCCCCCCAGGGAATTCACCGCCGGTGCTGATCGCATCGGACGGCGCGAGGACGGAGAGCCTGTGGACGGTGGGGAACAGGTGCGGTTGCGCGACCGGACGACGTTGGGCGTGGAGGAGGAGTTCCTGCTGTTGGACCGGAGCAGTGGTCTTCCCGTGGGGCGCAGCGGCACGGTGGTCGAGACCGGCCGGGCGCGGCTGGGTGACGGGCGACTGGTGCACGAGATATCCCAGGCGATGGTGGAGACGGTCAGCGGCGTGTGCGGCACCGCACGGGACCTGCGCCGTGAACTCCTTCGATTACGCGGGGGCGTGGCCCGGGCGGCGGGCGTGCACGACTGTCTGCTGCTCGCCTCGGGGACCTCGCCGCTCGGACACGCCGGGCCGGCACTGGACGGTGATCCGGCCGGCACACCGGGGCTTCACGGCCACCCCCGCTACGCGCGCATACGGCAGCGTTTCGGTCCGCTGCTCCAGGACCAGGGCGTGTGCGGTTGCCACGTCCACGTCGGCGTACCGGACCTGGCCACCGCGGTCGCCGTGGTGGACCGTCTGCGGCCCTGGCTCCCGCTGCTGTTGGCGCTGACCGCCAATTCGCCGTTCTGGCACGGCCGCGACACGGGGTACGCGAGCTGGCGCACGATGCTGTGGGGCCGGTGGCCCACGGCCGGCCCGCCCCCGCTGCTGCGTTCGGCCGAACACTACGAGGAGATCGTCGGGACCTCGGTCGCCAGCGGGGCGGTCCTGGATCCGGGGATGATCTACTGGTTCGCCCGCCCCTCGCGTCACGTTCCGACCGTCGAGGTCCGGGTGGCCGACGTCCTGCCGACCGTCGCGGAGACGGTGGCCTACGCACTGCTGGTACGAGCGCTGGTCGCACGGGCCCGCAGCGAGGTGGACGCGGGAGCGAAGCCGCCGGAGACGGAACACGACGTCCTGGTCGCCGCTTGTTGGCAGGCTGCCCGTGAGGGGGTCACCGGGAACCTGCTGGACCTGACCGCCGGCTCGCCGCCCGCGGTGACACCGGTGGTGCGGCAGATCGAGACGCTGCGGCGCCTGGCCTGGCCCCACATGGCCCAGGAGGGCGACCGTGCCGTGGTCGGCGCATGGCTGGACCGGCTGTCGGCCGAGGGGGGCGCCGCCGACCGCCAACGCGAGACGTACGCCAGGACCGGCCGCCTGGAGAAACTGGTGGACACGCTGGCGCTGGCGGTTCCTGACACATCCCCGGTGGGGGAGCGCGGGATCGTCCCCTCCGCTCCCCTCCTGTCCGATCCCGGGGAGAGCGCATGACCACCGGTGAGCGGTCGTCCGCGGCGACCGGGCGTCCTCACCGGAGCAGCCCGACGGGACGCCGGCCGGTGTGATCGGTGCCCCGTCGTGACCGGTGTCCCGCTGTGCCGCGGCCAGTTGGCCGGCCGACAGGTGCGCGTCGCACAGGTTCGCCGCGAACGCCGACCCCGCGTCGCTGAGGGCCACCGCGCCGACGACGACCGGGCCGAGGGCGAAGCCGAGGTCGCGCAGCATGTTGGTGGTGGCGCTGGCCATGCCCGCCAGGTTCAGGGGCACGCTGTTCAGCGCCACGGCCGTCACCGAGCTGACGGTCAGGGCGAAGCCGATGCCGATGAGCAGGGCGGGCGCCGTGAACGCGCCGAGTCCCGGGTCGGTGACGTCGAGCCGGGCGCACAGAGGCAGCCGATCGCCATCAGGACGAATCCGGTGGTCGGCAGCCAGGACGCGGCGACCCGGTGCGGGAGCCGCGAGACGATCGGGATGAGTACGAAGGCGGGCACCTGGAGCAGCGGGAAGGGGATCGCGACGCGGATCGGGTCCTGGTGCTGAACGGGACCCAGCCACATGCTGGTCGCGAAGCAGGCGCCCAGGAAGGCGAGCATGCCGATGACCGCGACCACGGACGCCACGGTGAAGGCCCGGTCGCGGAACAGGGTCAGGTCGAAGATCGGGGACTCGGCCCCCAGCTCCACCACGACGAATCCGGCGAGGAAGCACGCGCCGACGGAACTCACCGGATCTAGCGGATTCGCTCGATGCGTCGCGCCCGTCCCGTTGGCACGGTGTGAGGAAAGCACACCGGCCGAAGGGCGGAGAACATGTCGCCGGACTCACCGGCAGCGGAACCGGAAGAGGCGCTGTCGGGCACCCTCTACACCACGGATGCGGTGCCCATCCACCAACGACGGACGTACTGGCGCGCCGCCCTGTCCCGGACGCTCGCCGCGGTCGAGCTCGTCGTCCCCGACGAGGACTGCTCGGGAACCGTCCGCACCTCCCGGCTGGGTCATCTGAAGGTCGCCACCGTGGACGGCGGCCCCTTGGAGGCCCGGCGGACCGTGGAGCTGATCGCGCCGGGCGAGGACGAGCACCTCGTCGTCATGCTCCTGGTCCGGGGCACCGCCGTGGTCGAGCAGGACGCCCGCGTGGCCCACCTGGGCCCGGGGCAGATCGTCTTCTGCGACACGGCCCGCCCGAGCCGTATGGAGTTCCCCGGGCCGTTCCGGACGAAGTCCCTCCTCCTGCCGCGCCGGCTCCTGGGGCTGGCGGAGCCGGACCTGCGACGGCTCACGGCGACGGCCGTCCGCCCCGACACGACGCTGGGCTCGCTGCTGTCCCCTTTCCTGACCCGGTTCGTGGACACGGCCGCGACCTACCCCCCGGACACCGGTGAGGCGCTCGCCCGCAACGTCATCGACCTGCTCAGCGTGCTGGTCGAGGAGCGGCTTCGGCAGGACACGGACGACCCGCCGAGCGCGGCGAAGGCGTGGCTGTCGCGGATCCAGGCGCACATCGACCGCCACCTCGCCGATTCCGACCTGACGCCCCAGGCCATCGCGCACGCCCACCAGATCTCCGTGCGTTACCTGCACAGACTCTTCCAGGAGGAGGACATCACGCTCGGCCGGTGGATCCAGCGCCGCCGGTTGCAGGAGTGCCGGCGCGAACTGGCCCGGCGGGACTCCGAGGGCCGGACCATCGCCGCCGTGGCCCGCCGGTGGGGCTTCCACAACGCCGCCCACTTCAGCCGGGTGTTCCGGGCCGCCTACGGGATGTCCCCCGCCGAGTGGCGGGACTCCGCGCTGCGGGAACCCCGTACGATCCCGCCCGCCGAGTGGGACGCACCGGCCGTCGCGGTCCTCGACGGCGCCGGCGGGCCGGCGCTCCCGGCCGCGGCCGGGAGCGCGTGAGCCCCGTCCGCCCGACGCGTCCTGACCATGGCGGCCGGGACCGGGATCCCTCCCGGACCGGACCACCGGCCGGCCGGTGCGCGCCGACCGGTACGGCCGACGGCCCGCGGGGTGTCGGGCACCGGCCCCGCGCGGCGCCCGGCCCGGTCCCGGCCGGCCGCGGCTCCCGTGCCTGCGCCCCGTCCCGCACCGCCGTCTGCCGGCAGTGGCACGAGTCACGTGGCCCGCCCCATATGCCAGGTGTGCTCGGAGCCGTCGTTCTTGCCATAGTGGACAGCCGGCGCGTCGTCCCCGCGGCGGACGCGCGGGGACAGGGAAGGGCAAGAGTGGCGAGGGTGGGCGGATCACTGTCCCGTAGCGGTCTGCGCGGCCGGGAGGACGAGCTCGAAGCACTCCAGAACCTGATCACCTCGGTGGTCCGCACCGGCGGCGGCGCACTGGCCCTGATCCGGGGCGAACCGGGGATCGGCAAGAGCACCCTGCTCGCCGAGGCCGTCGCCAGAGCCCGGGCGGCCGGATTCTCGGTCGGCCTGGGCAAGGCAGACGAGCTCCACCACATCGTGCCGCTCTCGTCGCTGGCGGCCTGCGTCCTGCACGGCGACCGGCCGCTGCTGTCCGACGGTGCCATCGCCGATCTCGCGCGCCATCACGACCAGCGGATCTGGCTGGTGGAACGCCTGGCGGAGGCGATCGAGGCCAGAGCCGGCGAGGTACCGGTGCTGATCGCCCTCGACGACGTGCAGTGGGCCGACCCGCTGAGCCGGTTCGCCCTGAAGCAACTCCCGGTCCGTCTGCGGACCTCACCGGTGCTCTGGCTGCTGACCGGACGGCTGGAGCCGGCCGGCCCGGCGGAGGAGGTGGTCACGGCCGCGGCGGGCGATCTGCCGACGGTCACCGTGCCCTTGGGCCCGCTGTCCGGTGAGGCCATCGGCCAGCTGGCGGGCGACGCCCTGGGCACGGCCGTCGACGAGCGGGTGCGCGACCTGCTCAACGGAGCCGGCGGGAACCCGTTCCTGGCGGTCGAGATGCTCGCGGGACTGCGGACCGCCGGTGCCCCGGGCACACCCGTGCACCCGAGGCTCGTCGTGGGTGTGCGCGGCAGGCTCAGATCCCTGCAACCCGGCACGCTGCGCTTCCTCCAGATGGGAGCGGTGCTGGGAAGCAGGTTCGGCTTCCCCGAGGCCGCCGCGCTGTGCGGCCGGCCGGCCACCACCCTGATCCCGGCGCTCGAGGAGGCGGTGCGCGCCGGTCTCCTGGACGACGACGGCGACCAACTGGTGTTCCGGCACGATCTGCTGCGCCAGGCGGTCTACGTCGACATCCCGCCGTCGGCCCGCAAGGCGCTGCACCGGGAGGCGGCCGGCCACCTCGCCGCCGCGGGCCGTCAGCCGATCGACATGGTGCCGCACCTCCTCAAGGGCGCCCTGCCCGGGGACGAGGAGGCCGTGACACTGCTGCGGCGGGCCGCCGAGGACGTGCTGCCGGTCACGCCCGGCCTCGCGGCCGACCTGATGACGCGCGCCCTGGAACTGGTGCCGCCCGCGCGGCCGCTGAGCTTCGCGGTGGGGGAGCGGGCGATCGTCTGCCTGACCCGGGCCGGCCGGAACCGCGAGGCGCTGGCGACCGGCGACCGGCTGCTGGCCGCGCGCCCCCACCCCGAGGCGTTCGGCCGGCTCCAGGCCGCCCTGGGCGGGACGCTGTGGAACATGGACCTCGCCGACGAGTTGCGCCGCCGGGCGGAGACGGCCGTCGCCGTCGGGGGCGCCGCCCCAAAGGTCGCGGCCAGGCTCGCCGCCCTGCGCGCGCTGGCCCTGTCCCGGGGACGTGACCTCGCAGCCGCGCGGGAGGCCGGCGAGAGCGCGCTGCGCGAGGCCATCGCGACCGGTGACCGGGAGGCGCACGTCCTCGCCCTGTCCGGGCTCGGCGAGATCGCCCTCAACGCGGGGGAGAACGCCCTCGCCCTGGAGCGCTTCACCGCCCTCAGCGCCGTCGACGCCGCCTTCCTCCCCGAGGAGATCGTCGCCTACCAGCACCTGGACGACTTCGCCGCCGGCGAGCGGCTGCTGCTGCGTGCGGCGGACGACGCCGGGGCGCCCCGGCAGGCGATGCTCCTGTGGGCCCAGGCCCAGCAGCACCTGGGCCTGGGCAGACTCGACGACGCCGAGGCCGGCTTCGTGACCATGGAGCGGCTCGAGGACGACGTGCGGATACCCGTCCAGCAGGTGAACTCCCGGGTGATCCGCTCCCGGATCGCCCTGCTGCGCGGCGACCGGGAGGCGGCGGGCCGGCACCTGGCCGCCGCGCGGGAGGGGCTGGCGGTCAAACCCAACCCGGGCAACACCGCCGCGGTGCGCTTCCTGGAAGCGGTGCACGCCGATGCCGACGGGGACGCCGGGCTCGCCGTCGACCGGATCCGGCAGGTGCAGCAGGAAGGTTCCTTCATGCGCTGGCGGCTGTTGCGCGACTGGGTCGACCTCGCGATCCGCATGGCCCTGCGCGGCGCGGACCGGGAACTCGCCGAGGACCTGGCCGCCCAGGCCGGGGCGCACGCCGACCGCAACCCCGCGGTACCCACCGCCACGGGTATCGCCGCGCAGGCCCTCGGGCTGGTGCGGAACGATCCCGCCCTGCTGGAACGCGCGGTGGACCTGCTCGCCCGAAGCCCCCGCCCGCTCGTCCGGGCCGCCGCGCAGGCCGACCTCGGACAGGCGCTGCTGACCGCCGGCCGCGCGCCGCGGGCCATGACCGCGCTGAGGCAGGCCCATGGCGCGTTCGCCGAGTCCGGCGCCCATGCCGCGGCGGCACGGGTACGGCCCGGTCCGGGCAGGACGGCGGGCGGCGGAGGCGACCGCGGGACCGCCGCCCGGCAGCGCCCCGTCCAGGGCTGGGGGGCCCTCACCGCCTCGGAGCGGAAGGTCGCCCGTCTCATCGCCCAGGGACACACCAACCGGTCGGCCGCCGACCGGCTCGTCGTCTCCCCGCACACGGTCAACACCCACCTGACCGCGGTCTTCCGCAAGCTGTCGGTCAACTCGCGGGTCCAACTCGCCAATGTGGTCATGGCGTTGCGGGAAGACTGAGCGGACGTCCTGGTACGTTCACGCGATGCCCGCCCCACCGGGATGCGTTTGGCTGGGACCGAACCCATTCGGAGGCCGCCGACGTGCACGGAAACACCCCCACACCGCCCACCGTCGTGCTCGTGCACGGGGCGTTCGCCGACGCCTCGGTGTGGTCCGGGACCATCCGTTCGCTGCACTCGGCCGGACTCGCCGTGAGCGCCCTGGCCAACCCGCTGCGAGGCCTGTCCCAGGACGCCGCCTACGTCCGCAGCGCGGTGCGCCGGTTCGACGCCCCGGTCGTCCTGGTCGGCCACGGCTACGGCGGCGCGGTGATCACGCAGGCCGCCACCGACGCCGACAACATCGTGGCGCTGTGCTACGTCGCGGCGCTCGGCCTCGACGAGGGCGAGTGCGCCCTGGACGTCATGAGCCGCTTCGCCCCCATGCCGTCCACCGACGCGCTCGTCACCGCCGCCCTGCCCACCGGCCCGGACGGCGAGCTGTACCTCCGCGCCGAGCGGTTCCGGCAGGTGTACGCCGCCGACCTGTCCTCCCGCGTGACCGACGTGCTGTCCGTCACCCAGCGTCCGATCGCCCCGGGCGCGCTGACCGGAAGATCCGGCCCGCCCGCGTGGGCCTCGAAACCCTCCTGGTACGCCATCGCCACCGCCGACCGGATGCTCAACCCCACCGCGCAGCGCTTCATGGCGCAGCGCATGGCGGCCACCGAGTACCTGCTGGACGCCTCGCACGCCGTCCCGCGGGCACGGCCCGCCGCCGTGGCGGCGATGATCCGGGAAGCCGCCGGACGAGGCGCCGGGGTCTGAACCGGCCGACGCCGGGCCCACCGGTCGCGGGGCGAACACACTGGTGCGGGGCGCCGCACCACCGGCCCGGCCGTCCGGGCCCGCCACCCTGCGCATACGCTGACCGAGTCGCCCCGGGGACCCGCGGACCCATCCGCCGCCCCCGGGGACCCCCACTCCGGCAACGCTCGTCACTCGGGAGCACACGCACCATGATCTCACCGGTCACTCCACCGGCGCGGCGGATCGCCGCCCTGTTGGGAGCCGTCGCACTCGCATTGACCGGCACCGGGTGCGGTGGCGAGACCGGCGCCGTGGCCTCCTCGGGCAAGGTCACCTCCATCACCGCACTCGACTACTACACCGACGAGACCGAGCACGCCCAGTGGAGCCGCTGGCTCGACGCCTGCGGCAGGGCGGCCGGTGTGAAGGTCGAGCACCGAAGCGTTCCCGGGCCCTCGCTGGTGCCCCGGGTGCTCCAGCAGGCGTCCTCGCGGACCCTCCCCGACCTGCTGATGCTGGACAACGCCGACCTGCAGCAGATCGCCGGGACCGGCGCCCTGACCCCGCTGGACGAGTACGGCATCGACTTCGGCGGCTTCACCGAGGGCATCCTGTCGGCGGGCACCTACGAAGGAAAGGTCTACGGACTGGCGCCCACCGTCAACACGGTCGCCCTCTTCTACAACAAGGACATGCTCGCCGAGGCCGGCGTCGCCGTGCCCAGGACCTGGGACGAACTGAGGACGGCGGCGGCCGGGCTGACGCGTCCGGGACGCTACGGCATGGCGGTCGACGCCACCGCCACCTTCGAGGGCGCCTGGCAGTTCCTGCCCTTCCTGTGGTCCAACGGCGGGGACGAGCAGCGGCTGGACACCCCGCAGGCCGCGCGGGCACTCCAGTTGTGGGTCGACCTGGTCAAGGACGGATCCATGTCGAAGTCGGTGCTGAACTGGGACCAGGCCGACCTCCACGATCAGTTCGTCGCCGGCCGGACCGCCATGATGATCAACGGCCCCTGGCGCATCCCCGCCATGAACAGGACCAAGAACCTGCACTGGGGGGTGGCGCCCGTTCCCGTCCCACGCGCGGGGCTGAGCCCGGTCACACCGCTCGGCGGCGAGGTGTGGACCGTGCCGCGGAACGCCTCCGAACCCCGGCGGGAGAAGGCCGCGCGCGTACTCGCCTGCCTGAACGACCCCGAGAACATGCTCACCCAGGCCGAGCAGAGACTCACCGTGCCCTCGCGCACCGCCGTCGCCGCCCGGTACGCCGGACGGGACGCGACGGCCGACACCTTCGTCAAGAGCGTCGCCGGGGCCCGGTCCCGGACCGGTGAACTCGGCGCCCGGTGGCCCCGGGCGGCGACCGGGATCTACACCGCGATCCAGGCCGCGCTCACGGGGGAGCAGACACCCGAGGAGGCGCTGAAGCGTGCGCAGCGGATCGCCACCGGCTCCTGACCCGCGCCCGCTCCTTGCGACGGGCGCCGAGCGGACGGGCGCAGCGGTCACGGTCGAGGCGCCCGCGGCCGGCGCGGCGCGGCGGCCCGACGACCCGGACGGCGCAGAGCCGAGCGCGGCCCGGGGACGCCGGTACGACGGGCTCACCCGGTGGATGTTCCTCCTGCCCGCCGTCGCGTACCTGCTGCTGTTCTTCGGCTACCCGCTCGTCAAGAACGTCATGATGGGTTCTCAGCACTACGACGCCGCCACGTTCTACACCGGCGCCGCGCCGTTCGTGGGACTGGACAACTACGCGCGGATCCTGACGTCCGACCGCTTCCGCGAGGTCCTGCTGACCACCGTCCTGTTCACCGCCGGCTCGCTGGCCGGGCAGTTCGTGCTCGGTCTGGCCCTGGCCCTGTTCTTCCGGCGCCACTTCCCGCTCGGCCGGGTGCTGCGCTCGCTCCTGCTGCTGCCCTGGCTGCTGCCGCTGGTCGCCTCCGGAACGACCTGGAAGTGGATGCTCGACACCGACACCGGGGTCGTCAACAGGGTGCTGCGCGGCCTGCACCTGGTCTCCTCGGGCGTGCCCTGGCTCACCGGCACGTCCCAGGCGCTGGTCTCGGTGATCCTCGTCAACATCTGGGTGGGAGTCCCGTTCAACACGACGATCCTCTACAGCGGCCTGAAGGACATCCCGGCCCATCTGTACGAGGCGGCGGAACTGGACGGCGCCGGGGCCCTGGCGTCGTTCCGCCATGTCACCTGGCCGCTGTTGCGGCCCGTGACCCGGGTCGTGCTGGTGCTGGGCGCGATCTACACCCTGAAGGTGCTGGACGTCATCCTCGTGGTGACGGACGGGGGACCGGCCGGAGCCACGGAGACCCTGGCCACCCGGTCCTACGAGCTGTCCTTCCGGCAGTTCGACTTCGGGCAGGGCGCCGCGACGGGCAACCTCCTCATCGTCGTCTCGCTCGCCCTCGCCCTCCTGCACCTCCGTGCCGACCGGCGCGCCCGGACCACCGGAGGGCGGATCTCGTGAGCCGCGCCCGCCGACGCGGCCTGCCGTCCACGATCATCGCGATCGTCCTGCTCGCGGTGATGCTGTTCCCCGTCTACTGGATGGTGAACGCCTCCCTGCAGCCGACGGGCAACGCACTGCGGGCAGGCTGGTTCCCCCGCCACCCCGACCTCAGCGGTTACGCCACCGCGCTGCGCGGCCAGGGACGCAACCTGCTCACCAGTCTCGTCGTGGCGCTCGGCAGCGTCGCGCTCAGTCTCGGGCTCGCCGCTCCGGCCGCCTACGCGCTGGCCCGCTTCCCCCCGCGGGGAGCCGACCCGGTGCTCCTCGGCGTCCTGGTCACCCAGGCGGTCCCGAGCATCGTCGTGGCCAACGCGCTCTACAGCGCGTACAACGACCTGGGACTGCTGAACTCCTACCCGGGGCTCGTTCTCGCCGACTCCACCGCCGGGGTGCCGTTCGCGATCATGGTCCTGCGTTCGTCCATGCGGGGTATTCCCGGGGAGATCATCGAGGCGGCGCGCGTGGACGGCGCGGGACGGCTGCGCGTGTTCCGCGCCGTGGTGCTCCCGATGAGCGCCAACGCGCTGATCAGCGCGGCCCTGTTCGTCTTCCTCTTCGCCTGGAGCGACCTGATCTTCGCCCTCACCCTGACCACCGACGGGACGGTGCGGCCGGTCACCCTCGGCATCTACCAGTACCTGGGCGCCCACACGAACCAGTGGAACGCCGTCATGGCCACCGCCGTCCTGTCCTCCGCGCCCGCGGCAGTGCTGCTCGTCGCGGCCCAGCGCCGCGTCACCGCCGGCGCCACCGGCGGAGCCGTCGACTGAGGGGCGGCGCGGAGCCGGCGCCATGCCGGACGGCGGAGACGTCGCCACCGGCCGTGCCCTCCGCTTGCCCGTGAGCGCACGGTCCACCGTCCGGCGGGCGGGCCGGCTTGCGGACGTGGTTGACTCGGAAGCCGCCGGACGGTCGGAGCTGGAGCACCGCGCCGCGACGGAAGCCGCCCGCACCGCGACATGAACCACGTACGACAGGAGGCGGCTTGTCCCGCACCCACCTTCGCAAGTTCTCCCGTTCCGAGACGACACGGGCCGAGGCCTTCAGCGACGGCGTGTTCGCCATCGCCGTCACGCTCCTCGTGCTCAACCTCTCCGATCCGCCGCACCGGCCGGGCGGCCTCGGCCGGGCCCTGCTGGCCCAGTGGCCCGCCTACCTCGGCTACCTGGCGTCCTTCGGCTACGTCTCGGTGATCTGGCTCAACCACCACCAGGCCTTCGTCCGCATCCGGGCCATGGACCGCGGACTGCACGCCGCCAACCTGTTCCTCCTGCTCACCACCGCGGCGCTCTCCTTCCCCACCGCCGTGGTCGCCGACGCGCTGCAGCACGACCTCACCGACACCGACGCACGGACGGCCGTCGCCCTCTACGCCGGTCTCGCCGCGACGATGTGCCTGAGCTGGGTGGCCTTCTACCACCAGATGGCCCGTCGGCCCGAACTGCTGGACGCGGACGTGGAGGACACCTACGTACGGCACGGACGGCTCCGCTCCTGGACCGGAGCTCTCGCCTACACCGTCGCCGGGCTCCTCGGGGTGTTCGTCGCACCGCTGCTGGCGATCGGGGTGTTCGTCGTCCTCCCCGTCTTCTACTTCGTCACCAGCGAAGGGCTGCCGGGCGGGCGGGACGGCTCCGCCTGACCCGGGGCCCCACACGGAGGGGGCGCGCGTGCGGCGCGCCGGATCAGCCGAGCCGCTCCGCCCCCGGCTCCCCCCGGCGTGCCGGGCCGGGCTCGTCCCGCGGCTGCCGTCGCGCGGGGCGCCGCGAGGCGTCGGCGCCCTCGGTCAGGCGCAGGTTGCGCCACTCCAGGGGGGAGTGGCCGTAGAAGGTCCGGAACACCCGGCTGAAGTGCGCCGGGTTGACGAACCCCCAGCGCTGGGCCACCGCGGACACCGCGGGAGCCGTCCGGCCACCGCGGGTGAGCTCCCGCGCGCTCTCCTCCAGCCGGCGCCGCTGGATGAGCCTGCCCACGGTGACGCCCTCGTCCTCGAAGAGGCGGTGCAGATAGCGGACGGAGATGTGGTGCGCCGTCGCGACGGCCGCGGGGGACAGCGCGGGATCGCCGAGGTTGCGGTCGATGTGGTCGCGGACGCGCAGCACCAGCCGGCTTCGCGCGCTGTCCGCTCCCACCGCGCCGGGCCGGGTCCGCTCGGCCACGAGGGTGGCGAAGAAGTCGACGACGTTGGCGGCCAGTTTCCCTGCGACGGCCGGTGAGCAGGTGTGCGCGGAGGCCACCAGCGAGGCCAGGAACGGCATCAGGACCGAGCCGACCCCCTCCGTCGTGCCGATGGCGGTGCCGGTGATCCGGTGGAGCTGCTCGTCCGACAGGCCCAGCGCCCGGCGGGGCAGGTGGACGACGCGGGCGGCGAACCGCTCCGGGTAGGTCAGGCTGTACGGTCGCGTCGTGTCGTAGACGACGATGTCCTTCTCCCCGGCACAGGCACGCCGGCCGTCCTGGACCAGGGTCGCCGTGCCCCGCATCTGGACGCTCACCGCCACGAAGTCCTGCGGGGAGCGCGCGATGTGAGCCGCGGTACGGCTCGCGCGCTGGGCGTCCGCCTCGACGGCGGAGACTCTGATGTACCCCAGCGGGGCGGTGACGATCCGGCCGGCGATCGGGCCCTCGGCCCGCGGTGTGACGGCCATCGGCACCAGTGCCCTGCCCACGGCGGCTCGCCAGTAGGCCAGTTTGTCCTCGTCGGGAACCGAATCCGTCGTCAGCACCAGGCTCACCTGGCTCTCCTCTCCACCCATGCGGTACCGGCGGAGATCTCGGAGCCGTGGCGCGCACGGATCGACCGGGGACGTCTCGCCCCTGGAAGGCGACGCCCCGTGCCTCGTCACGCGTGGACGCCCCGTCGCGCGCCGGGGACCGGCCGCCGACAGGAGCCGGACAGCAACGCCGCTGCCCTCTTCCCCGCCGCTGTCAGCCAACCAGCCGGCCCGGGCGCGCCTCCAGGCAGAAAGCAGGCAGAAAACGCCGCTCCCCGGGAGACGGGCGCGCGTTGTGCGCTGCGGGAACAGGTCAGTGCGCGCGGAGAACAGTGCACATGTGCTGGCGTCGCCTACGGTGAGATGAACGACACTCCGGTCGGGCGGTGACCGCGGCGGTCGGCACGCTCCGGTCGGCGGTCGGCTCAGCCGGCGTCGAGGCGGGCGAGCCGTTCGCGGGCCTCGGCGACGCGCCGTGGGTCGGCGTCCGGCCCGAGGGACAGGCAGCGGACCAGGGCCTCACGGGCCTTCGCCGCCCTCCCGGTGGCGAGCAGGGCCTCGCTCAGATCGGTGAGTTGGCGGCTCTCCATCGCGGTGTTGCCACTGGCGCGGCAGACGTCGACGGCGGTCTGCAGGTGGCGCACGGCCTCGTCCCACCGCCGCAGACGGCTGTAGCTCTTGCCGATGCCCCGGTGCGCGCCGAACCGGGCGGTGTCGGCGACGTGCGGTTCGATGCGGTCGCCGGCCTCCTCGAGCCAGGCCAGCAAGTCCTGGTAGACCGCGATGGCCTCCTCGTTGCGGTCCTGCGTCTCCAGCAGCCAGCCGCGTACGTGGGTGCTCTGGAGGAAGCCGTGGAGATCGCCGGCGGTCTCGAACAGCCGGGCGGCCCGCTCGTTGTGGTCGACGCTCAGCCACGGTTCGTCGAGGAGGCGGTGGGCCCAGGCGGTGTAGTAGTGGGCCCAGGCCTGCTGGCCCGGGTCGCCGGCGCGTTCGGCCGCGGCCAGCGCCTGCCGGGACCGGTCGAGGCCGTCCCGCGGCCGGCCCTCGCACAGCAGCAGGGACCAGGCGTGGTAGTTCAGCTGGGTCGCCTCGAGCAGCGGATCGCCCAGGGCCCGGGCCGAGCGGGCGGCGGTCTCGAAGATCTCGGACCAGTGCCCCCAGAAGATCCACTGGTCGGAGAACCAGTGCAGCGACTCGGCCACCTCCACGACGGTCGGGTGCTCGCCCGCCGCGGCGGCGGCGCGCAGCGCGGCCAGCCAGTTGGTCCCCTCGGCCTGCAGCCACTCGCGCGCCCGCTCGGCACTGGACAGATCGACCTCGCCCTGCCAGGTCACCGGCGGAGCCCCGTGGCCCGGTTCGTACCAGCGGCCCGCGACGACCGCCGTCTGAAGCAGCCAGCGGTACATCGCGGCCCGGGCCCGGCCGACCTCCCCGGCCCGGTCCTCGGCCGTCAGCCGGGCACGGGCGTACAGGCACAGCAGGTCGTGCAGGCGGTAGCGGTCCCGGTCCGTGCCGAGCAGCCCGGCCTCGACCAGTTCCTCCAGCGTGTCCTCCGCCTCGAACAGGTCCTGGCCGGTCAACCGGGCCGCGCAGGCGGCGCTCACGTCCGGGCCCGGAACCAGCGACAGTCGCCGGAACATGCGTGCGGCGGCGGAGGTGAGCTGGCGGTACGACAGATCGAACGCGGCCGCCACCCCCACGTCGCCGGCGGTCAGCGTCTCCAGCCGTCGCTCCTCCAGCGTGAGGCGGTCGGCCAGGCGGCGGACGGTCCACCCGGTGCGGGTGGCCAGCCAGTTGCCCGCCACGCGCAGCGCGAGCGGCAGGTGTGCGCAGCGCCGGGCGACCTCCGCCAGAGCCGCGGGGTCGGCCGCGGCGCGCTCGGCCCCGACGAGCGAGGAGAGGAAGGCGGCGGCGTCCCCGGTGCTCAGCTCGCCCAGGGCCATGCGGTGCACGTCGTCCAGGCCGGTCAGCATCCGCCGGCTGGTCACCACGACCATCCCGGAGCCGGCTCCGGGCAGCAGCGGGCGTACCTGGGCCTCGTCGCGGGCGTTGTCGAGCACCAGGAGGAAACGCCGGTCGGCCAGCGCCTGCCGGTACAGACCGGGGTGGCCCTCCGGCCCGGCCTTGGCGAGGTCGCGGTCGGGCACGCCGAAGGCCTTGAGGACGACGAGCATCAGCTCGGCCGGTGCGGGCGGGTCCTCGTCCGTGCCGCGCAGGTCCACCACCAGCTGCCCGTCCGGGAACCGGTCGGCGAGCCGGCGGGCGGCGTGCAGCGCGAGCGTGGTCTTCCCGGCGCCGGGGGTGCCGGAGACGGCGACGACGACCGGGTGGGCGGCCGGTTTGGCGGACCGGTCCGGCGCTGCCTGGCCGGCGGCCCGCTCCGCGAGTCCGACGAGCCGCCCCATCTCCTGGTCCCGGCCGACGAAGTCGTCGATGCCGCGCGGGAAGGAGCGGACTCCGGCCGGGCTGTAGGCGGGGCTGCGTCCGCTCCGGCTGGAGGCCAGCAGGCGCTCCCGCTCCGGTTCGTCCAGCCCCAGGCCGTCCGCCAGCGCGGCCACCGTGCGCCGCTGCGGAGCCGCCCGGCGGCCCCGCTCCAGGTCGCCGATACCGCGGACGCTCACGCCCGACGCCTCGGACAAGCCCTCGATGGTCAGCGACCTGGCCAGCCGCAGCTCCCGCAGCAGCGCCCCGAACGCCGCCCGCTCACCGGTCACCCTCGGTCCTCCCGGCCCCTGCCCGCCTCCCGGACATGATCGGGAAGATTCTAGGCGGGCGCGACGGGACCGCAGGTCACAGGCGTTCCGGGGTGGGATCAGACCCGCACCAGGGGGGTGTCGACCAGGTGCTCGGCCAGGAACCAGGCCTGCAGTTCACCGGTACGGATCACCTGGGAGACCAGCAGGTCGTTCGTGCCGTCGTCACCGAGCTCGGCGGTCCGGGCGGCCGCGTCGTGGGCCTCGGTCAGGATCGTCTCGTGTGCCTGGAGCAGACGGGAGAGCATGGCCGGGACCTCCTCCACGCCGTCCGGCGGACGCGGGATCGAGGTGATCTCCGCGACGTGCCGGGAGTCTCCCACGGCCACCCCGCCCAGCGTCTGGACCCGCTCGGCGAGGGTGTCGACGAGCTCCAGCTGCTGTCCGGCGTGCTTGTCCAGGAGCAGGTGGAGCTGGTAGAAGGTCGCGCCGCGCAGGAGCCAGTGGTGCTTCTTGTAGAGGCCGTACAGGATCTGGGTGTCGGCCAGGACCTGGTTGAGGCGCTGGCAGGAGTACATGCGGGCGTCGTACGACAGTCCCAGCGGGAACTGTTTGACGGTCCCGAACTCCTGGATGAGCGCGCCCTTCTGGTGCAGCCGGGGCTGGCTGCTCGCGGGTTGGGTGCCGGTGGTCATGGTCGCCTCCTGAGGCGCTGTGCGGTGCGTACCGCAGTGACGGTAGGGGCGAGGAGCGGGGCTGGATTGATCGACAGCGCACGCGATGGTGTTCGAGAGCGCACCGTGTACGGCGCCGCTCACGGGTCGTGCGCTGCGGGAACGAAGGCCGTGCGCTCACGGGCGCGTCCCCGGCGCTCGTGTGCTCTAGCCTCGCTGCCCGGCGGTCGGCTCCGTACGCGCGGTCGTCGTTCCGCGGGAGACGCGGGGCGGCCGGCCCCGGCTCGGCCGCGATCGCCCGGCGGGGCACCGTCGACGGGGACGGGCCCGCGATAGTGGTTGAATATGCAACCAAAATGACTGTCGGAGGTGCTTCTCGATGAGCGATGTCCAAGCGGGCCCCGGGCAGGTCCGTCATGGGCCGGTGGACGACGGCGAGCGGGCGGGTAAGACGCGGGTCGAGGTGCTCACGCCGCGCGACGTGCCGCTGGGCGGGCCGCGCGCCATGTCGGTCCGGCGCACGCTGCCGCAGCGGACCCGGACCCTGATCGGCGCCTGGTGCTTCGCCGACCACTACGGCCCCGACGACGTCGCCCGCACCGGCGGCATGGACGTCGCCCCGCACCCGCACACCGGACTCCAGACGGTGAGCTGGCTGTTCAGCGGGGAGATCGAGCACCGTGACAGCCTCGGCAGCCACGCCCTGGTGCGGCCCGGCGAGCTGAACCTCATGACGGGCGGGCACGGCATCAGCCACTCGGAGGTCTCCACCCCGCGGACCACCGTCCTGCACGGCGTGCAGCTCTGGGTGGCACTGCCGGACGAACACCGGCACACCGCACCCGACTTCCAGCACCATGTGCCGGAGCCCGTGCACGTCGACGGAGCCGTGATCAGGGTCTTCCTGGGAGCGCTGGCCGGCGCCGTCTCGCCCGTGCGGACCTTCACGCCGCTGCTCGGCGCCGAGATCACCCTGCCGGCACAAGCCTCGCTCACGCTGTCCGTGGACCCCCGCTTCGAGCACGGGCTCCTCGTGGACCGCGGGGACGTCCGCCTGGCCGGAAGCCTGCTGCGCCCGGCGGAACTCGGCTACCTCCGCCCCGGCGCCGGCACGCTGACGCTGCGCAACGAGTCCAGCCAACCGGCGCGCACGGTCCTGCTCGGCGGCACCCCGTTCGAGGAGGAGATCGTCATGTGGTGGAACTTCATCGGGCGGTCCTCGCAAGACATCGCGCAGGCGCGCCGGGACTGGACGGAGGGCCGGCGGTTCGGTGAGGTGACGGGCTACGCCGGTGATCCGCTGCCCGCTCCCGAGCTGCCGACGGTGCCCCTGAAACCGCGGAGGAACCGGCACTGACCCGCGGGGATACCCGTCTGTCCGAGGGCTGTGGGGCGGGGCGCACCGTCGAGCCCGGGCACCAAGCGCCCGCGGCCACCGGGCTGTGCGCCCCCGCGACATCCGCCGGACAGCGGCCCACCGGGCAGCGCGCTCCACGCCGGCACTCCGACGTCCCGGCACTCCGACGTCCCGGCGCCCCGGCCCACGGCGAGCGCGGCCTGCGTGGCCGCTCCTCGCCCTCGGCGTCGGGACCGTAGCCCTGGCCCTGCTCACGCCGGGCGCCGAGCGGACCGCCACACAGGTCGCGGCCCTCTTCGCGGAGGCGGACCGGGGAGCGGCTCCCCGGCCCGCGGCACACCGCTGAGCGGCCGAGGGCCCGCACGAGTACGGGGTGCGCTTCGAGTCACGGCGCCATTCCGCGCCGGAGGACGCTTCGGGCCACTGGAGTCGGCGCCGGCGGCGTGACCCGGCTCTCTGTCCCTCCGCCCGAGTGGCGTACCCCGCCGCCGGCCGGCACCGGCTCCGCACGGGTGCGGAGGCTTCGGCCGCCCTCGACCGGTCACGCGCGCACTGCCGTGGAGAACGGGGCACCGCAGCGGCGTTGAGCTGCGCAGACACCGGTACAGTTCGCCATGTGGCGGAATGTCATCGGACGGAGCCACGAGGACATCGTCCGGGCCCGGCGGGAGCGTGCGGACGCCTCCGACCGTTTCGGCGCGGTCCGGGAACACACCGGCGACCCGCTGCCGGCCCCCGTCCCGCCCGGACGCCACCGTCATGCCGTGCCGCACCGCGACCCGCCGCGCTCCGGCCCCGTACCCCGAAAGGAACCACGATGAGCTCCCCTTCCGCCGCCCCGACCGTCGAGCGCAGGGACGACCGGCACCGCTACGAGATCCTCGTCGCGGGCGAACGCGCCGGCCTGACGGCCTTCCGCGACCACCTCGGCCAACGGGTCTTCTACCACACCGTGATCGACGACGCCTTCGCCGGGCGCGGCCTGGCCGCCGAGCTGGTGCGGCAGGCGCTCGCGGACGTGCGCGCACAGGGCATGCGGATCGTGCCCGTCTGCCCCTACGTGGCGAAGTACCTGACGACGCACGACGAGTTCGACGACATCACCGATCCCGTCACCTCCGAGATCCTGAGCTGGCTGGAGGGCGAGCGGGGCTGACGCCGAGCCGGTGGAACGCGTGCGGGGCGGGGTTCGTGCCGAAGCACGAACCCCGCCCCGTCGGCGTCGGCCGGCCTGCCGCGCGCGTCGTCGGACACGGCGGCCCGGCGGGTGACGTGCACGGTCCCGCGGCCGGTGCGGGAGCCGGTCCCACGGCTCAGGGCCGGTGCCGTACCCAAGGGGGGCCGGCGGCCGAGAGCCGGTGGACGGCCAGGGAGGTGGCCGCCAGGAGCAGCAGGGCGAGCAGCAGGGTGAGGACGAGATGCCCGTGCCGGACGAGCAGGCCTCCCGCGAGTGCCCCGAGGAACATGGCCAGCACGGACAGGATCCTTCGGCCGGGCCGTGGCGCCTCGCCGCCGGCCGGAGCGGAGTCCGCGGCCAGTCCGGTCAGCGTCAGCGTCAGGACGGTCGTGGTGAGGTCCGGGACGCCTAGCCGCCGGGCGACCGCGTTCTGCAGGCCCATGGCGAGACCGAGGAGGACGATCAGGGTGTACCGCACGCCGGTGGTCACCTGGCCGTCGGAGAGCGCGGTGACGGCCGCGGTGACGGCCACCAGCAGCACCTGGACGGCGGTGGCCGTCCGCAGCAGATGCCCCCGGTGTCCGGCGAACCGGGAGCCCAGCCCGCCGCCCGCCAGCGCGCCGAGCAGGAACGAGACGAGCGAGACGACGGACGCCGGGGCGGACAGACCCGCTGCGCCCGCCAGCGCGAAGCCCAGGAAGACCACGTTGCCGGTCATGTTGGCGACGAACACGTGCCCGAGGGCCAGATAGCTCACCGCGTCGACCAGTCCGGTGACGACCGTCAGCGTCAGCATCAGCGGGGGGAGCGGTCCGTGCCGCTCCTCACCGCGCGGCAGCAGCGTACGGGCCGCGTCAGCCAGCAGGGCGCGCATACCGTGCTCCCTCCGGCTCGGCGGACGGCCGGTGCAGCACCGCGCGGGTGAGCAGCCCGCTCGCCGGACCGGCCACGACGGCGGCGACGCCGGTCCACAGCGGCCACGGGGTGAGCCCCACGGCCTCGTCCAGCGACCACCGGCCGGGGCCGGTCAGGGCCAGGGCGGCGGAGACCAGCACCAGGACCAGCGGGTACTCGAACCCGTCGTTCTGCACCCACAGGCCCTTGGGCAGCTTGACGGTGCCCGCGACCGTCATGACGCCCATCGCGGCCATCGCCGCGAGCGGCGTGAGCAGCCCCGCGGCCAGGAACAGGCCGGCGCCGATCTGGCTGCCGCCCGCCACGAGCGCGGTCAGCCGCCCGCCCCGGAAACCGTCGTGGCGGAACTCCTCGGTTCCGCCGGCGAGGCCGTCGCCCCCCAGGTGGAAGCTCACCTTCTGCACTCCGTGGCCGGCGATGAGCAGCCCCACCACCAGCCGGAGGACCAACAGTCCAGCGTTCATCGTGTTCCTGCCTGTTCCTGACTCATGACCACTGCCGTGCGAAGCCGCGAGCGGCTCAGCCGGCGGCGTGCGCGCCGATGAAGGCCTGCGCGTAGACGAGGCCGAGGCCGTAGGCGCCGCCGTGCTCCTTCACCACGTCCGTCACGGCGCCGTAGGTCTCCGTGCGCGCCCAGTCCCGCTGGAGCTCGAGCAGCACCTGCACCCAGGTCACCGGCACCGCGCCGGCCTGGATCATGCGCTGCACCGCGTGCTCGTGGGCCTGCGGGCTGACACCGCCGGAGGCGTCCGTGACGACGTAGACCTCGTAGCCCTGGGCGAGCGCGGACAGGGTGGGCAGCACGATGCACACCTCGGTCCACAGACCGGCGATGACCAGCTTTCTGCGGCCGGTCGCCTTGACCGCCTCGACGAAGGCGGCGTCCTCCCAGGCGTTCATCGTGGTGCGGTCGATGATCTTCTGGTCGGGGAAGACGGCGGGGAGCTGCGGCATGATCGGGCCGGAGAACGACTCGGCGGCCACCGTGCTCAGGACGACGGGGACGTCGAAGACCTTGGCGGCCTTGGCCAGACCCGTCGTGGCGTTGATGATCGCGGTGCGGTCCCCGCTGCCGGTGCCGAAGAACATCTGCGGCTGGTGGTCGACGAACAGCACCGCGCAGTTGTCGGGCGTGAGCAGATCGGGGCTGGGGGCGGCGGTGACCTCGGCGATGTCGGTCATGGGAGTTGCCTTTCCGGGTAGGGACGCGGACGGCCGTCCGCTTCGGTGAGAACCGTCCTGTGGACGGGGATCGGTGGTGGCGTCCCGGGAGGGGCGGCGCGGGGCCGGGCCCCTTCCGGGACGTCCGGGGGGAGGGAGCGGCGGCTTCCTCGGGGAAGCGCCGTGCTCCTCAGAGCACGAAGCAGGGGTCGAAGGCGGGAGCCGTGTCCTGCGGGGCGAGACCGCGCCGGACCCGCCACCGGGTGTGCTGTTCCGACTCGGCCACCGCCTCGCCGAGCGACTCGGCCTGACGGACGCCGGGCCGCCCCGTGCGCGCGGCGGCCTGGTACCCGCCGAAGTGCGCGACCGGGCTCCAGTCGGGACTGACCGGGGGCAGTTCCTCGTCGAGGCCCTGGTACTCGGCGGCGGCGTAGACGACGCGGCCGCCGGTGACCGTCAGCACCGACTCGATGTGCGGGATCTCCGGCTCGGGCACCGTGAAGTAGTCGTCGGAGAGCACCGCGAGGTCCGCGTAACTCCCCGGCCGCAACGTGCCCTTGACCTGCTCCTCACCGGTCAGCGCGGCTCCGGCGCGGGTGAACAGGGCCAGTGCCGTGTGCCGGTCGACGCGATTGGCCGGCGGGCGCAGGACCAGGTCACCGACCGTGCGCCCGCTGACCAGCCAGTGCAGCGCGACCCACGGGTTGTAGGTGGAGACCCGGGTGGCGTCCGTGCCCGCGGCCACGGTCAGCCCGCGGTCCAGCATGGCCCGCACGGGCGGGGAGCCTGCGGCGACGCCCGCACCGTAACGGCGCGCGAACGCCTCGCCCTGGAAGGAGAGACGGTTCTGCACGGAGACGGCGCCGCCGAGAGCGGCGATGCGGTCGAGACTGTCCGGGCTCACCGTTTCGGCGTGGTCGAACAGCCAGCGGTTCCCGGCCGGGAAGAGACCTTCCGAGGCGAGTTTCTCGAATACCGCCAGATCGCGGCGGATGGTCTCGTCATAGGTGGCGTGCAGCCGGAATCCCCACCCGTTTTCCATGAGAAGACGTACCGCCTTCTCGAAATCCACCTCGTAATCGGAGGTGAGTTCCGGGCGCGGTTGGGAGAAGTTCTCGAAGTCGGCCGCCGCCCAGGTGAGATTCTCGCCCGCGCCATTGAGGCGCAGCCATTCGTCCCCGTCCTCGGGACGGGCCATGTCGATCCAGCGGGCCAGGTCGTCGATCTCCTGGCCCGGCGTCTGCGGGAACAGATGATAGGCGATCCGGAGCGACAACTGTCCGGCCTTCGCCAGTTCCACGACGGTACCGTAGTTGTCGGGGAAATTCTGGAAACCGCCGGCGGCGTCGATCGCCGAGGTCAGCCCGAACCTGTTCAGCTCGCGCAGGAAGTGCCGGGTCGAGGTCTTGCGGTCCTCCCCCTGAAGCGTGGGCGCCTTGGCCAGGGTCGAGTACAGCACCAGCGCGCTGGGTGCGGCCAGCAGCATGCCGGTGGGCTCGCCGTCCCGGCCGCGGACGATCTGGCCGCCCTTCGGCTCGGGGGTGTCCCTGCCGTAGCCGACCGCCTTGATCGCGGCGCGGTTGAGGACGGCCGACTGGTACAGGTGCAGCACGAACACCGGGGTGTCCGGTGCCGCGGCGTTCAGCTCCGCCACGGTCGGCAGCCGCCGCTCCGCGAACTGCTCCGCCGACCAGCCGCCGACCACGCGCACCCACTGGCCCTTCGGTGTCCGGGCGGCCTGCTCGCGCAGCATCGCCAGGCCCTCCCGCAACGTCGGCACACCGTCCCAGCGCAGCTCGAGCACGTAGTTGAGGCCGCCGCGGATGACGTGCAGATGCGCGTCGTTGAGTCCCGGGACCATCCGTCTGCCGAGGGCGTCGACCACCCTGGTGGCCGCACCGATGTGCGGCGCCACGTCCCGGTCGTCGCCCACCACGGTGATGACGCCGTCCCGTACGGCGAGCGCCTCGGCCTGCGGCCGGCGCGCGTCTCCCGTGTGGATCCGCGCGTTGCGCACCACCAGCTGCGCTGCGTCGTCGGTCACTTGTGGAACCAAGCCGCCGACCGGCATTGCTGACACCTTGCGAAACCCCCTCCTCGAAGCGCATTCAGGTGAATGCGCCGCCGTTGTTCCGCCGTCAACCTAGGCCTGCGCGACTGACGACCGTGTTCCGTGAGCGCACTGGACGCGTCCCGTCAGCGCACAGGCGCCGGGCGGGTGCGCGGCCTTCCCGAAGCGGCTGATTCCGCGGCCTTTCGGCCTTCCGTTCGCTGGGAGAGCAACGGTGGTGCGCTCGTGGGCAATCGGCGCCGGCCAACTGGCCCTAACGTGTCGGACGACGGACTCGGGGAGCCGCGTTCCACGCGCAATCCAGGACCGTTTCCGCCGGAAGGACCGGCACCCCCAAGAATCGTCGGGAGATTCGATGTCTGAAGTCATGGAGCCGGTTCAGCCCGTGCTGGAACCCGCGGCGGCCGCGTTCGCGGAGGCGACGGCAAACCCGCCCTACCTGTTCGAACTGGCGCCGGAGGAAGGCCGCAAGGCCGTCGACGAGGTCCAGTCCGGACCGGTCGACATGCCCGACGTCGACGAGGAGTGGATCACCGTCTCCGGCGGCCCCACGGGCAGCGTCCGCGCCCGCGTCGTCAGGCCGGCCGGGGCCACCGGCACCCTGCCGGCGATCCTCTACATCCACGGCGCCGGCTGGGTGTTCGGCAACGCCCACACCCACGACCGCCTGGTGCGCGAGCTGGCCGTCGGCGCCGGGGCGGCGGTCGTCTTCCCCGAGTACGACCTCTCGCCCGAGGCCCGCTACCCCGTCGCCGTCGAGCAGAACTACGCGGTCGCCCGGTGGATCGTCGAACAGGGCGCCGACCACCGGCTCGACGGCGGCCGGCTGGCCGTGGCCGGCGACTCGGTGGGCGGCAACATGACCGCGGCGCTGACGCTGATGGCCAAGGAGCGCGGCGGCATCCCGCTGGTCCAGCAGGTGCTGTTCTACCCCGTCACCGACGCGAGCTTCGACACCGGCTCCTACCACCAGTTCGCCGAGGGCTACTTCCTGCGCCGCGACGGCATGCAGTGGTTCTGGGACCAGTACACCACCAGCGAGTCGGACCGGGCGCAGATCACCGCCTCCCCGCTGCGGGCCACCACCGAACAGCTCACCGGCCTGCCCCCGGCGCTGGTCATCACCGCCGAGGCCGACGTCCTGCGGGACGAGGGCGAGGCCTACGCCGCCAAGCTCCGCCAGGCGGGCGTCCCCGTCACCGCGGTGCGCTACCAGGGCGTCATCCACGACTTCGTCATGCTCAACGCGCTGCGCGGGACCCACGCCGCCCAGGCCGCCATCACCCAGGCCGCCGACGTGCTGCGCGCCGCCCTGCACACCGCCTGAGAACGACAGGAGAACTCCCGCACATGTCCGCTCCCACGCCCACCGTCGTCCTGGTCCACGGCGCGTTCGCCGACGCGGCCAGCTGGTCCGGGGTCATCGACGAGCTCCAGCGCGAAGGGGTCCGCGTCCTCGCGCCGCCGAACCCGCTGCGCGGTCTCGCCTCCGACGCCGCCTACATCGCCTCCGTGGCCGCCCAGATCGACGGCCCCGTGGTCCTGGCCGGCCACTCCTACGGCGGCGCGCTGATCACCGTCGCCGGCACCGCCGACAACGTCGTCGGCCTGGTCTACGTCGCCGCCTACGTCCTGGAGGAGGGCGAGAGCCTCGGCGAACTCCAGGGCCGCTTCCCCGACTCCCCGCTGGTGAGCAGCCTCGAACAGTGGTCGTACCCCACCGCCGAGGGCGGGAGTGCCACCGAGGTCACCATCACGCAGGAGGCGTTCCCCTCCGTCTTCGCCGCCGACGTGCCCGCCGGGACCACCAAGGTCCTGGCGGCCGCCCAGCGTCCCCTCGCCATGGGCGCGTTCACCGAGAAGGCCGCGGCGGCGGCCTGGAAGACCAAGCCGTCGTGGGCCCTGGTGGCCGGCGCCGACCGGGCCATCAACCCGGACGTGGAGCGCTTCGGCGCCGAACGCGCCGCGGCGACCGTCGTCGAGATCGAGGGCGCCTCGCACGCCGTCGCCGTCTCGCAGCCCGAGGCCGTCGCCCGGGTCATCCTCGACGCGGTGCGCGCCACCGGCTGAACCGGCGGGACGGGCGACCGCGCGGCGTGGCCGCCTCACCGGCGCTCCTTCACCGTGCCCGCCCGGGACGTACCACGTCCCGGGCGGGCACGGCGGCCGGAGGGGCCGGCCGTCTCGCGGCCGGCCGCGCCCGCCGCCCCGCCGGTCCCGGGCGGCTGAGCGCTCAGGAAACGGTGGTGGCGTAGGAGCGCAGGAGGTCGAAGTTCCGCGCGTAGGCGTCGTGCGGAGCCGCGCCCTCCAGCCGCAGCAGTGCCTCGTCGTTGTCGCGCAGGGAGGAGACGTCGAGGTTGTGCGAGCCGGTGAAGGTCCACTTGGTGTCGGGATGACCGGCGTAGTTGCCCTCGATGGTGAAGTACTTCGAGTGGACCAGGTAGCCGTCCGAGTTGAGCTTCTTCAGCGACAGGTTGGCGTGGCCCTTGAGGGTCGCCTCGTCGTTGCTGTTGGCGTACACGACCTGCACCGAGCAGCCCTGGGCGGCCAGGGAGACGAGCGCCTGGGCGACCGCGTCGCGGTGCAGGGCGTAGGCGGCCACCCGCACGATCGACTTGTGGGTGGAGGTGCCCACGGTGGTGTTGCCGGTGCAGGAGACGTTGCCGAGGACGTCGACGACGACGTCGCCCGTCGACTGGGGGAAGAAGTAGTACTTCTCGGTGCCGAACTTCTCGCTCCGGTAGTAGTCGTTGGTGCGGCGCTCCGCGGCCAGGTCGTTGAAGTAGTCGACGTAGGCCGTGTAGAGGTCGGTGTTGCCGACCACCGTGTAGGCGTTGTTCCAGTACTTGTCGACGTTGACCGACGTCTGGTTGGCGGACGCCTGGATGACCACGTCCTCGGCCACTCCCGCGTCACCGATGCGGGAGAAGGTGAAGAACTTGTTGTGGTTGATCGGATTGGTGCCGCCCGAGGCGACGCACGCGCCGGCGGCGCCGCACACATGGACCCAGGACGTGGCGGACGTGCTGGTGCCCAGTTCCGTCTTCAGGCTCTGCACGGCGGCCGAGTCGGCGTACGCCTGGTCGAGGACCACCCGGACGTCGACACCGCGCTGGTGGGCGCGGATCAGCGCGTCGGCGTAGTCCTGGTCCTTGAGGGCGTACATCGAGGCGCGGATCAGCCGCCCGCTCTGGGTGTCGTCGATCGCCTCGATGATGTGGTCCTTGACGGCGTTCCGCTCCGCCGTGGTGCCCTTGGGGTCGTTGAACACGGCTCCCGTGACGATCGGGGCGTCGGCGGCCGACGAGACACCGGTGGTCGGCAGGAGGAGGGAGGTGGCCAACAAGGCGGTCATGAGCAGGCGCTTGCGCACGGAGGCTCCTGGTGATCGCTGGGAGATGAGCACAAGATCAGAACACATCCCCTCCTCTTTTGGCCATGCACATGACTTAAAGGTGCCGATCGATCCCTTACGTCCGCCGCGCGAGGGCGCGGAGCGGACGGGGGCGAGCGGACGGAGACGGATCCGCAGGGCCCGGCTCCGGCCCCTCGTCCGCACCGGGTGCGCGGCCGGGGCGGGCCCGGGGGTGCGGTGAGAGGGCACGAGGGCGGCAGGGGGGCGCACTGACCGTCACCGGGCCGCCCCTGAGTGGGCCCTGAGATCTCCCGGCGCCCTGTTCCGGCGTCTTCCCGCGCCCTACTCTGAACCCGGGTGTGCCGTGTCGGGAGGGCCGCTGCGGGGGGTGAGTGGGTGTTGCGTGTTGACTCATGTGTGGCGGTCGGGGCCGGTGAGTACGGCATGATGGGCCCCACGCGCCGCCGCGACGGCGAGCCCGACGACCGTCCTCCCGCCGCGCGACCGGACCCCTTACGAGGTCGAACGGAGCACGGGCCTTGGGAGTGAACCCGCTGCGCGGACACACGCGCCGCCTCGCCGTGCCGCGCATCGTCATCGCCGTCTGCGCCGCCGTGGGCGCCGGCCTCGTCGCCGGCGCCTTCGTGCCGTCCGGCGGCTTCCTCCGCACGCCCGGCTACGGCCAGGCCGCCGCCCTGCTGCTGGCCGTCGGCCTGTACGGCAGCACCCACGACATCGAACTCGCCGAGGTCAGACGGTCCTTACGGGTCGTGCTGGTGGCCGTGACCGCGGGGGTGCTGCTCAAGGCCGCGCTCATCGCCACGGTCATGGTGCTCGCGTTCCACAGACCCGAATACCTCGTCCTGGGCATCGCCGTGGCCCAGATCGACCCGCTGTCCGTCGCCGCCATGCAGGACGACCCACGGGTCACCCCGCGTGCCAAGGCCATCCTGTCGATCTGGGCGTCCTTCGACGACCCGATGACGGTCCTGCTCACCGTGTACTTCTCCGCGCTGGCCCTGCGCCTCAGCGACGCGGGCCCGGCCACCGGCTCGGTGGTGTCCGACTCCGCGGACGTCTTCGGCAGCCTGCTGTCCAACCTCCTCCTGTTCGCCGCAGTGCTCGTCCTGTGGTGGCTGATCCGGCTGGCGTTCCTGGTCCGGACGCGCTCCCGGAGCGAGGGCGCGGGCGGGGCGGGCCGGCCGTCCGCCCCCGCCGCGGGCGCCGGGCCCGCACACGACAGGCCGCTGTTCCTCGACGTGGCGGCGCTGCTGCTCGTCGCGGTGCTCCTGGTGGTCGCCGCGCGCACCACGCTGGTCCTCGCGGTGGCGCTGGCCGGACTGGCCGTGCGCCTGGGCCGGTTCGCCGGCGCCCTCCAGGGCGCGGTCGCCCTGGCCTTCCTCCTCGCCTCGGCGGCGCTGGGCGTCCTGCTCTCCGACGGCGTCTCCCTCCAACAGGGCGTGGTGCTGGGCGTCACCGCCTTCGCCGCCCAGTTCCTGGTCGCCCTGCTCATCGGGCGCCTTCTGGTCAGGCCGCCACTGACCCGCGCGGACCGCGCCCATCTGGGCCTCGGACAGCAGAACGGCATCACCGCGATCCTGCTGGCGCTCTCCCTGGAGCCCACGTTCCGCGGCACGGTCGGCGTCGTCGGCCCGGCGATCCTGACCGTCAACCTGCTGCACTACGCGTTCCGGTGGGCGCGCGCCGACACCTGGCGGTGGGAGTCGGTTCACCGCTGGGCCCGTGCCCGGCGCACCCCTCCGCGTCCCGCTCCCCGGCCCTCCCGGCGCCCGCTGCGGACCCGGCGGCGCGACACCGTCGAGCGGAGCCGGATCCGGGCGGGATGAGTACGCGGTACCGGGAGCGGGGATCGCCCAAGGGAGCCCCGGGCGTGCCGCACGGACGGGGCCGGGGCCGCACGGACCGGTCCCGGCGGTCGCCGACGCGGGCTGACGCGCCACCGACCGTGTTCGATCCGGAGGTTCCGACCGGCAGGGGAAACTCGTGACACAGCCACGCAGCGCCGCGGGCGGCGCCGGGCCGCCCGGGCAGCGGACGCGCGCGGACCACGCGCCGCCGGAACCGCCCCGGCGCCGGGCACCGGCCGTCCGGCGCCGCGCGCCCCGCCCGGCGCGCCGAGGACACCAGCGGGCGGCCTCTGCCTTCGGGCGGCCCGGAGCACCAACACGGGGGAACGCGTATGCCCAACGCCAACTGCAGCCTGTTCGGAACGCCTCCCGAAGACGGTCACGCCCCCTGGCCCACCTACCAGCCGCTGGCGCCCTGGCACATCAACGGCCATGAGGACCTCTGGGTCGACATCGACCACCTGCCCAGCGCCCTGCTCACGTTCCGTAACGAGGTGGGGGCCGTGGTCCGAGGCATAAGGCCGGGCGAGGACGGCCGCGGGCACCTGGTCGTGGTGAGCGGCCTGCCGGGCACCGGCAAGAGCAGTCTGCTGCACCGTTGCGTCCACGAACTCGTCCAGTGGCTCGACGGCTTCGCCGGACCCGCCGACGGCGCCGGCCGGACGCGGGAGCCCGCCGGACCCGCCGAGCCGGAGCGGCCCTGGAGCCGCCGCGGTCCGGCGCGGTCGGTGCACGTCGTCACGGTCGACGGCCAAGCCAACGAGGGCCGCGGTCTCGGCTCGCCGCCGGGGGCGCGGCCCCTCGTCCCGCAGTACGACATGACGGTCCGCCGCATCGCTCATCTGATCGTGGAGAAGCTCTGCGCGGACCAGGAGTTCCTGAACGCATGGCGGGAGCAGCCCCGGCCGGAGGAGAAGGACCCGTACCTCTCCTGGCGCAGGCTCACCGCCACGCTGGAGGCCAAGGGCCGCGCCCTGGTGGTGATCGTGCCGCACATCGACTGGCAGGACGAGGACATAGCCCGGCGCTTCCTGCGGTTCTGCTACGACCGGTCCACGCGCGGGGTGGTGTTCTTCGTGGAGACGAGGCGCACCGACGTCGGACGGGACCTGGACGCCTTCTTCACGGAGAAGGAGCGTGCGGGCATCACCCATCTGCGGACCTCCGCCCTCGGACCGCAGGACTGGGGCAAGTACCTGCGGCACTGGATGGAGGTCCGCGACATACCGGCCCCCAAGATCGTCATCCACGACGACGTGCTCGAGTACCAGCCGGACACCTGGGCGCTGGTCAGCATCTCCAAGCTCCAGGACTGCCTTCGCCAGGTCTCCCAGGAGGCGGTGCTCAACGACGAGGGACAACTGCGCAGGAGCCACGTGGCCGACTGGTTCGAGGCGCACCGGCCGAAACCGACGTCCTTCCTGCGTGAGCAGAGCACCGCCCGTCATGAAGAGGAGACGCGATGACCCCGCAGTACCCCCGCGCCGCGGCGGGCCTCCCGCCCGGGAACCCCTTCCGCGACAGCACCGTCGCGGAACTGGAGGCGTTCGACGACAGTACGCAGATCGGGGTCGGGCCGCCCAGTACCCGGGTCCACGTCCCGGGCCGCACCAGCGCGTGGCTCACCCAGCACATCGAGGCGTACCTGGGGCACCGCGGCGAGCCCGAGACGCGCGGACGCGCCATAGCGCTGGTCGGCGAGTTCGGTCTCGGCAAGAGCCATCTCGCCCGGGAGGCCACGCGGCTGCTCCGGGGGCACACACCGCCCCTGCCGCTGTGGGTGATCAGCCGGCCCTCGATCGACATGTGGACCGTCTACCAGGAGCGCCTGACGAGCCCCCGGGACGACTTCGACGCCTTCGTGGACTTCAAGCAGGCCATCACCGACTTCTACGCCGACGTCACAGCCGAGATCCTCCGCGACGACGACACCGGCCGGTTCGGTGACGACCGCGAGGCGTTCCTGGACGGCCTGCGGACCCGGAGGCTGGACCCGCAGAAGATCGTCCAGGCGTTCAACCTGGACGAGGAGCGCATCCAGCACCGGCTCCGCCGTCACTTACGGGGGATCACCGACCACCGCGCGTTCGCCACCGCACTCGCGCAGCTCTTCAACCGGCCGTTCGAGAACGACGTGTGGAACTGGCTGTCCGGCGGCGAGCCCGTGGCCTACCTCCGGGAACGCGGCGTCCAGGAGCCGATCCGGAGCACCCAGCAGGTCTTCGACGCGCTCGCGGTCCTCAGCCTCGTGTACGGCAAGAGCGGCCGGCCCTACGCCCTGGTCCTGGACGAGCTGGACAAGACCGCGGAATGGCCTGAGCAGGACCGGGCCGTCTTCATGAACGCGTTCGAAATGCTGGTCGAGCGCTATGTCAACCAGGGCGGTCTGCTGCTGTTCTGCGCCCGCCCGGAGCTGTGGGGCGGGCTGCCCCTGTCGCTGCACGAGCGGGTGCTGCCCCTGTGGCTGGACAGCTGGGGGCCCGCGGAGACGAACCGGCTGATCGCCGAGCACGTCCACCGCGGCCGGGGCGGCACACCGCCCGACACGGACGGCACGCCCTTCGCCGAGCGCGCCCTGAAGGAGGTCGTGCTCCAGTCCGACGGCGTGCCGCGGCAGATCCTCCGGATCTGCGAAGGAGCCTGGGACCAGGCGGCCGTGCGCCAGGCACGCCGGCGCGACGACGGACAGCCGGAGCGGAGCCCGCGCCCGCCGGAGGAGATCGGGCTGGCCGACGTGCACGCGGCCCTCCGCTCCGCCCACGGCAAACGGGACATGGCCGAGGTGGCCCACCGGCTGCAGCACGTGCTCGCGCCCCGCCAGTGGTGGCACCACATGCCGCCGGTCTCCGTCGGCGCCGCGCCGGCGCCGCGGGGCGGCGAGCCCCGCTGGATCCAGGTGACCCGGACGGCGTGGATCGCGCTGCTGCCGGTGCCGTCGGTGCTGGCCCAGACGGACGTGCACGCCATTCAGCGGTTCGTCGACCACGTGCGCTCGGTCCTGGCGCCGGAGAACGTCGAGGTGCTGGTGGTCGTGAACGGTCACGCCTGCCGGGAGATGCGCAACCGCGTCGCCGAGCACTGCGGCACCGTGCCCCTGGTGTTCGACGACCCCCGCTTCGAGTCCACCCTGCTCAACGGGGTCAGGAGCCTCATCGACCGGCTGAGGGCCAGTCGGCGCGACGCCGTGCTGTCGGAGGTGCGGGACAAACTGGAGATGATCACGACCCAGCAGGCCATGCTCGCCGAGCGGGTCGACGCCGTGGACCACGCGGTGAACCACCCGCGGCTGCCCGCACCGCTGCCCGGTCCGCAGACCGTCGACCTGCGGGTGCCGCCCCCCGTGCAGGAACCCTTCCGGCGGGCCCAGGCCGCACTGGACCGGCTGCTGGAGGAGGGGGTCGGCCCGCGTCCCCGGCTGGGTCCGGCGCCCCGCGCCGACGGCTCCTCCGCGCCGCTGCCGCGCCGGGCCACCACCGGGCAGTCGGCGCTTCAGGCCATGGGCACCCTGCTGTACGCCCGGCGGCTGCTGGAGGCGTTCCGCGAGGCGATCACCCACTGGTGGGAGACCGACGGCGGGCCCGGCGGCCGGCGGGCCGACGACCTGTTCACCGTCTGCCGCAGCTTCGAGATCTCGGTGGAGGTGCTGCCCAGGGTCGACACCGGTGAGGCCGGCCCGGGCGTCGGCTCCCGGCCCGGCGCCGGCGTGGAGGAGGTGCTCACGGAACTCACCGACGAGGTGTGGCAGCGGCTGCGCGCCGAGGTCAGCGCGGACCCGGGCGTATCTCGCCGATGAGGTCGGTGAGACGCTCCTCGGCCACCGCCACCTCCTTCTGCCGGACGGTGACGCCCACGAGGAAGTCACCGGCGGCCGGATCCAGCCAGTGCAGGTACACCGCCCCTTCCTGCACGTCCAGGACCAGCCGCTCCAGCGGTTCGCGGGTGACGGGCCGCAGGATGTCCGCCAGATCGACGAGCGCCGAGCTCAGCCGGAAGACGAGGTCCCGGTAGAGCGCGCGGCGGGTCTGGACGGAGACGACGAGGAAGGTGTCGGCCAGTTCCCCGTGCTCGAAGGCGTCTCCGACGCACACCGGCGACCAGCGGCGGTAGTACCCGGCGTACTGCAGGTCGTAGGGGTTGACATGCCGTTGCCAGATGCCGCGCAGCCGGCTCTCCTCGTCCTTGTCGGGCGTCAGGACGTGCATCACCAGAGGGACCTCGGCGCCGAGGGACCGCTTGCGCCGGCCCGGCTCGCCGCCCGGCAGCTCGTTCCCCTGCTGGTAGTGGTTGGTGCGCAGATCGGTGACCATCTCGTTCACGGCGTCGTCCACGGCGTCGCTGCCGGGGCCCGTCGTGCTGACGCCCACCACGTACTGACCGTGCCGCAGCCGGGAGCACTGCGCCCCGGCGGAGCGGGTGACGGCCAGCACCCGCATCAGCTCACCGGTGTTCAGGGGACGCATGGCGGCGTCCATCTCGGTGACCCAGCGCACCAGCCGGCGCGCGGGCCGTCCCTCCACCTCCACCTCGTCGTCCCAGGGCAGGGCGTCGGAGAAGGGCACCGCCGCGGCGGCCCGGATGGAGAAGTCGACGGCGTTGAGGGTGAGATGGGTCAGGGACCGGACCTCGGGGCAGCGCGCGGCCGTCGTGCGGCATGCCTCGATCAGATGGTCGTAGCCCCGCTCGGCATGGGGTGCGACCAGGGCCTTGGGATCGCTCACCGCCCCGTCGGCGTCCCGCTTCATCGGCTTGCACGCTCCTTTCGGTCCGCGACGGACCGGTGCGCCGCGGCCCGCTTCACAGATCGGGCAGTTCGAGGTCGATGTCCTTGCGTTGCCGGGGTTCCTCGCCGGTGGGCGGGGCCCCGAGCCGCCGGGCACGGGTGACGGCGAGGTTGTCCGCGACGACGGCCCGGTCCGGGTGGCGGCCGAGGCCCGTGCGGTCGTAACCCAGCCGGGCGAACTCCTCCAGTTCCACCGCCTCGTCCAGTTCGTCGAGTTCCACCAGGGTGTTGGCGAGGCTCGCGGCGGCCGCCAGCACCCAGGGGTGGTGGTCGCTCAGCCGCCGGCGCAGCTCCTCCTGCGCGGCACGGCCGATGTCCCGGGCCTCGGGCAGCCGTCCCGCGCCGCGCAGGTGGACGCCCAGGCGCACCCGGCACAGATGGGAGAACGGGTGCTCGGGGCCGAGCGACGCCTCCAGCCCCTCCAGGCAGCGCTCGGTCTCCGGCACCGCGCTGCCGTGGTCGCCGAGCAGATGGTGGTCGGCGGCGAGGCTGAACCGGCAGCGCAGCGTGATGACGCTGCGTTCGCCCAGCACGGAGGCGGCCAGGTCGAGGGTGCGCAGGTCGCGCTCCCGGGCCCGCTCGTGGCTGCCGAGCCGGCGTTCGCTCACGGCCAGCCCGTTCTCGGCCTGCGCGACCAGCGGCACGCGCTTGACCCCGGGATGCGGACCGCGCAGCACCCCGGCGCCCTTCAGCAGCTGGTAGGACTCGATGTTCTGGCCCAGCAGGCGGTGCATCTCGGCCAGTTCCGGGACCATGTCCCCGACCACCGGATCCTCGTCGCCGCCGACGGCGCGGCGGTGGTCGTACAGCAGGCGCAGTATGCGCAGGCCCTCGGTGTAGTTGCCGAGCACGGCGTAGCGCCAGGCGAGGTTGCGCTGCATCTGCTCGGTGGTCCAGTGCCGCGGGCCGAGCAGCCGTGCCATGGCGCGCGCCGCGTGCAGGCCCTCGTCCAGGGCGTCACCGAAACGGCCGAAGGTGCGCAGGTTCGCGGCGTAGCCGTCGGTCATCAGCAGCGCGCGGGGATGGCCCAGTCCCAGGCGGGTGCGGTAGCTCTGCAGGACACCGCGGGCCATCTGTGCGGAGGGGCCGTAGACCTGGAGGTAACGCAGGGTCTGCGACAGCATGGACCGGAGCCGGAGCCCTTCGAACGAGTCGGGTTCCCAGTGCCGCTCGGCCAGTTCGGCCAGCCGCCGGGCGTCGTGCAGATGCTGCCTCTCCTGGCTGATGACCAGGTCGGACAGATGGGCGAGGAAGGCCTGGCGCACCTCGGGGCGTTCGTCCTCCCAGAGTCTGAGCACGTCGATCTGCCGGCCGCGGCGGACGATCGTCTGCGGGGCGGGCGCCGGCCGGTCCTGGTCGGTCACCAGCAGGGTGCCGCCGACCGCGGCACGCAGTTCGGCCTCCCGGCCGGCCCGGTCGGCGCCGTCCATCGCCCCGACGACCAGGTCCCGCAGCACGCGGTGCTGGCGGACCGGCTGGCCTGGACGGGCGAAGTCGAAGTCCAGCAGGCCGTGCCGGTTCATCGCCCACAGCGAGGCGTCGATCAGCAGCTGGTCGCCCGACCGGACGGGGGCGGGGGTCTCCCCGGCCAGGTCGGAGGAGCGCGGCTCGCCGGTGCGGGCCAGGGCCGTGGCCAGTTGCCGGGAGTGCAGCAGGCGCAGGTCCGTACCCGCCCCGGTGAGCAGGGCGCAGGACTCCAGCAGCCACACCAGCGCCTTGCTGCCCGCCGGTTCCCGGGACCACGCCTCGGCCGCGGGGGTCTGCAGCAGGGAGGTGCGGGCCAGGTGCAGCAGGACCTCGACGCTGGACATCGGGCCCGTGCCGTGCGCCTGACGACGCAGGTCGTAGGCCCGGTTGAACTCGTCGACGGCGCTGAGCAGCGCGTGCGTGCCCAACTGGTTCAGCTCCTCGGCCCGCTCGGCGGTCACCCCCAGCCAGCAGGCGGCCAGCCACAGCGCCAGCGGCAGCGGTCCGACCCGCTGCGCGACGGTCCGCGCGGACAGCGGGGTCAGGCCGGGCACCATGGTGGTGAGCAGCGCCTCGCTCTCGGCGCGGCTGAACGGCGGCACCTCCACGGCGCTTCGGGCGCCCGTGTCGGCGCCGCCGCGGGCGCCGACCAGCACATGGCAGTGCTCGGACGGTTCGGGCAGCAGCGCGTCGATCTCCTCCGTCCGTACGGGGCCGTCCGCCTCGTCGCACACCAGGAGCCACCGCTCGCGCTGGGCGTCGGCGCGCGAGCGCAGGGTACGCACGTGCGCGGCGGCGTCCTGGACGGTGGGCTCGCCCAGGGCGTTGCCGAGCGCGGTGAGACCGGAGAGGACCTCGGCGCGGTTGTCGGCGGTCAGCCACCACACGACGTCGTAGGAGCCGCCGAACCGGTGGCAGAACTCCAGCAGCACCTCGCTCTTGCCGACCCCGGGCGCGCCCAGGACCGGGCAGGGGCGCCGCTCGCGGGCCAGCTCGGCGACGGCGGCGCGGATCTCGTCGAGGAGGGCGTCCCGGCCGACGAAGGCGACGTTGCGGGCGACGATGTTGGTGCTGTTGGGCAGGCTGGGGAAGCGGCGTCCCCGGGACGGCCAGGTGGTGTCGGCGGGCAGGTCCAGGCTGCGCAGCAGCCGCTCGGCGGCGCGCTGCTCGGTCAGCCGGCGCAGGTCGATCCGCTGGTGGTGGGCGAGCTCGCGAGGCAGGGCCTCGTCGTCGACGAGGACCATGCGGACGCCGGGGTCGGACAGGGCACGCAGCGCCTGCCGCTCCTCGGGGCCGGGCGCGGTGGGCGGCAGCAGCAGCACCGCCTCGTCCGCGCCGGGCCGCTCGGGCGCCCATTCGCCGTAGGAGCGGCGCACGACCCGGACGCGGGAGTCGCGCAGCCGGTCCTCGATCCAGTCCGCCCACACCGCGTGCCGGGGGCCGCAGACGAGGAGGGCCCCGGCGGGCGGGGCGAAACGGGGCCGGGACAGGGTGTCGACGAGCCGTTCCAGCGCGGGACGGACGCGTTCGGCGAAACCGTTCCCGGGCTCCAGTTCCACGCCCAGGCGCGGGCTGCGCTCCGACAGCGCGTGGTAGGGGATCTCCAGGTAGCGGGCGGGCCGGTCGCCGCCGAGCGCGGCGAAGCGCTCGCGGGCCCGGTCGCGGGCCAGACGCAGCTGGTCCTCGTGGCCCGGGTCGGTCTGCAGGGCGAGCGCGAGCACGTCGAAGGGGTGGTCCGCGTGCCGGCGCAGGCGCTCGGCCAGCCCGACGGCGGACTCGATGAACGAGGAGGCGGCGGTGAAGCACACCACCAGCACCGAGGGCAGCCGGGCGAGATCGGCGGCCTGCTGGTCGGTGCGGATCAACGGCGCGTCGACGAGGACGTCGTCGTAGGGCAGGAAGGCGGGATGGTCCGGGGCGGGCAGCGCGGCCAGGGCGTCATGACCCTTGAGGGTGACGATGCCGACGGGCCGCACGGCACCGGCGGGACTCCACTCCTCCACGGCGGGTCCGCCCTCGCTGTCGGCGAGCAGGGCGGGGCCCGGAGTGACGGAGCGGACGTAGTGGCGGGTGCGGGCGTCGGCGTTGCGCGCGTCGAGCACCAGCACCCGGCGGCCCGAACGGGCCAGCAGGACGGCGGAGTTGAGGAGCGTGGTGGTCTGGCCGATGTTCTCCGCCGTGGAACAGAACACCGTCACGCGGGGGCGCTCGTCTCGGCCAACCGCCTCGGACATCTCGGCTCCACTTCGCTACGGGGTGGGTGCGTCCGCGTGCTACTGATCGACCTCGGGCAGGGCGGGCGGATCGGGCTGCTGGGTGTGGTTCGTGTTGAACAGCGCCTCGGGGCGGTCGGCTTCGTCCCGCACCCGGCGCAGGGCGAGAACCAGCGCGGATTTGGGCAGTGCCGCGATTTCCTCGAAGGGGAATTCGGACAGGTCGACCAATGGCGATTCCACGACGTTCCGCGCTTCGATCTGATCATCCATACGGAGCCCCGTCATCTCGTTTCAGTCGAGAATGCGCCACGGTGTGGAGGAGTGCCGGACAGTTGTGGTTTGGCCGGTGAACCCGGCTGTCAAACAACCGACTTGCTGCCACACTGCTGAGTCTACTGGCAACAGCGGCACGTGGAGCGCACGGCGACGGACGGCGCGCCACACGAGCCTTCGGCCCCCGGGCCGGATGCCAATACGCTCGCACACGGGAGATCCATGGGCGCTGAAACGGGTGAGCGGTGCGGGCGGGCGGTCCTTCCCGTACAAAGCGGCGTCCCCTCTTCCGCGGACGGCGCCGCCGAATTCCCTTTCCACACCTTCGTCCTCAAGTTCCACAGTCGCTGCGATCTGGCGTGCGACTACTGCTACATGTACCGGGCGGCCGACCAGAGCTGGCGGCACCAGCCGAGGTCGATGTCGCCGGCGGTGATCGCCTGGACGGCCGGGCGGATCGCCGAGCACGTCCAGGCGCACGGGCTGCGCGCGGTGACCGTGGTGCTGCACGGCGGCGAACCGCTGCTGGCGGGGCCCCGGCCACTGCGCCTGGCGGTGACGGAGATCGCCCGCGCGGTGGGGCCCGGGGTGCGGGTCGAGACCTGTGTGCAGACCAACGCGCTGCGGCTGGACGAGGCATGGCTGCAGACGCTGGGCGAACTCGACGTGCGGATCGGGGTCAGTCTGGACGGCGACCGGATCGCCCACGACCGGCACCGCAAGCGGCCGGGCGGCAGGGGCAGCCACCGGCGGGCGGCCGCGGCCGTCCAGCGGCTGGCCGAGGGCCCCTACCGGCGCCTGTTCGCCGGGCTGCTGTGCACGGTGGACCTGCGCAACGACCCGGTCGGCACCTATGAGGAACTGCTGCGCTACCGGCCCCCGCTGATCGACTTCCTGCTGCCGCTGGGCACCTGGTCCACGCCGCCGCCGGGCCGGGTGGCCGGCCGCCCCGACACGCCGTACGGGGACTGGCTCGCGGCGGTGTTCGACCGCTGGTACGCGGCGCCGGTGCGGGAGACGGACGTGCGGGTGCTGCACAACCTGGTCGCACTGGTGCTGGGCGGGCGCTCCCGCACCGAGGGCCTGGGACTGGAACCGGTCCGGTACGTCGTCGTGGAGACCGACGGCTCCATAGCCCTGGACGACACACTGCGCGTGGCCCGCGCGGGCGCCACGCGGACGGGCCTGCACGTGTCCCGGGACTCCTTCGACCGGGCGCTGCGCCACCCGGACGTCAGGGTGCGCCAGTCGGGCGCGGCCGCGCTGAGCGCGGTGTGCCGGGCGTGCTCGCTGCTGCCGGTGTGCGGCGGCGGCCACTACGTCCACCGCTACCGGGCCGACGGCAGCGGCTTCCGCAACCCCAGCGTCTACTGCCCCGACCTGGCGGGACTCATCCGGCATGTGCACCGCGCGGTGGCCGAGGACACCGCACGGCTGCGGCGCCGGGCGGCGGTGCGCGAGGCGTGCCCGTGACGCTGCGCGTCTACCGGCTGAGCGAGCGGTCGTTCGACGCGTTGGCCCGGGGCGGGGGAGGCGCGGAGGCTGTCGGGCTGCTCGCGGACGCCGAGTACGGCAGGCGGCTGCTGCTCCTGCGGGCGGTGCTGGACCGTTCGCGGGAGCACGGCGGCGCGACCAGGGCTCAGGTGCGGCGGCTGTTCGGTGTGCTCGCGCAGGCCCGGCACGCCGCCCCGGAGGAGACCCGCCGGGTACTCGCCCACCCCTCGGTGGGGCCGCGGCTCGTCACCACCTGGCAGGCGCTGCGGCGGCCGTGCGCCGGGGAGGAGCTGCCGCTGGCGTCCGTCGCCGCGGCGGCGGCCGCCGCGGCCGGGCTGGACGTCGCGCTGACCCTCTCCGTCACGGGGCCCCGGGTCGTGCTGCCCGGAGTGGGCGCGGTCCTGCTGCCCGGCGCCGGCCGGGGCACCTCCGTACGGCTGCGCGCCGGGACGCTGGAATACGGCGACGGCGGGCGCGCGTGGCTGCCGCCGTCGCCCGAACTGGGGCGCGAGCGCCCCGGATGGTGGCCGCTGCGGACGGTGGCCGGCCCGGGCGTGGTCCTGGACGACACCGACGCCGTCGCCACGGCCGGGCCGGCGCCCGTCCGGGTGTCCCGCGAGGAACTGCGGGCCTGGCGGGCGGGGACCGCGGACGCCCTGCGGCTGCTGCGCGCCCGGCACGCCGAGTACGCCGGCGAACTCGCGGCCGGCCTGCGCTCGCTGGTGCCGGTGCCGACCGACGACGGCGACACGGCGCACCACAGCGGGAGTTCGGCGGAGATGTTCGGCGGCGTGGCGCTGAGCCGGCCGGCCGGCGTGCGCGCCCTCGCCGAGACGCTGGTGCACGAGATGCAGCACAGCAAGCTGCTGGCCGTGACGCACCTGGTCGACCTGCTGGTGCCGGCCGGGACGGCGGAGACCGCGCCGCTGCACTACGCGCCCTGGCGCGACGACCCCCGGCCGCTGTCCGGTCTGCTGCACGGCGCCTACGCCTTCCTGTCCGTGGCCCGGTTCTGGGCCGTGGAGGCGGCCGCGGAGCCCGTGCCGCGGGAACGGTACCGGGCACAGGTGCGGTGCGCGCGGTGGCGTGCGGCGGCGGCGGAGGCGACCGACGAGATACTCGCCGACGGCGGTGACCGGCTGACCCCGACCGGGCGCCGGTTCGTCACCGGGATGGCGCACGCCCTGACCGAGCTGGGGCGGGCCCCGCTGCCGGCCGGCGCCGTGCGCGAGGCACGCCGCCAGGCCGAGGAACACCGCGACCGGTGGCGGTCGCGCAACGATCCGGCGGGCGCGCGGCACCGCAAGGACCTCAGCGACGCGGGAGCGTACGGGTGAGGGGTCCCAGGGATGATGGCGCGTCAGGCGCGGGCGCCTTGGGTGCGGCCTGCGGTGCGTCGGCGGGGCGCGGACCGGGTAGGGGTCACGCACATCGGCTCGGCCATGGGGGTGGTGGGATGGGCGCCGTGGTGCTGGTGCACGGCATCTGGAACGAGGAACCGGGGATGTCTCCCGAGGAGGCGGCGCGGGAGAAGGCCGCGGACGCGGCGAAGCGGCTGCGCGAGGGCCTGGACGCCGCACGCCTGCCGCACCTCGCCGTCCCGCCGCTGGTGATGGCCTACTACGCGCACCAGCTCACCGACGGCCACCGGCCCGACGCGCAGTCCTCCGAGGACGACGGCCTGGACGGCCTGTCGCCCGGCCAGGCCGCCGAGGCGCTGGAGTGGCTGCGCGCGGCGGGTGCCGAGGATCCGGAGGACTCCCAGGCCGCGTTCCTGGCCCCGGTGCGGTGGGCCCTGGGCCGGCTGGTGGCGCAGCGGGCGCGGAACGCGTCGCCAGGCGCCCGGCAGCAGTTGACGGAGCTGCTGTCGCGGCTGGTGGTGGCCACCGTCCGGGACCTGGACGCCTACACCTCGCGCCCGGGCCGCCGTCGGCTGGTCCGGGAGACCGTCGCCACGGCGATCCGGGACAGCGGCGCCCGCGTCGTGGTGGCCCACTCGCTGGGCAGCGTGGTGGCGTACGAGACCCTGCACGCCCACCCGGACCTGGAAGTGGACCTGCTGCTGACCCTCGGCTCGCCGCTCGGCCTGCCGGCGATGCTGCGCAAGCTGGAGCCGGAGCCCGTGGACCTGCGCGGAGCCCGGCCGCCGGGTGTGCGGCACTGGGTGAACATCGCCGACGTCGGAGACCTGGTGGCCGTCCCGCCGCGGCTGGGCGACGCGTTCCCGGTCGACCTGCACCACACCACCGACATCGGCCTGTTCGACCCGCACACCCTCGGCGGCTACCTCTCCGACGGGCTGACCGCCGCCGCGCTCGCGTCCCGTCTCGACGGCTCCTGACGCGGCGCGGGGGCCGGCACGTGACCTTGCACGCGCTCGTGGCGGGCGCCGGGGGTTTCCCGCGGCGCTCCGCGACGGAGGAGGAGCGCGCCGCCGGCGCGGCGCCGCTGCGGCCGCTGCCCCGGGTGGCGGAGGCCGTCAAGGAGGTGGCGCAGGCGCTGGCGGCGGCCGGGGCCGGGGTCGGGCCGCCGCTGATCGATCCGACGCGCACGGAGTGGGACACGGCGTGGCGGACCGCGCGCGAACGGGCCGGCCGGGATCCGCTCGTTGTCCACTTCTGCGGCCACGGGCTCCTGGTCGACACCGACCTCTACCTCGCCGTGTCCGGCACCAGCACGGTCAGGAACCGGATCCGCGACACCGCCGTCGAGGTGGAGGCGCTGCTGAAGGACGTCCGGCAGGGCGACGGCGGGCCGGTGCTGTTCCTGCTCGACGTGTGCCACGCGGGCGCCGCGCTGCGGCCCCAGCTCGTCGCCCGGCTGAGCGGGGTGACCGACCGCAGGACCTGGGTGATCGCGGCCTGCGACGCCGACGCCATCACCTACGGCGCCCGGTTCAGCTCGGCGGCCGCCGACGTGCTGAACCGGCTCGCGCGCCGCAAGCTGGTCGTCCCGGCGGAGTTCGAGCACGTCCCGGTGGAACTGCTCGCCCAGGAGATGGACACGGCACTGGCCCGGGCGGACCTGGAGCGCGGCGAGCCGAAGCAGGACGTGGTGCGCACCCCGCACAACGAGGCCGCGCTGCCGCCGGCGCCGATCCTGCCGAACCCCTGGCACGGGGTGAACCACGCCGAGCGCCTGTGGGCCGGGTACGACGCCGGACTGCGGGCCTTCGCCGCCTTCCTCGACCCGCAGCTGGACGTGGTCCACTTCGTCACCCGGGCGACGGGAACCGGCCACGCCGCACCGTTCTTCTTCAGCGGCCGCGCACGGCAACTGGCACGCATGCAGCGCTGGCTCGACGACCCCGACGGCGACCAGGACCGGCTGCTGGTGGTCACCGGCAGCCCCGGCGCCGGAAAGTCGGCGCTGCTCGGGGCGGCGGTCTGCATGGTCCACCCGCAGTTCGGCGGGTTGCGGATGGACATGGCCATCGAGGGCTTCAGGCCCCGCACCGACCCCGGTTTCGTCGCCGTGCACGCCAGCGGCCTGACCACCCGGCAGGTGGTGGCCTCCCTGTACCGGCAGCTGCACGGCCGGCAGACGGCGGACGCGCCCGGCGTACGGGCAGGGACGGTCACGGCGGACGGCCTGTCGGCCGTCCTCGGCGCACGCGGCGGGGTGACCGTCGCCGTGGACGCCCTGGACGAGGCCGCCGACGCCGAGGAACTGCTGGAGGAGGTGCTGCTGCCGCTGGCGGGCCGCGCGCCCGAGGACCGGACGCCCGGCTGCCGGGTGCTGATCGGCACCCGCCTGTGGCCCGGATCCCTGCCCGCCCTGCACACGGCCCTCGCCGGCCGGCCGCGGTCGCTCATCGACCTCGACGAGGAGGACCCGGACGTCCTGGCCCGCGATCTCGCCGCCTATCTGGGCCGCCTGCTCGGCCCGGACTACGCCCCCGAGGTCGCGCGGGCCCTCGGACACCGCCTGGCGCACTCCCTGGAGCAGGGCGTGTTCCTGACCGCCTTCCTCCACGGCACCCATGTGCGCACCCTGGTCGCCGCGGGCGCCCCGCCGACCGCGGCGGAGATCCTGCGCGACCTGCCCTGCGACCTGCCCGGCATGCTGGAGCTCAACCTGCGGACGCTGCTGGCCGAGGAGCCCTGGACCGGCCCGGTGCTGGCGGCGCTCGCCCGCGCGGCCGGGCCCGGAATGCCGCCCGGGATGGTCCACGCGGTGGCGCTCGCCCTGGACCCCGGGGCGGCACGCCGACTGCTGCCGCCGCGGCTGGAGGACACCCGGCGGGTGATGCATCTCGGCCGGTTCTACCTGCGCGGCGCCCACGACGGCGACCGCCGGCTGTACCGCTTCTTCCACCGCGCCCTGGCCGAGCACCTGGCGCCACGGGCGGACGCCGGTGACGTCCTGCGGGCCCTGCTGGCCCGGGTGCCGGCCACCGGCGGGATCCGTGACTGGGCGGCGGCGGACCCCTATCTGCTACGGCACCTCGCCGACCACGCCGCGCAGGCCGGACCGGAGGAACTGGACGAACTCCTGGCCGACCCCGGCCATCTGCTGCACGCCGAACCGGACCGGCTCGTCCCCCACCTGCACCGGGCGCGCGGCGCCCTGGCCCGGTCGCACGCCGACGTCTACCGGCACAGCACCGCCCACGACCCACGGCGGGACGACGTGACCGTCCGCCGGGACCTGCTGGACCTGGACGCGACCGTGTGGGGCCGCCCCGCCCTCGCCGAAGCCCTCGGCACCCCGCCCGCGGCGCTCGCCCGGCCGCGTTGGGCGGTCAGCAGCACGGCCTTCCCGGCACGGCTGCACACCCTGCCGCACGGCGGAGAGGTCAGACGGGTGGCGCTGGTCCCGGTGTCCGGGGACGGCGACGCGGCGGAGGCCGTCGTCACCGCGGGCGACGACGGCCGGCTGCGCCGGTGGGACGTGCTGCGCGGCCGACCGCTGCCCGCCCCGGCCGGCGGGCCGGCCCGCGCGCCGGCCCCGGCCCGGCTGTCCGACGGCCGGTCCGTGCTGGTCTCCGGCGGCGACGGCCGGGTGTTCGTGCACGATCTGCGCACCGGTGGCCTGGTCCGTTCCCTGGCGGACCCCGACGGCAGGGCGGTGCGACTGCTCACCGCGCTCACGGTGCGCGACGGGGCGTGGGCCGTCACCGCCGGGAAGGGCAAGGAGATCCTTTTCTGGGACCTGGAAGCGGGGCGGCTGCGCCACGCGGTGGACAGCCCGGCCGTCGTCGTACGGGCCCTGGCGGCGGCCGAACTGCCCGGCGGGGGCGCGGTGGCGCTCGCCGCCGGCGACGAGTACGAGGCCATGGTGTGGGACCTGCGCAGCGGCCGCAGGCGGCACACGCTCGGCCCGCACCCGGACTTCGTACGGGCGGCCGCCACCGCCCGCCGCCGCGACGGTGCCGTCGTCGCCGTGACCGGCTGCCGGGACGGCGCCGTACTGGTGTGGGACCTGTCCGACGGACGCCCGGTGCACGCCCTGCACGGGCACGGGGACTGGGTGACCGCGGTGGCCGCCGGCACGGTCGGCGACCGGTGCCTGGCGGTGAGCGGCGACCGGTCCGGCCGTGTGCTGGTGTGGGACCTCGACACCGGGGAGCCGCGGCACGACCTGCGGGACGGCCACGGGGTGATCACGCGGGCGGCCCTGGGCGGGGGCGCCGCCGTGGTGGTGACGGGCTGCGCCGACGGGCGGGTCACCGTGTGGGACCTGGCCACCGGGCGGCGCACCCACGGGTTCGCCGCACACGCCGACGGGGTGCACGACGTCGACGTCGGCCGGGCCGGGGAGCGGCTGGTGGCGGTCAGCGGCGGGGCCGACGGGCGGGCCGTCGTGTGGGACGTCACGGCCGCCGGACCGGACGCGCCGGGCACGGGCCACACCGAGGCGGTCACCGCCGTGGCCGTCGCCGCGCCGCGGGAGGCGGGCGTGCCGCAGGACGCCGAGGCGCTGCTCGTCGCCGGGGGAGGGGAGCGCACGGCGGAGGTACGGGACCTCGCCGGCGGTCGCGTCCTGCATGAACTGCGCGATGGTGAAAGGCCGTTGCTGGTACGGGCGGTGACCACCGCCGAGCTGCCGACGGCCGGCCGGGTCGCTCTCACGGGCAGCCGGGACGGCCTCCTGCGGGTGTGGAGCCTGGCCGACGGATCGCTGCTGCGCTCGTGGGACTCCCGGACCGGACGCGTCCGGGCCATGGCGAGCGGACGCGTCCCGGACGGCCGTACGGTGCTCGCCGCGGGGGGCGACGAGGGCACGGCGACGGTGTGGGACCCGGAGACGGGCCGGCGCCTGGCGGTCTTCACCGGGCACGGCGACGCCCGGATCCTCGCCCTCGCCGCCGTCCCCGGCACGGCCGGGACCGCCGTCAGCGGTGACGACCGCGGAACCCTGCTGGTGTGGGACCTGCGCAGCGGGGAGGAGGCGGCGGCACTGACCCGGTCGGGCGGGCGGTTCGACGCGATCGCCACCGCCGTCCTGTCCGACGGGCGGACGGTCGCCGTGTCCGCGGAGGCCGGCGGCGGGATGCGACTGTGGGACCTCGGCCTCCGGGCGGCGCCGCTGCGGCTGGCCGGCCCCGAACGATCGGTGACCGCCCTGGCGACGGCCCGCCTGCGGGACGGCCGGGTCCTGTTCCTGGGCGGCGGCGCCGACTGCCGCGTGTCCGCCTGGGACCCGGACGGCGGTACGCCGGCCCCGGCGCCGTACCACCTGCCCGCCCCCGTGTCGGCGATCGCCGCGAGTGCCACCGGCTTCGTGGTCGCGCACAGCGCGGGGACGGCCTGCTTCACCTGGGAAGCCGCCCTGCCCGACCGCCCGCCGGCCGCGGACTGACCGGTCCGGCGGTCGCGCGGGTCCTGGACGCGCTGGGCGAGCCCGTCCCGCTCCAGCGTGTCGACCAGGCCCGTGACGTTGCGGGGACTCACCCCGGCGGCGCGCGCCGACTCGCCGATGCTCAGCCCCTCGTCCGTGCCCAGCCGTGCGAGCACGACCAGCGCCCCCGCGCCGAGACCCCGCCGGCCCGCGCCCTGGGAGCGCAGCCGCTCGACCGCCCGGGGGGCCGCCGAGCGGACGGCCGCGGCCGCTTCCGGCGCGAGGGTGTCGTCGTCGCCCGCGAACGCCCGCACGGCGTCGTGGACCGCGCGGTGGACAGCCCGGCCGTCGTCGTCATGGGCGAGTCCCTGTCCCGGTACCTGTCCGTCCGCCGCACACGCGCGGTCGGCCGCCACGGGCCGTCCGGAGGCGGCCGGCCCTCACCACCGGGGCCGGGGGAAGGCTGGTTGGGCGCCCGCTCCGTGGTCCGGCCGTCCGCCCCCAGAACCCCGTGGTGCTCGACGACTCCGACGCTCCGCCGCCGCTGGTCTCCGCGGGCATCGGGTGCACGCCGATGGCCGGCGTGCTCGAACACCTCGCCGCCACCGGTTCCGGCCGCGAGGTGTGGGTCCTGCACGCCGACCACAGCCCGGACGACCACGCCCTGCGCGCCGACATCCGCCGCCTGGTGGACGAACTGCCCGACGCACGAGCCCGGTTCTGGTACGAGCGGGACACCGACCGCGAACCCGGCGCCCGCAGGGGCCTGATGGACGTGGACGGACTGGGACTGCCCGCCGACGCCGACGTGTACCTGTCCGGCTCGCTGCCGTTCATGCGCGCGGTCCGCGCCCAGCTCCTCAAGGCGGGCGTGCCCGCCCGCCGCGTCCGTCACGAGGTCTTCGGCCCCGACCTGTGGCTGGCCGACACGGAGGGCTGAGCGGCGGCGGCCGCCCGTCTCCCACCGCCCCCCGTGCCGCATCCGACCGCACCCCGTCACCGGCGGAGCCCCGACGGAACCCCTCATGGCCAGGGCCGTACTAATCTTCGTCCCGGATGGTCCGGGTGGGTCATCGGACGACGGTGTTGGGGGTTGGTGTGGTTACTGGTCGGGTGGTCAGGTTCGACGGTGCCAGGGGCTACGGTTTCATCGCGCCGGAGCACGGCGGCGACGACGTCTTCCTGCATGTGAACGACATGCTGATACCGGAGTCCTACGTCCGCTCCGGTGTGGCGGTGGAATTCGAGATCGAGGAGGGGGAGCGCGGCCCGAAGGCGTCGTCGGTACGGCTCGCCAAGAAGGCCGACGGCACCCCGGTGACGCCTCCGGCGGCCGCGGCCGCCGCGGCCCGGCAGCACGCGGGCGAGGAGGGACTGTGCGATGTGCTCCACGCCGACGAGTACGTCGGGGAAGTGACCGAGGTCCTGCTGTCCGCGGCTCCGACGCTGACGGGCAGCCAGATCCTGCAGATCCGGGAGGGTCTGCTGCGGTTCGCCACGCAGCGCGGCTGGATCGAGGGCTGACGGCGGAGGCGACGCGGAGGGGCGGCCCGCCGCGACGGCGCCCCACGCCCCTCGGACCCTCCGGGCCCGCGCCGGGCCCGGAGGGCTGCTGCCCGGGGGCTATTCCTGACCCGGGGTGACGACCGGCGTCCGTTCAGGTGCGAGGAGCCGGGACAGATGGCGCGCCGACGCGTCCCAGGACCATGACTGCCGGACCCACTCCCGGCCCGCCGCCCCCATGGCGGCGGCCCGGTCGGAGTCCAGCAGTATCCCGGTCAGCGCACCGGCCACGGCCGAGGCGTCGGAGCCGTCCACGACCAAGCCCGTCGTCCCGTCGAGCACCGTGTCCGGAGCGCCGCCGGAGTTGCCCACGACGACGGGCAGCCCGCTGGCCGCCGCTTCCAGGAACACGATTCCGAGGCCCTCCGCCTCCAGGCCGCCCTTGCGGGTGCGGCAGGGCATGGCGAAGACGTCCGCCGCCGCGTAGTACCGGGGCGTCTCGGTGTGCGCCTTGCCGCCGGTGAAACGGACCGCGTCCGGGGCGTGGCGCCGGGCCAGCTTGCGCAGCCGGGCCTCGTCGGAGCCCTGCCCGACGAGCAGCAGCACCGCGTCGGGCACCTCGCGCCGGATCAGCGGCATGGCCCTGATCAGCGTGTCCTGGCCCTTGCGCGGAACCATGCGGGCCACGCACAGGATCACGTGTTCGCCGTGCAGTCCGAGCCTCGTGCGCAGCTCGTCGCGTGCGGCGGCGTCGGGCCGGTAGACCTGCGCGTCCACGGCCGGCACCAGCCGGCTCAGCAGCGGTCGCGGGCCGAGTGCCGGTTCGATCCGGGCACGCGTGTAGTGGCCGAGGTAGGTGACGACGTCGACGCCCTCACCTATCCGGCGCATCATCCGCCGTGCGCCGGGAAGCCGGGCCCACCAGATCTCGTGGCCGTGGGTGGTCGCCACGACGCGTCGTACGCCGGCCTCGCGCAGGGCCGGAGCCATCAGCGCGAGCGGCGCCGCGGCCCCGAACCAGACCCGGTCGCAGCCGTGCGCCCTGGCTATCTCGACGGCCCTCCTGGTGACGCGGCCGGTCGGCAGCAGCATCCGGGTGCGGTCCCGCACCACGGGGAACGGCAGGGTCGCGTCGTAGGCGGTGTCACCCGGTTCGTGCGAGGTGTAGACGACGACGTCGTCGCCGGGCATGCGCGTGGTCAGCGCATGCACGAAGGTCTCGATTCCTCCCTGGCGGGGCGGGAAGTCGTTGGTGATGACGAGGGTCGAGCCCATGAACGTGTCGGATCCTTCAGTGGGAGGTGAGCGGGCCGGCCGTGAACAGGTAGTTGCGGCAGTCGTCCGTGACCTGGGTGACGCGTTGCCAACGCCCTGCACGGCGGCGGTACATGGTGTAGTCGAGGGCGCCGAGCCGGGTGACGAGGTCGGCCGGTTCCGTGCCGTACTTCGCCAGGTGGCGGTCCTCGATCTCCAGGAGCAGGACGGGCCTGTGGCGCAGCAGCGTGCGCCGGGCTCCCGAGAGCACGGCCGCCTCGGCCCCCTCGACGTCGGCCTTGATGAAGTCCACCCGGTCCAGCCGCATGTGGTGGCACAGGCCGTCCACCGTCCGCACCGGGGCCGGGACCGGACGCGAGGCGCGGAACTCGGTGTTGGGCCCGGGGCCCGAGGCGCCCTCGGTGAGGTAGGCGCGGCCGTGCACGGGCAGCAGCCGGCGCCGGGGCAGGCTCATCGTCCCGTCCTGCGCGCGTGCCGCCAGGGCCATGCGGTGCACGGTGACGTTGTCGCAGCCGAGAACGGCGGCCGCGGTCCTCAGCCAGCCCGCGGGGCCGGGCAGCGGTTCCACGCTGTGCACCTGCCCCGACGGGCCGGCCAGCGCGGACAGGCTCCAGGTGTACAGCCCGTACTCGGCTCCGATGTCGAGGCAGACGGCGCCCGGCCGCACCCACGGACGCAGACCGCCCACCTCGTCCTCCACGAACGGCCAGCGGGAGGACGCCCAGCGCAGCGCGAGCGCGACCGAGGCGACCCGCGCTCCCGCGTGCCGGGAGCCGCCGCAACCGCGGCGCGCGGCCTGGCTTGATCGCGTCAACGTACGGCTCATGCGGGGCCTTTCGGTCGGCCGGGCGCACGGTCCGTGCCGGATCGGCGCGCTGGGAGATCGTCGTTCCATCGCATCACCGGACGCACCGTCGGCTCATCCACCTCAAGGTGGAGACGCGATCACCGGGTCAGCCCTGAGAAGGACACACCCCGCCACCGCGGCCTCGGAAGACGGGCGGCGGAGGTGGGCACGGCCGGGTGCGGCGGACCTGGGCCGGCCGGCGACCAGTGGCCGGCCGGGTGCGACCCTCGGACATGGGGGCCAAGCCCGGCGGAAGTGCCCGGGCGGAAGGGTTGTTCCGTCGCCGGTCGGCCCGCACCGGACGTCTGCCGCGGGCACCCGCGCGGCCCGCTCACCGGGGGAGCGCCGCCGCGGGCCGCCCGGACCGAGCGGAACGCCCGGTCACCGCAGAAGATGGAACCGAGGGGCACCGGCGGCGCCGCGTCGGCGCCGGGACCGCGTCCGCCGGCCGCGCACCGCGGGGCCCCGGACATCCGCCCGAGAACGAGAGGGTGAGGATCGGCATGAAAGCCTGTGTCTTCCACGGCCCCGGGCAGTCCGCCTGGGAGGACGTCCCCGATCCGGACGTCAAGGACCCGACCGACGTCGTCGTGCGCGTCGACACCGTCACCATCTGCGGGACCGACCTGCACATCCTCAAGGGCGACGTGCCCGAGGTGAGCCCCGGCACCGTGCTGGGGCACGAGGCCGTCGGCGAGATCGTCGAGATCGGCGCCGACGTGCGCACCGTGCAGCCCGGTGACCGGGTCCTGGTCTCCTGCATCACCGCCTGCGGGCGCTGCCGGTTCTGCCGCGAGGCCGCGTACGGCCAGTGCCTCGGCGGCGGGGGCTGGATCCTCGGCCGCCACGTCGACGGCACGCAGGCCGAGTACGTCCGCGTGCCCTTCGCCGACCTCTCGGTGCACCCGCTGCCCGCCGGGGTCGCCAACGAGGACGCGGTCCTGCTGGCGGACGTCTTCCCCACCGCCTACGAGGTCGGTGTCCTCAACGGACGGCTACGGCCCGGGGACACCGTCGCCGTGGTCGGCGCCGGCCCCGTCGGGCTCGCCGCGATCGCCACCGCCCACCTGTTCGCGCCCGAACGGATCATCGCGGTCGACGTGGCCCCCGCCCGCCTGGAGGCCGCCCGGGAACTCGGCGCCGAGGCCGTCGCCGACGCCCGCGAAGCCCCCGAACAGTTGGTCGCCGATCTGACGGGAGGTCTCGGCGCCGACGTGGTCGTGGAGGCGGTGGGCCTGCCGGAGACCTTCGAGATGTGCACCCGTATGGTGCGGCCGGGGGGACGCGTGGCCAACGTCGGAGTGCACGGCAGGCCGGTGACGCTGCACCTGGAAGAGCTGTGGATCAGGGACCTGACCATCACCACGGGCCTGGTCGACACCCGCTGCACGCCCACCCTGCTGCGGATGGCCGCCGCGGGCCGCCTGCCGACCTCCCGGCTGGTCACCCACACCTTCCCGCTGGAGCGGATCGAGGAGGCGTACGAGGTCTTCGGTCACGCCGCCGAGACGGGTGCGCTCAAGGTCGTCCTCGGCGGACCGCGGCACGAGGTCGTCCCCGTGCCCGCGGCCTGACCCGTCGGGCGGCGGGGGAGGGTCCGACGGGCGGCGGGGGAGGGTCCGACGGGCGGCGGGTCAGGGGCCGACGGGCCGCACCGGGCGGCGCGCCGGATCCCCTCGACGGCGCACGCGCACCACGGGGCCGAACGGCCCCTCGACCGGGCCGAACCGCTCTCGCGCGGGCTCGTGGTGGGTGCGACGGTGGCAGTGGGAAGTCCTGCCGCGCGGGGCGGCAGCCGGGCGGAAGGCGGTGGAGAGGATGGCACTGCCCTTGGTCGTGGGCGTCGACGGCTCGGAGTCGAGCCTGACGGCGGTCGACTGGGCGGTGGCCGAGGCCGCCCGGCACGGCCTGCCGCTGAGGCTGGTGCACGCCTCCCTGTGGGAGCGGTACGAAGGCGGCGTCCCCGCGGACGGCGCGGAGCGCCCTTCGGAGCAGTTGATGGCGGAACACGTCGTAGGCTCCGCGGCCGAGCGGGCCCGGCGGCGCGACCCGGACGTGAAGGTGGTCACCGACATCCTCCCCGAGGACGCGGTCTCCGCCCTGCTGCGCGAGGGCCAAGACGCCTTCGCCCTGGTCACCGGCTCACGTGGGCGCGGTGAGCTGAGGGGACTGCTGCTGGGCTCGGTCGGCCTGGCCGTGGCGGGCCGCGCCTACTGTCCGGTGGTCGTGGTGCGCGGCGACCGGGCGGGGGTGGCCGGCACGCACGAGCGCATCCTGCTCGGCGCCGGTACCTCCGACAGTTGCGGCCGGGCCGCGGAGTTCGGGTTCCGCGAGGCCGAGGCGCGCGGCTGCGTCCTCGATGTCGTACGGGCCTGGCGCCGCCCCGCGGACGTCCTACGGCCCCGGCACCGCCGCACGCACGGGCGGACCGGAGGTGCGGCAGCCGATGCCGCACCGCCCGGCGGGCCCGAGGAGCGGGCCGCCGCCGTGCTGGAGGAACTGCTGCGCGAAGCGGCCGCCGGCCATCGCGCGGTCCGGGTGCGTCGAGCGACGGTGGAGGGGCCGGCGCACAAGGTGCTGGTGGAGCGCTCGGCCGCCGCGGACCTGGTGGTGGTGGGCGCGCGGCGGGCCGCGGGACACTTCGGTCTCCAGCTCGGCCGGACGGGTCACACCCTACTGCACCACGCCCAGTGCCCGGTGGCCGTCGTGCCGCAGCAGGTGTGACCGCGCGGTCGGAACCGCGGGGCCGCCCGTACCCGGCGGCCCCGCGCACGGAGCCGGCCCGTGATCAGCTCATGCCGACCCGGTCGTGCGTGGCCGGGTGGACCGTCTCGCCCTGCCCGGCTCGGGGCTCGTGCGGCCGCTGACCGCGCCGGTCGGGCCTTACCGGCCACCACATCCCGCGGCCGAGCAGGGCGGCGAGCGCCGGGACCAGCGCGATCGACAGCACGAACGCCGACAGCAGGATGCCGAGCGCCGTCGCGAAGCCGATCTGCTGGGTGGCCGGTGCCGGGTTCACCGAGAGGCTGCCGAAGGAGCCGGCGAGCACCAGCCCGGCGGTGGCCACCGCCGGGGCCGTGTGCCGTACGGCGCGGGCCACGGCGGGGCGGGCGGGACCCGGGCGTTCCATCTCCTCCCTGATCCGGTCGCTCATCAGGATGTTGTAGTCCGTGCCCAGTGCGACCACGAACAGGAAGAGCACCAGGGGGAGGGTGAAGCCGACTCCGGGCTCGCCCCGCAGGTGCTGGAAGACGAGGGCGGAGGCGCCGAGGGTGGCGGCGAAACCGAGGCCGACGGAGACCATCAGCACGGCGGGCGCCAGCAGGCTGCGCAGCAGCACCAGCAGGATCACCGCGATCAGCGCCGCGGCCACCGGGAAGACGAGCCGCAGGTCCTTGGAGACGGCGGTGGAGACGTCCGCGAAGATCGCCGCGGTGCCGCCGACATGGGCCTCGGCGCCCGCGGGAGTGTTCCGTCCGACCGCGTCCCGCACCGGTCCGGAGACCAGGTCACGCGCCCGCTGGCTCTGCGGGTCGGCTTCGAGGTAGAGGTCGATCCGGGCGGCGTCGCCGGTCTTGTCGAAGACGGCGCGGCCGACCTGGCCGACGCCCTCGGTACGGCGCAGTACCTGGACGAGGGAGTCGACGCCCCGCCGGTCGAGGGCGTCGCCGTTGCCGCTCGTGACGTAGACGCCGGTCGGGTCCGATATCCCGGCGGGCAGGGCCCGGGAGATCTCGGCGGCGGTGGCGGCGGCCGGGGTGTCGGACCCGCCGCCCGTGCCGAAGTCCATCCTCATGCCGATCGTCCCGGCGGCCATGGCGGCGAGCAGTGCGACCGCGCCCATCGTCACGGCGGCCGGACGCCGGGCGATCAAGTCGCCGAAGCGACCGGCCGAACCCTCGCGGGGTGCGTGCTTCAGGGCGCGCGACGGCCAGAACATCCCGCGGCCCGTGACCGCCAGCAGGGCGGGCATGAAGGTCAGACTGGCCAGCAGCATGACGAGGACGGAGACCGCGATGGCCGGGCCGAGCACCCGGAACTGGCCGAAACTGGCCAGACCGAGGGTGGCGAAGGCGGCGACGATGGTGAGCGCCGCCGAGGTGATGGCGGAACCCACGCGTCCGGTCACCTCGCCCGCCACTTCGCGGGCGTTCCGCCCGGGGTGCGCGCGCAGCCGCTCCCGGAAGCGGAACAGCAGGAAGAGGAAGTAGTCGATGCCGATGCCGAGGAGCACGACGCTGATCAGCGACGGGGTGGAGGGGTCGAGTTTGGTGCCGGTGAGCAGTGCCGCGCCGACCACGGCCCCGCCCGCCGCGCCGCCGATCAGAGCGACCGCGACCAGCGGCAGCAGCGCCGCCGCCAGGCTGCGGAACACCAGGACGTTCAGCAGGAGGATCAGGCCGAAGGTGAGGATCGAGGTCACCGTGCCGGTGGTCTTCTCGGCATCGGCGCTGTCGACCGTGTCGGCCAGTCCGCCGGTGAATCCGGTGCGCAGTCCTTCCTCCGCGTACGCGTGTTCCGCGCTGTCCCGGAACTTCCTGAAGACACCGTGCAGGCCGGGGTCGGTGGAGTTGCCGGACAGCCCGACCTGGAAGAGAACGAAAGCGCCGTGGGGTGCCGCTGTTCCGGGGCCTACGCGCGGCGTCTGCGAGTAGTCCTCGGTCAGGAAGTCCGGCTCGTCCTCGGACTTCGGCATCGTCACCCGCTGCCGGCCGAGCCCGGCGGCGGTGGCCCGCGCGCGCCGCTGGTCGGCGACGTCGAGCGGCTTCCCGTCGGACCGCTTCACCAGCATGGTCACCGAGTTGGCGTCCGGTTTGACGCCGAACTTCTCCTCGGCGATCTTCAGCGCGGCCGCGGAGTCGTACGTCCCGGGCAGGAAGCCGCCGATCCGGCTGTCGGTGACGCGGTACATCAACGGCTGGCTGAGTACGGTGAGCCCGATGCCCAGCAGTATCCAGAGGGTGATGACCTTCCATGGATGTCTCGTGGACAATCCGGTCAGGGCGCGAATCACGGGGGCTCCCGTTCGGTTCGGTCTCGGACAGTGCTCCTCAAGCTCATCAGCCGAATGCGCGGGGAACGTCCGAGCGCGGGATGAGAAGCGGCACGGGCCCGGGGGGCCGGGCGCCGCCCGGACCAGGACCGTGGTCCTGGTCGCGCCTCGGCCCCGGGTCGCATTCCGTGAGGGTGTGCCGCTGCCACAATGACGGCAGAACAGCGGACGCCCGGCGGGGCCGTCGAAGAAGCAGCAGCGAGAGGAAGACCATGCCGACGCCCCGAGGTCCCTGGCCGAAGCGTCGAGATCCCGGGCCGACCCGCCGGGGCCTCGGCCGGCTGTTCGGATCGCAGGGAGCCGCGGGGCTGGCGTGGACCCGCGAGGACGCCCTGGTCACCGTCGCCGCCGCCGTGGTGGACCTCATCGGTTACACGGTGGTCCCCGAACTCAGGGACGGGTCAGTCACGGCGGTCGGCCTGCTGCTTTCGGTGCTGTCCGCGCTGCCCCTGCTCTTCCGCCGGCGCCACCCGCTGCCGGTCATGGCGGCGGTCCTGGTGCTCGGCGCGGTGCTGAACCTGGCCGTGCCGGCGGAGCAGCACTTCGGCGCGGTGCTGACGGTGGCCCTGTACTCCACCGCCCGGGCCTGCCGCCCGGTGCCGACGGTGGCCGCGACCGCCGCGGCGGTGGCACTCTCCGTCTTCCACCGCAACTCCTCCGGGCTCACCTTCCTCGACGTGCTCCTGGCTTGTTTCGCCGCCGCTCTCGTCGTCATCGCGGCCCTCGTGGTCAACCGCTGGCAGCAGGAGACCGAGTCCAACCGCCGGCTCCTCGCCGAGCGCGCGGTGGCCGAGGAACGCAGGCGCATCGCACGGGAGCTGCACGACATCATCGCCCACCACATCACCACCATGCAGCTCATGGCGGGAGGCGCCCGGGCCAACCTCCGGAACCCCGGCGTCGCGCGCGAGGCACTGGTCACCCTGGAGGAGTCGGGGCGGCTGGCGCTGAGCGAGATGCGGCAACTCCTCGACGTACTGCGGGCGGACGACTACGCCGCACCGGGCCCGCGGGGAGTTCCGGAGGCCCCGCAGCCCGGCGTGGCGGACCTCGACCGCCTGGTGAAGGAGGCCCGGCAGGCCGGCCAGCCCACCGGCCTCACCGTCGACGGCGACCCCGGCCCGCTGCCCCCGGTCGTCGGTCTGACCGTCTACCGGATCGTCCAGGAGGCACTGACCAACGCCCGCAAGCACGCCGGGCCCACCGTCCCCACGGAGGTGCACCTGGCCTGTCTGCCGGGGCGGCTCACCGTCCGTGTCACCGACCGGGGCGCGTACGACGGCGCGGAGCCGGCCGGCGCACTCGGCGGCGGCAGCGGATACGGTCTGACCGGCATGCGCGAACGCGTCGCCCTGCACGGCGGCACCCTGGAGGCCGGGCCGTTGCCCGGCGGCGGCTTCCGGGTCGCGGCGAGCCTGCCGCTGGAACCGCCCGCGAACGAGAACGAGGAGAGCTGACCGGTGCCCGACGCCGTCGCCGAGTCCCGTGACCCCATCCGCGTGCTGATCGCCGACGATCAGCCGCTCGTCCGCCGCGGTCTGGCCCTCATCCTCGGGCCGGACCCGGCCGTCACCGTGGTCGCCGAGGCCGAGAACGGCGAACAGGCGGTCGCCCTGGCGCGCGAGCACCGTCCCGACGTGGTGGTGATGGACATCCGGATGCCGGTGCTGGACGGCGTGGCCGCCACCGAGCGGCTGGCGCGCGAACTGCCCGAGTGCCGGGTGCTCGCCCTCAGCACCTTCGACATGGACGAGTACGTGGTCTCCGCCCTGCGCGCGGGCGCCTGCGGCTTCCTGCCCAAGGACAGTTCACCCGAGGAACTGGTCGCCGCGATCCGTACCGTCCGCGCCGGCGAGGCCGTCGTCGCGCCGCGTCTGCTGACCCGGCTGATCTCCGCCTACGTCAGGAGCGAGCCGCCCGCGCCCCGGACCCGCAGGCAGCCCGCCGCGGAGCGGGCCGACGGCCTCACCCCGCGCGAGAGCGAGGTCTGGCGGCTGCTGGCCACCGGGCTCGACAACGGCGAGATCTCCCGGACGATGGAGATCAGCGTCTCCACCGTGAAGAACTACATCACCAGCATCTTCGACAAGCTCGGCGTCCGGGACCGGGCCCAGGCGGTCATCGCCGCCTACGAGTCCGGTCTGGTGGAAGCCCGGCAGCCGCCCAGGACGGACTGACCCCCCCGGAGTCGGCCCGCCCCGGCCAGTGCACCGGCCGGGCCTTCCACGCCCGCACCCTCGACCGGTTCGCCGCCGACCGCCGCCACCCCGCCCGCCTCGTCCCGCGCGGCGAGCTGACGGCGGCAGGCCGGCCGGCGCCGCTCCACGGGTGCGCCGGGCACCACGGTCCACGGGAGCCTCGCGGGCCCGCCGCACCGTGGGACCGGTGGGTGCGGCGAACCGGTTCCGGCAGGCACGGCGCCGGGCCGGACGGCCTCGCCCCGGAGCCGGAGCCGGAGCCGGAGCCGGGGCCCGGGACCCGGGCCCGCGGAAGCGTCCTACGGCCGTCCTACGGTTCCGAGGACCGGTCGGGTTTCCCGGAGAGGCGCTCGGTGCCGCGCGAGCCCGCGGGCACCTCAGTGGAATCGAGCGTCAGATCGCCGTACAGGTCCTCCAGCCAGCTCGACTGGTAGATGGTGTCCAGGTAGCGCTCCCCGAGGTCGGGGGCGATGGCCACCGCGGTGAGGTCGCGGTCCTCGTGCTCGGCCAGCCACTCCATCGCGCCGCTGACCACCGTCCCGGTGGAGCCGCCGAACAGGAAGCCGCGCCGGGCCAGCCGGTGGCAGGCGCGGATGGTGTCGGCCTCCTCCACGCGGACGACCTCGTCGACGAAGGACTCGTCGAGCAGCGGCGGGCGCATGCTCATGCCCAGCCCGGGAATCATCCGGCGGCCCGGCTCGCCGCCGAAGGCCACCGAACCGACGGTGTCCACCGCCACCACCCGTACCGGCCGGTGCCACTCGCGGAAGTAGCGCGCGCACCCCATCAGCGTCCCCGTGGTGCCCGCCCCCACGAACAGCACGTCGAGGCGAGGGAACTGGTGGGCGATCTCCGGCGCCGTCCTGCGGTAGTGCGCCCCCCAGTTGCCCGGGTTGGTGTACTGGCTGAGCCACACGTACCGGTCGTCGGAGGCGCACAGCGCGCGTACGTAGTCGATCCGGGCGCCGAGGAAACCGCCGTTGGCGTCCAGGTCGGAGATGATCTGGACCTCGCTGCCCAGGGCCTCCATCAGCAGTCTGGCCGACAGGTTGCAGCGCGAGTCCGTGACGCACAGGAACCGGTAGCCCCGGCTGGCCGCGATCATGCTGAGCGCGACGCCCAGGTTGCCGGAGGAGGACTCGATCAGGACCGAGTCCGGTGTCAGCAGTCCGTCCCTCTCCGCGGCCTCCACCATCTCTATCGCGGCCTTCAGCTTGATCGAGCCCGCGAAGTTGAAGCCCTCGCACTTCAGGTAGAGCGAGCGCCCGAAGATCGGCTGGAGGTCGACGTAGAGCCGGCCTTCGTTGAACGCGTCGGGGGCGGAGATGACGGGCACGCTAACCTCCTGATGCTCGGGCCGGATGAGCGGTTGATCAGCCGGAAGGACGATCAGCCGTACCGCCGCAGCTCGTGGAAGAAGTCGTCGATCACACGCAGCTCTCCGGCCCGGGCCACCTGGTCGTGGACGTATCCGCCGACGGCGAGGTCGAGGACCCCGAGGCCGAAGGGGGAGAAGACCACCGTCCGGTCGGCCGGCGCCCGCACCCGGCCGGACAGCACGTCCTCGAGGGTCCCGTCCAGGAAGTCCCGGCCGCCGGTGAGCTGTTCGGTGAGATGGGGCGAGGTGCCGGCCTTCAGGCAGTGCTCGACGTCGTCGACGAAGTTGGCCGAGGCGAGCAGTACCTCGGGAGCGAGATCGCGCAGCGACACGTGCAGGACCACGGGACGGTGGCCGAACCAGGCCGGATCGGTCACGTGCGGCTCACCGGCGACCGTCGCGAAGACCACCAGGTCGCTGGAGCGGATCAGCTCCTCGGGGCTGTCGTGCACGGTGACGTCCGCACCGCCGTCGGCGGTCCCGCCCCGGCGCAGGTAGCCGTGGAAGCCGGCCGCGCTGTCGGCGGACACGTCGTACACCCCGACACGGTCGAACTCCCAGCCGGTAGCGGCCAGATACGTGTGGATGTAGCGGGCGATCAGGCCGGTGCCGAAGAACCCGACACGCCTGGGGCGCGGCCGGCCGCGGCTGAGCCGGTCCGCGGCCAGCGCGGCCGATGCGGCCGTCCTGGTGGCGCTGATGACTGAGCTCTCCAGGCAGGCGAACGGGTAGCCGGTGTCGTGGTCGTTGAGGATCAGGACCGCCGAGGCCCGCGGCAGGCCGTCGGCGACGTTGTCCGGGAAGCTGGAGATCCACTTCAGTCCGTCCACGCCCACCGGCCCGCCGACCGAGGCCGGCAGCGCGATGATCCGGGACGAGGGCCGGTCGGGGAAGCGCAGGAAGTACGACGGCGGGTTCACCGTCTCACCCGCGCCGTGCAGCCGGTAGGTGGCCTCGACCAGTTCCACGATCTCCTTCTCGCGTCCCTGGAGCGCCTGCTGGACCTGGGCGCCGGGGATCACCGCGAAGGCCGGCACCCGGGCCGGACGGGCGGAGGGGGCGGCGCCGGTGGCGGGAGACGTCACGGAAGTCATCGACGGGTTCCCTCCGGTGTCGGCCGGCCTTCGGTCAGGAGCCGGGGTTCGGCCATGGCGACCAGTACCTCGCGTTCGCCGGTGAAGGGCTCCCTGGCGTGCGCGGTGCGGATGTTGTCGACCAGCATCAGGTCACCCGCCTGCCACGGCTCACGCCGGGTGTGCTTCTCGTAGGTGGAGTTGAGCAGCGTGACGACGTCCTCGCCGATCGGAGCGCCGTCCCCGTGCCGGGTGTTGAAGGGCAGCCCGTCCTCGCCGTACTCGTCCACCAGGTACTCGCGCACCTCCGGCGCCAGCGTCCACTGGTTCAGGAAGGCGACCTGGTTGAACCAGCAGCGGCGGCCGGTGACCGGGTGCCGTACGACGGCGGCGCGGCGCTGCGTGGTGCGCAGCGACCCGTCGGGCTGCCAGTCGAAGTCGATGGCGTGGGCCCGGCAGTAGTTCTCCACCGTCTCGCGGTCCTCGGAGCCGAACGACTCGACCAGGGACGCCCCGATCTCGTCGTTGTAGCTGCGGGTGAGGAGCCAGCCCTCCCGCTCGAACCGCTCGGTCAGCTCGGCGGGCAGGGCGCGCAGCACGTCCTCGCCGTCCGCGATCGCGGTCGCCCCGCCCTGCCCGGGCGCGGTGAGACAGGCGAAGAGCAGCAGCCCCGGGACCCGCTGGGCGTAGCTCAGTTCGTGGTGCATGCACATCGGCTGGTTGTCCGGCCAGGCCGTGGAGGAGTACAGGCCCGAGCCGTACGCCGTCCGGGGGGCGAACGCCTCGCGCTCGGCCATGAGTTCACCGGCCAGTGCGGTGAAGACGGCGCGCACCTGGTCCGGATCCCGCAGTCCCAGGCCGCGCACCAGCAGGGCGCCGTGCTCGGTGACCCGCGACCGCAGCGCCTCCTGGTGCGCGGCCGCCCAGCCGAGCGGGTCCGCCGTCGGCTCGACGCGCAGTATGGGAGGCCGGTCGGGTCGCGGCTCCACCTCCAGCAGTGACGCCGGGGACGAGAACGACATCGCGGTTTCCTTTCGTTCGGCAGCGGGTGAACGTGGTCAGGAGGTGGCCGGCAGTTCGACGGCGCACAGGACGGCCCGTGCCGCCTCGGCCGGCCTGGTGCGGGGGAAGTAGTGGCCTCCGTCGGGGAGTTCGTGCAGGTCCACGTGGTCGGCCAGGAGCCGCCAGTCCCGGTGCCGGTCCCGGAAACCGGCCGTGTGCGGGTCGTCGGCGGCGACGACCACGGTGACCGGCGCGGCCAGCTTCACCGCCGGCGCACCGTCCAGCAGACCGGCGAAGTAGCGGTGCGCGGACGCGCAGTCGTGGCGGTACGCGGCGCCGATGTGCTCGGCGTGCCGCGCGTTCAGCTCCGCCAGCTCGGTGTAGCCGCTGTCCGCGCTCAGCCGGGCGGCGATCCGGGCGTCGCTCAGCCCCGTCAACTCCGCCTCGGCGGCTCGCCGTTCGACCGCGGTACCGAGCAACTGCGCACCGATGAACACCCGCGCCACCGCCACCCCGCGCTCGGCCAGCGCGTGCGCCGTCGCCACGGCGAGCGCGGCGCCGGAGGAGTGGCCCCACAGCATGACCCGCGGCAGGCCGCGCCCGGCGATCTCGGCGGCGACCCGCTCGGCGACCCGCTCCATCGGGACGAACGGCTCCTCGGCCGCCGCCAGATCGTGGCCGGGCAGGTCGACGGCGTACACCGCCGGGCCGTTGCCCGCCAGGGCGCTCGCCATCGGCTGGAAGTTCACCGCGTTGCCGCCCGCGTACGGGAAGCACACCAGGGAGCACCGCGGCGCGGCCGCGGACCCGGACAGGGGTTGCAGCAGCTCGGGGCGCTGCCGGGCCGAGCCGTCCAGGAGCGCGGCGAGGTCGGCGAGCACCGGGTGGCGGGTGACGTCCTTCAGGGACACCGCCCGGTCCAGGGCGATGGTGAGCTTCACCGCCGACAGGGAGGTGCCGCCGCGGTCGAAGAAGTGGTCGCCGCGCCCGATCCGGTGGCGGGGGAGACCCAGCAGCTCCGCCCAGACGTCCGCCAGCCGCCGCTCGGCCGCGGTGCGCGGGGCGTGGTCGGGCCCGCCGTCGGCGGCGTCGGCGGCGGCCTCCGCCGCCTCCTCGGCCGACGCGGTCAGGGCCTTGCGGTCGATCTTGCCGTTGCCGGTCAGCGGCAGGGCGTCGCGCCAGTGGAACGCGGTGGGGACCATGTAGGAGGGCAGCGCGGCGCCCAACTCCCGCCGCAGTTCCTCGTCCTCGATGCGCCGGCCGGTGTGGAAGGCGATCAGGTGCGTGCTGCGGCCCGCGAGCCGGGCGACGACGACCGCGCCGTCGCGCACGCCCGGCACCCGCAGCAGAGTGTTCTCGATCTCCCCGATCTCGATCCGGAACCCGCGGATCTTGACCTGGCCGTCGCGGCGGCCCAGGAACTCCAGCTTGCCGCCCGGATGCCAGCGCCCCCAGTCGCCGCCCAGGTAGAGGCGTTCGCCCGGCCGGTACGGGTCCTGCCGGTACGCCTCACGGGTGCGTTCGGGGTCGTTGACGTAGCCGCGTCCCACGCACACCCCGGAGAACGCGATCAGTCCGGGGGCGCCCAGCGGCACCAGCGACAACCGCTCGTCGACGACCAGCACCCGGACATTGGCGACCGGACGGCCCAGCAGCACCCGGTCCGGGACCGAGTCCATCACCTCGTGGTTGGTGTCGTCCGACGTCTCGGTCAGTCCGTAGGCGTTCACCAGCCTGATCCCCGGCTCGATGGCGAACCAGCGCTGGACCAGTTCCCGCTTCAGCGCCTCGCCGGTCACCGACACACAGGTGAGGTGCGGCAGCTCACGCGGGCGCCGCTCCAGGTACGACACCACCACCTCCAGGTAGGAGGGCACCACCTGCGCCACCGAGACCCGGCCGGCCACCAGGGTGTCGACGAACCGCTCCACGTCCACGACCGCGTCCTGCTCCACCAGCAGCGTCCGCCCGCCCACCAGCAGCGCGGCCAGCAACTGCCACAGCGAGATGTCGAAACACTGCGGGGCGGTCTGCGCCACCACCGTCTCCGGCCCGATCCCCAGGTCGTCGATCTTGGCGTACAGATGGTTGAGCATGCCCGCGTGCTCGCACATCGCGCCCTTGGGCTCACCGGTGGATCCGGAGGTGAAGTAGATGTACGCCAACTGCTCGGGCGTCACCTCCACCCCGACGTCCCCGTCGGAATGCTCCTCCGCGTACGCCGCTTCGACCAGCAGCCTCTGAGCGCCCGACGGCAGCGTGGCGAGGGCCTGGTCCAGGGCGCCGGTGCTGCCGGGCTCGGTCAGCGCCAGCCGGCACCCGGCCCGCGACAACGTCGCCGCGATCCGGCCGGGCGGGAAGTGCGGCTCGATGGGCAGGTAGACGCCCCCGGCCTTGAACACCGCCAGCACCGAGGCCAGCCAGTCCAGGTTGCGTTCGGTGACCACCGCCACCACGCCCTCCCGGCCCAGGCCGCGCGCCAGCAGGGCACGCGCCAGCCGGTTGGCCCGCGCGTTCAGTTCCGCGTACGTCCACACGTCGTCGCCGTGCACCGCGGCCACCGCGTCCGGACGTTCCCGTACCCGCTGCTCGAACAGCTCGTGGGCCCGGGCCCGCGGCAGCTCCCGGTGCGCTCCCGCCAGTCCGTCGAGCTGTTCGCGCACCTCGTCGGCCGACAACAGGCCCTGCCGGGTGTGCTCGGCGTCCGCGTCGGCCGTCATCAGCCGCAGGGCGGTCAGGTGGTAACCGGCGATCCGGGCCGCCGCGCCGGCGTCCAGCGCGTCCGTGCGGTACCGCAGCCGCAGCGCCATGCGCCCGTCCGGGTCGCTCCAGCCCACGCTCAGCACGGCCTCCTCGGGCAGGGCGCCCAGGTCGCCGCGGCACTCCTCGCCGTCCCCGCTCCCGCCGAGGTCCTCCGCGTCCCCGGTGTCCTCGGCGCCCCCGGGGTCGAACACCACCTCGTACGACGGTTCCGTCAGTCCCAGTTCCCGGCGCAGCCCGTCGACGGGGAAGTCCCGGTGGCCCAGCAGGTCCGCCTCGACGCGCCGGGCGCTGCGCACCAGCCCGCGCCATGTCGGCGGCGCGACCGTCAGCCGGCACGGCAGCGGACCGCTCCGGCCCGCGGCGTGCCCGGTCACCACGTCCTGCTCACCGGAGAACGCGGCCAGCACCTTCGCGTGGGCCGCCAGCAGCACCGCGCTCACCGGCACACCGAGCTCCGCCGCCAGGGCGCGCACCGCCCGCGCCACCTCGGCCGGCACCGGCTCCGCGTGCCCGGCCACCCCGGGCGCGGGGAGCCGCGTCCACCGCGGGACCGCGGTGAAACCACCGGCGGTGAGCACATCGGCCCAGAAGTCCCTGTCCGCTGCCACGAGCGCTCCCATCGAACGACCCTTCCTCAGTTCGCCGTCGGCGCGGCGGGATTGCCGCCCCAGACCGCGTACTCGGGGACTTCCTCGCCCTTCATCAGGAAGGAGTCGGGTGCCAGCACCGCCTGGTCGCCCAGCCGAACGCCGTAGTGCACGTGCGCGCCGACCCCGAGGGTGACGCCGGCGCCGAGGGTGGTGTGGTCGGACTTGAAGGTGCCGTCCTCCTGCGAGTGGCACTGGATCTTGCTGCCGGCGTTCAGCGTGCAGTCGTCCCCGATGGCGGCGAGCGTCCGCTCCGTGATGTAGCAGCCGTCGTCGAAGACCCGCCGGCCGACGCGCACCCCCATCAGCCGCCACATCAGCGGCTTGAACGGCGTTCCGTTGAAGACCTCGAGGTACCGGTCCGGCACCTTCCACAGCCGCTCGTGCCACCAGAAGTACGGGTCGTAGATCGAGCACAGCCGGGGGCGCAGCGCGCGGAAGGAGGCGATCGTCCGCTCCACCAGCACGTAGTACAGGGCGGTGAAGACGAGGGTGAGGGCCAGATAGCCGGCGATCACCGCCTGCCCCAGCGTGCCGTACAGCTCGACGGAGGCGAGCCCGGCCGCCGTGAGCAGGACCGTGTGCAGCCAGCGCAGCAGCAGGTGCAGCGCCATCGAGCGGAGGTTGTAGCGGTTCTTCGCGGCGAGACGGCGGCGCAGTTCGTCGCCGGTGCGCAGATGGTCGAACCGTGAGTCGCGCTCCACCGTCCGGGGGATCTCGAAGGAGGGCGAGCCGAGCAGGCCCACGCCCTGGCGGATCTCGCCGTCCAGGGGAACCATCACCTTCGTCGCCAGCAGGCAGTTGTCACCGGTCCTGGCGCCCGCCGGATAGGCGATGTTGTTGCCGAGGAAGTTGCGGGCGCCGATGGACGCCCGGCTCACCCGGAAGGACGTACTGGAGAAGTCGGCGTTGAGCACGGACAGTCCGTCGGCCACCATCGTGCCGCTGCCCACGGAGACCAGGAACGGGGTCTCGTGCTGCACCTCGGTGCCGAAGTTCGAGCCCGTCTGCTCGACCCGGGACAGGTCGTACCCGAGGCCGCGCAGGTAGGGGACGATGTAGGAGCTGTCGCCGAAGAGCCAGGTGAAGAACCTGATGTTCGTCAGGCCCGCCACGGCGCGGTGCGCGGCGTAGTGGAAGCCGTAGAGCGGGTAGACCCGGTCGGGCCGGACGACCGCGCCCAGCAGACGCGGCACCGTGAACAGCCCGGCCAGGCCCACGACGACGGCGCCGAAGAAGAGCACACTGGCCACGATCAGCGTGTCGGTGAGGAGCTCCGCGGCCGTGGCGCCCCTCGTCCGGGTGTCCAGCCGCCCGCTGAGCGCGGGGACCTCCGCGAACACCATGTACACACCGCCGACCGTCAGCGGCAGGTAGAGGAGGAACAGTTGCAGCAGGGTCGCGACGGCGAAGCCGGCCCGGCGCGGTGTGCCGCAGCGGGCCGGTGGGACGCGCAGGTACTCGCACGCGGTGGGCTGGGCCGGGGAGCCGTGCCGGTGCTCCCCGGCCGGGATCTCCTGCCCCCGGTACAGGGCGGATGCGTGTCCGAGCTGAGCCCCGTCGCCCATCACGGTGTCGATGTCGAGCACCGTCTTCTCGCCGACGAAGACGTCCCGGCCGAGTGTGACCGGGCCGGTCTGGATGTGTCCGGCGTGCGCCCGGTAGCAGAGGAGGAACGAGTCCTTGCGGACCACCGTGCCGGAGCCGATGGTGAGCAGGTCGGTGCAGACCGGCACCGAGCGGGAGAGCATCGTGACGTCCTTGCCGATGCGCGCGCCGAGCGCCCGCAGATACATGACGTACAGCGGATTGCCGACGAACAGGATCATCGGGTTGGCGTGCAGCAGCGCCCGGACGATCCAGAAACGCAGGTAGGCCATGCTCCAGATCGGGAACTCCCCGGGTTTCCAGCGCCCGACGAGGATCCATTTGGCGGCGATCGGGAAGGCGCACACGGCGACGAACCCGACGCCGCCGCACAGGAGCGAGCGCAGATAGATCTCGGCGAGGCCCGACGCGGTGGCGACCCATTCGTAGGCCCGGGCGGTCGACAGTCCGAAGACGAGGGAATAGCCCAGGAAGACCAGCGCCTGGACGGTCCCGCAGAGCACGTGGTGCGCCTTGTCCGGCGGCGGGGCGGGCGCGGGCGACGTGGCCGGGTCCGGGGGCCGGGCCGTGGTGTCCTGGGGAGCGGGGGCGGTGTCCGTGAGCGCGGCGGCCAGGCCGCGGACGGTGGGGTACCGGTAGATGTCCTTCATCGACACGGACGGCAGATCCGGCCGTTTCCGCACCCGCGCGCAGAACTGGGCCATGACCAGGGAGTTGGCGCCGAGATCGGTGAAGAAGTTGCCTTCGGCGGGCACGTGTTCCGCCCGCACCACCTCGGCGAGGATTCCGGCGAGTGCCCGCTCGGTGTCCGCCGTCGCCGGTGCGGCGGCGTCGCGTCGGGCGATCGCGGAACCGTCCGTCCCGGGCATCAGGATGTCGGCAGACTTCTCCACCATGCGAACTCCCTGAGGAAAGGTCGAAGACCGTCGGCCAGCGGTGGCCGGTCCCCGAGACCGTGCGTCTTCACCTGATCACGAAGCCATGGATCAGTTTTGTGCGGTCGCGGCGGGGCTGCCACTCGGGTGCGTCCGTATGGAGTCCGCGGCCCGCGGCGACGCCGTAACGGGCGCCCGTCGGCCACCGGGTGTCACACCCGGCCGTCGGGGCCGGCCGAGTGGCCGCCGCCGGTCCCGGCGCGCAGACTGAGCAGTGCGCGGGGCCGCGGCCGGTCGGTGGCGCGGGGCCGCCGAGAGCAGGGCTGTGCCGGCTCGTCCGGCGGACCGTTCGTCGAAGGGCCGACATGGCAGTGGAGATCCCGCCCCTGATCAAGCCCTCCCGGCTCAGAAGCCGGGGCGGGCTGTGGGGTGAGTGTCTGGCGGAGTTCCTGGGGACCCTGGTCCTCATCGCCTTCGGCGCCGGCTCGGTGGCCATGACCGTCGCGGCGCTGCCCGGCTCGGGCCGCACCGAGGGGCCCACCACCTTCTTCCTGGGCGCCGGCGACTGGCTGCTGATCGGCTGGGGCTGGGCGTTCGCCGTGGCCTTCGGCGTGTACGTGGCCGGCGGTGTCAGCGGGGCGCACATCAACCCGGCGGTGACGCTGGCGTTCGCCGTGCGGCGCGGGTTCCCGTGGGCGAAGGTGGTTCCGTACTGGATCGCGCAGTTGGTGGGCGCCTTCGCCGGAGCGGCGCTGGTCTACGGCGTGTACCACGACGCGATCAACACGTTCGACGCCGCGATGAAGGGGCCGAAGACGAACGGGCACACCGTTGCGTCGTTCTCCATCTTCGCGACCTTCCCGGCGCCCTACTTCCACGGCGGCTACTGGGGTCCGCTCGTGGACCAGATCGTCGGCACCGCCTTCCTGGTCATGCTGATCGCGGCCGTCGTCGACCTGCGCAACACCGCCGTGAAGGCCAACCTCGGACCACTGGTGATCGGGTTCGTCGTCGCCGCCATCGGCATCTCCTTCGGCGCGAACGCCGGATACGCCATCAACCCGGCCCGCGACTTCGGCCCGCGGCTGTTCACCTTCGCCGCGGGCTGGGGAGAACTGGCGCTGCCGGGCTCTCTGGCCGGTGCGTTCAGCGACTACTGGTGGATCCCCGTCGTCGGACCGCTCGTCGGCGGCGTGGTCGGGGTGCTGGTGTACGACCTGTTCATCGGCGACGTCCTGCACATCCGCGCCCAGAAGGCCGAACCGCCCGAGGCCGGACGCACCCGGGCGGTCAGCACCGCGGACGACGAGTAGCCGCCGGCCCGGCGCCCGCGGCGGCCTCGCGGGGCAGCGCCGCGGGCGGGCCGTCACGCCTGCCCGACGGCCCGCCGGGGCGTGCCCGGTGGGCCGCTCCGGGTCTTCGGGCCGGCTCGCGGTCAGCCGTGGTACTTGATGTACCCGTTGCCGTCCCGGTCGTCGCGGGACTTGGTGTAGGAGTGGACGTCGGCCCGGGCGCCCGAGGGCTTGTAGAGGTAGATGGTGTCCTTGTCGTTGTTCCAGATGAAGTTGCAGTTCTGGCGGTAGACGACGTTCTTGGCGTCGGAGTCCGTTCCCCTGCCGCCGCGCAGGTTCACGTAGTCGCCCGGCTCGAGGTAGTGGTTGGACCGGAACGTGAAGCGGTTGCCGGTGGCGTCCTTGACGACGTAGCCCTTGAGGTTGACGGTCGTGCGGGAGTAGTTCTTGACCGTCAGGTACTCGTCCTTGGTGTTGCCCTTGGTGCAGCTGTTGGAGTCCCGCCCCGGGGCGTCGTACTGGACGCCCTTGATCTTCAGGGCGGAGGAGTACTCGGTGGCCTGGGCCGGCGCGGCGGCGACGACGGCGACCGCGGCCGCCGTGGCGCCGGCGGCCAGCACGGAACGTATACGCATGAGGTTCCCCCCTCGGTGATGCGGACGAAGCGCCAGGAGCTTACACAACACGTGCGCGACACGTGACGGCGAGGTGCGGAAAACGTGAAGTCGCCCCGCGCCGGGCCGACATGTGGCAGTGACCGGGCCCCCGGCCCGACGGCCGCCGCGCCCCGTGCCCAGCGCGCCACGGTCGGCCCTCGCGACCGCGCGCGGCCGTCGCCGGGTTCCACCGGGTGCTCGCACCGGCGGCACGTGTGCCCGCTCCCGCGCCCGCCACGGGTTCACCGCCGGCACACGTCGGCGCTGCGTCAGGAGGTGGTGAGGACCATGCGGAAGCGGGCGGAGCCGGACAGCATTCTCCGGTACGCCTCGTCGGCCTGGTCCAGCGGCGTCACCTCGGTCATCGGCCGGATGCCGTGCAGGACGCTGAAGGCCATGGTGTCCTGGACGTCCTGCGCGGTGCCGGACGGATGACCGCGCACGGTCCGGCCGCTCGTGATGAGCTGAAGCGGGCTGATCCCCAGCGGGTCGGGCGCCGCCCCGATCACCACCAGCTCGCCGCGGTGCGTCAGCCCGTCCACCGTGGCCGTGATGGCGTTGGAACTCCCGGCCGTGGCCAGCACGACCTTGGCCCCGCCGAGCGACAGCAGGGCCTCGGCGACGGAGGTGTCCGCCGTGCTGTCGACGTAGTGGTGGGCGCCGAGCTCCTGGGCGAACTCGGCCTTGCCGGGGCCCCGCGCGATCGCCACGGTCTCGAATCCCATGGCGACCGCGTACCGCACCCCCAGGTGCCCCAGCCCGCCGATGCCCAGCACCGCCACCAGGTCGCCCGGCGCCGCGGCGCTGCGCCGCAGCCCGTTGAACACGGTCACGCCCGCGCAGGCCATGGGGCCCGCGTCGCTCGCCGTCAGGTCCTCGGGGATCCGGGCCAGCGCGTCGACCGGCGCGATGGCCCGCTCGGCGAACCCGCCGTCGTACGCCCACCCGGGTACCTTGAGGTTCCGGCACACCACGAAGTCGCCCTGCCGGCACGCGGTGCAGTGGCCGCAGCTGCCGCCGAACCAGCCGACCGCCACCCGGTCGCCCACCTGCCAGCCGTGTTCGGCCGCCCCGTCGCCGAGCGCGTCGATCCGGCCGGCGATCTCGTGCCCGGGGACCACGGGGAAGCTGACTCCGGGCACCGCCGCGTCCACGAAGAAGGTGTCGCTGTGACAGATCCCGCACGCCTCCACGGCGATCCGCACATGGCCGGGGCCCGGCTCCGGGGCCTCACGCTCGGTGATCTCGAACGGACCACCGGCGGTGGTCACCTGTGCGACGGTGTAGGTGCTCATCCGGGCCTCCCGTGGCGGATACGACGCCCCCGGCACCCAGCACACCAGCTCCGGGCCGATCGCGCGCGCCGAGCCCGGGCCGCCCCGCGGCCCGGCGCCCGCCTTCCCTCCCGCCCGTTCAAAGCACCGGCCCGTCCGCTCGGAGCACCGGCCCGTCCGCTCGGAGCGCCGGTGCCGGAGCGGCCCGCGGTTGCGGCCCGTGCGCTCAGCCCGCGCGATCGCCGTGCGGCACACCGGTCCGGTCCGCCGCGCCCCGTGGGCCGGACCGCCCGGCGCGGGACCGGCTCAGCACCACCCGCTGCACGAGGTCGTCGGCGGCCTCCGGCCAGTGCGGGTGATCGAACGCGAAGCCCGCCTCGAGCAGCCGGCCGGGTACGACACGCCGGCTCTTCAGCAGCAGTTCGGTGTCCGAGCGCAGCACGAAGGCGCCGATCCCGGCCATCCACCCGGTCGCCGGCAGGCCGAACGGCACACCCCGGGCGGCCCGCAGCGCCCGCATGAGCGCTCGCTGCGGCAGCGGGGCAGGCGAGGCCAGGTTCACCGGCCCGGCGATGTCCTCGCGGTCCATCAGGAACGTCACCGCCCGGACGAAGTCCCGGTCGTGGATCCAGGACACGTACTGCGCGCCGCCCGCGACCGGACCGCCCAGACCGAGCCGGACGAGGCCCAGCAGCACGTCGAGGACGCCGCCCCGGTCGGGGCTCATCACCATGGCCGAGCGCAGGGCGACCTTGCGGGTGTGCGGGGTCCGGGCCCGTTCCTGCTCGCGTTCCCAGGCCTTGGCGATGTCGACGCTGTAGGACCAGTAGTCCGGCACACCCGGTTCCGAGCCGCCGATGATCCCGTCGCGTTCGTCGTTCGGCGCGTCGAAACGGTGGGCGTAGATCGTCGCGGTGCTCATCTGGAGCCAGACGCGGGGCGGCCGCGCGGCGGTGGCGATCGCCTCGCCCACCACCCGGGCCGAGTCCACCCGCGAGTCCATCATCTCCCGCAGATGGACGGGCGTGTAACGGCAGCTGACGCTGCGTCCGGCCAGGTTCACCACCACGTCGCTGCCGTCGATCTCCTCCGCCCACGGGCCCATGGTCCGCCCGTCCCACAGGACCTGCCGCGGGTGCGCCGGCCGCCGGCTCAGCACAACGACCTGGTGTCCGGCGGCGGTCAGCGCGCGCTCCAGGATCGAACCCACCTGCCCGGTGCCGCCGGGCAGCACGATCTTCATCGGACGTCGTCCCCCCTCTGTCGGACCGTCGACGGAGACGACTCTAGCGCACTATTTGAACGCGTTCAAAAAACAGGCGTGACCGCTCCGTCGCTGTCCGTGCGGACGGCGTCCCGTCGGTCCGGGCGGGCGGCGGTCCGGGCGGACACCGGGGCGATCGCTCGCGTCTCCGCCCGGTCGGCCGGTCACCCGGGTATGGGACGCACGGTGAGGATCTGCTCGGCCCGGCCGACCGGACCGTGCACGTCGTGCAGGACCGTGCTGGTCAGACCCTGGCCGGTCGGACCGAAGACGACCGTGGTGTCCAGGCCGGTCCAGCGGCCCTCCGGCCGGCGGTGCAGATGGACGGTCAGGTCGACATTGGGAAACATCCACTCGGTGGGCGACCGGCGCACGGCGATGCCGTTGGCGGTGTCGACCAGGGCGAGGTAGGAGGCGACAGGGCCGCAGTCCTCGCCGGCGACCAGGTGGAGCGGGGTGGACACCCAGGCGGTGGTGCGGCCCGGTCGCGGCGGCGCGACCGGGCGGACGTCCAGGGAGGCGATGAAGCCGCCGGGCCAGAGGTCGGCCATCGGCCACGGCGCGAGCTGCTCGGGCGGGGCGAGCCCGCCGTCCGCGCCCCCGGCGACGGCGGCCGTGTCCAGGCCGGCGAGGAGCCAGGCGCGGGCCCGGACCACCGGGCGGTCGGCGATGCGCACCACCGCCTCCAGCAGTTCGATGGTGCGTCCGGGGCGGACGGTCTCCACCTGGATCTCGCACTCGTCCAGCGCCAGCCGGCCCAGGATGTCGTAGCTGATCCGGGACAGGAGCAGCCCGCTGGGCGGACGCTCGGCGAGATGCCGGTCGATGGCGTGGGCGACCAGGCCGCCCAGCGGGCTGAAGTGCAGCTCGTTCTCGTCCCACGCGCCGCTCGCGTGGGCGGTGGGCTTGAAACGGTGCTCGTCGGTGCGCACGTAGTAGCTTTCGGGGACCGGACCGCCGGTGTGCAACGGTGTCTCTCCTCGGGTTCTTCCCAATCTCCGGACTCTCCGGACGGTCCACAGGGTAGGGAGCGGCACACGCCACGACCCAGGGAGGGGCCTCGGTGGAACTGCGCAACGTCACGCCCGACGACGTCGGCCACTACGTCCGCATGCGGTGCGACCCGGTCATGATGACCGGCCTCGGGGGACCGCTGCCGGCCGACGGCATGGCGGACAAGGTGCGCCGGGACGCCGCGGCGGCGGCCGCCGACACCGCCTGGATCAAGATGATCGTCCCCGATCCCGGCGCGCCCGAGGTGGTGGCCGGGTCGGTGACCATCTGGTCCCACGACACCGACGACGGTCCCCTGTCGGAGATCGGCTGGATGGTGCTGCCCGGGTTCCAGGGACGGGGTCTGGGCAAGCTGGCGGCCCGCAGGCTGCTCGAACAGGCCCGGGACGAGGACCGCTGGGGTGTGGTGCACGCGTTCCCGGCGACCGGCAACGCGGCCTCGAACGGCATCTGCCGCTCCCTGGGCTTCCGCTTCCTGGGTGAGCGCGACGTGCCGTTCGCGGACCGGGTGCTGCGCGGCAACCACTGGGCCATCGCCCCCCGCACCGACCTCGCCCCCGGATGAGCCACCGTGTACGAGTCACCCCCGCAAGGGCCTCCCGGACGAGCCACCCCGGCCCGTGCGCCCGCGGTGCCCGGCGCGGCGCGCCACCACCTTCCCCGGCCGCGCCGCGGCCGACGCGCCGGTGGGGCGCGTCCGGTGAACGCGTGGACGCCGGCGCCGGCCGGCGCCCCCGCGGCGGCCCGGGAGACCGCCGGTCGCGCGTCGACGGCCTCAGCCGGCGAGCACCTCCGCCCACCGGCTCGTCCCGCCCGGGCCCGTCCGCATGCCGCACCGGGCCGACAGCGCGGTCACGATGCCCAGACCACGGCCGTGCTCGTCCGGGTCCGGCGCCGCGGCCGGTCCCGGCGGGGCGGCGGGCCCCAGGTCGCTCACCTCGACGTGGACGGCTCCGTGTCCGTCGACCGCCGCCCGCCACAGCCGCAGTGTCGCCGGCGGCCGGGCGTGCACCAACGCGTTGGTGACCAGCTCCGAGACCACCAGGAGAACGTCGTCGGCGGCGCCGGCGGGCAGGTTCCAGCCGCCGAGGACGGCGCGCACGCGACGGCGCACGGACGGCACGGCCCCCGGCGTGTGCGGCAGCGGGAAGGCGTGGCCGGCGTGGCCGGCCTCCCCGCGGGGCGTGACGTCGAGCTGCGCTGAGGTCATGTGGCCTCCTTCCTCCGGACGGCGCCGGCGGCCTGGGGCCGGGCGCGAAGGGAACGCTAGGGAACGTACACGGGACGGGTCAATGAATCGCGGTCGGCATTGCCGAACGCCAGTCCTGATCGGGGCAAATGGGGCTAATATCGCTCCATGGCCGGACCCGTCCAGTCCATCGAGCGAGCGGCGGCGATCCTGCGCCTGCTCGCCGGCGGCCCCCGCAGGCTCGGGCTCGGCGAGGTGGCGTCCTCCCTCGGGCTGGCCAAGGGCACCGCCCACGGGATCCTGCGCACCCTGCAACACGTCGACTTCGTCGAGCAGGACGAGGCCACCGGGAAGTACCAGCTCGGAGCGGCCCTGCTCCACCTGGGCACCAGCTACCTCGACGTCAACGAACTGCGTTCGCGCTCCATCAACTGGGCCGACGCGCTGGCCGCCCGCAGCGGCGAGGCCGTCCGGCTGGGCACCCCCCTGGAGGGCCAGGTCCTCATCGTCCACCACGTCTTCCGGCCGGACGACACCCTGCAGACCCTGGACGTGGGAGCGCTGCTGCCACTGCACGCCTCCTCGCTGGGCAAGGTGCTGCTGGCCTTCGGGGCCGCGACCCTCGACCCGCTGCCCGACGGGGGCCTGGCCGCGTACACACGTCACACCCTGGTGGTCCCCGACGACCTGAACCGGGCGCTGGCCGAGATCCGCGAGCTCGGCTGGGGAGCGGAGGTGCAGGAGATGAGCATGGGTGTCGCCGGGATCGCCGCGCCGATCCGCGGGCACGGCGGCCTGGTGGTGGGCGCCGTCTGCCTGTCCGGCCCGGTCGAGCGGATCTGCGACACCAGGAGCCGGCCGCTGCCCGCGCTGACCGCCCTGCTCAGGGAGGCCGCGCGGGCGATCTCCCGGGACCTGGGAGCGGCCCGCTGGTAGGTCCCCGCCGGCCCGGCAGGCCCCCCACCCGCGCGACGCACCGGAAGGCAGGCCCGATCATGGTTGACCGGTATGTGATGTCCATCGACCAGGGCACCACGTCCACGCGATGCATCCTCTTCGACCATCGCGGGCGGCTGTGCTCGGTCGCCCAGCGGGAGCACCAGCAGCACTTCCCGCGGCCCGGCTGGGTCGAGCACGACGCCCTGGAGATCTGGCGCAACGTGCGGCGCGTCGTGCCCGAGGCACTGGCCTCGGCCGGCGTGGACTCCGGGCAGATCGCGGCCATCGGCATCGCCAACCAGCGGGAGACGACGGTGCTCTGGGACCGGCGGACCGGGACCCCGCTGGGCCGGGCCGTCGTCTGGCAGGACACCCGAACCGCACCGATGGTCGACGCGCTCCGCGACCGCCCCGGGGACGAGTTCTTCCTGGACCGCTGCGGGCTGCCCCCCTCCACCTACTTCTCCGCGCCCCGGATCCGCTGGCTGTTCGAGAACACGCCGGGCCTGGAACAGCGCGCCCAGGACGGCGAGGTGCTGTTCGGCACGATGGAGAGCTGGCTGATCTGGAACCTCACCGGCGGCACCGACGGAGGACTGCACATCACCGACCCCACCAACGCCGGCCGCACCATGCTCGTCAACATCCGCACCCTGACCTGGGACCCGGAACTGCTCGACTTCTTCGGCGTGCCGCGCGGGCTGCTGCCCGAGATCCGCTCCTCCGCCGAGAGCTACGGCGAGGCCCGGGCGCTGCTCCCGGGCGTCCGCATCACCGCCGCCCTGGGCGACCAGCAGGCGGCCCTGTTCGGCCAGACCTGCTTCTCGCCCGGCGAGGCCAAGTGCACCTACGGCACCGGCAGCTTCCTGCTGATGAACACCGGGACCGAGCTGGTCCGCTCCCGGCACGGGCTGCTCACCACCGTCGCCTACAAGATCGCAAGCCAGCCGACGGTCTACGCGCTCGAGGGCCCGATGGCCGTCACCGGCTCGCTGGTCCAGTGGTTCCGCGACCGGCTCGGCGTGATCAGCTCCGCGCCCGAGATCGAGACCCTGGCCCGCACGGTGGAGGACAACGGCGGCTGCTACATCGTCCCCGCCTTCTCCGGCCTGTTCGCCCCGCACTGGCGCAGTGACGCCCGCGGTGTCGTCGTGGGCCTCACCTCCTACATCACCAAGGGGCACCTGGCCCGGGCCGTGCTGGAGGCCACCGCCTGGCAGACCCGGGAGGTCGTCGACGCCGTCAACGCCGACTCCGGCCTCGCCCTCCGGCAGCTCAAGGTGGACGGCGGCATGACCTCGGACAACCTGCTCATGCAGATGCTGGCCGACGTGCTGGACGTACCCGTCGTGAGGCCGCTGGTGGCCGAGACGGTCTCCCTGGGCGCCGCCTACGCCGCCGGTCTCGCCGTCGGCTACTGGCCGGACCTGGAGGTGCTGCGCCGCAACTGGCACCGGGCCGCCCAGTGGCTGCCGGACATGGACCCCGAACGGCGCGCGTGGGAGTACGAGAGCTGGCAGCGGGCCGTGGAACGGTCCCTGGGCTGGGTCCGCCCGCGCGACGACGCGCACTGACGCCCGCCGAACGAGCGGATCCTGGCCCGACGGGGCATCGGTCCCCTCCCGGTGGTTACCCACCATCCGTGGGGTTCGGAAGTGAGCCCCCCGGGCTCTCCGCGCCGTTGCACGCGGGGGGCCCGCTGCGATGCCGTCCCGGACGGCGCCGGGGTCCGCCGGTCTCCGGCCGCGCTTCATCCGACCGTTTTCCGTTCTTCACCCCCGCGTCTCCCGCCGAACCCGGCCCCCGGCGCATGCTTGACCACCGCTCCCGCACCGCGCCGACGGTCGCGAGTGGCAGCACCCCCATTCCCAGAAGGACCGAAGGCCCCGTGCCCGCACCCGTCGTTCTCTCCGGCCGCAGCACCCGGCTGGAGCCCCTCGCTCCCCACCACGCCGAGGGCCTGGCCCAGGCCGGGGCCGAGGACCGTACCTCCTACGCCTTCACCCCCGTGCCGCACGGCCTAGAAGCGGCCCGCGGCTATGTCGAGCGGGCCCTGGCCGAGCAGGCGGCGGGCCGTGCCCTGCCGTTCGCCGTGGTCCGCGCCGACGACGGGCGGGTCGTCGGCTCCACCCGCTTCCTGGAACTCGACTACTGGCAGGGCCCGCTCGTGTGGCCCTGCGTGCCCGGAGTCCCGTACGGCGACCCCGGCACCGCCGTGCCCGACGCCGCCGAGATCGGCAACACCTGGCTCGCCGCGTCCGCCCAGGGCACCGGGATCAACACCGAGGCCAAGCTGCTCCTGCTGCGGCACGCGTTCGAGACCTGGCGGGTGCGCCGCGTCTCCTTCCGCGCCGACGCCCGCAACCTCCGTTCGTGTGCCGCCATCGAACGGCTGGGCGCCCGCCGCGAGGGCGTCCGCCGGGCCCACTCGCGCGGCCTGGACGGCGCCGTGCGCAGCACCGCCTTCTACTCGATCCTCGACGAGGAGTGGCCCACCGCCCGCGCCGTCGTCGAACTCCGGCTGGCCGCGGGGCGGCCGGCCGTGGGCGTGCCCGCCCCGCACCCGGTGCGTCCGGTCACCGCCCCGGTCCGGCCCGCGCCGAAAGGCGCCGGTCCGCGGCCGGACGACGTCGACGGCCGCCTCGTGCGGGCGTAGCGCCCGGCCGGGCGGCCGGGGAGCCGGGCGGCCGGGCAGCCAGTGGTCAGGGGGCCGGGCGGCACCGCGGCGACCGCGGCGCTGTGGCGCACCGCGTCGCGCGTCGTGCGGTGCGGGACGCCCCGGTGCGGTGGTGGCCGCGAGCCGGGGGTGAGAGCATGATGTGTGGCGCTGCAACTCTTGCGGTGTTACAGGTCCGGGCGGGCGCTGGTCCTCCTCCCGCTGGGACTGATCGCCGCCGTGTGCGTGGTGGACGTCCTGACTCCGCGGGAAGTGCACCTGGGCCCACTGCTGGTCGCGGCCCCGGCCGTCACGGCCGCCTTCGCGGGTCCCCGGCTCACCGCGCTGATCGGCGCCCTGGCCGTCGGCGCCCAGTTGTTCATCGGCGCCGCCAGAGGCACGATCGGCTCCCAGAACATCCAGGTCCAGGTCGCGGCCCTGGTCATCGTCTCCGGCCTCATCGTCCTGTTCCGCCTGGTGCTCGACCGCCGGGAACGCCAGCTCAGCCAGAGCCGGACCGTGGCCCGGGCCGTGCAGGAGGTGCTGCTCCCGCCGCTGCCCGAGCGCAGCGGGCCGTTGCGGATGGCCGGCCTGTACCTGGCCGCCCAGGACGAGGCGGCCCTCGGCGGCGACCTCTACGCCGCCGCCCGTACCGAGGACAGCACCCGGCTGCTCATCGCGGACGTGCGCGGCAAGGGGCTCCCGGCGATCGACCACGCCGCGCTGCTGCTCGGCGCCTTCCGCGCGGCCTCGCACCGCCGGCCCACGCTGCCCTGGCTGGCCGCGCATCTGGACGGCGCCATGCGGTGGGACTCCCGGCAGTGGCACACGGAGGGGACGCCCGACACCGAGGAGGCCTTCGCCACCGCCCTGCTCCTCGACATCCCCGACCGGGAAGAGGTGGTCCGCTTCGTGAACTGCGGCCATCCGGACCCGGTGCTCATCTGCTGCGGGCGGGCCGAGGCCCACACGCTGGTCGCCGAGGCCGTCGCACCGCCGCTCGGCATCGGCCCCCTGAGCGGATCCGTGGCCTACGCCGTCGCCTCGTTCGCGTTCTCGCCCGGCGACGAGCTGCTGCTGCACACCGACGGCGTACTGGAGGCGCGCGACGCGGACGGGGCCTTCTTCCCGCTCGCCGCACGCGCCGTCGTCTGGGCCGCCGCCCGGCCCACCGGAACACCGGACGACCTGCTGCGGCGGCTCCGCGACGACCTGCTCGCCCACGCCTGCGGTCGCCTCCGCGACGACATGGCGGCCGTCGCGATCAGCCGCCCGGACCGGTGACCGGCACGGCCGCCGGCGGCTCGGCCGTGTCTGGCCTGTGCCCCGAGCAGCGGGCCGTGCAGACCGGGCCGGCGCCACCAGGAAACCGTCCGAGCCGGGCGGTCAAGCGCCCCGGCCGGCCGACGACCGCCCTGGTACGGCCACGGCCGCGCGGTGGACCCGGGGCCGGGTGAGGGCGTCCCCGCCCGTCCCGGCCGGGCGGGCCCGCCGCGGCTCAGGGCCCGGCCAGGGGCTGTCCGACGACCCCTGCCGGGGCGTCACGGGTCCGGCGGGGAACGCCGGACGGGCCCTACTGTTCCAGCTCGTCCTGCACCGGCGGCTTCGGCACTTCGCGCAGGTGCTGGGACTGTCCGCGCCGACCGCCCTCACGGGCTTGCTCGGCGCGCTGCGCGGCGCTCGTGCCGAGGTCGGATGCCGGGTCCACGCGCACCGACCGGGCCACCTCCTCACGATTGGCGTACTGCTCGGGCGGAATGCCGCGCAGCGCCTTCACGACCTCCGGCGCGGCGCCGGACCGGCCGGCCGCCTCGATCAGGTCGTCCTTGCCGGCCGGGAAGTCGACGTCCTTGATGGCCTTGACCACGTCGCGTGCGCTGGTGCTGCGGTCCATGACTTTCTCTCCCTCTTCGGACTCGACGGACATATCGGGTAACCGTCATGGACCCGCGCATGTGGCCGAATGCGCGTGGGCGACGGGCCCCGCCGATTCCCTCGGGCACGGGCGGTTGCCCCGTGTCCGACCGGGTACGCGTCCAGGGCTGTGCCCGGGCGATCACCGTCCCGGGGCGGCTCGCACACGACACCGCCGCGACCAGGGAATCTGTCATGGAGACACCCGAGAACGACTACACCGCCACGCCCGCGCAGCAGGCGCTGGACGTGCTCGCCGAGAACGCCGAGGACACGGCGGCACTGGACGCGCTCGCCCACAGTGACGTGCTGATCCCGGTGCCCGACGACGTGAGCGACGAGGATGCCACCAACCCGGCGTCAGTGGCGCTGCCCGTCCTGGAACAACCCGGCGGCGTGCCGGTGGTGCCCGTGTTCACCTCGGAACTGGAGATGTCGGAGCTGCTGCCCTTCGTCTCCCGCTACCGCCTGGTGCCCCTGGGCGCCCTCGCCTCCCAGTGGCCGGCCGAGGACCTGTCGCTGACGATAGACGCCAGCTCCCCGCACGGCCTGACGCTCACCTCGGAGGGCGTGCGCACCCTGCTGGCCCGGCCGCAGGGCTGAGGCCGCTCCGGGCCGCGCCGTCAGCCGCCCAGCGTGCGCGCCAGCACGGCGCGCTGCAACGGCAGCACCTCGGTGTGCAGCTCACGGCCCTTGCGGGTCAGGGAGAGCCACACCCCGCGCCGGTCGTGGGCGCACACCGACCGCTCCACCAGACCGTCCTTCTCCAGGCGGCCGATGAGGCGGGACAACGCGCTCTGGCTCAGGTGGACCCGCCCGGCGACGTTGTGCACCCGGCACCCGCCGCCGTCTGCGGGCGGCTCGGACGCCAGGATGTCGAGCACCTCGAAATCGCTCGCGCCCAGGCCGTACGGGTGCAGCACACGGTCTATCTCGCACGTCGTGCGCGCGTGCACCGACAGGATGTCCCGCCACTGTTCCTCGAGCCGGGCGCCGGCCGCGTTCGCTCCCATGCATCGCATGGTAATGCGGGCGTGGGGGCGCGCATCGGCGCGCGGGAAGCGGCGACCGGGCCGGCGCGGACACCGGGACGCCCGGCCGCCCGGGCTTCCCCGGTACGGCCGCTCAGGCGTCCTGGAGGAGTCCGACGAGGTTCCCGTCGGCGTCCTTCACGAAGGCGATCAGCCTGCCGTTGCCGACGTCCTGCACGTCCTGCTGCACCTCGGCGCCCGCCGAAACCAGTGCCGCCAACCGGGTCCTGATGTCCGTCACGTGCCAGTAGGGGACCGGTCCGGTCATGCCCCTGGAGTGCCCGTTCGGGTCGAGACCGACGTCCTGCCCGGCTGCCTCGAACCCGACGTAGTAGGGCTCGTCGACGTACGGCTCGGCCTCCAGCAGCGCGCTGAACAGGGCCTTCGCCCGCGCAAGGTCCTTGACGGGGTAGATGATCGTCTTCAGGGCGGCGGTCATGAGTGCTCCTCGGTGACGGCTGGGCCGACGGGTGCGTCGGTGGTTTCACGTTAGGCCGGGCGAGCGCCGGGCCGCTTCTCGAATCCTGACCGCCCGCGGGCGTCCGGGCGGCGTTCCCCGATTCCTCGGCGGCGCGGCCGCCCGTGCCGCCCCGGCCGCCTCCTCAGGGGACCGCGCGCCCCGGACGTCGGGTACCGGACAACGGCCGTCGAGTCCCGGACACGACGGGTCGATCCGCGCCACAGTGGGAAACGTCCAGACGGGGCGGCTTCGACGACAGCAGGAGGCCGAGATGCCGTGGACTCCCGCCGGCCGGACACGCTTGGTCATCCTGGAGTGGCTGAAGGAACCGCCCGCGCACGTGCCCCGGTGTCCGCGGCGCGCCGTCCCGGCCGAGCACGGCGCGACCGCCGGGGCCGTGGCCGCCGGTCTCGGCATCCCCCGCCGGGTCGCCGAGGCGCACCTCGCCCTGCTCACGGACCTCGGACTGCTGCGCACCCGGCGCGTCCGCCGCCGTACCTACTACCGCCGTGACGAGTTCCGCATCGCCGAGGTGGCCCGGCTGTTCGAGAAGGGCTGGTGACCGGTGCGCCGCCCGCAAGGACCCGGCGGCGCACCGCCCTCGAAGTGACCAGCGCGGCGGCCGGGCGCTACCCTGATGTCCGGCCGCGATCTCTTCCGCGGCACGGCGGTGGGGCCCGCCGTACCCGAACCGCGGCACCGGCGCCGCCAACGGTCCCTACTTGCTTCAGTCAGCGGCCCGGCATGTCCGCGGGGGCCCGGGCGAGTAGGAGACGCGTACGACCATGACAGCCCCGGAAGCGGAGAGCCTGCGCCTCGGTCCGAGTCCGTCCCGACAGCACGCCTGGCGCGCCCAGGCGCCGGTGGTCGCGGTGGTGGCGCTCGGCGGCGCGCTCGGAGCCACCGCCCGCTACGCGTTCTCGCTGGCGTGGCCGACGCCGCCCGGCGGCTTCCCCTGGGCGACCTTCTGGACCAATGTCGTCGGCTGCGCGGTGATCGGCGTCTTCATGGTGGTCATCACCGAGGTGTGGGCCGCCCACCGCCTGGTGCGGCCCTTCTTCGGCACCGGCGTGCTCGGCGGCTTCACCACGTTCTCCACCTACGCGGTCGACATCCAGAAACTCGTCGACTCCGGCCACGCCCGCACCGGCCTGGCCTACCTGGCCGCGACCCTGTGCGCGGCGCTCGCGGCGGTGTGGCTCGCGGCGGCGGCCACCCGCCGGGTCCTGAAGCGGAGGCAGCGATGACGAGGCTCACCGGCAGCGCCCTGCGCGTGACCGTCTTCATCGGCGAGAACGACACCTGGCACCACAGGCCCCTGTACTCGGAGATCGTGCACCGGGCGCACACCGCCGGGCTGGCCGGCGCCAGTGTCTTCCGCGGTGTCGAGGGCTTCGGCGCCTCGTCCCTGATCCACACCTCACGGCTGCTGTCGATGAGCGAGGACCTGCCGGTGGCGATCGTGATCGTCGACACCGAGGACCGGGTGCGGTCCTTCCTGCCGCAACTGGACGAACTGGTCACCGAGGGTCTCGTCATCCTCGACGACTGCGAGGTCATCCGGTACGTCGGCCGCGGGCACGGGGACGGGGGCGGTCCGGGGCGGGGACCGGCGGGCGGCGCGGCCCCGAAGGGCGGTAGTCCGTCGTGAACTGGCTGCTGGTGATCGCGGGAGCCGCGGTCGGCGCTCCGTTGCGGTATCTCACCGACCGCGCGGTCCAGTCCCGCCACGACTCGGTCTTCCCCTGGGGCACCTTCGTGGTGAACGTGACCGGCTGCCTGATCCTCGGCCTGCTGACCGGCGCGGTGTCGGCCGGCGCCGCCGGCCGGCACCTGCAACTGCTGCTGGGCACCGGCCTGTGCGGGGCCCTGACGACGTACTCGACCTTCTCCTACGAGACCCTGCGGCTCACCGAGACCGGAGCCGGGCGGTACGCCGCCGTCAACGCGGTCGCGAGTGTCGTGACGGGCCTCGGCGCCGCTTTCGCGGGAGCCTCGATTTCAGCAGCTCTCTGGGTGTAGGTCACCGGGACTTCACCTCCGCGCAGTAAGAGTGTCTGCGACGCAAGTGCGTCTACACCACTGTCGACCAAACCTTTCGCAGAACTGGATCCCATGAGCGCCATCTCCGTCGGTCAGGCCGTCGTTCTCGGAGTCATCGAGGGGGTGACCGAGTTCCTCCCCGTGTCCTCCACCGGCCACCTCAAGATCGCCGAAGGGCTCATGGACATCCCCGTCGACGACAGCTCCGTCGTCGGGTTCTCCGCCGTCATCCAGGTCGGCGCCATCGCCGCCGTGCTCGTGTACTTCCTCAAGGACATCGTGCGGATCGTCTCCGCGTGGTTCCGCGGCCTGGCCGACCGCGAGGAGCGCTACCACCACGACTACAAGTTCGCCTGGTGGGTGATCTACGCGACCGTTCCGATCGTCGTCGTGGGCCTGGCCGCCAAGCCCCTGATCGACGGGCCGCTCGGCTCGCTGTGGGTGGTCGCCGGCTCGCTGATCGCCGGCAGCGCCGTGATGTGGTGCGCCGACCAGATGGGCCGGCACAAGCGCGGCGAGGACGACACGTCCTTCAAGGACGCCATGCTGGTCGGCACCTCGCAGATCCTCGCGCTGCTCTTCCCCGGCTTCTCCCGCTCCGGCGCCACCATGTCCACCGCGCTCATCCTGGACCTGGACCGCGTCGCCGCCACCCGCCTCTCCTTCTTCCTCGGCATCCCGGCCCTGACCGGCGCCGGCCTCTACGAGCTGAAGGACGCGCTGGGCGCGGGTGTGGGCGCCGCCCCGCTCGCCGTGGGCACCGTCGTCTCCTTCCTGGTGGCCTACGCCTCCATCGCCTGGCTGCTGAAGTTCGTCGCCAAGCACTCCTTCAACGCCTTCGTCCTGTACCGGATCGCCGTCGGCGTGCTGCTCTTCGGCCTGCTGGGCACGGGCGTCCTCGACGCCTGAGCTGCGGGGCCCGCGCCATGCGGGGCGCGAGGCCGCCGTCGCGGCCTCGCCTCCGGCGACCGTGTCCAGAGCCCGCGCCGGCCCGCCTTGACAGCTTGCGCCGCAACCCGGAGGATCGCCCCGTGAACCTGTCAGACAGCCAGACAGGTGGAGTGCCACCGCGACGCGTCAGCGCCATGGAAGCGGTCCTCGCCCACCTGCGCGGCGCGATCGAGCGCGGCGATTACGCGATCGGTGACAAGCTCCCCTCCGAGGCCGAGCTGTGCCGCGCCCTCCAGGTGTCCCGGCCCGTGCTGCGCGAGGCCCTGCGCGCCCTGCAGACCATGGGCCTGACCGTCTCCAGGACCGGGAAGGGCACCTTCGTCGTCGCCGAAGCCGTGGAGGACCCCACCTTCGGCGACTACGCGGCCAGCGACCTGATGGAGGTGCGCCGGCACATCGAGGTGCCGGTCGCCGGCTACGCGGCGCTGCGGCGCACGCCCGAGGACCTGGACCACCTGGGCCACCTGCTGGAGCGGATGGAACAGGAGACCGACACGACCTCGTGGGTCGCGCTGGACACCCTCTTCCACCTCTCGGTCGCCCAGGCCGCCCGGAACCCGGTCTTCCGCCGGGTCATCGAGGAGATCCGGGACGCGCTGGCCCGTCAGTCGGCCTTCCTGAACGAACTGGGCGGCCGGCGCGAACAGTCCAACCGTGAGCACCGGGCGCTCGTCGAGGCGCTGGCCGAAGGCAGCGAGCACGACGCGGTCCGGGCCATGTCACACCACCTCGACCGCGTCGAGACCACCCTCACCGACATCGTGCGCTCCGCGCACCCCCGCACCCGGGGCGGCCCCGAGGCATGAGGCGCGCCCCCACTCCGGGCGCGCCGCCGGCCGGCACGCGGACCGGCCCGGCGTCGACGGCGCCCGCCTCCGCCCGGCCCCCCGCGCACACTCCGCGCACCCCCACCCACACCCACGAGTGATGCAGGCAGCCATGAACAGCACTTCCCGCGCAGCGGCGCCCCTCGTCCGCGAACCCCGCCACGCACCCGTCGCCCACCTGATACGCGGCGGCGTGATCGAGGGCGTCCACTACGGCTCCGTGGTGGTCCTCGGCGCCGACGGCACGGCCGCCTTCCAGCTCGGCGACGCCGAGGCCGCCTTCTACCCGCGCTCGGCGCTCAAGCCCCTCCAGGCCGTGGCCATGGCTCGGGCCGGGCTGCCGCTGGAGGGCGAGCTGCTCTCGCTCGCCGCCGCCAGCCACTCCGGGGAGGAACGCCACCTCGCCGGCGCCCGGCGCATCCTCGAACTGGCCGGCCTGACCGAGGACGACCTGCGCAACGTACCCGACCTGCCGTTCGACCCCGCCGTCCGGGACACCTGGGTGCGGGAGGGCCGCCCGCCCTCCCGGCTCGCCCAGAACTGCTCCGGCAAGCACGCGGCCATGCTCTACACGTGCGGGCTCAACGGCTGGTCCCTCGACGACTACCTCGACCCGGCCCACCCGCTCCAGCAGGCCGTCGCCCAAACCGTCGAGGAGCTCACCGGGCAGCCCGTCGCCCAGGTCACCGTCGACGGCTGCGGCGCGCCGCTGTTCGCCGTCTCCCTGCACGGCCTCGCCCGCGCCGCCGCGCGCATCACCACCGCCGCCGCCGGCACCGCCGAGGCCCGCGTCGCCGACGCGATGCGCGAGCACGCCGAGATGGCGTCCGGCTCGGGCCGGGACGTGGCCGAGCTGATGCGGGTCGTGCCCGGACTGCTCGCCAAGGACGGCTTCGAGGGCGTCCAGGTCGCCGCCCTGCCGGACGGCCGGGCCGTCGCGGTGAAGATCGCCGACGGTGCGAACCGGGCCCGCGTCCCGGTCGCCGCCGCGGCCCTCGCCCGGGCCGGTGTCGACCCGGCCCTGCTCACCGGGTTCGCCGGCGAACCGCTGCTCGGCGGCGGCGAACCGGTCGGCTGCGTCCGCCCGGCCGACGCTCTGTCCCCGGCCCCGCTCACCGCCTGCGCCTGAGGCGCCAGGTGCCTCGGGAGGACGACCCGCACGGCTGCCGACGAGGCCGCGTCCGGCAGCCCCGCGGGCCCTGGCCCGGGGCCGTGCGGCTCGCCGGGGCCGGCCCGGGGGCACAATGGGGATCATGACGTCGTCGATGACCTTCCAGCCGGTCCTGGAGCGCATCGCCGAGGAGATCGAGCGGACGCCCGGACGGGGACGCCCCGCCGACTACATCCCGGCGCTCGCCGCCCGCGACCCGCGCGCCTTCGGCATGGCCGTGGCGGAACTGGACGGCACGGTGTACGGGGTGGGGGACTGGCGGGAGCCGTTCTCCGCCCAGTCCATCACCAAGGTCTTCACCCTCGCCCTCGACCTCTCCCGCGAGGGCGACGAACTGTGGGAGCACGTGGGCCGCGAGCCCTCCGGCAACCCGTTCAACTCCCTGGTGCAGCTGGAGTACGAGAACGGCATTCCGCGCAATCCGTTCATCAACGCCGGCGCGCTGGTGGTCACCGACCGCCTCCAGACCCGCACCGGAGACGCGGCCGGCGAACTGCTGCGGCTGCTGCGCGCCGAGAGCGGCAACCCGGACATGGACTTCGACCTCCAGGTCACCGCCTCCGAGACCGCGCACGGCGACCGCAACGCCGCCCTCGGCCATTTCATGGCGTCCTACGGCAACATCGACAACCCGGTGCCGGTCCTGCTCGACCAGTACTTCCGCCAGTGCTCCGTCGCCGCCTCGTGCGCCGACCTGGCCCTGGCGACCACCTTCCTGGCCCGGCACGGCGTCCGGGCCGACGGCACCCGGCTGCTCAGCCGCAGCCAGGCCAAGCAGGTCAACGCGGTCATGCTGACCTGCGGGACGTACGACGCGGCGGGCGACTTCGCCTACCGGGTCGGGTTGCCCGGCAAGAGCGGCGTCGGCGGCGGCATCATCGCCGTCGTGCCGGGCCGGTGCGCGCTGTGCGTGTGGAGTCCCGGCCTGGACGAGCGGGGCAACTCGGTGGCGGGTGTCGCGGCGTTGGACCGCTTCACCACGCTCACCGGACTGTCGGTGTTCTGAGCGGCGGTGTGCGGCCGGCCGGTCAGCCGCGGACGAGCCGGGCGCGCCTGCGCCTGCGCCGCAGGCCCACCAGCACCGCCCCGGCGCCCAGACCGGCGGCGCCCGCGACGGCGCCGGTCCTCGGCCAGTCGGGGGCCGATCCGCCCCCGGTCCCCGCCCCGGCCGCCGCGGCCGGAACGACCACCTGCCCGCCCTGTGCCACGGGACGCAGCGCGTCGAGCGAACCGACCGGATCGACGTGCCCGGCGGCCGCGAAGCCCCAGTCGAGCAGTCGGCGCGCCTCCTCGTACACCTGGAGGCCGTTGCCGACCTGCGGGTTCATCACCGTCACGACGAGGGTGCGCCCGGCGCGGTGGGCCGCTGCGACCAGCGTGTTGCCCGCGTTGCTGGTGTAGCCGTTCTTGATGCCGATCAGACCGGGGTACCGTGCCACGCCGTCGGCTCCGGTCAGCAGCCGGTTGGTGTTCGCGATCCCGTACGTGCCGCCGTCGCCGCCGGGGAAGAAGGCGTCCACGGTGGAGCAGTAGCGCGCGAAGTCCGCGTTGCGCAGGCCGGCCCGTCCGAACACGGCCAGGTCGTAGGCCGAGGACACCTGTCCGTCGGCGTCGTAGCCGTCGGGGGAGACGACGTGGGTGTCCAGGGCGCCCAGCGCGCGGGCCCTGGCCTGCATCTGACGGGCGGTGCGGTCCCAGCCCCCGTTGAGCGCGGCGAGCACGTGCACGGCGTCGTTGCCGGAGTTGAGGAACACCCCGCGCCACAGGTCGGCCACCTGGTACGTGTGTCCCTCGACGACGCCGACCAGGCTGCTGCCGGGGCCGATCCCGGCCAGTTCGGCTCCGCTGACGGTGTGCCGGAGGCCGCCGGGGAAGGCGGGCAGCACGGTGAGCGCGAACAGGGTCTTGAGGGTGCTGGCGGGCGGCAGCTTCTCGTGCGCGTCGTGCGCGGCGAGCACCTCGCCGGTGCCGGCGTCGGCCACCAGCCAGGACAGCGCGGAGACGTCCGGTGTCCCGGGCGCCCCGGCGCGGAGCCGGACCTGTGTGCCCTCGCGTTGCAGCAGGGCCGGCTGCGGTACGGCCGGCTTCGACCGGTCCCGGGCCCCGGGGTCCGTCCCGGTCCGGCCCACCGCCGCGACGGGGGAGGCCACTATGAGCAGGCCCGCCGTGCAGAGGGCGCAGGCCGACAGGGCAGCTCGAAGAGAAGATCCGATCGTCATATCGCAAACGTAGGAACGAACCGGTGGCGGCGTGACCTCGCCGGGGGCCGAACGGGGGCCGGGAGCACCCGGATGAACCAGCGGGTACGGCTGATCGGGCCCGCCCGACGGGAGTCCGGCGACAGGACCTAACCGCTCGGCAGCGTCGACCGGACACGGCGCAGGAACGTCGCGTTGTCCGGGGTGGCGCGCAGCCGGTCCAGCAGGGTCTCCAGGCCGGTCCGGCCGTCGCGGGTCAGCAGGGCGCGGCGCAGGCCGCCGGTGGCCGCCGACTCGGCGGGGGAGAGGAGGAGTTCCTCGCGGCGGGTGCCGGAGGCGCTGATGTCGACGGCCGGGAAGACTCGGCGGGAGGCGAGTTCGCGGCTCAGCCTGAGCTCCATGTTGCCGGTGCCCTTCAGCTCCTCGAAGAAGAAGTCGTCGGCGCGGGAGCCGGTCTCCACCAGCGCGGTGGCGAGGATGGTGAGCGACCCGCCCTCCTCGGCCAGGCGCGCCGCGCCGAAGAGTCGTTTGGGGCCGTGCAGCGCAGCCGCGTCGACGCCCCCGCTGAGGGTGCGGCCGCCCGAGGCGGCCGCGTTGTTGTGCGCCCGGCACAGCCGGGTCAGGGAGTCCAGGAGGACCACGACGTCCTCGCCGGCCTCCACCAGCCGCTTGGCCCGTTCCACGACGAGTTCGGCGAGGGCGATGTGCTCCTTGGGGGTCCGGTCGAAGGTGGAGGCGTAGACCTCGCCGCGCACGGAGCGCCGCATGTCCGTGACCTCCTCGGGCCGTTCGTCCAGCAGGACGACCATCAGCCGGCACTCGGGGTGGTTCCCGGCCACGGCGGCGGCGATCTGCTGGACCAGCACGGTCTTGCCGGACCTCGGCGGCGCCACGACGAGTCCGCGCTGGCCCTTGCCGACGGGCGCGATCAGGTCGGTGACGCGGCCGGTGAGGCCGGCGGCCGGATGTTCCAGGCGCAGCCGCTCACGGGGGTGCAGCGGGGTCAGGTCGTGGAAGTGGCGGCGGCCCCGGAGCGCTTCCGGAGTGCGCCCGCCCACCCGGGCGACCGCGGTGAGGGTGTGCCGGTCGCCCGGCACCCCGTCGACGAGGTCGCCCCGGCGCAGCCCGTGGCGGCGGATCAGGGCGGCGGGCACCTGGGGGTCGGCGGGGGAGGGCAGGCAGTCGGTGCCGAGCAGACGGCCCGTCCCGCGCGCGTCGATGTCCAGGACGCCGGTCACAAGCCGGTCGGCCGGCTCCGGCTGCCGTCGTACCGGGGGATGTTCGAGTGTGGTGGTCATGGAGGAGGGTCCTTTCGGGACGAACGGCACGGGACACGTGCGAGAGGGGTGGGAAGCCGCGGGCGGAGGGCCTGGAACACGGCCGTCGGCGGCGAAGGAACGCACCTCGGGTGCGACGGACCACGAAACACGGGAACGCCCGGCTCACGAGGCGGTGGAGAAGGTCGATCGGCGCGCCGGTGCGCCCGACGGGCCGGGCGGGGCAGCGAGTGGATCAGCGGACAACGCGGTCGCGCGGAGAAAACGGTCGCACCGGGTTCACGGAAGGGAACCGAGAGTGGTGCTCTTCGCACTGTACCACGCTCGTCCCGGACGCCTCCGACGCCCGCGACCGCGGCATCCGGACGGCGCCCGCGGGCCGGGCACCCGGACGGCGCCCGCGACCGGGCACCCGGAGGGCTAGGCTGACAAGGGTGTTCGCCCCCGAAGGCCCCACCCTCCGTGAACTCGCCGTGCAGGCGCTGTCCTCCGTCGAGCGCGGCTACGACCTGCTCGCGCCGAAGTTCGACCGCACCCCGTTCCGGACGCCGGGCCCGGTACTGGAGGCCGTCGGGTCACTCCTGGAGAAGACCGGACCGTACGAGGACGGGCTCGACCTGTGCTGCGGGACGGGCGCCGGCCTGGACGTGCTGGCGCGGGTGTGCCGGAAGACGGTCACCGGCGTCGACTTCAGCGCGGGGATGCTCGCCCTCGCCCGGCAGCACGCCCCCAACGCCGCTCCGCGGCCCGCCTGGGTGCGCGCGGACGCCCGTGCCCTGCCCTTCACCGCCGCCTTCGACCTCGTCGTCAGCTTCGGCGCGCTCGGCCACTTCCTCCCCGCCGAACTGCCCGCGCTCTTCGGCCAGGTGCGCTCCGTCCTGCGGCCCGGTGGCGTGTTCGCCCTGCCGGTGTTCGCCCCGCCGCGGCCCGGTTCGGGAGCGTTCTGGACGCTGCTCGGCTTCGACGCGGCCATGCGGGTGCGCAACACCGTGTGGCGGCCGCCGTTCGTCATGTACTACCGCGCCTTCCGTTTCGGCGATGTGCTGCGGGAGCTGGAACGCGCCGGGTTCCGCGTGGAACTGCACGCGCTGCCGGAGTTCGGCCGCCGCGCCGACGGCAGCCCGCGGGCCCGCGTGGTCGCGGCCCGCCGGCTGCCCTGACCCGGGCGGCCGCCCGCCGGACGGGACGGCGTCGTACGGGCCGCGCCGATCGGCCCGGCGCTCGCCGCCCGCCGCGCGTCCGGCGGGCGGGAACGGGTGCGCCCTGCTCGCCGTCGGGTCCGCGGCCGTCCGGCGGCCCGCCCGGTCAGCCCACCCGGGCCGCCGCCGGCAGGGTGAACTCGTAGACGAGGACGTCCTGCCGGGCGTCCACGAGCAGGTCGGTGATCTCCAGCGGGCGTGCGTACTGGTCGTGGACGCGCCGGGTCACCCGTACCGACGGGCCGTCGGCGAGGCGGGTGATCGAGTCCCGGTGGTGCAGGGTCAGGCCCGCCCGGCGCATCCAGTCGTAGGCCCGCCGCAGTTGTGCGTCGCCGGAGCCGTCGGCGCGGTGGCGGTAGCGGGCGAGCTCGGCGACCTCGGTGAGGGCCACGGCGGAAAACGATGTCACCGCCGTGCGCAGACCGGTGCCGTCGGCACCCGCGGACCGGTAGCGGTGCACCAGGGTCGGCCGGTGCGGGGCGAGCCCGAGCGCGGCGGCGTGTTCAGGGGGCGGTGTCTCCCAGGTCACCGTGGCCCGGTCGAAGGCGTCCGGGGCGGCGGTGCGGGCGCCGACCGGGAAGGCCGGGCCGGCGGGCGCCCCGACCGGCGGGCCGCTCAGCGTGGCGTGGCTGCCGCGGCGGTCGGTGGCGACCAGTCCGTCGCGGCGCAGCACCTCCAGCGCCTGCCGCACGGTTTCCCGGCTGACCCCGAAGTGCGCGGCCAACTGCCGCTCGCCAGGCAGTCGTTCGCCGGGCGGTATGGTGCCGTCGCGCAACTCGTCGAGGAGTTCCGTCGCGATTCTCCAGTACAGCGGCCCTCCCTCGGCCGTCGCTCGCGCCGTAGGGGGGTCGTGGGGGGTGGTGCGGGCCATGCCGCGCCTCCTGTTGGTGACGTACCGTAGCCACTCGGGCTCATTGCGCCACCAGGTCTAACATTGGTCTAAACCACTAGGGAAGGGTGGTCCGATGATTCGGCCGAAACCTTTCAGCAGACGTCGGCCGGACCGGGCCGGCAAGGCCCGGCGGCCTCAGGCGTACGACCGCAGCCAGCGCAGTTTGACCGCGTCCTGGTAGGGGCCGCCGCCCTCGTGGTCGTTGAAGTCGTACACCTCGATCGCCTTGTCGTCGTGCGCCCAGGCGTTGAACGCGGCGAAGACGGTGGACGGCGGGCAGGTCTGGTCCTCCAGGGCCACGGAGAACAGGGCCGGCGTCCGGCCGCGCGCCGCGAAGTGGACCGCGTCGAAGTACGACAGGGTGCGCAGCACGTCCTGCGTCCGGCCGCGGTGCGTCCTGAGGTAGAGGCCTATCTCACGGTACGGGTGACGGTCGGTCAGCGTCACCGCGCGCGGGTAGTCGCACAGGAACGGCACGTCCGGCGCGATGCCGGCCAGGTCCGGCACCAGGCCGCCCACCGCGATCGCGATGCCGCCGCCCTGGCTCTCGCCGATCGCCGCGGTGCGCGCCGAATCGGTCAGCGGGTGCGAGCGCGCGGCCTCCACCGCGCGCACCGCGTCGGTGAACACCCTGCGGTAGTAGTGGTTCTCCGGCGCGTCGATGCCCCGGGTCATAAAACCGGGGTACGCCGGCGCACCGCCCACCGGGTCGGCGGTGCCGCCCCCGCCGCCCCAGGCGCTGCCCTGTCCGCGGGTGTCCATGATGAAGTGGGCCCGGCCCGTCGACGCCCACAGCAGATGCTCGTGCGGCAGACCTCGCCCGCCGCCGTAGCCGACGAACTCCACGACCAGCGGCAGGGGCGCGTCGACCCGGGCGGGCAGCGTCAGCCAGCCCTTGACCGGGTGGCCGCCGAACCCGGCGAAGGTGACGTCGTACACCTTCACGGTGGTCAGTCCCGTCTCGACGAGGTCGAAGCGGACCTCCAGATCGTGCTCACGGGCCTCCTGGAGGGTCTTGGACCAGAAGGCGTCGAAGTCGTCGGGCTCCGCGGACTCGCTGCGGTACTCGCGGAGTTCGTCGAGGGGAAGGTCGAACAGGGGCATCGGCAACCGCCTTCGGGAGGGGACGCGGAGGACGATCACACGGTAGGGCAGTGGTCGGATGAATCGCCAGACCTGTTCAGCCGGAACGGACCCTCCGAAACCGCGCTCTCCTGCGGGCGGAGCCGCTGGTCAGAGCCATTGCCCCGGGTGTGCTCGTTCGGCGGGCCGGACACGGCCGGGAAGGCGGCGGGCCCACGGGTGATCGGGTCACCCGCGCGGGAGCCGCCCCTCCGGGCGCCGCCGGCTCAGCCGAAGCGCTCGATCCGGATGCGGTCCACGGGCAGACCCGCCGCGACCAGCAGCCGGGAGGCGTGCTCGGCGAAGGCGTTGGAGCCGCACACGTATGCCTCCCAGCCGCCGTCGGGCCGCTCCGCCACGACCGGCGCCAGATGTGCCGCCGACAACCGCCCCACCGGTGTGCCCGGCGGACCGCCACGGGTGAACACGCGTGTGGTCTCCGCACCGAACTCCCGTGCGTAGATGAGCTCTTCGGGGCTGCGCGCGGAGACCAGCAGCCGCAGCGGCACGTCGAGGCGCCGTGCCCGGTGGTGCCGCACCATCGACATCAGCGGCACCACCCCGGAACCCGCGCCGACCAGCAGCGCCGGCCGGTCGCCCGGCCAGGCGAAGAAACCGCTGAGCGGGCCGCGCACCTCCACCTGGTCGCCGGGCCGGGCCACCGTGTGGAACCAGCCGGAGACCTCGCCGGAGTCGACGTGGTCCAGGGTCAGTTCGATGTGCCCGCAGTCGTCGGGCGCGGAGGCTATCGAGTAGTGGCGCTGGGCCGTGTAGCCGTCCGGCGCGGTCAGCCGCAGCATCAGGTGCTGCCCGGGCAGGTGTCCCGCCCAGGCCGGCACCGAGAAACGGAAGGTGGCCGCGCGCGGGGTCTCGCGCCGGATCCCGGTGAGGGTGGCCGTCTGCCACACCGAGGCGGTCTGCTCGCCCACGGCGATGCGCCCGGGCACCGCGAACCGGGCCGGGGGTACGAAGGTCTCAGTCACCGGAGTACCGCTGCTCCTGCCAGGGGTTGCCGCGGGCGTGGTAGCCGTTCCGCTCCCAGAAGCCCGGCTCGTCGTGGTCGAGGATCCTCAGCCCCGCGATCCACTTGGCGCTCTTCCAGAAGTACAGGTGCGGCACCAGCAGCCGCGCCGGACCGCCGTGCTCGGCCGGCAGCGGCTCGCCGTCGTAGGTGAACGCGATCCAGGCGCGCCCGCCCCGCAGGTCCGCGAGCGGGAGGTTCGCGGTGTACCCGGTGTGGGAGTAGGCCACGGCGTGCGTGGCGGCGGCGTCGGGCCGTACCGCGTCCAGGAAGACGTCCAGCGACACGCCCCCGAACCGCACCCCGAACTTCGACCAGCTCGTCACGCAGTGGATGTCGCCCTCGTACACCGACCGCGGAAGCTCCCGCACCCGCTCCCAGTCCCAGGTGCGCTCCTCGGCGACCAGTCCGTCGACGCGGAAGGTCCAGTCGGCGGGCGCGAGGTCGGGCGTGACCTCCGCGGACAGCACGGGCCAGTCGTCCCCCGCGTCGTACTGCCCGGGCGGCAGGCCCGGGTTGTCGACACGCGGACGCCCGGTGAAGCCTCGGGTGACGTTCATGCGGGTGGTGCCTCCAGGCCGCCGTGCGCGGCGGCCCGCTGGTCGAGCGGTGCGGTTCCCCGCCGGCCGGACGGGACGGTCGCTCGCGCCCGCGGACGGTCGCTCGCGCTCCCCACCGTACGTCGTGCTCCCGGCCGCCCCGCACCCGGGGAGCGCCGGCCGTCATGACGGGAGGATGAAATCTCCGCCGGCCCGGGAATAGCCGCCCGACGATCTTTCTTGCAGGTGGCGGGCAGGCCGCGGCGGCTCGCGGCCGGTGACGCGGTGACAGCGTGAGGAGAGTGGGAGCGATGCCGAAGGCGTATGTCTTCACCCGGTTCGGCGGCCCGGAGACCGAGGCGCTCGTGGACGTGGACCGGCCACGCCCGGGCCCGGGGCAGATCCTGGTCGCGGTGCGTGCGGCGGGGGTGAACCCGGTCGACTGGAAACTGCGCACGGGCTTCCGCAGGCCGGGTCAGAGCGCCGAGCCGGTCTTCCCGGAGACCCTCGGCAGCGAGGCCTCCGGGATCGTCGAGGAGACCGGCGAGGGCGTGACCGGCTTCGCGGCCGGGGACGAGGTCTTCGGCAACACCGCGGCGGGCGCCTTCGCCCAGTACGCGCTGCTGCCGGCCGGGCTCGCCGCGCACAAGCCGGCCGCGGTGTCGTTCGCCGACGCGGCCACCCTGCCCGTCGCGGCGGCCACGGCCTACGACGGCCTGCGCCAGCTCGACCTCGACCCGGGGGCGACCGTACTGGTCACCGGCGCGGGCGGCGGGGTCGGGGCGGCCGCTGCGCAGATCGCCCGGGCCTTCGGGCTGCGGGTCGTGGGAGTGGCGAGCGAGGGCAAGAAGGACTTCGTCCGGTCGCTCGGCGCGGTGCACGTGCCGTCCGGTCCCGGGTGGGCCGAACGCGCCCGGGCCGCCGCCCCGGACGGCGTCGACGCCGTCTACGACCTGGTCGGCGGCGAGGTGCTCACCGAGGCGGCCGGGCTGCTCGCCGACCGCGCGAGACTGGTCACCGCCGGCGCGCCGCCGCAGGCGGCCGCGGCCCTGGGCGGCGCACGGGTGGCCCGCGCCCTCACCGCGGCCGTCCTGGACGCCGTGGCGGAGCTGGTCGCCCGCAAAGACCTGGATCCGCACGTGACCCGGACGTTCCCGCTGGAGCGGGCCGGCGAGGCGTTGCGCCTGGTGGAGGACGGGCACGCCCGCGGCAAGGTCGTGATCGAGGTCGAGGCGTGAGCGTGACGACAGGTCCTTCCGCCGCCCGGCCGACGTCCGGACACGTCCTGGACGACCCGGCCCTGGCCTCCCTGACCGGCCCGCACGCCCGCTTCGCCGAACGGCACGGCCGGGTGCTGCGCTATCCCGTGGACGTCTCGCCGTGGCTGGCGCTGCCCGCCGAGCCGGAGGCCGCGGACTGGGCGGTCCTCGCCGGTCTCGCCGGTCCCGGGGGCGAGGTCCCGCTGCTCGGCTTCCGGGGACGCGTCCCCGACGACTGGGAGGTCACGTTCCGCGTCGAGGGCGTGCAGTTCGTGGACGACGGAATCGACGCGGCCCCCGACCCCGAGGCGGTCCGCCTGTGCCCCGCCGACGTCCCGGAGATGCTCGACCTGGTCGCCCGCACCCAGCCCGGACCGTTCCTGCCGCGGACCATCGAGATGGGCACCTACCTGGGCATCCGAAGGGAGGGGGCGCTGGTGGCGATGGCCGGGGAGCGGCTGCACCCGCCCGGCTGGACCGAGATCAGCGCGGTCTGCACCGACCCCGCCTACCGCGGCCACGGTCTCGCCACACGGCTGATCCTGGCGGTCGCCCACGGCATCCGCGAGCGCGGCGAGACACCGTTCCTGCACACCGGCGCCCCCAACACGAACGCCATCCGGCTGTACGAGTCCCTGGGGTTCCGGCTGCGGCGGCACACCGCCTTCCTCGCGGCCCGCGTCCCCGAGCACCTGGCCGACGAGCGGGAGCCCGTGCCGGTGGCGTAGGCGGCGCGCGGTCACGGCGGCGCGCGGTCACGGCGGCGGCCGCCGTGGCCGCCGTCCGGTGTCGCGGCGGCCGCCGCCGTGTCAGCGGGCGCCGGACGGCGGCGTCCAGGCGTTGTAGCGGGTGAGATAGCCCGCGAACCGCTCCAGGTCCTGGGCGGGCCAGTCCGCCAGCCGCTCGTGGAAGGCCGCCCGGCGGCTCTCGGTGACCTGGGCGAGGATCCGCCGGCCGGCGTCCGTCAGATGCAGGACCTGGACCCGGTGGTCCTCCGGGTCCAGCCGCCGCTCGATGAGGCCGGCCCGTTCCAGGGCGGCCACCTGACGGCTGACCGTGGACTTGTCCAGCGCGTAGTGCGCGGCCAGGTCGGTGGCGCGGCAGCCGCCGCGCTCCTCGAGGTGCCCCAGCAGTGTGTACGACACCAGCGACAGCTCGGGGTGCGTGCGGCCCGCCGAGGCCCGGGCCCGGCGTGCGAAGATCGTCATTTCGCGCTGGATGGTCTCGACGGCCGTCTCCCCGGCGCTCCCGCCACGGGTGACGGCCCTCGCGTCCGGCCCTTCGGCTGCTGTCACGGAATACCTCCCCGGCTCTGGTTGCAGAGTACAACTGAGAAGGAGGGCCATCCGATGGGGGCGCGCGGCCCTGTGCCGGGGCGACGGTGCGTCGTGGACGTCGGATCGGCCGCCGCCGTCCTCCCGGAACCCATGAGCACGGTGATCGGGGCGAGCCCTCCTGTGCTCGTCACGGCAAGAGGCCGGGCCCGCCCGGGCGGGCGGGGCCGACGCCCGGCCGCCCGGCGGGGTTCGAGAGGGCCGTGAAGCCCGCGCCTCTCCTGTGCTTCCGGCGTACGTCTCCGGCGAGCGGGGCCCGCTCGCCGGAGACGGCCGGCGACCCCGCCGCGGCGGCCGAAGAGACCGTGGGCGTCCGGTGGTTGGGGTAGGGTGGCCTGCGGTCGCGGACGGTCCGGACCGCATTCGCCCGAGGAGGTGAGACCCCTTGCCGCTGTGTCAGGTCGGGTGCTCTCCCCTCGGAACGGTGCGGATCACCGTCGGTGGGTGACCGCGGGAGCGCCCTTCGGCTCCCGAAAGGTCTCGGCTCTCCATGCCTCAGATTCCCCCTCCGTCCCCCTCTTCCTCCGCCGCCTCCTTCTCCCCGGCCTCGCGTGCCGCGGTCGTCACCGCGCTGCGTGCGGCCGGCTGCGTGTTCGCCGAGGACGAGGCGGAGCTGATCCTCGCGGCGGCGCGCACCCCGCGTGAACTCGCCGCTCTGGTGGACCGCCGCGCCACCGGACTGCCACTGGAACAGGTCCTGGGCTGGGCCGAGTTCCACGGTCTGCGCGTCGTCGTGGAACCGGGGGTCTTCGTGCCCCGGCGCCGCACCGAGCTCCTGGTCGAGGAGGCCGTGGCCCAGGCGCCGGAGGCGTCCGTGGTCGTGGACCTGTGCTGCGGGTCGGGCGCCGTGGGCGCCGCGCTGGCCGCCGCGCTCGGCCCGGTCGAGCTGCACGCCGCGGACATCGACCCGGCCGCGGTGCGCTGCGCCCGCCGCAACGTCGGCCCGCTGGGCGGCCAGGTCCACACGGGCGACCTGTTCGAGGCGCTCCCCGCCCGGCTGCGCGGCCGTGTCGACGTCCTCGCCGCCAACGTCCCCTACGTCCCCACGGACGAGGTCGCCCTGCTGCCGCCGGAGGCCAGGGACCACGAACCGCCGGCCGCCCTCGACGGCGGCGCGGACGGGCTGGACGTGCTGCGGCGTGTCGCCGCCGAGGCCCCGGACTGGCTGGCCTCCGGCGGCTGTCTCCTCGTCGAGACGAGCGAGCGGCAGGCGCCGGCCGCCCTGGAGGTCTTCGCCGCGGCCGGGCTCGCCGCACGCCTCGCGGTCTCGGCGGAGCTGTACGCCAACGTGGTCGTCGGCACGAGACGGTAGTCCGCGCCCGGGCCGCCCCCCCGGCGGTCCGGCGCCGCCCGCCCCGCCCGGCCTCCCCGCGGACCGGTGCCGCCCGTCGCCCCCGCCTGTCCGCGAACTCCGGGCGGGCGGTCCGGCCGGCGCTACGCCGGCGGCTGCGCGCGGGCCACGAGCAGGGCCACGTCGTCGTGGTTGTCCGGCTGGTGCAGCTTGCGCAGCAGGAGGTCGCACAGCTCTTCCAGGGGGCGCCGGGGGTCGTCGAGGAGGGACAGCAGCGTGTCCAGCCGCTCGTCCAGCGGATGACGGCGGGTCTCGACGAGTCCGTCGGTGTACAGGACGAGCTGGTCGCCCGGTTCGAGGCCGACGGTGGTGGTGGAGAACGCCACGCCCCCGACGCCCAGCGGGACCCCGGTGGGCAGGTCGAGCAGCTCCGGGGGACGGCCCGGGCGGATCCGGGCCGGCGGCAGGTGCCCGGCGTTGGCGAACCGGCACTGGCGCAGGTGCGGGTCGTGGACGGCGTACAGGCAGGTGGCGATGGCCTGGTCCAGGCCGTCGGTGATCCGGTCGAGGTGTTCCAGGAGCCGCGCGGGGTCCAGGTCGAGCGAGGCCAGCGCCTTCGTCGCGGTGCGCAGCCGGCCCATCGTGGCGGCGGCGCCGATGCCGCTGCCCATGACGTCCCCGACCACCAGCGCCGTCTTGTCGCCCTCCAGCGGGATCACGTCGAACCAGTCACCGCCCACCTCGACGGTGGAGCCGGCCGGCTGGTAGCGGGAGGCGACCTCCAGTCCGCCGGTGACCGACGGATGCCGGGGCAGCAGACTGCGCTGGAGGGTAAGGGCGGTGTCGCGGGCGTTCTGGTACCAGCGGGCGTTGTCGATCTGCACGGCGGCCCGGGCGGCGAGCTCCCGCGCCAGCAGCACGTCGTCCTCGCTGAAGGGGTGCGGATTGCGGGTGCGCTTGAGGTCGAGCGCGCCCAGCACCTCGCCCCGGGCGGTCAGCGGCACCGCCAGATAGGAGTGCACGCCCGCGCGGCCCAGCAGCACGGCCGCCTCGGGGGACCGGGCGATGCAGCTCAGGTCCTCGTCCTCGACCCGCGCCACCAGCACCGGCTGTCCGGTGCGCACGCACCGGGTGACCAGGCGGTCCGGGCCGTAGCGGGCGATCTGGCCGGGCGGGTCGGCCGCCTCCAGGGCGTCCACCGCGTGGTCCGCCCGCACCGCCAGCGCCCGGAACACCGCCGTCTCCGTGGGTCCCAGGCTGCTGCGGCGTCCGCCGACCACCGAGTCGAGGAGGTCGACGGCGGCCACGTCGGCCAGCTCCGGCACGGCGACGTCGGCCAGCTCCCGGGCGGTGCGGTCCAGTTCGAGGGTGGTGCCGATCCGGGCCGAGGCGTCGGCGATCAGGGCCAGCCGGCGGCGCGCGGCCTCCGCCTCGAGGCCCGCGCGGTACTGCTCGGTGACGTCCACGACCGAGACGGCCACGCCCAGGACCGTGCCGACGGCGTCCTCCAGCCGGTACATCGAGACCGACCAGGCGTGGTCCTGGTCGGGGTCGGCAGGGGTCCGGCCGACGGCGAAGACGTCGACCATCGACCTTCCGGTCGCCAGCACCCGGCGGGCGGAGGACTCGACCTCGTCGGCGTCCAGGTGCGGCAGGACCTCGGGCACCGTCCGCCCTATGCGGTCCGCGGCCGGCACCCCGTCGATCCGTTCCAGGGCCGGATTGGCGGAGACGTACCGCAGCCGGGTGTCCAGGACGGCCAGACCGATCGGGGACTGCGAGACGATCCGCTCCGAGAGCGCCACCTCCTGCTCCAGCCGCCGGACGGTCGACTGGTCGGCGGCGAGTCCGAGAGCGTAGATGTCTCCGCGGTCGTCCAGGAGGCGCATGTTGCGGAACTCCACCAGGCGGGTGCTGCCGTCCTTGTGCCGGATGGGAAAGGCCCCGGCCCAGCCCCGGCCGGTGCTCAGGACGTCGGCGAACAGCTTGATCACCAGGTCCAGGTGCTCCTTGTGGACCATCAGCCGGGCGGCCGGCTGGCCCAGCGCCTCGTCCGCCGAGTAGCCGAACAGCTCCTCGGCCTGCGGGCTCCACAACACGATCCGACCCTTGGCGTCGAGGACCACCGAGGCCACGCCGAGCACGTCGAGCAGCCCGCTCGGCCGCACCGGGCCGCGGGCCGGCTCCTCGCCGTCGGCCCAGGGAGTCCCGGCTGCACTCATCCCTCGCACCGCCTTCGCCCGTCCGCACGGCCCGCCGTCACGGGTGCCGACACACCCCGTTGTACCGCGCCCACACTCACCTCTCCGAGGGTCCGTCGTCTTCCTCCACCATCCCTCACCACCCGGGCGGCCGTCCCGCCGAATCGGCCGGACGGGAGCGTCCCGGCGCGGTGCGGAGGGCCGGCCGGTAGTGCTCTGCCGGGGGTGGTGCTTTGCTGAGTGGTGAGGGTGGGGGCCCGTTCCGGGGAACCCCGTGCGGCACCGCGGCACGGCCACGAGAGGAGCGATCACGATGGACAGCGAACGAGCGCACCCGGAGTCCGTCTCGGTGGAACTGAGCGGATGCAGCAAGGAAGACGCCCGGATCGTGTTCGACGCCCTGTGCGCCTGCTACGCGTCCGACCGGTGCGCGGAGGACGTGCCCCGCGACTACCACGAGGTACGCCCGACGGTGTGGCTCGGCACCTTCGACGTGGCCGACACCCACGGGGCCGACTGCGGCTCCACCCGGCTCGGGGCGTCCGTGACGGCCGACGTACAGGGCGGCTACTGGGCGATCGACCGGTTCCGCACGACCCTGGACTCGCTGTTCACCGTCCAGGACCTGTGCACGGCCTCCGGCGACCAGGAGCGCGAACTGCACGTGCGCCTGGAGACCCGCTGACCCGCCGTACGGCCGCCGCTCGGCGCCGAGCGGCGGCCGTACGGCCACCCGGGTGAGTCCCGGGCCCCGCGCTCGGTGGCCGCGGGCGTGCGCGCGCCAGTTATGCAACTAGTTGCATAAACGACTCGGCGTCCTCTACAACTACGGGTACGACACCCCGCACGGAGGGCCCGATGAGCCGTTACCCGCACCTGCTGAGCCCGCTCGACCTGGGCTTCACCACCCTGCCCAACCGCGTCCTGATGGGTTCCATGCACATCGGCCTGGAAGAGGCCGAGCGCGGCTTCGAGCGGATGGCGGAGTTCTACGCCGCCCGGGCGCGCGGGGGAGTGGGGCTCATCGTCACCGGCGGCATCGCCCCCAACGACGAGGGGCGGCCCTACGAGGGCGGCGCCAAGCTGACCACCGAGGACGAGGCGGCGCAGCACGCCACCGTCACCGCGGCCGTGCACCGCGAGGGCGGGAGGATCGCCCTGCAGATCCTGCACTTCGGCCGCTACGCCTACCACCGCGACCTCGTCGCCCCCAGTCCCCTGAAGGCGCCCATCACCCCCTTCGTGCCCCGCGAGCTCACCGACGCCGACGTCGAGCGCACCGTCGGCGACTACGTGCGCACCGCCCGCCTCGCCCAGCGGGCCGGATACGACGGCGTGGAGATCATGGGCTCCGAGGGCTATCTCATCAACGAGTTCACCGCCGCGCCGACCAACCACCGCACCGACCGCTGGGGCGGCTCCCACGAGAACCGCATGCGCTTCCCGGTCGAGATCGTCCGCCGGGTGCGCGAGGCGGTGGGCGGGAACTTCATCGTCGTCTACCGGCTCTCCATGCTGGACCTGGTGCCCGGCGGCTCCTCCCTGGACGAGGTCGTCCGGCTCGCCCAGGCCGTCGAGGCCGCCGGGGCGACCATCATCAACACCGGCATCGGCTGGCACGAGGCCCGCATCCCCACCATCGCCACCTCCGTGCCGCGCGGCGCCTACACCTGGGTGACGAAGAAGCTGATGGGCGCGGTCTCCGTCCCGCTCGTCACCACCAACCGCATCAACACCCCCGAACTCGCCGAGCGGCTGCTCGCCGACGGCTGCGCCGACATGGTCTCGATGGCCCGCCCGATGCTCGCCGACCCCGAGTTCGTCAACAAGGCCGCGGACGGGCGCCCCGAGGCCATCAACACCTGCATCGGCTGCAACCAGGCGTGCCTGGACCACACCTTCGCCGGACGGATCACCTCCTGCCTGGTCAACCCGCGCGCCTGCCACGAGACGGAGCTGGTGCTCTCACCGACCCGGCGGCGCAGGAGCGTCGCCGTCGTCGGAGCCGGCCCGGCCGGCCTGGCCTGTGCGGTGTCGGCGGCCGAACGCGGTCACCGGGTGACGCTGTTCGAGGCCGCGGGCGAGATCGGAGGCCAGCTCAACGTCGCCCGCAAGGTGCCCGGCAAGCAGGAGTTCGACGAGACGCTGCGCTACTTCCGGCACCAGCTCGACGCGCACGGCGTGGACGTACGGCTGAACACGTGGGCGGGCGCCGACGATCTCGACGGCTACGACGAGGTCGTCGTCGCCACGGGTGTCACCCCGCGCACCCCAGAGATCCCCGGCATCGACCATCCGCGCGTCCTCGGCTACCTGGACGTGCTCCGCGACGGCGCGCCCGTCGGCGACCGGGTGGCGATCCTGGGCGCGGGCGGCATCGGCTTCGACGTCGCCGAGTACCTGACGGACGGCGGCGACAAGGCGAGCGAGGACCCGGCGGCGTTCTTCCGCGCGTGGGGCGTCGACCCGGACTACCGCACGCCCGGCGGGCTCGCCGCGCCCGAGCGGCCCGCACCGCCGCGCACCGTGCACCTGCTGCAGCGCAAGACCGGCAAGGTGGGCGCGGGACTCGGCAGGACCACCGGCTGGATCCACCGCACCGAACTCCGGCACCGTGGCGTCACCATGGTCCCGGGCGTGCGGTACGACCGCATCGACGACTCCGGTCTGCACATCACCGTGGACGGCGCGAGCACCGTCCTGGAGGTGGACACCGTCGTGCTGTGCACCGGGCAGGAGCCGCGCCGCGACCTGTACGAGGAACTGGTCGCCGCGGGGCGCGGCGCCCATCTGATCGGCGGCGCGGACGAGGCCGCCGAGCTGGACGCCAAGCGCGCCGTCAAGCAGGGGACGGAGCTGGCGGCGGCACTGTAGCGGCCGTGATGGACGCGGCGGCCTTCCTTAGGATGACCGCATGTCACTCCCGCACGCGATCCTGACCGCCCTGCTCGAGAAGCCGTCCTCGGGGCTGGAGCTGACGCGCCGCTTCGACAAGTCGATCGGTTACTTCTGGTCGGCGACGCACCAGCAGATCTACCGGGAGCTGGGCAGGCTGGAGGCGGACGGCCTGATCCGCGCCCTGCCGGCCGAGCAGCCGGCCCGTGGGCAGAAGAAGAGCTACGAGGTCCTGCCCGCGGGCCGCGCGGAGCTGGCCCGCTGGACGGCGGCGTCCCAGGAGCCGAAGCCGCACCGGGACGCCCTGCTGCTGCGGCTGCGCGCCGCGGCGGTGGTCGGCACCGACGGTCTGGCGCACGACCTCGGACGTCACCTGGAGCTGCACGAGCGCCAGTTGGCGGAGTACCTGGAGATCGAGAGCCGCGACTTCCCGCCCGGCCGGGACAGCTCCCAGGACCGGCTCCGCCACCTGGTGCTGCGGGCCGGCATCGACCTGGAGACCTTCTGGACCCAGTGGCTCAGGCACGCACTCGGGGAGTTCTCCGAACTGCGCGGCGAGGATCCCTCCTGAGGAGGGACGGCCGGACGGCCGGCCCGTACGCGGGGCGCCCGCGGCCGGGGCCGGCCGTCGGGCTCCGCCGCCGGGAGCCCCGGCGCCGGAGCCGTCGGCCACGTCCACCGACCGGAGCCGTCGACCGCGCTCATGGGCAGCGGTCCCGTGGGGAGGGTCCCGCGGTCGGAGTCCTCGGCGGGTTCCGGCGGCAGGAGCCGTCCGTCAGAGCCGTCCGTCAGAGCCGTCCGTCAGAGCCGTCCGTCAGAGCCGGTACGGCTTCGGGCGGCGGCGCAGTGCCCAGCCGGTGGCGATCATGGCCGTTCCGACCAGTGCCCCGCCCGCGGCCAGCGTGACGCGCCCGTAGTCACCGATGCCCCGGCCCAGACCGCCCAGCACACCGCGGAGCGGCCCGCCGGCGGCGGAGGGCGCCGAGGCGGAAGGGGCGGGGACGACGACGGACTGGGTGCCCGCGGTGATGTTGTCGGCGCACACGACGATCACGGTGTAGGTGCCCGGCCGCACGTTTGGCCAGGCGGCCGACTGGCTGACGGCCGTCCCCGCCAGCGCCGCCCGGCGGCCCTGGGCGAAGGCGGTCTGGCCGTCGCCCAGCAGCGAGGCCGTGCCCCAGACTCCGTCGACCGGGGTGCACGCGCCCGTGGTCACCGACACCGTGGTTCCGTCGGCGCGCACGGAGACGCCCGGTCCCGCGGCGGCCGGTCCTGCGGCGAGCCCGAGCGCGAGGGCGGCGGCCGCCGTGACCGGGCCGGGGCGGAGGAGGGGCTGGGGGTGGGGCATGGGACTCCTCCTCCGGCGGCACGGTCGGCGGACCATCCCGTGTCCCGCCGGAGAGAGGGGATCGCCCGTGCTGCCTCAGGGGCAGCCAACACGCCCCGGCCGCCGGCCGCACCCGCAGCGCGCCCGCTCGGGTGATCCTCGCCGGCCGGGCGGGCCCACCGAGGGGCGGCCGCGCCGGTCTCCCAGGCTCACGGCGGCCCCGGGCCTACGGCTGCCCCGTGATCACCGTGCGCTCGGCCGAGTAGCCGCCCCAGGTGCCGTCCGGCAGCCGGGCCCGCAGGCGCACGCGGTGGCGGACACCGGCCTCCCGGCCCAGGTAGAAGCTGTACGACGCCTTCCCGCGCGGAGCGTCGGCGCCCCAGACGAGGGAGGTGGCCGACTGCCCGTCGAGCTGGATCCGGTACTCCGTCACCACGCCGTCCGTGCGCGGCGCGACCCAGTCGAGGTCGAGGTAGTACGCCCCGTCCGTGCGGTGGGTCGCGGCGTGGAAGGAGGTGGGCGCGGTGCCGCGGCCGTCGTCGGAGCCGGGTGCCGTGGTGAGCCGGACCGGCGCGCTCGCGGGGGAGAGGTTGTCGGCCGCGTCGCGGGCCCGGACGGTGAAGGAGTACCGGGTGCCCGGCCGCAGCCCGGTGACCACGGTCGCCGTCTGGTTCCCGCCCACGCTGTGGATCTTCGCGGCGCCCTGGTAGACGTCGTAGGAGACCACGCGCCGGTCGTCCCTGGCGGGGGACCACGAGAGCTGGACGGCCTGGCTGCCGACCGTCCGGCCGCGCGGGTCGAGCGGGCGGGTCGGGGCCGAGCGGTCCGCCGCCACGGCGGTGGGCGTCGTCGCCCGCGCCTCCCGGCTGCGCGGTCCGAGCCGGCCCTCGGTGTCCCGGGCCCGCACGGTGAAGACGTAGGCGGTCGCGGGGCTGAGCCGGGTGATGTCCGCCATGTGTTCCGACGCCGGCACGTCCTTCACCTTCTCGGCGCCGCGGTACACCTCGTACCCGCGCACGCCCGGTCCCGAGGACACGGCGTTCCACATGACGTGCACACTGGTCGCGCTGCCGGCCGCCGCCGTGACGCCGGTCGGCGCCCCGGGCAGTCCGCTCTCGCCGTCGTCCGTGGTCCCCTGCCCGCAGCCGGCGAGCAGGAGCAGCGCGCCGCACACCGCGACGACACGCCCGGGAACACCGGCCCGGCGGTGAACGGGCACTCGAACGCGTCGCACGAGGCCTGCCTCCCCGTCAACTGCGGTGCGGACGGCCCGGACACCGCTCGAACATTGGTCCGGACCAATATGCCGTCTGGGCGGGAGCGCATCAAGAGGGCGGTGCGGGCCGGCCATTGGTGACCACCGGGGAGAGTTACGTATGCTGAAGCACATCCCGGCCGAACTTGCGTTCAGAAAACGGAAGTTCGCGTCGAGGCGCGGACCGCTGTCGTCGCTGATGCCGCGCCGGCGTGGGCGGCCGGGGGCCCGGCCGGTGCGGCCCGCGGCCCCCGGCCGCCCCGCACGTGTTGCGGGCCATGCGCAGTCCGGTCCCCTAACGTGGGCCACACGATCACATCCACGCCTTATCGGATGAATGTCCGTCACTGTCCCCGAGGAGAGGCTTCCGTACCGTGCGTGTCCAGTCGCTGACACTCGTCGCGGCGAGCGCCGCTCTGCTCGCTCCGACGACCCTGCCCGAACCCCCCGTGCCGTACCGTCCCCGCGAGGAACCGGCGGCGCGGAGTGAGGGCGACGTCCGCGCCGCCGATCTGCTGGCTCTGGTACGTGGCTGCACGCGGGTCTCCCGCGGCCGGTACCGCCCGGACGCCGGGGCCCCCGCCACCATCCCGGTCTGCGGGCTGCCGGGCGCCGTCTTCTGGAAGGCCGACATGGACATCGACTGCGACGGACGGCCCACCCGCCGCTGCAACCGCCGCACCGACCCGCACTTCTGGCCCTCGGCGGCCTACGCGCAGTCCGACGGCCGCCGGCTGAACGCCGAGCACCTGCCCTACATCGTGCTCCCCGCCCCGAGCCGCGTCTGGGACCACCGCGTGCACGGAGTGCGCGGCGGATCGGTCGCGGCCGTCGTCTACCGGGGCCGGGTGCAGTACGCGGTCGTCGGCGACACCGGCCCCCGGACCATCATCGGCGAGGCCTCCTACGCCACCGCCCGGCGCCTGGGCATCCCCGCCGACCCGCGCTGCGGCGGCGCGCGCACGGGCGTGACCTACATCGTCTTCGAGCACTCCCGGGTCAGCCCCATCGAGGACCACCGGGCCGCCGTGGCCGAGGGGGAGCGGCTGGCACGGCGACTCGTGGCCGCCGCGGCGGCGCCGGCCGGCTGAGGACGCGAGGTCGTCGTCGTGCTTCCCCAGGTCGCCTCGTCGCCGGTGGCGGTCACGGCGATGCCGGACGCGAGATCCCACCCCGGGCCCGCGGGCGTGCGCGGGCCCGCCCGGCGGCACGGCGTTGCGACCGGGCATGGCGTTGCGACCGGGCATGGCGTACGGCAGCGCACGGCGCACCCCGGCCGGCGGGCGCACGCGGCGGCACACCGGACGCGGGGGCCCGGCCGGGTCGCACCTTCCGGCGGCCACGCCCTCGCGGTTCCCGCGTGGTCCGGACCTCGTGTCGTGTCCCGTCCGGCTCACCTCTCGCACCCGCCGGGTTCGCCTTCGCCGTGGAGCCCCGGTCCGTCCGGCCCGCGCCTCTCGCCGCGGCCTCCCCCGCCCCCCTCGCGCCCTTCGCCACAGCGGCCCCCGCTCGGCCCCCGTACGGCTCAGGCCTTCCGGTAGCTGTAGGCGTCCGAGGCCGCCGCCGCCACCGCGTCGAGGTCGGCTCCGGTGGCCGCCGTGACGACCGCGGCGACCGCCCCCTCGACGAACGGGGCGTCCACCAGGCGGGTGCCCTCCGGCAGTTCGTCGCCCTCGGCGAGCAGCGCCTTCACGGTGAGCACCGCGCTGCCGAGGTCCATGAGGACGGCGACCCCGGCGCCCTGGTCCACCGACGCGGCCGCGGCGGAGACCAGTTCGGCGCTGGTGCCCAGTCCGCCGTCCGCCCGGCCGCCCGCCGGCGCCACCGGCACCGCCACCGGCGCGCCCGCCAGGCCCTTCGCCAGTTCGGCCACCGACGCGGCCACCGCGGCGCTGTGCGACACCAGAACGATCCCCACCAGCTTGCCGTCGCTCATGTCAGGCCTCCGCCCCTTCGGCCGTCCGGGCGAGGGCCGCGATCAGCAGCGCCGACGAGGTGGCGCCCGGGTCCTGGTGCCCGATGCTGCGCTCGCCCAGATAGCTCGCCCTGCCCTTGCGGGCCTGCATCGGGATCGTCGCCTCGGCCCCCTCCTCGGCCGCGGCGCGCGCAGCCGGGAAGCCGTCGCCGAGCGCGGCCACGGCGGGCGCCAGCGCGTCGACCATGGTCTTGTCGCCCGGCGCCGCGCCGCCCAGCGCCATCACGCCGTCCACGCCCGTCCGCAACGCCTCGGCGAGCTGCGCCTCACTCACCTCGGCGGCGTCGCCCAGCGCCTTGCCGGTGCGGCGCAGCAGCGTCCCGTACAGCGGTCCGGACGCCCCGCCGACCGTCGAGATCAGCTGCCGCCCGGCGAGGATCAGGACACCGCCGGGCGTGTCCGGCGCCTCCTTCTCCAGCACGGCGCGCACGGCCGTGAACCCGCGCTGCAGGTTGCTGCCGTGGTCGGCGTCCCCGATCGGCGAGTCGAGGGCGGTGAGCCGTTCCGCCTCGCGGTCGACGGACACGGCGGTCGCCGTCATCCAACGGCGGAAGAAATCGGCGTCGAGCACTGGATCTCCCTTGCGTGATAGGTACGGTTCAGGACCTGCCGCCGGTTCACACGCCCCAACGCAGTCCCGGTGTGTTCACCGGCGCGTCCCACAGCCGCAGCAGCTCCTCGTCGATCTGGCACAGCGTGACCGAGGCGCCCGCCATGTCGAGGGAGGTGACGTAGTCGCCGACCAGCGTGCGGGCGACGGCCACCCCGCGCTCGGCCAGCACCCGGTGCACCTCGGCGTTGAAGCCGTACAGCTCCAGGAGCGGGGTCGCGCCCATGCCGTTCACCAGGAGCAGCACCGGGTTGCGCGGGTTGAGGTCCTCCAGGATCGCGTTGACCGCGAAGTCGGCGATCTCACCCGACGTCATCATCGGCCGCCGCTCGCGGCCCGGCTCGCCGTGGATGCCGATGCCCAGCTCCAGTTCGCCGGCCGGCAGGTCGAAGGTGGGGCTGCCCTTGGCCGGGGTGGTGCAGGGGCTCAGCGCGACGCCGAAACTGCGGGAGTTCTCGTTGACCTGCCGGGCGATCGCCTCCACGCGCTCCAGCGGCTGCCCCTCGTCGGCCGCCGCACCCGCGATCTTCTCCACGAACAGGGTGGCGCCGGTGCCGCGCCGCCCGGCCGTGTACAGACTGTCGGTCACCGCGACGTCATCGTTGACCAGCACCTTGGCGACCTGGATGCCCTCGTCCTCGGCGAGTTCGGCGGCCATGTCGAAGTTGAGCACGTCACCGGTGTAGTTCTTCACGACGAACAGCACGCCCGCCCCGCTGTCCACGGCCGCCGCGGCCCGCACCATCTGGTCGGGCACCGGCGAGGTGAACACCTCGCCCGGGCACGCCGCCGACAGCATCCCGGGTCCCACGAAGCCGCCGTGCAGCGGCTCGTGACCGGAGCCGCCGCCGGAGACCAGGGCGACCCTCCCCGCCACGGGAGCGTCCCGCCGCACGACCACCCGGTTCTCCACGTCGATCATCAGTTCGGGATGGGCGGCGGCCATACCGCGCAGGGCGTCCGCGACGACGGTCTCGGCAACGTTGATGAGCATCCTCATGGGTACCTCCCGGTGAGACTAGCAGGCATGGTTCCAACCTGCTTTCCTGCTGGTCGGAATGGGTAAGGGTGGTGTTCGACGTAGGCGGTCCACGGCGGGCGGAAGCGGTCTGGGAGCGGTGACGCCGGCTGAGTGCCGCCTTTCTTGACGAGACGTCAGGTAGGTGGGGCGGCCGGACGCGACGCGACCGGAGCGCTCCTACCGGCAGTATCGACCTTGCGGCAGCGAAGGTCACGTGTGGCGACCGCGCGGGCGCACCGGGGGCGGATCCCCGCGAGCCGGGCGATCGGGCTCGAGCGCCCCGGTGCCGGGGGGCGGACGGTCGGTCACGAGTGCGGGCGGCCGGCCGGGTACGGGCGTCTCCCGCCGCGCGCGGACGAGGCTTCCGCACCGCGTCGTGGCCAGGCCAGGGCGGGCCAGGGTCCCGTCGGTGGGGTCGGAGCGCGAGGGGGACCAGCACTCCACGGCGGCACCGCCCGTCGGAGGCGGTCCGGTGCGGCGGCCGGACCGTGGGGCCGCCGGGGCCCGGCCGGACGCCGGCGGGCGGTGGGGCGCGCCGTCGACGCCGTCGACGCCGTGGCGCGGTGGCCGGTCAGGTCACGGGTACGACCTCGAACCCGCCTCGGCCGTCGAACCGTACGGCGTACACGGCGTCGAAGCCGTCCGTGGTGGCCGGGCGGCGCAGCCGGCCGAGTGTCGCGTGGACGCCGACCTCCGGAACCCGGGCCCGGCCCGTGCGCACCGCGTTGCGGCGCAGGGAGCCGGCCAGGTCCGGCGGGAACCAGTAGGCGACGACGGTGGCGCCGTGGGCGCGTCCGGCGGCCACCAGGGGGCGCCACTCCTCGGGGGAGGGATTGGTGTTGTCGACGGCCACCGAACGGCCCGCGGCCAGTGCCTCCCGGACGAGCCGCATCTGCCGGGCCTGCTTGCCGCGGGCGCCGCGCGGGAAGAGGTCCTTGCCCACCAGGTCGAAGCGGCCGGCGAGGCGCGCCTCGCAGAAGGCGGACTTGCCCGACGCCTGCAAACCGACCAGAACGGCCAGCTCGGGCACGGTTCAGCCCTCGGCCCGCTGCTCCGTGAAGCTCCAGGCGTACTGCAGCCAGTCCGCCAGGGTCACGGCGCCGAGCCCGGCGCTCACCAGGCGGGCGGCCCTGGGCGCGCAGGCGTAACCGCCGACCAGGGCGCCGGCCACCCACACCGAACTGCAGAAGGGGCAGGACACCAGGTCGCCGACGGCCCGCCGCATCCCCTCGCCCCGGGGTTCCTCCATCACCTCGCCCGCCGGGATCTCCTCGGTGCGGCGGGTGAAGGGGGCGCGCAGGAAGCTGGTGACCTTGTCCTTGGTCAGCAGCCGGGACGCCTTGAACGTCGCCGCGCCCAGCAGGGCCACGTCCCACGGCGGAACCCGGTCCGGCAGCCGTACTCCACACCGCCGGGCCGTCGTGGCGAACAGCGCCGCGCCCGCGGCGAAGGTCGCGGCCAGTGCCGCGTACCCGGCCAGGGGCACCTCGTCCCGGTCGTCGTAGGACCGTTCTCCGGCCGCCATGGAAGCCTCCCTCGCGTAATGCCGGCCCGAACGCGCGGGCCTGTCGTCGTGCCGGCCCCGAGTGCCCCGTCCGGCCCCGGGCCACACGCCCCGGCCGGTGCCCGCGCCGCGCGTACGACCGCCTGGCACCGGGGCCGCACGGGTTCGGCCGGCGCCCGCGCCGCGGGCACGACGGCGGGCACAGGTGGACGACCGGCCGGCGGGCTACTCGCCCGGGCGCCCGCCGAAGGGCTCCTCCGGTCGCGTGTCGCCGGCCTCCTGCGCGGGCCGGCCGGCGGGCGCCTCGTACACCGGTTCCCGGTGTTCCAGCAGGTGGCCGGCCCGGTCGCAGAAGAGGTGCCCGACCAGCGCGCCGCCGTGCACGACGAAGCCCGCGCCGACCAGCCAGGACTCCACCACCAGGATGGTGCCGATGGAGCCGTAGCCGACCGCGTTGGTGACGAGGAGCGGGGTGAGGACCAGGTACGAGAAGGCCCGCAGGCCCACCAGGCCGGCCATGGTGGCGACGGCGCCGGGCAGCAACAGCCGGGGGCGCACCTGACCACCGAGGAGGAAGTGCGGGCCCCACCAGAAGAACAGCACGCCGATCACGACGCTCATCACCATGCGGTAGTTGCCGGCGAGCACGGCGCGGGTCTGCACCTGGACGTACAGGTACACCGTCAGCACGCACAGCCAGACGGCCTGCCGCCAGATCCGGTGCCACGGTCCGGCCGGCAGCCGCCACACCCGCTCGTAGCCGTTCTGCACGCTGGCGGCGAAGGAGAGCCCGAAGACCGCGAGCAGCACCCCGCCCAGGACGCTGGTGGCGCCGACCACCTTGCGGGGCGGGTTGAAGACCTCGGAGAGCACCTCGGCGGATCTGCCGGACAGGTCCATACCGTCCACCAGCCACAGCGCGAACCCGCCGTGGTTGAGGGGGTCCGCCGCCGCCACGACGATCAGCAGCGGAGCCAGGGTGACCAGGGCGAGGGTGGAGAACCCCAGGCCCCTGTGCATCAGTTCGAGCCGCCTGCCACGGTGGTACAGCTCGACCGGCCACGAAGGGCGCGTCGTCGGGCGTGACATGGCGACGGCGCCTCCTTCCCGGACCCGGGGCAGCGGACGCGCGGGCGCGCTCCGGCCGTCACGACACCATCATCGCGAGCCCGCCGGTCCGGCGCAGCACGACAGGCCGCGCGCCCGGCGGCCCGGCGGCGATCTCCGCGGGCGCCCACGGCCCATGTCGGTGGACGGCAGGGCCGGGCAGCGGCCGGGTCGGGCGCCGGCGCGACGGACGGGCCCGGGGCCCGTGACGGGCCCCGACGCGGCGGGCCACCTCGGCCGACGCGACGGCACCGGCGCACGGGTGCCGTGCGCCGGTGCCGAAAACCGGGTGTGACGGAGCTCTATGTTCGGTCGCCCTTCGGCTTGCCCCGCTGGTCGGGGGTGCCGTGCGGCGGTGGGCTGGACGGCTGCGGCGAGGTCGCGGGGGTCACCGGGGAGCCCGCGTGTCCCTCGCCCTGCTCGGGGCGGATCGCCGTCGGGTCGCCCTGGGTGGGCCGCCCGCCCGCCTGCAACTGGTCCAGACGGGCGGTCAGCACCTGTGCCACCGGCAGCCGGTCGGCGTGGGTGCGCTCGTAGGCGAGCAGTTCCTCGACCTCCGCCGCGGTCAGCGAGCGCACCCTGCTCTCCAGGGCGCCGAGCGGCAGGTGGTCGTAGTCGGGCAGGGGCAGGGTGCTGCGGCCGGGGTCGTCGGCCATGGATCTCACTTCCCTCCGTACGCCGGCCCCACCCGCGGGCGGGAGGGTGCCGGTCAGTGTCCGCCGGGCCCGCCGCTGCCGAACGAGCCGCTGCCGCCCTCGTTCCAGCGGGGGCGCGCCTGCCCGGCGCTCGTGCGGGATCCCAGGTTGCCGTGCGCGTTCAGCCGGTGCGGCGTCAGCCGGTCGCTGCTGCGGGGCACCTCGTCGGGCTCGCGGTTCTCCAGGACCTCGCCGACCGGACCCGAGTCCGGCAGCCGGGGCTGGTCCTCCGGACGAGGCGGCGCGCTCTCGCGCCGGCGGACGCGCATGCCCAGCCAGAAGGCGCCGATCAGCAGTGCCACCAGGATCAGGCCGATGACGAACGGCCAGATGCCGATCGCGGCCCCGTGGGCCGCGGCGATGTCCAGCGATGCGTTGCTCATGGAACGCGGGTACCCCTGGTCTCCGCCGCGAACCGGCTCACTCGGCCGGCGTCCGCCCGCGCGGTGACGGCCGCCCGCGGTTCACTCGGACCGCGCCTGCCGGGTCCTCGAACGGTTGGCCTTGCGGATCGCGTCCAGCAGTTCACCCTTGGACATGCGCGAACGCCCCTCGATGCCGAGCCGCTTCGCCGTGTCGTACAGGTGTTCCTTGGACGCGTTCTCGTCGACGCCCTCGCCGCTTCGTCCGCCCTGCCCGCGGGGCCGCGCCGACCGCGGGTCGGAGGGGCCCTTGCGGCCGCCCTCCTTGCGTTCCCAGTGGTCGCCGACCTTCTCGTACATGTGCTTCAACGCGCCGTACGCCACCCGGTGCGCCCGCTCGCCCTCGCCGTAGGTCTCGACGGCCGAGTCGTGGGCCTTGATCCAGGTGTGCTGGGCGTCCTCGCAGGAGCGCTCCAGCGTCGACGGCAGCTCCTGTCGTCCGGGCACGGATCCACCTCCCGTGGTACGTCCTCCCATGGGCCGCCCGAGTGCCCCGCGCGGACGGCGGAAAACGGCCGGAACCCTTGGGAGCACCGGGTTTGGTGGGTGTGGCACCGGCTACCCGACCGATGTGACTTCGACATCTACGACACCAACGACGACTTCGCAACAGGAGCTCATACAGTTCCTGGAGGACCGTTTCGCCTGTGCGCAGGCGTGTACGGAGTGCGCGCGGGCCTGCGCGCTGCGCGCCAGCCTGGTGGATCCGGGCGGCGGCGAGGAGCAGGAACTGCTGCGACGCAAGGGGATCATGTGCGCGGAGGTCTGCGACGCGACCTGCCGGGTGCTGTCCGAGCAGAACAGCCAGGACGAGGCCGGCATCCGCGCCCAGCTGGAGTGGTGCCGCGGCGTCTGTCTGGAGGCCGCGCACGTCTTCGACCGGCACCCGGGCGCCGAGCAGACCGCGGACGCCTGCCGGACCTGCGCCAAGGCATGCGGCGAGTTCATCGCGACCCTGGACTGACACCGGCGGACCGGCTCCCGCACCGGCCTGGGGCTGCCGCGGGCACGGCGCTAGCCTGCCGGGATGGAGACCATACGCACGGGTGATCCCGGGCTCTTCGGGCCCGACTCGGTGACCTGGCAGATGCACGGCGACCCCATGATGTGGATCGCCGGTGTCCGGGCGCTGTACCTACAGGCCCTGCACCCGCGCGCGGTGCGCGGGGTGATGGAGAACTCCGACTTCCGGCGCGACGCCTGGGGGCGGCTGATGCGCACCGCCGGCTTCGTCGGGACGACGACGTACGGCACGACACAGGCCGCCGAGCGGGCGGGCGCGCGCGTGCGCGGGATCCACCGCGCGCTGTCGGCCACCGACCCGCGTACGGGGGAACGGTACGGGATCGACGCGCCCGAACTGCTGCTGTGGGTGCACTGCGCGGAGATCGACTCCTATCTGCACGTGCTGCGCCGCTCCGGCTTCCCGCTGACCGACGCCCAGGCCGACCGATATGTCGCCGAACAGCGCGAGAGCGCCCGCCTGGTCGGCCTCGACCCCGCCGCCGTGCCCGCGAGCCGCTCCGAGCTGGCCGCCTGCTTCGAGGCGGTGCGCCCCGAACTCGCCGCCGGAGCCGACGCGCGCGAGGTGGACGACTTCCTGCTCCGTCCGCCGGCGCACCCGCTGCTCGTCCCGGCGCGCGAGGTGCTGTGGCGGCGGGTGGCGCAACTGGCGTACGCCTCCCTGCCCCCGTACGCCCACGAGCTGTACGGCAGACCGGCTCCCGCACCCGCCGTCGTCACCCGCCGGCTGAGGGCCACCGGCACCCTGCTGCGCATGGTTCCGGCGCGTCTGCGCTGGCAGCTCCCGCCCAAACACATCCTGCGGGCGATGGCCAGGCTCGGCCCCCAGGCGCGTCCCGCACCGTACAAAGCCGCTCGATAGCACGCGACACCGCGCGAGGGCCCGCCCCGCGCACCGGACCGGCCACGGGCTCACCGCCGGGCGGCCCCCGAGCGCCGGGCCCCGGCCCGCCAGGGCGGGGCGTACGGCGACTGGCGGCGGGGCGTGAGGCGACTTGGCGACGGAGGGTGCGGCGACGGCCGGCGGGACCCGGCCCGCGAAGGGCGGGGCGTACGGCCACGACCGTCACGTCGAGCAGGCTCATGAAACCGGTCGCCAGGGCGACCCACACGGCCTTCCAACGCCTGGGACAACGGGTGCCCGCCGGCTCCGCCCGGCCGCGTGTCCCGGTGCACGGACGCTCCTCCCGGTCACGGCCCGAGCCGGACGGGCGGCGGACGGCCACCGGCCAGGCCCGCACCCTGGCCGCCGTCGATCACCCCGTGCTACGAAGAGCCATGAGCGCACACGCGGTACAGGCCGGCGAGTACGACGCGGTGATCGTGGGCGGCGGGCACAACGGGCTGGTCGCCGCCGCCTACCTGGCCCGGGCCGGCCGGTCGGTGCTGGTGCTGGAACGGCTGGACCACACCGGCGGCGCGGCCGTCTCCACCCGCCCGTTCGCCGGAGTGGACGCCCGGCTGTCCCGCTACTCCTATCTGGTCAGCCTGCTGCCCCGGAAGATCGTCCAGGACCTCGGCCTCGACTTCCGGCTGCGCACCCGCACCATCTCCTCGTACACGCCCGTCCAGCGGGACGGGCGGGCCACCGGGCTGCTCGTCGGCGGGGGGCCTGAGCGGACCCGGGCGGCCTTCGCCCGGCTCACCGGCTCCGACCGCGAATGGCAGTCCTGGCAGCGCTTCTACGGCATGACGGGCCGCGTCGCCCGGAGGGTCTTCCCCACCCTCACCGAGCCCCTGCCCACCCGCGAGGAGCTGCGCCGCCGGATCGACGACGAGGACGCCTGGCGGACCCTGTTCGAGGAGCCGATCGGCGTGGCCGTCGAGGACCGCTTCGCCGACGACCTGGTGCGCGGCGTGGTCCTCACCGACGCCCTCATCGGCACCTTCGCCGGCGCCCATGACGTCTCCCTGGCGCAGAACCGCTGCTTCCTCTACCACGTGATCGGCGGCGGTACCGGCGCCTGGGACGTGCCGGTGGGTGGCATGGGCGCCCTGACCGACGCGCTCGCGGACACGGCGCGCGCGGCCGGCGCCCACCTGGTCACCGGCCACGAGGCGGTACGGGTGGCGTCCGACGGCCGCCGCGCCGAGGTCACCTACCGGACCCGCGGCGGCGAGGAGGGCACGGTCGGAGCCCGGCACGTCCTGGTGAACGCCTCCCCGCAGGCCCTGGCCGCGCTGACCGCAGGGGCACCGCCGGAGCCCGCCGAGGGCGCCCAGCTGAAGGTGAACATGCTGCTCACCCGGCTGCCCAGGCTCCGCGACGGCGCGGTGGACCCGCGCGAGGCATTCGCCGGCACCTTCCACGTCGCCGAGGGCTACGAGCAGTTGGCCGCCGCCCACGCGCAGGCCGCCGCCGGCGAGCCGCCCGCCGCACCGCCCTCCGAGATCTACTGCCACTCCCTGACCGATCCCACGATCCTCGGTCCCGATCTGGCGGACCGGGGCCACCAGACGCTCACCCTGTTCGGCCTGCACACCCCCGCCCGGCTGTTCGTCCGGGACAACGACGCGCTGCGCGAGGAACTGCTGAGGTCCACGCTCGCCCAGCTCGACGCCCATCTCGCCGAGCCGCTCGCCGACTGCCTGGCGACCGACGCCGACGGCCGGCCCTGCATCGAGGCCAGGACCCCGCTGGACCTGGAGCGGGACCTCGGCCTGCCCGGCGGCAACATCTTCCACCGGGCGCTGAGCTGGCCGTACGCCCAGGAGGGTACGGGCCGCTGGGGTGTGGAGACCCGGCACGCCAACGTCCTGCTGTGCGGCGCGGGCGCGGTGCGCGGCGGCGGGGTCAGCGGGGTGCCGGGGCACAACGCGGCCATGGCGGTACTGGAAGGACGGGGGTGGGCGGGGCAGGGCGGCTGAATGCCTCCGCCGACGCTGGGCACTCCGACAGGGCGAAGGAAACCGCAGTACGACCCGGCCGCCCCGCGGCGGCCGTAGCACCCCCCACGGGAGGCTCCCATGGCCGACCTCAACCCGATCGACCTCCAGAAGGCCCTCAGCGGCATGGACTACCCCACCGACAAGCAGCACCTGGTGGAGCGTGCCCGCCAGAACAAGGCCGACACGAAGATCGTCAGCAGGCTCGACGGCCTGAAGCAGGACCACTTCGACGGACCGAACGAGGTGCAGAAGGCCATCTTCAACGAGTGACGGGCCGCTCCCGTCCGCGAATCCCTGCGCAAGCCTGCCCTCCGTACCGGAACGGCAGGCTTGCCCGGTTCGATCTCCGGTCCGAACGCCGGGCCCGGTGCCGCGACAGGCGTCGTGCGCCCCGTCGCGACGCCCGGCACGCCTGCCCGGAGGACCCCCACTCGCCGCTGCCGGCCGGATGACCGAGTACGACCAGCACGAGGGTTCCCGGCCGGCACCCTCCCGAGCGCTCGGAGCGAGACCCCGGAGCACGCACCGGACGCCGCTCCTCGACGGGCGAACGCCGCCTGCCGCCCGCGGCACCGGCTAGTCGGCCGACGCCGTCCAGCCCGTCGCCGTCACGCGGGCCGCGTCCGCCGGGCGGGCCCCGTCGAACAGGACGTGGCCGGCCGCCTCGACGCGCTGCGCCTCCACATAGACCCCGCGGCCGACGTACAGGCGGTCCGTGGTGCAGCGCCAGCGCAGTGTCAGCCGCCGGGCCGCCGGGAGGACGGCGGTGAGCCGGTGCCAGACGCGGCCCGAGAAACCGGTGACGCTCCCCGCCGGGTGCGGCCGCGGCTGCTCGCCCGCCCGTACCGTGGTGAACGGGACCGGCTGCCAGGTGGCGCCCCCGTCGGCCGTGGACTCCAGGACGAGCACGTCCGAGCGCGGCTCGGTGTCCCACCACAGGCCGCACCGCAGCCGCGCGTCGCCGGCCGAGGTGTCCAGTGCGGGCAGGGCGAGGGTGGCCGTGGTGGCGCTCGTCATCCCGGCGAACCAGGCGCTGCGGCCCCGCTCCGGGCGGACCGCCACCGCCCGCGCCAGGTTGTCGCCGGCGGCCACCCGCGGAGCGGAGCCGGAGCGCCAGGTGCGCACCGGGTGGACGGAGTTGCCGAGGACCACCAGGAACGAGTCGGTCGTCGGGTCCAGGACCAGCGAGGTGCCGGTGAAACCGGTGTGCCCGGCCGTGCGCGGCGTGGCCATGGCGCCCATGTACCAGTGCTGGTAGAGCTCGAAGCCGAGGCCGTGCTCGTCGCCGGGAAAGGCCGTGTTGAAGTCGGTGAACATCAGCTCCACCGACTCCGGCGACAGGATCCGCGTGCGCCCGTAGGCGCCGCCGTTGAGCAGCGTACGGCCCAGCACCGCGAGGTCCCAGGCGCGGGAGAACACCCCCGCGTGCCCCGCCACCCCGCCGAGACCGTAGGCGTTCTCGTCGTGCACCTCGCCCCAGACCAGCCCCCGGTCGAGCCCCGACCGGGGTCTGCGGGCGTCCTCGGTCGCCGCGATCGACGGCTTCCAGGAGGCGGGCGGGTTGTACCGGGTGCGCTCCAGGCCGAGCGGGCCGGTGATCTCCTCGGCCAGCAGCACGTCCAGCGAACGGCCGGTGATCCTCTCCAGGACCAGTTGCAGGGAGATCATGTTCAGGTCCGAGTACAGATACGCCGTGCCGGGCGGGTTGAGCGGCGCCTCGTTCCAGATCAGCTCCAGCTTTTGCTCGTACGTCGGCGCGTCGTACAGCGGGATCCAGGCCCTGAACCCCGAAGTGTGCGTCAACAGCTGACGCACCGTCACATCCTGTTTGCCGGCCCGGGCGAAGTCCGGGAGGTACGCCGACACCTTCCCCTCCAGCTCCAGCTTCCCCCGTTCGATCTGCTGGACGGCCAGGATCGAGGTGAACAGCTTGGAGACGGAGGCCAGGTCGAAGACGGTGTCCCGGGTCATCGGGAGCTGCCGGTCGGGCGGGAACTCCACACCGGTGTCGGTCTTCTCGTCGTACGACGCGTAGCGCACCGCCATGCCGATCGGCTCGTGCAGCGCCACGGTGCCGCCGCGCCCGGCGAGCAGCACGGCGCCCGCGTACCAGGGGCGGCGTGGGGAGGGGCCGAGGAACGCCTCGGCGTCCGTGACGAGTTGCCGCAGACGGGCGGGGAGCAGACCGGCGTGCTCGGGTGAACCGTGGCGCAGGGTGGTGCGGCCCGCCGGGCGCCGCGGCCGCCCCGCCGACGCCTCCGTCTCCGCCGCGACGGCCGGTCCCGCCGGGAGGGCGGCGAGACCCAGGGCGCCGCCCAGGAGCAGGGTGAGCCCGCCCAGTCGACGGCGGGTGAGTCCGCGTCCGCTTCCGCCTGCCGCGCCGTCGCTCATCGTGAGGCCTCCCGTCGTACCGTCTGAAAGTATCTTTCGGGACTTGCCGTGCGGGGTGAAACTTTCGTGTCAGCGGGGGCCGGTGTCAACGGGGCGTGCGCTCCCGGCCGGAACCGACCGGCCGTCGGCCGCCGCCCCGCTGACGGGTTCGGGCACGGGCGGTCCCCGAACGCTTGACCTCCCGCCGCCACGGACCGAAGATCTTCTGCCATGACGCCTGGACACGGGAGCACGGTCGACGGAGTCCTGCGGCGCAGCGCCCGGCGCACCCCGGCGCGGATCGCCGTCGAGTACGGCGAGCGCTCCTGGACGTACGCCGAACTCGACGACGCCGTCTCCCGTGCGGCGAGCGTCCTGATCGGTCGGCAACTCGCCCCCGGTGACCGGGTCGCCGCCTACGGCCACAACTCCGACGCCTATCTGATCGCCTTCCTCGCCTGCGCCCGGGCCGGCCTGGTGCATGTGCCGGTCAACCAGAACCTCACCGGCGCGGACCTGGCCTATCTCGTCGGGCAGTCCGGCAGCGCCCTCGTCCTCGCCGATCCGGACCTCGCCGGGCGACTGCCCGACGGCGTCCGGACGCTGCCGCTGCGCGACGCCGCCGACTCGCTGCTCGCCCGCCTGCCGGCGGCCGCGCCGTACGACGGCCCGCAGCCGGGGGCCGAGGACCTGGCGCAGCTGCTCTACACCTCGGGCACCACCGCCCTGCCCAAGGGCGCGATGATGACCCACCGGGCGCTGGTCCACGAGTACCTGAGCGCCATCACCGCCCTCGGCCTGGAGGCGGGGGACCGGCCCGTCCACTCGCTGCCGCTCTACCACTCGGCGCAGATGCACGTGTTCCTGCTGCCGTACCTCGCCGTCGGCGCGACGAACATCGTCCTCGACGCCCCCGACGGCGACCGGATCCTGGACCTCGTCGAGGCCGGACGCGCGGACAGCCTGTTCGCCCCGCCCACCGTCTGGATCCAGCTGGCGGGCCGCCCGGACCTCGCCACCAGGAACCTCGACGGGCTGCGCAAGGCGTACTACGGCGCCTCGATCATGCCGGTGCCCGTCCTGGAACGACTGCGCGCCCGCCTGCCGGGACTGGCCTTCCACAACTGCTTCGGCCAGAGCGAGATCGGCCCCCTGGCCATGGTGCTCGGCCCCGACGAGCACGAGGGCCGGATGGACTCCTGCGGTCGGCCCGTGCTCTTCGTGGAGGCCCGCGTGGTCGACGAGGACGGCGAGGACGTCCCCGACGGCACACCCGGTGAGATCGTCTACCGCTCCCCGCAGCTGTGCGACGGCTACTGGGACAAGCCCGAGGAGACGGCCGAGGCCTTCCGCGACGGCTGGTTCCGCTCCGGTGACCTCGCCGTGCGGGACGCGGACGGCTACCACACGATCGTCGACCGGGTGAAGGACGTCATCAACTCCGGGGGCGTGCTGGTCGCCTCCCGCCAGGTCGAGGACGCGCTGTACACCCACCCCGGGGTCGCCGAGGCGGCGGTGGTGGGCCTCCCGGACGAGCGGTGGATCGAGGCCGTCACGGCGTTCGTCGTCCCCCGCGGCGAGGTCACCGAGGCTGAGCTGATCGCCCACGCCCGCGACACGCTCGCCCGCTTCAAGGCGCCGAAGAAGGTCGTCTTCGTGCCGGAGCTGCCGCGCAACGCCAGCGGCAAGATCCTCAAGCGGGAACTGCGGGACCGCTTCGGCGGGAACTGAGGACACCGCCTGGGCGCGCGGGCGCCACCGGCCGGTTGTACGGGGCGGCCCGGCCGGTGCTCGGGCCTGCCCCCGCCGGGCCGTGGCCGGCGTGGGTACGGCACGATCGGCGCCTACCTCCGAACGGGACCGCCGGGCGGAGGGAAGCGGAGGCCACCGGGCCGGCCACCGCGATCGTCCGGCGCCGGCGGAGCCCGGCGGACGCCGCCGGCGGGCCGAGCCGCCCGGCTCCCGAAAGGTCCCCCTCAGGTGGCCTGTCGGCGGCCGGGCACGATCGCTAGGCTGGCCCGCGGACGACGGAATCGGGAGGAGCACGGACGTGGCCGAGAGCACTGTCCAGCAGCACCCGCTCGCGGGATGGGACAAGCCGGAGCTGGACCTCAGCAGCGCCGAGTGGCAGTCCAGCAGCCGTGGCCTGGGGGATGTCCAGATCGCCTTTGTCGAGGGATTCATCGCGATGCGCAACAGCCGCCGCCCGGAGAGTCCCTCCCTGATCTTCACCCCCGCGGAGTGGGGCGCGTTCGTGTCGGGCGCCCGGGAGGGGGAATTCGACCTCACCTGAGCGGACACGGGCCCGCGGGTGTTCAACGGGCTTTCGCGGACACGCGACCATGGAAGGCCCCCACCGGGGCCGACGCCCGGACCGGGGCGGCCCCGGCTGCGGGAAGGTCGCCACCGGAGGTGAGAAGCCATGAGCACCCCACCGGTCGTCGCCGCGGTCGACGGCTCCGAGGACAGCCTGCGCGCCCTCGACTGGGCCTTGGACGCCGCACGGCGCCGCGCGGCACCACTGCGTGCGGTCCATGTGCGCCAGTACGCCGCCTGGTTCCAGCCCGACGTCCTGGTCGCCGGACCGCCGCAGGGCGACGACGATCCGGTGCTCGACCTGGCACGCGCCCACCTGGCGGAACGCGGCCCGGGCGGCACCCCCGTGGAGTACGCCGGTCTGGACGGACTGCCGGGCGCCCTGCTGCCCGAACTCGGCGCCGCCGCACGACTGCTGGTGCTGGGCTCCCGGGGCCGCGGCGGCTTCGCGAGCCTGCTGCTCGGCTCCAACGGCCTCGCCGTGGCCCGCGACGCCGACTGCCCCGTCGTCGTCGTGCCCCGGCCCGGCCGCGCGGTCCCCGGAGAGGTGCCGCCCGTGCCCGGGCCCCGGGTGGTCGTCGGGCTGAACGCCGACAGTCCCGACGACGCCGTGCTCGCCTTCGCCTTCTCCGAGGCCGCCCTGCGCGGGGCCCGGGTGCAGGTGGTCGCCGCCTACCCGTGGCCGGCCCGGACCTGGCTGATGCCCGGTGAGATCGCCACGGTCATGATCGACCAGGGCGCGGTGGAGCACGAGATCCGGACCCTGGTGGAAGGCTTCCTCGCCCCGCACCGCGCCCGGCACCCCGATCTGCCGGCCGAGCCGGAGGTGGTGGCCGGCGACGCGGCCGGCCTGCTGGTCGCCGCCTCCCGGGACGCCGAACTGGTGGTCGTCGGCCGCCACCGCCGGCGCCTGCTGGCGCCGGCCCGCATGCTGGGCTCGGTCACCCACGCCGTGCTGCTGCACGCGGCCGCCCCGATCGCGGTGGTGCCGCCGTCGCCGTCCGAGGAGTGAGCGCCGCACCCCCCGCCCGGCCCACCGGAACCAAGGCGCCTGCCGGCGGCGGCACACGGGACTCGCCGGCGGGGACACCCGCCCCCAATCCCGCACCGGCCGTCCGCCGCCACCGCTCCGGCGGCGTCACCGATGCCCCGCTCGGGTGACGCCCAGGCCCTGCCCGGTCCCGTACCGGCGGGCCGGGCCCGGGCCCGCCGAGTGCCCCGCGGACGGGCCCCGGACCCGCCCGCGGGGGGTGCCCCGGTCGGAGGCCGCCCGCACGTCGCGCGGCGGGCCGGGACACGTACCATGGCGGCATGTCGTTCCTCCGTCGCCGCAGCGCCACCCCCGCCGGGCCCGACTTCGACGTACTGGCCATGGACCCGGGCGACTGGCCCGGCAACCTCGGCGCCGGGCTGCTGCCCGCGCCCGACGGCAGTTGCCAGGGCGTGTTCCTGCGCTACGACCTCTTCGGCGGCCGCGGCACCGCGATGATCATCGGCAATCTGCCCGAGGGCTCCCCGGCCCGCGACGTCGCCGAGGGCGAGGCCCCCTTCGAGGTGGCCCAGTTGCTGGTGGCCCTGGAGAACGACGAGGAGGTCACCGTCGTCGGCACCGAGGACATGCCGGTCCTGCAGGGCGACAACCTCCTGATCGTGCGCCGCCTGAAGCTGTCCGAGAGCCGGATCTCCTGTGTGCAGTTCGACCGCAGCGACGGCGTCCTGGTGACCATCGCCGCCTGGGACCGCCCGATCACCGACGACCTGTACGCCCTCCTCAAGCCGCTGCCCGCCGAGCTGTTCCAGCAGGGCTGACCGACCACGCCCCGAAGGGCCGGCCCCCTCGGGGGCCGGCCCTTCGGACCGCCGCGGACCCGGCGCGTTACAGCCCCGACGGCCGCACCCGCACGTCCGCCGCCCGGACGAACGCCACCCGGTGGCCGAACTGGATCTCGTAGTACAGGTCCTTGCCGACCACCACCCGGTGCGAGTCCTCGGTGAAGGTCACCGAGTAGAAGTACTCGCCCGGCACCGCGTCGCCGACCACGTAGCGCTGGCCGGCGAGCAGCTTGTACGGCAGCGGCGACACCGACTGCACCGGCACACCCGCCGGATAGGCCTCCTTCTCCGGGTACGCCCGCCCGTACACCGGCACGCTGTCCGCACCGGCCTTCGGCGTCACCACCAGCCCGGCCGCGTCCACCGCCGTGGCCTGCTTCGCCGGGTTGCGGAACCATGCCTTCTGGCCCAGGTACCAGATCGCCGTCCAGTCGCCCTCCCGGCCGGCGACCGCGTACTGCTGTCCGGTCTCCACCCGAGAGGCCACGTCGTTCACGTCGATCGTCGAGTCGCCGCCGTCCGGACGCGCGCCGATGTCCTTGATCAGCGGCGCGGAGGAGTCGGGCCGCGAGTACAGCCGCACCTCGCTGGAGCCGTGCGAGGCGCAGGGCTGCCCGCCCGTGTCGCAGCCGGTGTAGTCGGGCCGGTTGGCGGTGTAGTCCGGGCGGATCGTCACCAGGCCGCCGTCGCGGCCGGCGGTCGGCTCGAAGGGACGGCCCAGCAGCTCGAAGTAGTGCCGCCAGTCCCAGTAGGGGCCCGGGTCGGTGTGCATGCCGGGGATCGTGCCGGTGGTCGGACCCGGCACGGTGTCGTGGCCGAGGATGTGCTGCCGGTCCAGCGGGATGCCGTACTTCCCGGCGAGGTACTTCACCAGCCGGGCCGACGCACGGTACATCGCCTCCGTGTACCAGGCGTCCGGCGAGGCGAGGAAGCCCTCGTGCTCCAGACCGACCGACTTCGCGTTGACGTACCAGTTGCCCGCGTGCCAGGCCACGTCCTCGGCCTTCACATGCTGGGCGATGTGCCCGTCGGTGGAGCGCAGCGTGTAGTTCCACGACACGTACGTCGGGTCCTGCACCAGATTGATCACGCCGTCCCAGCGGCCCTCGGTGTCATGGATGACGATGTACCGGATGCTCTGCGACTTCGGCCGGTCGCCCAGGTCGTGGTTGCCGTAGTCGTCGGTCCCGAACTCCTGGTACGGCGCCGGGATCCACTCGCAGGACACCGACGCGGGGCACTGCGTGCCGGCCGCGGAGACCTGCCGAAGGCCCGTCCGCGCCAACTGCGCGGTGTCCGGGACGAGGTGCGGCCGGGCGGCCAGGACCATCCGCTGCCCGGAGTCGGTGGTGCGCCGCTCGCCGGAGCGGATCACGTCGAACACGTCGTTCGCGTACGCCGCCGCCGTCGCGGTGTCGTCCGCGCCGGAGAACCGGGCCACGGCCCCGTACCAGTCGGCAGGGTCCGCGCTCAGCGGCTCGCCGAGCCTCTTCTGCGCGGCGGCCAGCAGGGCCGCGCCGCCCGCGATGTTCGCGGAGTCGTCGGTGCGCAGCCGTTCGGCGGGGAGGCCGGTCAGCCCGGCGGCCTCGGTCAGGGTCTTCAGCCGGCCGGGCAGCTCCGCCTCGGCCGGCGCGCCCGTCGCGGGGCGCAGGGCGGGGCGGGCGGTGTCGCCGCGCGAGTCCTCGGAGCCCTCGCTGTGGTGCGGGGCACGGGACAGCGCGGTGTGGGCGTCGGTGAGGTGCATCGGGCCGTAGCCGCCTGTCACACTCGGCGCGCCGCCGTGCCCGTCCCACCGGGACTGCAGGTACGAGACGCCCAGCAGGACGCTGAGCGGCACGTGGTACTCGGCGGCCGCGGAGGTGAAGGCACGCTGGAGCCGGCCGGTGTCGTCCACGCCGGACGGGGCCGCGCCCGCGGAGGGGGCCGCGCCCAGCAGCGGGAACAGCAGCGCGGCGGAGGCGACGGCCGCCGCGGCCGTCCTGCGCACGCGGCCGTCGCTTCGCAGCGGGCGCGGGTGGCCCGGCGTGGGTCTGGGGTCGGTGGCGGATCCTCGCAATGCAGCCTCCTGGGGCGCTCGGGCGTGGCGGGGCGTGCGGGGCCGGCGTGGACCAGTGGTACCGGCTGACCGACGATCCGTCAATGATGCGTGCCAGAGGGTGATTTCCCATGTCAAGCGGCATTCCGGCGAGTTTCGCGGCCACGGTCCCCGGGCCTGCGGGGCGTCAGTGGCGTACACCAATGGCCCGTGGGGTGGGTCGTCCCTGGAAAGTGGGTCCGTCCGCACGGCCGAGCGCGGAGTCGTTCGCACATTTGAACGGGACGGCCGTGCGGTCGGTCGCGGGGCCGTCCGCACGGCCGGAGGCGGAAGGGGCCGCGCGGACGACCGGGGGACAGACGACGGAGGTCCGCGGCACGCCGCCCGAGCGGGCGTGCCGCGGACCTCCGTCGTGTCCTGTCAGCGAGTGCCGACCGCCGCGCGCACGGCCCGGCGGGCCAGTTGGCAGTCGTCGTGCAGCCGCCGCAGCAGCAGCCGCTGCTCCTCGCCGGACGGCACGGAACCCGGATGGGCGCCGCCGGGCGCGGCCGGGGCGGTGTCGTTCATCGAGCGCTGCACGGCCGTCTCGTAGGTCCGGATCTCGCGGGTGAGCACGAGCATCAGGTTCACCAGGAACGCGTCCCGGGCCGCCGGGCCCGCCGCCTGGGCGAGCTGGCTGATCTGCCGTCGCGCCGCCGGCGCGTCCCCGAGCACCGACCACAGCGTCGCCAGGTCGTAGCCCGGCAGGTACCAGCCGGCGTGCTCCCAGTCCACCAGCACCGGACCAGCCGGTGAGAGCAGGATGTTCGAGAGCAGGGCGTCACCGTGACAGAACTGGCCCATGCCCTGCCGGCCGGCCGCCTGCGCGATGCCGTGCAGCAGCTTCTGCAGGTCGCCCAGGTCCCGGTCGGTGAGCAATCCCGACTCGTGGTCGCGGGCGATGCGGTCGGCGTAGTCCAGCGGGGCGTCGAAGGTACCCGCCGGCGGCCGCCAGGCGTTCAGCCGGCAGATCGCGCCGAGGGCGGCCCTGATGTCCGCCCGTGGCGGGGTCTCCGCCGGGTGCCGCTGGAGGGCGGCCACCCGGCCCGGCGTGCGCTCGATGACCAGCGTGCAGTTGTCCGGGTCCGCCGCGATCAGCCGGGGCACGCGGACCGGGGGCCGGTGCCGGACGAACGAGCGGTATGCGGCTATTTCGTGCCGGTACCGCTCGGCCCATTTGGGGGAGTGGTCCAGTAAGCACTTGGCGACGGCCGTGCTGCGCCCGGTCGTGCCGACCAGGAGCACGGACCGGCCGCTGCGGCGCAGCACCTGCACCGGCGCGAACTCCGGACAGATCCGTTGCACCGAGGCGAGGGCCGAGCGCAGTTGGGAGCCCTGCGGGCCGGACAGGTCGAGCCGGCCGCTGAGCGGCTGCGCGCCGGACCCCGGGGCGCGCCGCGGCCGGCCCACGCCGAGCACCGGGGCCGCCGCCGGGCGCGCGGGGTCGAGGTAGGGGGCGCCGACGCCCGGACGGGGGCGCAGCGACCGGGGCGGGGCGGACACGGAGGACGATGCTGCGTACATGGGCGAGACAGATCCCTTCGTGTGCCTGCTGCTTGACGCGCCCCGCCCGGCCCGGACGCCCGGGTGCACCCTGGGGAATGTCCCTCGGCGACCGGGTCGGGGTGGCGCGTTCCTACCTGACACCCGTCGCCCAGTGGCACACCATCTGGCGCACCCTGGCGAACCCTGGCGAATAGTCGCCCGGCAAGTTGCCCCGGGTCTACTGTCAACTCAGCCGAGTACCTGGGGGCTTGACGTGACAGGACAACCCAACACCCGTCTCGCGGACCTGTTCGGCCTGGCCGGCTGGTCCAAGGGAGAGCTCGCGAGGCTGGTCAACCGGCAGGCGGCGGCCATGGGCCACCCCCAGCTGGCGACCGACACCTCCCGGGTCCGGCGCTGGATCGACATGGGAGAGATCCCGCGCGATCCCGTGCCACGGGTGCTGGCGGCCCTGTTCACCGAGCGTCTCGGCCGTGTCGTGACCATCGAGGACCTCGGTCTGGTACGGCACGGGCGCACGGGAAGACGGCAGGGCGACGGGGACGTGGAACATCCCGACGGAGTGCCGTGGGCGCCCGAGCAGACCGCCGCGGTCCTCACCGAATTCACGGGAATGGACCTCATGCTCAACCGACGCGGCTTGGTGGGCGCGGGTGTCGCGCTCACCGCGGGATCCGCACTCAGCGGTGCCATGCACGACTGGCTGCACACCGATCCGGCCCTGAAGGCCGACGCTCCCGAACTCGACCGACCCCTGCACGCCGACCCCGCCGGATTCGACCGCTACGACGCCGCCCCCGTCGGGGCGCAGGAGGTCGAGGAACTGGAACGCTCGGTGGAGGTGTTCCGGGCGTGGGACGCGGCCCGCGGGGGCGGGCTGCAGCGCAAGGCGGTGGTCGGCCAGCTGAACGAGGTGGGCGGCATGCTCGCCTACCGCCATCCGCCCCACCTCCAGCGGCGCCTGTGGGGCGTCGCCGCCAACCTGGCCGTCCTCGCGGGCTGGATGTCGCACGACGTCGGCCTGGAGCCGACCGCCCAGAAGTACTTCGTCATCGCCGCGCACGCCGCGCGGGAGGGCGGCGACCGGCCGCGGGCCGGCGAGGCGCTGTCCCGTGCGGCCCGTCAGATGGTGCACCTGGGCCGGCCCGACGACGCGCTGGACCTGATGAAGCTCGCCCAGTCCGGCTCGGGCGACCGTCTGCAGCCGCGAACCAAGGCGATGTTCCACACCATCGAGGCCTGGGCACAGGCGTCGATGGGCAAGGGGCAGGCCATGCGCCGCACCCTCGGGCAGGCGGAGGACCTCTTCGTCTCGGTCAGGGGCGAGGCCGAACCGCTCGACTGGATGCAGACCTTCAAGGACGAGGACCTGTACGGCATGCAGGCGCTCGCGTACCGCACGCTGGCGGAGTTCGACCCGGCGGCGGCCGCCCACGCCCAGTACTACGCGGAGAAGGCCCTCGTGCTGCGCGTCGACGGCCGTGAGCGCTCGAAGATCTTCGACCACCTGTCCATGGCCTCCGCCTGCTTCATCGCGGACGATCCCGAACAGGCGGTCGGGTACGCCCGGCTGGCGCTGATGTCGATGGGTTCGAACTCCTCGCGGCGCACCTGGGACCGGCTGCGGGAGATGTACCGGCTCACCGCCGAGTACGCGACCTACCCGAAGATCCACGAGTTGCGGGAGGAGATCTGGCTGGCCCTGCCCAAGCCCAGGGGCAAGGGCGGCGCCGGCGCACCGGCGTAGGGGCGCCGGCGCCGCCTGCCCGCCCCGCCGGGCGCCTCGCACGCAGGGCTAGGACGTCACCCTTGCGACGAGCACCCAGGCGGCACCCTCGCGCCGGCTCCCGCCGAACTCCTCCACGACCGCCCGGACGCAGTCCTGCGCGCCGCGCGCCGTGCGGAACCGGGGAGCGAGGCCGAGCAGGCGGTCCACGGTGTCCGTGCCACCGTGTCCGGGCGCCGGTCCGCCGGTGTGCAGCAGGAGCAGGTCGCCTGGTTCGAGGGTCTCCTCCGCCTGGCCGTAGGCGGTGTCCGGCGCGGCGCCGAGCGGGGTGCCGTCCGGTGCCGCCAGCGCTCGTCCCGTGCCGCCGCGGAACAGCAGCGGGGCGGGATGCCCCGCCCGGGCCCACACCAGGGTGCGGGTGCCGGGGCGGTAGCGGCAGCAGACGGCGCCGCCGAGGGCGGGCCGGGCGGTGGCGGTGGTGCCCAGCAGCCGGTTGAGCAGGGTCAGTTGCCGGCCCGGGCCGCTGCCCGCCATCGCCATGCCGCGCAGGGCGCCCAGCAGCATCGACGGGCCGGGCGCCCCGCCGGAGCCGCCCCCGGCGAGGCCGCCGACGCCGAGCACGGTGTCCCCGTCGAGGAGCTCCAGCGTGTCGCACCACTCGCCGCCGGCCGGGCCCGTCGGGCCGGCCGGCCGGTGCGCCGCCAGGTCGAGTGCCGGCCCGCCCGGGCGCGGGAGCCGCGGGGAGCCGCGCCACGGGGGCGGCACGGCTTCCCGCGACTCGACCGCGAGCCGGTGCCCGGTCCGCGCCCGCGGCCGGTGGTGCCGCGGCGAGTCACGGGTCTCGCGCACCGCCGACCGGCCGCGACGCGGTTCGCCGACGTCCCGCAGCACCGCCCACATCGAGGCGGTGGCGCCGTCGGCGTCGAGCACGGGCTCGCCCATCATGTGCACCGTGCGGACCGTGCGGTCCGGCCGTACGATGCGGAACTCCCCCTCGACCGGCCTGGCGTCGACCAGGCAGCCGGTGACCAGCGCGGTCAGCAGGGGACGGTCCTCCTCGAGCACCAGCGAGGGCAGCTCGTCGAGGGTGAGCGCGGGCGCGGCGGGGTCGAGGCCGAGGATCCGGTAGAGCTCGCCGGACCAGCCGGCCTCGTCCGTGAGCAGGTTCCACTCCGCGCTGCCGACCCGGCCGAGCAGCGAGCCGTGCGGCCCGCCGTCCGGCTCCGCGGTCGCGACGTGTGCCGTGTCCGTGGTGCCGGGCGGGCCGTCCCGCAGCTGGGCCGAGTGCTCGTCGAGGTCCCGGAGCCGCTGCGGCGCCAGGTCCGACAGGGCGCGCTCCCACCGGCCCCGCGGGTCGGTGGGAGCGCCCGGCGCGTCCCGTCGCCCGGCGTCCCCCTCGCCCTTCGGCCGACGAGCCCGCGAGAGCAGGGCGTCGACCGTGCCGCGCCCCGGCCGCTGGGCGGGTGGGCGGTCCGCGGAGAGGTGGGACGGCATGACGCACTCCGATGCGGGGGACGGCAGGGTCAGGGCGGTGGGAGGGACCGTTACGACTGTTGCACAGCCGGCGACGGCCCGTGAGTGATTTGGCGACACCCGATCCGGTGGTGCTTCTGGCATATGCCACAGTCCCCGAGGGGCGGCTGGACGGCGCCTGTGCAGTAGGTGTGCGGTGGGCCGGGACGTACGGCGGCTACGCGATGTGAGGGACTGTCGGGCGGTCCGGCCGGTCAATGGAGAGCCTGTTCGACGGCGATGTGTTCCCTCTCGGCCGGTCCGTGACGTGCACGACAAGAAGTGTGATGCAGGTCACATCAATTGGTGGCGGCCGGACGTAATGCGAAGGGCCCCCGCGGACTCCTAAGAACACACGGCGAAACCGGCCGACCTCCGACCCGCAGGGGAGACCGACCATGGACATCACCCTCGAACAACCCGTCCGGGCCCGCCTGATCACCATGGGCGAGCGGGACGTCGCCGTGCCCGCCACGCTCCGCTACGCGGCCGGGGACCCGCTGGCCGTGCACATGGACTTCCCGCCCGAGGCGGCACTCGACGGCAAGGAGGTCTCCTGGACCTTCTCCCGCGCCCTGCTGGAGGAGGGACTGGGGAGGCCGGCCGGCACGGGGGACGTGCACCTGTGGCCCTGCGGACAGGGCCGTACGGTGCTCGAACTGCACTCCCGGTCCGGCATGGCCCTCCTGCAGTTCGACACCTCGGCGCTGCGCCGCTTCCTGCTGCGGACCTACGCCGTGGTCGCGGCGGGCCGGGAAGACGTCGGGGCGGCCGTCGACCGGGGGCTCGACGCCCTGTTCGGCACGGTCTGACGAGTACGCGTACGAGGGCCGGCCCGGAGCGTGGGCGGCGAGGCGGACGGCGCCGCGCTCCGCCCCGCCGGCCACCAATCTCAGCGGCCGCCCCGCGCGTACAGGTCCGGGCGCGCGGCGAGGCCGACCGCCACCCGGCCCCCGCCCTCCAGCGACCGCACCCCTGCCTCGGCGACGGCCGCGGCGGCGTACCCGTCCCACGCGCCCGGACCGGTGACCCGCCCGCACCGGGTGGCGTCCACCCAGGCCTGGACCTCGCGGTCGTAGGCGTCGGCGAACCGCACCAGGTAGTCCTGCGGCACCTCCTCGCGCGCGCCGCCCCGCGCGGTCACGACCATTCCGTGCTCGTCGCCGATCCGGGCGCTGCCCGCCTCGCCCACGGCCTCGCAGCGCACCTGGTAGCCGAAACCGCAGTTGACGAAGACCTCCACGTCCACCAGCGCGCCCCGCTCGGTCTCGAAGAGAACGAACTGCGGGTCCAGCAGACCAGCCGGGGCCTGTGCGGAGGGCGCCGGGCGCAGCACGGTCACCGCGGTGAGCTCCTGCCCGAGCAGCCAGCGGGCCGCGTCGATCTCGTGCGACACCGAGCTGTTGATCAGCATGGCGCTGGTGAAGTCCGGTGGGGAGGAGACGTTGCGGTGGGTGCAGTGCAGCATCAGCGGGCGTCCCAGCTCCCCGCTGTCCAGCAGCGACTTCAGCCGCCGGTACCCGGCGTCGTAGCGCCGCATGAAGCCGATCTGGGCCAGCCGCCGTCCGAGCCGCGCCTCCGCCTCCACGACCCGCAGCGCCCCGGCGGAGTCGGGCACCATCGGCTTCTCGCACAGCACCGGCAGACCGCGCGCGAAGGCCGCGACCAGCGCCTCCTCGTGGGCGGGCCCGGGCGAGGCGATCAGCACCGCCTCGACGCCGGGCGCGTCGAGCGCGGCCGTCGCCTCGGTGTGCACGAAGACGCCCTCGATCGGGCCGACGGCCTCCTTCGCCCGCGCGGTGTCGGGGTCGGCCACCGCGGCCACCCTGGCTCCGCTCACCACTTGGTCGAGACGCCGTATGTGATCGGCCCCCATGTGCCCGGCACCCAGCACGGCCACGCCCAGCAGGTCACCCACGTGCGAACTCCCTCCTCGCCGACGATCGCGCAAGCCGTAGCGTAGACGTCGGCCGGGAGGCGCCGCGGCGTCAGTAGCGCAGCACGCCGGCGATGCCCTGCTCGTCGCCCAGGGTGCCGTCCGGGACGAAGCGGACCTCGGCCCCGGTCTCCAGGCACTGCTCGACGATCTCGTCCACGATGTCCTCGCGGGCGTCCAGGTCGCCGCTGTCGGCCGGGACCAGATGGTCGCCGGCGTCGTCGCGCACCGTCACCCGGAAGTTCTCCTCGACCGCCAGCAGCCGGACCCGGCCCTCCCGCGCGTTGCGCCACAGCTCGTCGACGCCGGCCGCGAACTCCTTGCGCCCCCGCGCCGTCTCCAGCTCCCGGGCCACGGCGTCGGTGTCCTGGCGGGCCTGGGCCTGCCGCACCGGCCGGATGGCACGCCACACCGCGTCGGGGGTGCCGTGCGACAGCCCGCCGTGCGGCACGTGCACCGCGCACCTGGCGACGCCGCCGAGCTCGTCGAGGACGGACAGCGCCCCCGGATCGCCGGTGACGTACAGCGGGCGCGGGCGCTCGCGCAGCACCGCCCGCATCGCGGTGTCGGCCTCCCGCAGGAAGTGGTGGGTGCGCTCGTCGCGGAACGTGCTCGGCGCGTCGCCGATCTGCTCCTGGCGCTCGGCGTCGAAGTTCTCCGCCAGGTCCCGGGTCAGCGGGAAACCGCCGGTGCGGTCCTCGGTGACCCGGTCGGGGCCGCCGCTCCACAGGGTCACGCGGTCGGCGGCGAGGGACAGCACCCAGAAGGGGCGCTCGGCGGCGTGCGCGGAGACCAGGTTGCGGGTGAGGAAGGTGTCCGAGAGCACCACCCGCTCCGGAACGGCGCGGCCGAGCGACCACACCTGGTGCTCGCCGGGCGCGGCGAAGATCAGCAGCCCGTCCTCGGCGTAGGTCAGATCCACCTCCGAGAGGGCCTGGTCGAGCTGCCGTACGACATCGGCGCGCCGCTCCCGGGTGACCGCCGGGTCGGTCTCCAGCTGCTTCTTGGCCTCGGCCACGACATTGCGCAGCCGGACCCGGTCCTGTGCGTTGTCGGGTTCCCGGCGGTGCGTCGGCGTCAGCACGGACACCGCGGGGTAGCTGCGCTGGCGCCGCAGCTCGGCGAGGGTCGCGGGACTCAGATCGTGCTCCATGACAGCACCATAGGGCCGAATCGCATCTCGGGCATTTGGAGTAATCAGGGTGCTTCCGCCGGGGTAACCGGTTGTGCGGGAGCCCGGTCGCCGCGGTGCCGGGGGCGGGTGCGACCGGGTGTTGGGCAAGTCTTTGCCCGTGGCCGGATTCCGGCGGGCGCGCCTCGGTGCGCGGCGGGGGCGCGGGTGACGTCCGGGCAAAGCGCGGCCGAAAGCGCGGCGCCCGCGCGACCGTTCCGACTCCGGCCGCGTTGACCGGCCCGCCGCCGGTGACACACGCTCGTCATATAGGTGCACGATGCAACTGGTTCGCCAGGAGGTGCGACATGTGCGGTATCACCGGCTGGATCTCCTTCGACCGCGACCTGAGGGGAGAGGCCGCGACACTGGACGCGATGACCGAGACGATGGCCTGCCGCGGCCCGGACGACCGCGGCGTCTGGGCCGAGGGGCCCGCGGCCCTCGGACACCGCCGGCTGGCCATCATCGACCTGCCCGGCGGACGCCAGCCCATGACCGCCGACACCTCCGAGGGCACGGTCGCGCTCGTCTACTCCGGGGAGACCTACAACTTCCCCGAACTGCGCGCCGAGCTCGCCGAGCGCGGTCACCGCTTCGGCACCGACTCCGACACCGAGGTCGTGCTGCGCGGCTACCTCGAGTGGGGCGACGCCGTCGCCGAACGGCTCAACGGCATGTACGCCTTCGCCGTCTGGGACGGCCGGTACGACAAGCTCGTCATGATCCGCGACCGCATGGGCATCAAGCCGTTCTACTACCACCCGACCCCCGACGGCGTCCTGTTCGGCTCCGAACCCAAGGCGATCCTCGCCAACCCGCTGGTCCGCCGCCGGGTGACGCTCGACGGCCTGCGGGAGCTGTTCAGCTTCGTCAAGACGCCGGGCCACGCGGTGTGGGACGGCATGCGCGAGGTCGAGCCCGGCACGGTCGTCACCGTCGACCGCACCGGCCGCCGCACCCGCGCCTACTGGCGGCTGAGCACCCGGCCGCACCACGACGACCGCGACACCACCGTCGCCACCGTCCGTACCCTCCTGGACGACATCGTGCGCCGGCAGCTCGTCGCCGACGTGCCCCGCTGCACCCTGCTCTCCGGCGGCCTGGACTCCTCCGCCATGACCGCGCTGGCCGCCCGCCAACTCGGCGAGCAGGGCGAGAAGGTGCGCAGCTTCGCCGTCGACTTCGCCGGCCAGACCGACCGCTTCGTCGCCGACGAACTGCGCGCCACCCCCGACACGCCGTTCGTGCACGACGTGGCGGAGGCCGCCGACACCGACCACCAGGACATCGTGCTGGACGCGCACACCCTCGCCGATCCGGACGTACGGGCGAAGGTGCTCCGGGCCCGCGATCTGCCCGCGGGCTTCGGCGACATGGACTTCTCCCTGTACCTGCTGTTCCGCAGCATCCGCGACCACTCCACCGTCGCCCTGTCCGGCGAGTCCGCCGACGAGGTGTTCGGCGGGTACCAGCAGTTCTTCGACGAGGGCGCCCGGAACGCCGACACCTTCCCCTGGCTGGCGCACTACGCCCGGGACTTCGGCGACGACGGCGACGTCATGCGGCCGGACCTCGCCCGGGCCCTGGACCTGCCGGCGTACATTGCCGACGGCTACCGCACCGCCGTCACCGGCATCGAACGGCTCGACGGCGAGAGCGACTTCGAGTACCGGATGCGGAGGATGTGCCACCTGCACCTGACCCGCTTCGTCCGCGTCCTCCTGGACCGCAAGGACCGCATGAGCATGGCGGTCGGCCTCGAGGTCCGGGTGCCCTTCTGCGACCACCGGCTCGTGGAGTACGTCTACAACACCCCCTGGTCGCTGAAGTCGTTCGACGGCCGGGAGAAGAGCCTGCTCCGGGAGGCGACGGCCGACCTGCTGCCCAAGTCCGTGTACGACAGGGTCAAGAGCCCCTACCCGTCCACGCAGGACCCGGCGTACGCCACCGCGCTCCGGGGCCACGTCAGGGACCTGCTCGCCCGGCCCGGTCACCCCGTGTTCGACCTGGTCGACCGGGAACGGGTGCGTGAGGCCGCCCACCGCGTCACCCCGGTCAGCACCCAGGCGGCCCGGCGGGGCCTGGAGAGGACCCTCGACCTCGCGCTGTGGCTGGACCTGTACCGCCCGGAGATCGTCACCGGCTGACCGGCCCTGGGGTCCCCGCCCTCATCCGCTCCTGTCCGGCGTGTCCGCCGGACAGGAGCTGCCGTCGGGCGGCAGGGAGCCGTAGAGCAGGAAGTCGTTCACCTTGCGGTGCACGCACCGGGAGGAGCCGTACCCCGTGTGGCCGTCGCCGCGGTTGTCGAGCACCACGGCCGAGGGGCCCAGCCGTCGCGCGGTCTCCACGGTCCACCGGTAGGGCGTCGCCGGGTCGCCGCGGGTGCCCACCAGGAGCATCTTCGCCGTGTGCACGTCCTTGACCCGGTCACGGATGAACGTGGTGCCCCCGGGCCTCCCGTAGCACATCAGGAGCTGGTTGAGCCGGTAGCGGCCGAAGACGGGCGAGGCCTGTTCGTACTCGGCGCCGAGCCGCCCGAGATCCTTGGCGATCCGCTCGGCGCCGGGCCGGTCCGGGTCGTCCGCGCAGTCGATCGCCATCAACGCGGCCGGCATGTTGTCCGGCGGGACGTCCGAGGCGGCCACCACCGAGCCGTCGCGCGGGTGGGGCGCGGCAGCCGGCCGGCCGGGCGGCTCGGCCAGGGCGGCGCCGCCCGAGGAGAAGGCCTGGACGCCCCGTGTGTCGCCGTCCTGGACCAGTGCGGCGACCGCCCGCTCCAGGGAGGGCCACATCGCCTTGCTGTAGAGCGCCTGACCGATCGCGCCCACCAGGTCCTGCCCGGAGAACCTGCCGCCGGAGCCCGTCGGCACCGGGTTCTCGTCGAGCGCCCTGACGAGCTGGACCACCTGGTCGCCGGCCTGGCGCCGGTCCTGGCCGAACGGGCAGGCGATGTCCTGCACACACCAGTCGAGGAAGTCCTCCAGCGCCGTCTGCTGGCCCTCCGCGGCGACCCGGCCCTGCTCGGCCAGGGACTCGGTGAGCGTGTCCACTCCGTCGAGGGCCAGCCGCCCCACCTTGCCGGGGAACTGCGCGGCGTACACCGCGCCGAGCCGGGTGCCGTAGGAGAAGCCCAGGTAGTTGAGTCTCCGGTCGCCGAGCGCCTGGCGTATGACGTCCAGGTCCCGGGCCGCGTCCACGGTGCCCATGTGGCGCAGGACCGGACCGGAGTGCCGGGCGCACTCGGCCGCCACCTTCTTCCACTCCTCCAGCGCCTTGCGCGCGGCCTGGACGCTGCCGAGGTCGAGGCGGCCCGCGGTGCCGCCGCCCGTGTCCGAGGAGGTCGCGCCGGCGCCCACGCCGCAGCTGACGGGGGACGACCTGCCGACGCCGCGGGGATCGAAGGTGACCACGTCGTAGCCGTTGGTCAGGTCCATGAACTCCTTGCCGTCGGACGTGAGCGCGGCCACGCCCGCGCCGCCGGGGCCGCCGAAGTTCAGCACCACCGAGCCCCGCCTGGACGGACCCGAGGCACGGTAGCGGGCCAGGGCCAGGTCGAGGGTGCCCGCGCCCGGGGCGGCGTAGTCGAGGGGGACGGAGACCTTCCCGCACTGCAGGTCCTTCGGCGAGCCCACGTCGCACGCCGACGCCGACCACGCCACCCGCTGCCGGTAGAAGCGGTCGAGGCGGTGCGCGTCGTCGCCCGCGGCCGCCGGCAGGGCCGGGCCGGTCAGCGCCGAGCCGAGCAGGGTCAGTGCGAGGGCTCCGGCACCGGTGCACCGCCGGGCCGCGGGTCGCGTCGACAGCTTGGCCAGCATCGATGCCTCCAGGGACGCGCCGCCGCGGAGCCGGGAGGGCGCCCTCGAACACCATAAGCGGCACCCCGGGAGGCCGCCTCCCGGCGGTCCGTGCCGGCCGCCGGGAGGCAGGTGTTTCGCCTCCGACCGTCGCGGTCCGCCGCTGCGTGCGACGTTCCGCGCGGTGTTCGACAACCGGGCGCCCGAAGGGGTGAAAGGCCGGTCAGCCATAACCCGGACCGTCCACCGGCGTTTTACCCGGTGCGGGCGAGCGCCCGCGACCTTGTCTGGAAGGCACAGAAACCTATGAAACGGGTTACCCGAAACGGTGTGATCGCCGCCGCCGCCGTCTCCGGCGCGATGGTGATGACGGTGCCGGTGTCCGCCGCGTTCGCCGCCGACGGCGGTGCCACCGCGGACGGTGCCGCGGCCGGCTCGCCCGGGTTGCTCTCGGGCAACACCCTCCAGCTCCCGGTGCACGTCCCGGTGAGCGTGTGCGGCAACACGGTGAACGTCGCGGGGCTCTTCAACCCCGCCGCGGACAACCACTGCGAGAACGCGTCCGCCGGGAGGGATCGGGCGTCGTCGAGGGGCGGAGCGGCGGCGCAGGCGAGCGGAAAGGATTCGCCGGGAGTGGTCTCCGGCAACACCATCGAGCTTCCGGTGCACGTCCCGGTGAACGTCAGCGGCAACAGCGTGAACGTGGTGGGTGTCGGCAACCCGGCCACCGGCAACACCTCCACGAACACCTCCGTCGACCGGCCCGCGTCCCCCCGGCCGGTCACGCCGCCGCGGCGGACCACGCCGGAGTCGGCGCCCAAGCCGCTGCCGCACCCCGTGGCGCTGCCGCGGACGCAGGCGTCCCTCGCCCACACCGGGGCGGACGACACCCTGCCCGCCGTCGCCGCGAGCGCGGCGCTCCTGCTCGGCGGAGCCGTCCTGTACCGGCGCTTCCGGCCGGGAGCGACGCGCTGAAGCGGATCTCCGCGGCGGAGCGAGGTGCCACCGGCTCCGGGCCGTGACCGGTGGACCCGCCGTCGGCCGGCCCGGTCCGCGGCCCGGGTCCCCGCGGGGCCCGGGCCGAGTCCGTGCGGGGCGAGGAGTCAGCCCAGTTCGTCGCGCAGGATGCCGTACCGCACGTGGTCCCGCCACTGTCCGTCCCGGAAGATGACACCGCGCATCACGCCCTCGCGTGTGAACCCGGCCTTCTCCAGGGCGCGTTGCTCGGCGAAGTTGTCGGCCTCGGTGTCCGCCTCGATCCGTGCCACGGGTGTGTGCGCGAAGAGGTAGCGCACCAACTGCCGCTGGGCCTCGGTCCCGGCGCCCTGCCCCCGGGCCTCGGGCATCAGGGCGATGCCCAGGTTCCAGTAGTAGGACGCAAGGCTCATCTGGATCTTCCGCCAGGAGACGAAACCCAGCCGCTCCGCTCCGCGCGCCACCATGAGGTGCCCCATGTCGTCGGTGAGCAGGCCGTTCTCCTCCCACATCCGGCGCCAGCGGGCCGGGTCGCGCCAGCCGAACCACTGGAAGTGCGACGCGTCCTCGCGATGGCGCAGGACGCGTTCCATGACGGGCAGGTCGGCCTCGTCCACGGGGCGGAGAGTGACATCGGACGTATCCATGAGGCGCAACCCTAGAGTCCCCAACGTGCTTGTGGAAGTGACCGGTTGACCGGCGCGACCCGGCGGCGCCGGCGGCTCGGCCCGCGTGGACGGGGCAGGCGGCCGTGGGCCACCGCGGAGACGGTGGGCCACCACGCCGACGGCGGGCCACCACGCCGACGGCGGGCCGCCGGCCCGCCGCCCGGCCCGCAGCCCTCCGGGCGTCCGGCCACGGGAGCGGCCGGGGAGGTCCCGTCGCCCGGCGGGGCGGCCACCGACCGGCACGGGGGCGGTTCCCGACCGCGCCGAGGCGGTTCCCGCGCTCGGCACGCCGTCCGCCGTACCGGCCGCGCGCGGCCCCGGGAATCGCTTTGCCGCACACGGGGCCGTCTGGTGCAGTGGGGCGCATGGATCACGCCGCGGTACTCGCACGCTACGACCAGGATCTGCGCCGGGACGCCCCGCCGGACGGGCCAGGGGCGCGCGTCGAGCGCGTCGGAGCGGTGGTGCGCCAGGTCGGCGCCAGTGCCCGGGACTGGAACGGTGTGCTGTGGTCCGCTCTGGACGCGGAGGGCGCCGACGCGGCGATCGCCGAGCAGATCGCCCACTTCGGCGGGTTGGGGCACGCCTTCGAGTGGAAGCTGTACGGCCACGACCGGCCTGCGGACCTCGGACAGCGGCTCCGGGCCGCCGGATTCACGGCCGGGCCGGCGGAGACGCTCATGGTCGGCCGGATCGCGGACCTGGACCTGGCGGCCCGGCCGCCGGAGGGGGTGCGGCTGAGCCCCGTCACCGACGCGTCCGGCGTCGACCTGCTGGTCGCCGCGCACGAGCGGGCCTTCGGCAAGGACGGCTCCCTCTTGCGGCACCGCGTCCTCGCCCGGCTCCTGGAGGCCCCGGACACGTTCGTCGCCGTGGTCGCCCTCGCCGGGGACGCGCCGGTGAGCGCGGCCCGCATGGAACTGGCCCCCGGCACGGGGTTCGCGGGCCTGTGGGGCGGCGGGACCGTCGAGGGCTGGCGCGGGCGCGGCATCTACCGCGCACTGGTCGCCCACCGCGCCCGCGTCGCCGCCGACCACGGCTACCGCTACCTGCACGTCGACGCCTCCGACCGGAGCCGTCCCATCCTCCAGCGCCTCGGCTTCGCCCCGCTGACCACCACGACGCCGTACGTCTACGAACCGTAACCGCCTACGGGCGCACGGGCTTCGTCGCCGTGGCGCGGGCAGGGGAGCGGGCGAGCCGCTTGGACGCGCGCGTCCGTGACCGGGACGGGCCGTGCGACCAGGGCCGCGCCGACTTTGCGGCGGACGCGTCCGGCGGTGTGCCCGCGGGGACGCCGCGCGGTGCCTCCTGCGACGCCACCTCCGGCGAACCGGCCGGAGGACCCTCGCGGTCGACGAGCCCGCACCGGCCCGGTCGCAGCCGCCAAGGGGGCGGCAGATGTGCCCGGCGACCGGTCGCCGTCGCGCACGGAGGACGGTCGCCGGGCACACCGCGGGGGGGGGGGGGGCCGCCCCCCCCGGGGGGGGGGGGGGCCCCCCCCCCCCCGCCCCCCCCCCCCGGGCGGCCCCCCCCCCCGGGGGGGCGCCCGGGGGGGGGGCGGGGCGCCCCCCCCCCCCCCCCCCGCCGGCCCCCCGCGCGCGCCCCCCCCCCCCCCCCGGGCGCCCCCCCCCCCCCCCCGGGCGCGGCCCCCCCCCCCCCCCCCGCGCACGTCACCGTCCCGCACGGGGCGCGGCCCCGGGGCGGCCGGATCAGCGGTGTGCCGTCTTCGCCCGGTCCAGCGCGGCCACACCCACCGCGGCGAGGGCGATCTGGATGAGCCACTCGATCCAGTCGACGCCCTTGGTGTCGGCCACGCCGAGCGCGCCCGCGATCGCCGCGCCGATCAGCGCGGCGACGATGCCGATGAGAATCGTCCAGATGACGCCGATGTGCTGTCGGCCCGGGACGACGAGTCGTCCCAGGACGCCGATGATGATGCCGATGACGATGGCACTGATGATGCCGCTGATCTCCATCTTCGCCCCTCTTTGTCGTACGTCTTTGCGTTGTTCGAATGCCCGCTGCGGCGGAGAGCACTCCGTTCGGGTTATTGCCGGGTCTTTCTGTTCATCGTTCAGTCATGCCATGTACCTTTCAATTGATCGACGCGTGTAGAACGCTCGACGCCTACCCGTTCTACGCGCGAAGACACGGCGCCCGCGCCGCCCCCTCACCCCACTCGGAGGTTCGCCGGATGCTCGGATCCAGAAGGTCCCCCCGCACAGTCGCCGCCGCGCTGGCCGGACTCGGGCTGCTCGCCGCCTCGGCCGCCTTGCAGGTCTCCGCCGGCACCACGCCGGCCCACGCGGCCACCACCGCGACCCACCGCGTCCTGTTCGACAACGCCCACGCCGAGACGGCCGGCAACGCCGACTGGATCATCTCCACCAGCCAGCCCGACCCGCTCGGCCAGAACCCCTCCCCGTCCGCCGAGAAGGACTGGACCGGCGCCCTCTCCTCCTGGGGCGTCGCCCTCCAGAAGGCCGGCGGCTACAGCCTCAGGACGCTGCCGTCCGGTTCGAGCCTGTCCTACGGCGGCTCCTCGACGACCGACCTGTCGAACTTCGACACGCTGGTCCTGCCCGAGCCGAACACGTCGTTCACGGCGGCCGAGAAGACCGCCGTCATGAACTTCGTCAAGAACGGCGGCGGGCTGTTCATGATCTCCGACCACACCGGGTCCGACCGCAACAACGACGGCAAGGACTCGGTGCAGATCCTGAACGACCTGATGAGCAACAACAGCGTCGACTCCACCGACCCGTTCGGCTTCTCCATCGACTCGCTGAACGTCGCCTCCGGCTACCCGGCCGCCATCGGCGACAGCACCGACCCGGTGCTGCACGGCTCCTTCGGCACGGTCACCAAGAGCCTGTTCGCCAACGGCACGACGGCCACGCTCAAGCCGTCCGACAACTCCTCCGTCAAGGGCCTGGTCTACCGCGGCGGCTACTCCGGCAACACCGGCGCCTTCTTCGTCACCAGCACGTTCGGCAGCGGCCGCGTCGCCTTCTGGGGCGACAGCTCGCCCATCGACGACGGCACCGGCCAGTCCGGCAACACGCTCTACGACGGCTGGAACGACACGGGCGCCACCAACGCCGCCCTCGCACTCAACGCCACCGCCTGGCTCGCCGCTTCGGGCAGCGGCGGCGGCGGAGGGGCCGGCTCCTGCACCGCGGCCCAGCTCCTGCGCAACAGCGGCTTCGAGTCCGGCAACTCCATCTGGAGCGCCGGCAGCGGCGTGATCACCGACTCCACCGGCGAGTCCGCCCGCTCGGGCTCGTACTACGCCTGGCTCGACGGCAACGGCACCGCCACCACCGACACCCTCTCCCAGTCGGTGGCCATCCCCGCCGGCTGCGCCGCGACCCTGAGCTTCTACCTCCACGTCGACACCGCGGAGACCACGACCAGCACCGCCTACGACACCCTCAAGGCGCAGGTCCTGAACAGCTCCGGCACCGTCCTGGGCACCCTGGCCACCTACTCGAACCTCGACGCCGCGGCCGGCTACACCCGGCGCGCCCTCGACCTGAGCGGTTACGCCGGGCAGACCATCACGGTCAGGTTCACCGGAACGGAGGGCTCCAAGCTCCAGACGTCGTTCGTCGTCGACGACACGGCGCTCGACGTCGGCTGACGCGGAGGGGAGCAACAGCGTCGGTGCGGGCCCGCCGGACCGTACGGCGGGCCCACCCGTTCCCCCGACACGCGGGAGAATGCCTGCATGAGCCCCGATCCGGTCCCGCTCCACGAGATCCGGGGGCGGTGGATCGAGAAGGCCGGGCGCCGCGCCCCCACGCGCTCGGCGCCGTGCAGCGACGAGCCGAGGAAGCCATGTCCGACCAGCCGAGCTACGTGTACGTCACCTACATCGAGAGCACACCCGAGACGGTGTGGGACGCCCTGACGGACGCCGATCTGACCGCCGCCTACTGGGGACACAGCAACGTCTCGGACTGGGAGCCGGGCTCTCGCTGGGAGCACCTCCGCACGGACGGCTCCCAGGTCGCGGACGTCGTCGGAACCGTCCTCGTGGCCGAGCGCCCGACCCGGCTGGTGACCACCTGGTCCGCGCCGGGGGACGAGGAGCGCCCGGACCGGCACTCCCGGGTCGCCTTCGACATCCGGCCGCACGGCGACATCGTCCGGCTCACCGTCACCCACGAGGAACTCAACGACGAGGGCGAGCTCGCGGACGTCTCGCGCGGCTGGCCGGCGGTCCTGTCCAACCTGAAGTCGCTGATCGAGACCGGCAGCCCGCTGCCGCAGGACCCCTGGCAGGTCCCGGGCGACTGACCCGGCCGCCGCTCAGTCGAGTCCGCGCGCCCGTCTGAAGCGCGCGAGCCCCTCCGCGAGGTCCACGATCGGGTCCGGGTAGTCGACGGCCGCCCGTTTCGCGCCCGGCAGTTTCCACGGCTCGTGCACGGCGGACCCGTCCAGCGCGGCGAGTTCGGGCACCCAGCGCCGTACGTAGGCGCCGTCGGGGTCGTACCGCCGGCCCTGGACGACCGGGTTGAGGACCCGGTTGGGCCGGGAGTCCGTGCCGGTTCCGGCCACCCACTGCCAGTTGAGCTGGTTGTTGGCGACGTCGCCGTCCACCAGGAGGTCGAGGAAGTGCCGGGCGCCCACGCGCCAGTCGACGTAGAGCGTCTTGGCGAGGAAGCTCGCGGTCAGCAGCCGTCCCCGGTTGTGCATCCAGCCCTCATGGCTCAGCTGGCGCATCGCCGCGTCGACGACCGGGTAGCCGGTGCGCCCCTCCCGCCACGCCTCGACGTCCGCCCGCGCCGCACGCTCGGTCCGCCAGCGGTCGTGCCTGGTCCGGTAGTCGTCGCGGGCGGTGTCCTGCCGGGCGGCCAGCACCTGCCGGTGGAAGTCGCGCCAGGCGAGCTGCCGCACGAACGCCTCCGCGCCCGGGCCGCCCGTCCGCCGCGCCCGCCGCACCAGCTCCACCGGGGAGAGCGTGCCGAAGTGCAGGTGCGGCGAGAGCCGTGAGGTCTGGTCGCCGGCCAGGTCGTCGTGCCGGTCCTGGTACGCGGCGATCCCGGAGCGCAGCCACGCGGTGAGCCGTTTCCTGCCCTCGCTCTCGCCGCCGGCGGCCAGCCCGGCCGACACGCCGGTCACGTCCGCACGGGCCGGCAGGGGTTCGGATCCGACGACGTCCGGCACCCGGACGGAACGGGGCGGTCCGAGCGGGTCGCGCAGGGCCTGCACGGACCACTTGCGGTAGTACGGCGTGAAGACCGCGAAGTGGTCCGAGGAGGACGGGGTGAGCGCCCCGGGCGGCACGGCCGTCGTCACGGTGTCGTGCACGTGCAGCCGCCGCCCGTCCGCCTCCAGGGCACGCCGCAGCCGCTCCTCGCGCCGGTGTGCGTAGCCGCTCGCGTCGGCCGCGAGGTGCACCTCGTCGGCGCCCGCCTCGGCGGCCACCGCGCGGACCCGCTCGACCACGTCGCCGGAGCGCACCACGAGCCGGCCGCCGCGCCGCCGCAGCCCCGCGTCCAGGTCGGCCAGGCAGTCGGCGAGGAACGCCAGCCGGTTGGGCACGGCGAATCCGGCCGCGTCCACGGCCCGGTCCCGGACGAACAGCGGCACCACCTGCCCCGCCCTGTCGAGGGCGGCCCGCAGCGGCGGGTGGTCGTGCAGGCGCAGGTCGGCGGTGAACAGGACGACCGAGACGTTCATGGTGCGGTCTCCGGGAGGGAGGAGCGGACGGGACGGTGCGCTGCTGAGGGGCGCCGGGGGACCGGTGTCCGGGAGGCCGGCTCCCGGGCGGTCGTCCTGCGGGAACCGGCCCACACGACCCTACTTCCGGTGCCGGGTGTTTCCCGGATGCGGCCCGTGGCGTCGTGGGCGGCCGGACGCGGCAGGAGGCCGGCCGGGTCCGGCCGGGCCCGCCCCCTCGCGGCCGGGGCGTCCGGGACCCGTACGGGGCTCGTGCGGGCGACCGGCCGGGACCGCCCGGGGACCGCCCGGGGGCCGCACCGTCGGGCCGGCGTCAGGAGGCCGGCCGTCCGGCGGTCCGGTCGGCCGGCCGCGCCGGGGCCGAACCGGCGGCCGCCTGCGCGATGTTGCGCGCCATGCCGCCGAAGACGACGGCGTGGAAGGGCGAGACGCCCCACCAGTAGGCGTGCCCGAGCAGCCCGTGCGGGTGGAACAGGGCACGCTGGCGGTAGCGGGTGCGGCCGGTGGCGTCCGTGCCGGCGCACATCTCCAGCCAGGCCAGGCCCGGCAGCCGCATCTCGGCCCGCAGCCGCAGCAGCCGCCCCGGCTCGATCTCCTCCACCCGCCAGAAGTCCAGCGAGTCGCCGGCCCGCAGCCGGTGGGCGTCCCGGCGGCCACGGCGCAGCCCCACCCCGCCGGCCAGCCGGTCCAGCCAGCCGCGCAGCGCCCAGGCGAGCGGGAAGGAGTACCAGCCGTTGTCGCCGCCGATCCCCTCGATGACCCGCCACAGCGCCTCGGGCGGGGCCGCGACCGTCAGTTCCCGGTGGTCGGTGTAGAGGCTGCCGCCCGCCCAGTCGGGGTCGGTGGGCAGCGGATCGCTGGGAGCGCCGGGCACCGAGGCGGACGACCAGCGGGTGGTGACCTGGGCGTCCCGGACCCGTTGCAGGGCCAGCCGGACCGCCTCGTCGAAGCCGATCGGGTGCCCGGGCGGGTCGGGCACGTACCGGGTGATGTCACGCTCGCGGCAGACGACCTCATGGCGCAGCGACTCGGTGAGCGGCCGGGCGATGGCGGCCGGGACCGGTGTGACCAGGCCGACCCAGATGCTGGACAGCCGGGGGGTGAGCACCGGGACCGGCAGGATGAGCCGGTGCGGCAGGCCCGCCACCGCCGCGTAGCGGGTCATCATCTCCCGGTACGTCAAGACGTCCGGCCCGCCGATGTCGAACGCGCGGTTCACCTCGGCCGGCATCCGCGCGCTGCCGACCAGGACGCGCAGCACGTCCCGCACGGCGATCGGCTGGATCCGGGTGCGTACCCAGCTCGGCGTGATCATCACCGGCAGGCGTTCGGTGAGGTAGCGGAGCATCTCGAACGAGGCCGAGCCGGAGCCGATGATCACCGCGGCGCGCAGGACCGTGGTGGGCACCCCGGAGTCCAGCAGGATGCGGCCGACCTCGGCACGCGAGCGCAGGTGCGGCGACAGCTCCCGCTCGGGCACGCCGGTGGGCGTGAGCCCGCCCAGGTAGACGATGCGCCGCACGCCCGCCGCGCGGGCCTGTTCACCGAAGATCCGCGCCGCGCCGCGGTCGGTCTCCTCGAAGTCCCCGCCGGTGCCGATGGCGTGCACGAGGTAGTACGCCACGTCGACGTCCCGCATCGCCGCGGCCGTCGACTCGGCGTCCGTGACGTCCCCGCGCACCACCTCGACATCGCCCGCCCACGTGTGGTCGCGCAGCTTGCCCGGCGAGCGTGCCAGGCAGCGCAGCCGGTGTCCGGCGGCCAGCAGCTCCGGGACGAGCCGGCCGCCGATGTAGCCCGTGGCGCCCGTGACCAGGCTGCGCGGCCGTCCCCGTACCTCGTCACCGTTCATCGGCCCGTGCCCTTCCGCTCGGCGGTCGCCCGTCGTTCCGATGGTTTCCCGTCATTGCGATGGTCTCCCCTCATCACCTCCCGGGCCACTTCCCGGGGCGGACGGGCACCGGACGCGGTGCGCGGGCCGCCCGGGGGGTGTGCGCGGGCCGCCCGGGGGTGTGCGCGGCGGGGCGCACATGGTCCGGTCGGCAGCGGGCAGGCGGACTGTACGAGCCACACGGTGTTCGGTGAAGTCGAGTGTTCACACACGGAGGTGTCTGCCGGTATGGGCGCGAAGGTGTTGGAGCGGTTTCCCGCGGGCTCTCCGCGCGGGTCGTGGCCGGCCGAGGAGTACGCGGCGCGCCGCAGGGCGGAGGGCGAGCCCGCCACCGTGGTGATGGACCTGGAGTCCGACGCCTTCCTCGTCGTGGTGCCGGGCGCCGAGGAGGACTGAGCCGGGGCTCCGCACGGCCATGACGCGGGCCGGGACGCCCCGGCGTCCGGCGGCGGACCCGCCCGCCCGCGGCCACGACGCGGTTGCGGCCGTCCCACCGTCCGCGGCCAGGCCGGTTCGGCGGCGCGGGGGAGAGCGGCACGGGCGGCCGTTGCTCCGCCCGGGCCCCCGGCCGGGGGTGTGCGAGACTCCGGCGATGACCACGGAAACGATCACCGCGGACGCCGCGGGCACCTGGCGGACCGGCGACCTCACCGTCAACCGGATCGGCCTGGGCGCGATGCGGCTCACCGGCAGCGCCGCCTTCCACCTCGGCACGCCGAGCGACCGGACACGCTCGATCGCCGTGCTGCGCCGGGCGGTGGAGCTCGGCGTCAACCACATCGACACGGCGGCCTTCTACTTCTCCGCGCTGCGCTCCGCCAACGAACTGATCAACAGCGCGCTGTCGCCCTACCCGGACGAGCTGCTCATCGCCGCCAAGGTCGGTCCGTACCGCGACTACCGCGGCGAGTGGGGCGCCGCCGCCCGGCCCGACCAACTGCGCGGACACGTCGAGGAGAACCTGCGCCAGCTCGGCCGGGACCACCTGGACCTGGTCTATCTGCGCCGCATGCGCCAGGACTCCGTCGCCGAGCACTTCGGCGCACTCGCCGAACTTCGCGAGGAAGGCCTGATCCGGCACCTCGGCCTCTCGGACGTCCAGCCCCGCCACCTCGCCGAGGCCCGGGCCATCGCGCCGGTGGTCAGCGTCCAGAACCGTTTCGGGCTCGGGCTGAGCACCCCCGCCGCCGACGAACTCCTGCGGCTCTGCGGGGAACAGGGCATCGCCTTCGTGCCGTTCTACGCCATCGCGGGCGAGCGCGGGGAGCGGGGCGCGGCCGAGGACCGTGACGAGGCGGTCGCGGCCGTCGCCGCGGCCCACGGCGTGACGCCCACCCAGATCCGGACCGCCTGGACCCTGCACCAGGGCCCCCACGTGCTGGCCATCCCCGGCACCGGCGACCCGGACCACCTCGTGCAGAACGTCGCCGCGGGGGCCATCCGCCTGACCGGGCAGGAGCTGGCCCGGCTCGACGCCCTGCACGCCGGGGCCGCCTGACCGTCGCCGGCCGCCGCTCGGCGTTCACCGGTCGTCGGCCCCCGTCCCCGCGTCCGGCCGGCCCAGACACTCGTGCAGGAACTCGACGGTGCTCCGCCAGGCGCGGTCGGCCGAGTCCGGGTCGTGACTCGGGCGGCGGTCGTTGAAGAAGGCGTGCCCGGCCGGGTAGAGGCGCAGGTCCGGTGTGGTGCCGGACTGCGCGCGGATGGCCTCGCGCAGTTCACCGACGCTCTCCACCGGGATGCTCCGGTCCTGTTCGCCGTAGTGGCCGAGGATCCGGGCGCGCAGGGCGGAGAAGTCGGGCAGCTCGCCCCGGACGACGCCGTAGAAGGGCACCGCGGCGCTCACCCGCGGCTCGACCGCGGCCAGGCAGAGCACGAAGCCGCCGCCCATGCAGAAGCCGACCGCGCCGACCGCGTCCGAGGTGACCTCGGGCCGTGACAGCAGGTGGTCCACCGAGCCGCGGAGCAGTTCGACGCCGCGGGGGACCGGCAGCGCCTTCATCATCCGCAGGGCCTCCTCGGCGTCGTGCGCCACGCTGCCGCCGTACAGGTCGGGGGCCAGCACCACGAAGCCCGCCGCGGCCAGCCGGTCGGCGACGTCGGCGATGTGGTCCGTCAGCCCCCACCACTCCTGGATGACGAGGACTCCGGGACCGCGTCCGGACGGCGGCAGCGCGAGGTAGCCGTGGGCGGTGGCTCCCGCGCTCGGGAAGGTCACGTTCTGGCGGGCGGGGGTCTCGGCGGGCTTCGGCCGTCCGGGCATCTGACTCAGCTCCTGCGGATGTCTCGGGGCGGCGCGGTGCGCCGCGGAGCGGGTCCCCCGGGAAATCCCTACCGCGTCACCGCGCCGATTCCGCGGGGCTGCGACCACCGCACCCGCCCGGCCCCGTCCCCGCGCCGCGCGGCGTCCCGTGCGGCGCGCGCCGGGGGAGGCGCGGGGCGTCCGCGGCGAGGAACAGCCGGCGCGGTCGGCGTGGTCCCATCCCGCCGCGCGGTGCGGTCCCGCGGGCTCCCGCGAGGCGTCCGGCCGCCCCGCGCGGCAGGCCACGGGCGCGCGGGAGGGCCCGGACCGGACGCCCGAGGCCGCCGGACGGTACGGGCGTACCTGCGCACGGGTGTGCGCATCCCCGCCGCCGTTCCCGGCGCCCCCTCCCATAATGGGCAGGCGGGCGCGGCCGCGTGCGGAGGACGGCACCCGACTGACTACGATTGTGTAGACGGTCCACCGGGTCGTAGACGAAGACGGGGTGAGGAACGTTCCCATGACCGACGCGAAGGACGAACGCAGGCCGGCCGGCGAGCTCGAAGCCAGCGTCATGGCCGTCCTGTGGGCCGCCGACGCGCCCCGGACCCCGGGGCAGGTCCAGCTGAGCCTCGGCGCCGGCCTGGCCCGCACGACCGTGACGACGATCCTGACCCGGCTGCACGACAAGGGCGTGGTCGAGCGCCACCGGCAGGGGCGCGGCTACGCCTACTACCCCGTCCAGGACGCCCACGGGCTGACCGCCCGCCGCATGCACTCCGAGCTGGACCGCGACGCCGACCGCGAGACGGTGCTCGCCCGGTTCGTCGCCCAGCTCAGCCCCGACGACGAGCGTGTCCTGCGCGACCTGCTCGAACCCGGAGAGCGATGACCGCGCTGCTGCTCCTGCCCCTGCTGCTGCCGTTCGCGGTACCGGCCCTGGCCCGGCGCGCCCTCGACCGGCTCGCTCCCGTCGCCGCCCTGCGGGTGCTGACCCTGACCGTGGTCGTGCTCGCCGGCTGCTCGCTCGCCGCGCTCGGCGGCTTCGTCCTCACCGGTCTGCTGAAGCTGCCCGTCTTCGCCGCCCTGGGCGATCTGGTGCATCCGCTGTCCACCGCCCCCGGCCCGCTGGTCGGGCCGGCGGCCGCGCTGTCGGTCGGCGCGCTCGCCGTCAGCGCGGGCGCCCTCGGCCGCTCGGCGCTGCGCGAGTTCCGGGCCTTCCGCAGCGCGCGCACGGAGGCCGGCCGCAGGCCCGCGGCGGGCGACCTGTGCGTCGTCGACTCCCCGCACCCGGACGCGTACGCCCTGCCCGGCCGCCCGCACCGCATCGTCGTGACCACCGCGATGCTGCGCAGCCTCGACGCCGCCGAGCGCGAGGCGCTGTTCGCCCACGAGCGCGCCCACAACCGGGGCGGCCACCACTACTTCCTCGCCGCCGCCGAACTCGCCGCCCACTGCCACCCGGCGCTGCGCCCGGTCCGCGGCGCCATCCGCCTGGCCGCCGAACGCGCCGCCGACGAGGCCGCCGCGCGGGCCGTCGGCGACCGCCGACTGACCGCCCGCGCCATCGCCCGCGCCGCGCTGGCCGCGCAGGAGGCCGGTTCCACGCGTCCGCGGTTCGCCCCCGCCGCCGCCTCCGGCCCCGTTCCCCAGCGCGTCAGGGCCCTTCTCGCCGCCCCGCACACCCCACGCCGTGCCGCGGGCCTGATCGCCGCGCTGCTGCTGGCCTGCACGGCGGTCTCCCTGGTCTCCTCGGCCACCGGAATGATCGACTTCCACCACCGGGTCGAGGTCGCCCAGGGCGAGGAGCCCCGCTGAACCCTGCCGCTCCCTCTTCGGGGCTGACTGGCGCGGCGCAAGTTTTACGTATAACGTCACCCGTCAATCGCCCGTCCCGAAAGGCCCCGATGAGACACATCGCCCTGGTCGCCCTCGTCGTCGACGACTACGACGAGGCGATCCGCTTCTACACCGAGGCCCTCGGATTCCACCTCGCCGAGGACGCCCCGCGCCCGGACGGCTCCCGCTGGGTCGTCGTCGCCCCGGGACCGGGGCAGGACGGCACCGCCCTGCTGCTCGCCCGTGCCAGGGGGGAGGCCCAGCGGGCCCGGGTCGGCGACCAGACCGGCGGACGGGTCGGGTTCTTCCTGCACACCGACGACTTCGCCCGCGACCACGCCCGGATGCGGGCGGCGGGCGTGACCTTCCTGGAGGAACCGCGCCACGAGCCCTACGGCGCCGTCGTCGTCTTCCAGGACCTGTACGGCAACCGCTGGGACCTGCTCCAGCCGGCCACCACCTGACACACCACCTGCCCGAGGAAACACCCATGACCGCGTCCCGCATCGACACCGACACCATCCGCCGGCTCCCCAAGGCCGTGCTGCACGACCACCTCGACGGCGGTCTGCGCCCCGCCACCGTGGTGGAACTCGCGGAAACGGTCGGCCACACCCTGCCCACCACCGACCCCGACGAGCTCGCCGCCTGGTACTACGAGGCGGCCAACTCCGGCGACCTGGTCCGCTACATAGCCACCTTCGAGCACACCCTGGCGGTGATGCAGAACCGCGAGGGCCTGCTGCGCACCGCCGAGGAGTACGTCCTCGACCTGGCCGGTGACGGCGTCGTCTACGGAGAGGTCCGCTACGCCCCCGAGCTGATGGTGAACGGCGGGCTCACCCTGACCGAGGTCGTCGAGACCGTGCAGGAGGGCCTCGCGGCGGGCATGGCCAAGGCCGCGGCGAACGGCACTCCCGTCCGGGTCGGCACCCTGCTGTGCGGCATGCGGATGTTCGACCGCACCCGCGAGATCGCCGACCTCGCCGTCGCCCACCGCGACGCCGGCGTCGTCGGCTTCGACATCGCCGGAGCCGAGGACGGCTTCCCGCCCGCCGACCACCTGGCCGCCTTCGAGCACCTGCGTCGCGAGAGCGTGCCGTTCACCATCCACGCCGGCGAGGCGCACGGCCTGCCCAGCATCCACCAGGCGTTGCAGGTGTGCGGCGCCCAGCGCATCGGGCACGGCGTGCGCATCGCCGACGACATCGTCGACGGCAAGCTCGGCCGCCTGGCCGGCTGGGTGCGCGACCGCCGGATCGCCCTGGAGATGTGCCCGACCTCCAACCTCCAGACCGGCGCCGCCGAATCGATCGCCGGCCACCCCATCACCGCGCTGAAGGACCTCGGTTTCCGGGTCACCGTCAACACCGACAACCGTCTGGTGTCCGGCACGACGATGACCCGGGAGATGTCCTTGCTGGTCGAGCAGGCCGGCTGGACGGCCGAGGACCTGCGCACCGTCACGGTGAACGCCGTCAAGAGCGCGTTCATCCCGTTCGACGAGCGCAAGGCCCTCATCGAGGACGTGGTCCTGCCCGGTTACGCGTCCGCGCTCTGAAGCAGCCCCCTGACGTAGGCGGCCTGTCCGACGTGCTGCAGATCGTCGGACAGGACGCTGACCAGGCGCACGCCCAGGGTGACCGGCGGGTCCCAGCGTTCGTCGACGACGCGTTCGAGATCCTTGGCGGCCAGGCCCCTGAGCGCGCGCACGCTCTGCTCGTGCACCGCGTCGTAGTACCCGGTCAGCAGGTCACCGGAGTCGACCCGCACCTTGGCGACCTTGGCCGGGGTGTGCCCGTAACCGGTCTCGCGGCGGTGCAGGTCGAGCCCGAAGCGCTTCTCCCAGCCCTGCGAGAGCCACACCTGGTCGAGGTCGAACGCGTCCGCGAGGTGGTCGTCCTGCACCCGGGTGAGGTGCCAGAGCAGCCAGGCGATGGAGTTGGCGTCGTCGGCCGGACGGGCGTTGAGCTGCTCCGGTGACAGGCCGTCGACGACGGCGTGGACCTCTTCCCGGATGCGGCCGTAGCCGTCGATGAGGATGTCCTTCACATGCATGGGTCCACCATCGCGCATCACGGCCCGTCACGCGTCCGGAACCCAGCTTCCGTGGAATCCCAGAGGTACCCGCCCGGGCAGGTGGACCCGGGCGACCGGCTCGCCCGTGAAGTCCTGCGCGGCCAGGACGACCAGGTCGGACGCCCCCCGGTCGGGATTGTGGACGTAGGCCAGCGCGTACCCGTCGTCCTCGGCCGCCCCCGTCGCCGACGGGTCCGCCGGCACGAACACGGCCTCGCTGGCCGCCGCGTGCCGCGGCAGCCGGTGCACCTGGGCCGTGCCGCGCAGCAGGTCGTGCTTGATGAGCGCGTTGGTGAAGGCCCGGTCGGGCGGGTTCCCGTCCTCCGCGGTGAGGTACGCCAGGGTCATGTCGGCCGCGGCCGCCGAGTAGCCGTACCGGTGGCGGCGGGACACCAGCGCCTCGTTCACCCGCGGGAACTCCTGCGGCAGGTCGTCCAGCGTCCTCGTCCGCACCCGGCCGTGCCGCGGATCGACGGTCCACCGCTCCAGCCTGGCGGTGCCCGCGCAGTAGGGGCCGTCACTGCCCCGGCCGGCGACCAGGAAGGGGGCCGGGTACGCCGTCAGGTCGATCACCACGCCCGCGCCCTCGTCGTAGGCGTTGAGCGTGTGCGAGTAGAACACCGGCGCCACCTCGAACCACCGCACCGCGCCGCCGGCCCGCGGCACCAGGCCGACGCGCGCCGGACGGTCCGGGTTCCACACGTACGGCACCGAAGCGCCGCGTCCGGCGGCGGTCGGATCGAAGGTGACCGGCATGTCGAACAGGACGACGTACCGCTCGGTGAGCGCGAAGTCGTGCATCATCGGCGAGCCCGCCAGCGGAATCCGCCGGGTGCGGGCGAGCCGGCCGGTGCGGTCCACGACGAGGTGCCGGACGTGGTCCCAGGCGGGGTAGTAGGCGATGGCGTGCAGTTCGCCGGAGCGCTCGTCGAACTTGGTGTGGGCGGCGAAGGCCCCCTCCAGCGTGCCCCGGAAGTCGTACGGGCCCACCGTGTCCAGGTCGCCGTCCAGCTCGTACGGCAGCGGCCCGCTCTCCTGGAGGGCGAGGATCCGGCCCCGGTGGGCGATGACGTGGGTGTTGCAGGCGAAGTCGTCCGGCGGCACCGGATCCGGGCCCGGCTCGCCGAGCTTGTGCGCCACCGCCGCCGAGCGCACCCACCGGTTGCGGTACCACTCGGCGCGGCCGTCGCGCAGCCGCACACCGTGCACCATGCCCTCGCCGAGCATCCAGTGGTGCGCCCGCGGGTCCTCCAGACCCAGGACGTTCGGGCCGTTGCGCAGCAGGCGCCCGTTCAGCTCGCGCGGGAGGCGACCGGTGACCGGCAGGTCGAAGGCCGTCAGCTCCTCGGCGACCGGCTCGAAGGAACCCTCCAGGAAGGGATGGTGCCCCCTTTTCACTTCCGAGGGGGCGGCCGTCGCCCGGGAGCCGCCGGGCCCGCCGAGGATCCCGGCCGCCGCCGCGGCGGCCGCGCCGCCGAGCAGTACCCTGCGTCGAGTGTGTTCCATCGTCCGTCCTCCTGACCGCGGTTGCCAGTGCCTGTCGCGGCACTGGGGGACGGTCACGAGTCTGCGCTCGCGCGACGGCGAGGTCAGGAGTGCTGGGCCCCCTGCGGGGGTGGTGCCAGGCCCCCTGTTTCGAGCAGCGTGACCAGCGCCCGGGCCGCCGGGCTGGTGGCCTGCTCCGGCGGCAGCAGCGCCACGGTCTCGTACTCGGTCCCGCCGACGCCCTTGAACGGCAGCGCGGTGAGCGAGGGCCGCTTGTGCCGGAAGTGCCCAGGCACCACCGCGATGCCCAGGTTCTCGTCGACCAGGTCGAGCAGGCTGTGCACGTCGTTGACCTCCAGGGCCACGGTGCGCCGGACACCGGCGGCGGAGAACACCGCGTCCGTGGTGCGGCGCGGGCCCCAGTCCGGGTGGAAGTCGACGAAGACCTCGCCGCTCACGTCCTCGGGGCCGAGCGCCGCGCCCGCCGTCGCGAACCGGTGCCCGGGATGGCACAGCACGGTCGGCGGCTCGCCGGCCAGCGCCACCGAACGCAGCTGGTCGGTGTCCGGCTGGGTCCGGTAGGCGAACGCCAGGTCGAGCCGCCCGGCCGCGACCCCCTCCGCCAGCGCACCGGAGCCGGCCTGCCGCAGCCGGACCTCCACGTCCGGGTGCCGCCGCCGGAACGCGGCGAGCAGCCCCGCCACGTGCACCCCGGCGATGCACTGCTCGGTGCCCAGCGACAGCGTGCCGCGCAGCACGCCCTGCACCGCGGCCACCGCCTCGTGCGCCGACCGCACCTGTGCCAGGATCCGCTCCGCCTCACCGAGCAGCGCGCGCCCGGCCTCCGTGAGGGTCACCCGGCGCGTGGTGCGCACGAACAACGCGGTCTGAAGCTCCCGCTCCAGCGCCCGGATCGACGCCGACAGACCTGACTGCGACACCATCAGGCGCTCCGCCGCCCGGGTGAAATGCTGGTCCTCGGCGACCGCGACGAAGTGGTGGAGGTGGCGCAGTTCCATGATTGAGAAGCCTAACCGCTGAATCCCATCGGATTCTTCTGTTGGACCACTGTCCGCAGGTCGCGCGAGAGTGGGACCCCGGTTCCCGTACCGACGGAGCCGGTCGTCCGAGTGCCCAACCCCTCATGGAGTCGCGTTGTACACCGCCCATCCCGACCGTTACGCCGACATGCCCTACCGGCGCACCGGCCGCAGCGGCCTGAAGCTCCCCGCGCTGTCGCTCGGCCTGTGGCACAACTTCGGGCCGGACCGCCCGGCCGCGACCCAGCGCGCCATCCTGCGCCGCGCCTTCGACCTCGGCGTCACCCACTTCGACCTGGCCAACAACTACGGCCCGCCGCCCGGCGCCGCGGAAAGCGCCCTCGGCGAGGCGCTGCGGGCCGACTTCGCGCCGTACCGCGACGAGCTCGTCATCTCCACCAAGGCCGGATACCTGATGTGGCCCGGCCCGTACGGCGAGTGGGGCTCCCGCAAGTACCTGCTCTCCTCGCTCGACCAGAGCCTGAAGCGCATGGGTCTGGAGTACGTCGACGTCTTCTACTCGCACCGCCCCGACCCGGAGACTCCGCTGGAGGAGACGATGGGCGCCCTGCACTCGGCGGTCCAGCAGGGCAAGGCGCTCTACGTCGGCGTCTCCAACTACTCCGCCGAGCAGACCCGCGAGGCCGCCCGGATCCTCGGCGAACTGGGCACTCCGCTGCTGATCCACCAGCCGCGCTACTCCATGCTCGACCGGCGCCCCGAGGAGCAGGGTCTCCTCGACGCGCTCGACGAGCTCCAGGTCGGCTCCATCGCCTACTCCCCGCTGGAGCAGGGTCTCCTCACCGCCCGCTACCTCGACGGCATCCCCGAGGACTCCCGCGCGGCGAGCGACAGCCCCTTCCTGAACTCCGACGCGGTGACCGGGGAGCTGGTGGGCAGGCTGCGCGCCCTGGACGAGATCGCCAAGTCCCGCGGCCAGTCGCTGGCCCAGATGGCGCTGGCCTGGGTGCTGCGCGGCGGCCGGGTGACCTCGGCCCTGGTCGGCGCGAGCAGCCCGGGACAACTGGAGGACAGCGTCGCGGCCATCCGCAACCTGCACTTCGACGACGCGGAACTGGCCCGGATCGACGCCGTCGTGCGGTCCTAGTGCGGCACTGAGAACGCCACACGCCGGGCGGCCGTCCACCTCACGGGAGGTGGGCGGCCGCCCGTCCTCTCACCGGCCGCCGCCCGAGCGGGCTCGTCTCACGCCCCGGCCGGCACCCGGTCGAGGAAGCCCAGCACGGTCCGGATGCGGCCCTCGCCGTCCAGGGTGATCACGTCGAACCCGGCGACCGGCGCGGAACCGTCCGCGGTGCTCACCAGCTCCCAGGAGAAGCGAGCGGTGTCGTGGTGGCCGTCGACGGCCCCGCTGAGCCGGAAGGCGAACCCGGGGAACTGCCCCTGCGCGGCGGTGATCAGGGCCACGATCCCCTCGTGGCCGCTGACCTCGGCGAGGGGGTCGGTGTAGCTGCCGTCCGGCGTCCAGGCGGCGGCCACCGCCTTCTCCAGCGCCTCGGGCCCGTCGGCGTTCCAGGCCTCGAGGTAACGGGCGACGGCGCTCTCGTAACGGTCGGTCTGTGCGGACATGGGGAATCAGCCTCCATCGAGGGCGTCGGTTCTGTCGGAGCCCGGATCCCCGTGACCGGCGATCCGATGGCTCAACCATGCCCGGGCGGCCGGGGAGGGGTCGATTACCGCCGGGGTAATGCCCGGTCGGCGGCGGGCCCGCGCGCTTTCGGCCAACGGGCCCACGGAATATGCCAGGAGACTGGCCGGAAAGTCGTGGTGACACTGTTTCAGGAGTCAACATACTCGAACGTCAGGGACGCTTCACCGCACAGGAGCCGCACGGAGAGCGAGGCACGACCAGCAGGCGAACCACGCCACGGGGGAGGAGCAGTGCACGACGAATTCCTGTGCCACGTCACCGGGTACGGGGTGTGCGACGGCCGTCGCATCGGCGTACCGCTCGGCACCTACCGGGCGCCGACCCTGGCCCTGGCCCTGTGGTGGCTGCGCGACCGGGCCTCCTGGATCGCCGAACGGCTCGACCCCGGGCCCGCGACCCCCTATGTCCCGGTGGGCGCGCTCGTCCCGGTGGCGGAGACCGTGCCCGACGTGCCCGGCATCCTGCGCGCCTGGTGCGCCGACCCGGTCCGGCAGGAAGTCGTCGCCGAGGAGCTGGCCGGCGGCCGGCTGGTGCGGCTCGCCGCCGGCGACGAGACCACCGAGTACGAGCTGCTCGCCGAGTCGGTGGACGCCCTGCGCATGCAGCGGACCATCCCGGCGCTCCTGCTCCCGATGGGCTGACGGTCCGGCCGCCGTGACGGGGCCGGGAGCCGTCCGGACCGGCCCGGCCCCGCGCCGCCCGGCACGGCGGGGCACGGCCCCGCGCCGCCCGGCCGGAGGCGGGCCGGAACTCCTAGCCCGGCGGGACGGGCCGGGCCCCGCCGAGGTGCCGCCGCCGCACGACGCGGGCCGGGAGCGCGCCCAGAAAGCCGGTGACCAGGCCCCACAGCGCGGCGAGGCCGAGCGCGCTCCACAGACGCGGCCGCAGCAGCAGTTCCCCGGACAGGCCGCCGCCCACGTCGCCGATGCCCAGCAGGGACAGCCCGTAGTGGGCCGAGATCCGGCCCGCCAGGCAGGCCAGCAGCACCGTCAGCACCAGCGCGACCGCCATGCGCAGGGCGTGCTGCCACAGGCGCAGCCGGGCCGGGGAGCGCGCCGCCGCCAGGAACGCGGCGGCGAGCAGCAGAACCGCGTCGACGGTCACCAGCCACCACACCCGCCCGTCGTGCTCGGCGAGCGTGCCCAGATTGAGCGTGGACACGTCCGGGGTGCGCAGCACCTCGTCGAGCAGGTGCGGCACCGGCAGCCCGAAGGGACCGTCCACCCTGCCGTTCCAGGTGGCCCCCAGCCCGATGGTCAGAGCGAGCCAGGTCAGGTTCGGCAGCCCGAGCAGGATCAGGGCGAAGGTCCGCGCGGGGTGTCCTCGCGTGCCCGCCGTGACCAGGGCGACGACCAGCCCCACGACGACGAGGGCGAGCAGCAGGACGACCATGGCGTGCGCCACCGGGCGGACCGACGCCTGCGACCGCCGCAGTCGCGCCGGCAGCGGCGCACCGCGTGCCACCAGCAGGGCGAGCACCAGCACGCCCGCCAGCCACAGCAGCCCGAAGGCGACGGTCAGCGGCACCCGGGTCGTGAAGCCGACCTTCGGCTCGGCGCCGAACAGACCGCCGATCGCGCCCAGCACTCCGTCGCCCAAATCGACCGTGAAGGTCTGACGGGCGGCGAACGCCAGGCCGATCAGCCCCGCCACCCACAGCACGGCGATCCGCGCGGTCCACCGGACGAGCTCCCGTGCCCCCGCCACCGCCCGGCGCCGGACCGGCCGCACGAAGCCCGCGCCGAGCACGAGCGCCCCGACGAGCGTGACCGACAGCGGCATCACCGTCACACCGGCGTGCGTCTCGGCCAGCACGCCCGCGTCGCCGGACAGCTCCAGGCTCCCGCCGACCGCGGTCGCCACGGTCGCCGCGACGACCCGCGGGAAGGCGCCGCCGGGCAGGTCGGCGGCACCGGCCGCCCACAGGCCCAGCGCGGCGGTCACGCCCATGCCGATCAGTCCGCCCAGCACGGTGGCGAGCGCCCACAGCCAGCCGTGACATGAGGCGGCCGGCCGGACGGACGGGCCCGGTGGTACGGGAGAACGGCTGGGTGGGGGGCTCACGCTGTCACGCTATGCAGCGCTCCGGCGCCCCGCCCGCCGGGAGGTCCGTCCGCGCCGGCGGACCACCGGGCGACGTGCCGGGGACCGCAGGGGACTGCCGGGCCCGGCTGTGGGTAACAGACAGGTGCAGTAGCGTCCGGTCGGACCGGCTCCCGGAAGAGAAACACATGATCGAGTACCCGGACGGGGCAGTGATACGCACTGACTTCGACGTTCCCGTGGAACCGCTTCGGCGGACGACGCACTACACCGGCGAACCCGGCTGCATCGCCGAGGCGCGCTCCTTCGCCGCGCACTTCCTCGACGAGCTCAGGAACGAGTGGTGCGCCGCGATCGGCAGCCGGTCCGGCGAGGCACTGCTGCTGGTGGTGAGCGAGCTGGTCACCAACGCGGACCGGCACAGCGGCGGGCCGTACGTCCTGGAGCTGGAGGGTACGGACGCGCTGGTGAGCGTGTGCGTGTACGACAGCAGCGCCACGCTGCCCAGGCGCTACCCCCGCGACCCCCGGCGGATCGGCCGGCACGGCCTGGAGATCGTGCACGCCCTGGCGGCCGAGGTCACCGCGGACCGGGTCCCGGTGGGCAAGCGGGTGCGCGCCCTCGTGCACCTCGAACGCGACTGAGACCGCGGACCGCCTCCCTCCCCGCGCGGGTCAGACGAGGCCCAGCTCGCCCAGCATGCCCTGGCGCAGTTGCGTGATGATCCGCTTGATCAGACGGGAGACGTGCATCTGCGAGCAGCCCAGCCGCTCGCCTATCTCCGCCTGGGTGGCCTCCTCCACGAACCGCAGGTGGATGATCTGCCGGTCCCGGTCGCTGAGCCCGGCCACCAGCGGCGCCAGCGAGTGGAAGTCCTCCACGAGCCGGATCCCGTCCTCCTCCACACCGATGAAGTCGGCGAGCACCGCCTCGCCGCCCTCGGGGCCGTCCCCGGTGAGTGCGGCGTCCAGCGACGAGGAGTTGTACCCGTTGGAGGCGATCTGGGCCTCGACCACCTGGTTCTCGGAGAGGTTCATGAGAGTGGCGAGTTCGGCGACCGTCGGGTCGCGGTCCAGTCGGCTGGAGAGCTCCTCGCGGGCCCTGGCCAGTTCCACGCGCAGTTCCTGGAGCCGGCGCGGCACGTGCACCGCCCAGGTGGTGTCCCGGAAGAACCGCTTGATCTCGCCGACGATGTACGGCAGCGCGAAGGAGGTGAACTCGACCTCGCGCGACAGCTCGAACCGGTCGATGGCCTTGATCAGGCCGATCATGCCGGTCTGGACGATGTCCTCCATGTCGTCGCCGCGGTTGCGGAACCGGCCGGCCGCGAACCGCACCAGCGACATGTTCATCTCGATGAGCGTGTTGCGCGCGTACTGGTACTCGTGCGTGCCCTCCTGAAGCTCCGTCAGGCGCCGGAAGAAGTGCCGGGACAGCTCACGGGCGTCCCGCGGGGCGACCGAGCGGGGATCCGCGACCGCCGGCAGAGGCACACCGTCCGTCCGGAGCCCTCGGGTCTCCTCGACCTTCGCGTCGGACCGGGTCACGGCGGTGTCCATTGCCTCTCCCAGGAAAGTCACGGTTCGACCTCTGCCTCTTCGGCTTTCATGTGGATGTCTGCGTAGCTGCCCGGCGTCGGCGCCCACGGCTCCGGGACCCCCGGTACCCCCTTGCGGGGAAGGTATGCCGCGCCCCGGCCGCCGACCGGCGGGTCGTCGCGCCGCGCCCCGGTGCCGTGCGGGGCGTGCCCGTCGGGTACCCGGAGTGACCCGGCGTACTCCCACCGTGCGGCCGGGCGGCGCGAAACCGACGGTGCCGGGCTGGCGCAGAGGGTGATTCACCCAGGGCGCAATGCCGCCCCCCTTCCGCCGGCGCCCGGGTCTCCTAGGCTGGGGAGGTGACCAACCAAGCGCCGAACCAAGCCCGCTTCGTCGTCCTGCGCCCGCCGGCCACGCGCCCGGGCGGCGCCCGCCCCGCTTCCGAACGTCCGGTCCCCGAGCGCCCCGCTCCCGCTCGGCCGGTCTCCGAACCCCCGGCCCACGGCCGTCCGGCCTCCGAGCGCCCCGCCGCCGGCCGTCCGGTCCCCGAACCCCCGACTCCAGGGCTTCCGGTGTCCGGGCGCCCCGCGGGCCGGGAGACGCGGCCCGCCGCCCGCGAACCACTCTGGCGGGACCTCGTCGGCGACGTCCTGCGCCGTGAGCGGCTCGCCCAGGAGCGCACCCTCAAGGACGTCGCCGACGCGGCTCGGATCTCGATGCCGTACCTGTCGGAGGTCGAACGCGGCCGCAAGGAGGCCTCCTCGGAGGTCCTCGCGGCCGCGGCTCAGGCGCTCGGGCTGGGCCTCGGCGACCTGCTCACACTGGCGCAGGGCGAGCTGGTGCGGCTCGCCGGCCCGGCCTCGGACCGCGCCCGGGGCATGTCCGGCTCCCGCTACGGCGGTCTGTGCCTGGCGGCCTGACGGCAAGCCCGGACCGGCGCCTCAGAGCAGTGCGAGGCGCCGGCTCAGCACCTCGTCGGCCAGCCCGTAGGCCACCGCCTCCCGCGCGGTGAACACCTTGTCGCGGTCCATGTCGGCGCGCAGGGCCGCCACGTCGTGTCCGGTGTGCCGGGACAGCACCTCCTCGACCTGTGAGCGGACCCGGACCATCTCCCTGGCCTGGAGCGCGAGGTCGGAGACCGTCCCCTGCCGGCCGCCGCTGGCCGGCTGCCCGAGCAGCACACGCGCGTGCTCCAGCACGAACCGCCGCCCCGGGTCGCCGCCCGCCAGCAGCACCGCCGCCGTGGAGGCCGCCTGCCCCACGCAGAACGTGGAGATCGGCGACTGCACGAACGTCATGGTGTCGTAGATCGCCATGAGCGAGGTGAACGAGCCGCCGGGCGAATTGAGGTAGATCGCGATCTCGTGCTCCGGGTTCGCCGACTCCAGGTGGAGGAGTTGCGCGATGACGACGTTGGCGACCCCGTCGTCGATCTCGGTGCCGAGGAAGACGATCCGCTCGTTCAGCAGTCGGCTGAACACGTCGGAGGACCGCTCGCCCCGCGCGGTCCGCTCGATCACGTACGGAACCGTGTACGAGCCCATGTCACAACCCGATCCGGCGGTGCGGGGAGGCCGGGCGGACGTCGGCCAGCGACTGCGCCACCCGGTCCACCATCCCGTACTCCCTGGCCTGTTCGGCGGTGAACCAGCGGTCCCGGTCGCCGTCCCGCGAGATGGTCTCCTCGCTCTGCCCGGTGTGCTCGGCGGTGAGGCGCTCGACGGTCCGCTTGGTGTGCTCCAGGTTCTCCGCCTGGATCTCGATGTCCGCCGTGGTGCCGCCGATCCCGGCCGACGGCTGGTGCATCATGATCCGCGCGTGCGGCAGCGCGAACCGCTTGCCGTGCGTCCCCACCGTGAGCAGGAACTGGCCCATGCTCGCCGCGAACCCCATCGCCAGCGTCGACACGTCGTTCGGGATCAGCCGCATCGTGTCGTAGACGGCGAGCCCCGCCGTGACGGAGCCGCCGGGGCTGTTGATGTACAGACCGATGTCCGCGCGCGGGTCCTCGGCCGACAGCAGCAGGAGCTGGGCGCACACCCGGTTGGCCGACACCTCGTCGACCTGCGTGCCCAGGAACACGATCCGCTGGGCGAGCAGCCGGGCCGCGAGGTGGTCGTCGAAGCGGCTGGGCGGGGTGTCGCCCTCCTGGGCGCGCGGTGACAGTGCGGTGAGTGGCATCATCGGGTCTCCTCGTCGTGGCGTCGGATGCCGTCGACTCCACTGTCGGCCGGAGGCGGTGCGCCGGAGCGGTTCCTCTGCCGGTGGCAGATTCGCCACCGGCAGAGCGCCGATGCCAGGGCTCGGCGTCCGGACCACGCCGGGCGCGTCGGCACCGACCCCGGCCCGGTCCGGGCGCGACGCCCCGGGCCGGGCGGCCGCCCTCCGGGAGGTCTCCCGGGCCGCCCTCCGGGACGTCTTGCGGGCCGGCCGATGAGTTTCGCGGCGCGGCGGGGTCAGTACCGATGACCGCGTCCCGCACCCTCAGGAGGAACTCGTGGCCAGCGAAGGATTCACCACCTGCCTCTGGTTCGACGGCCAGGCCGAGGAGGCCGCCCACTACTACGTCTCGGTCTTCGAGGACTCCCGCATCGGCCGGATCAACCGCTGCACCGAGGCCGGTCCCGGCCCCGCCGGTTCCGTGATCGCCGTGGACTTCACGGCCAACGGCCACCGGTTCGTCGCGCTGAACGGCGGCCCGCAGTTCAGGTTCAACGAGTCGGTCTCCTTCCAGATCCACTGCGGGAGCCAGAAGGAGATCGACCACTACTGGACCGCGCTCACCGAGAACGGCGGCGCGCCCGGCCCCTGCGGCTGGCTCAAGGACCGGTACGGCGTGTCCTGGCAGGTCGTCCCGGACGCGCTGGCCGACATGGTCGGCGACGCCGACCCCGAGAAAGCGGCCCGCACCACCCGGGCGATGTTCGGCATGAGCAAGCTGGACATCGCCGCCCTGCGAAGGGCCCACGCGGGCGAGTAGCGGGCGGCCGCGCGGCCGGCCCACCCGACCGGGGGAGTGGGCCGGCCGACCGGCGGGGCAGACGCCGCGGCCCGGGGCGTCCGCCCGCCGTCCACCTGTGCGTACGGCCGCCGTGCGAACCCGTACGAGGTGTGACTAGCGTGGCCTCTCGGACATGTCGCCGGACGGGAGAGGCGCGCGGCCATGGCGGTACGACCCGAGGGAACGCCCTGCTGGGCCGACGCGATGTTCACCGACGTCGAGCAGGCCGAGAGCTTCTACGGCGGCGTCCTCGGCTGGACCTTCGGCGAGTCGTCGGCGGAGTACGGCGACTACCTCCAGGCCCGCGTGGACGGCGGGGCGGTGGCGGCCGTCGTACCGCCCATGCCCGGGCAGGAGGGACAGTCGCAGTGGTGCCTGTACCTCGCCTCGCCGGACGCGGCGGCCACCGCCGGCCGGATCCGTGACCACGGCGGGGAGGTGCTGCTGGAGCCCCTGCGCGTCGGTGACCTCGGCACCATGTGCCTGGCCCGCGAGCCGGGCGGCGCCGTCTTCGGCGTCTGGCAGGGCGGCACCCACGAGGGCTTCGGGGCGACCGCGGTGCCCGGCGCGTACTGCTGGGCGGAGGTCATCACCCGCGCGCCCGAGCGGGCGGACGCCTTCTTCACCGCCGTCTTCGGCTACACCACGAAGCGGATCGGGGACGAGGCGGTCGACTTCCGGGTGTTCGACCTCGGCGGTGACACGGTCCTCGGCCTGATGGGGATGACGGACGACGTCCCGCCCGAGGTGCCGTCGTACGTCGACGTCTACTTCACCGTCGCCGACTGCGACGCGGCGGTGGCCGCCGCCAGGGACCGGGGCGCGGTGCTGCGGTTCGGTCCGGCGGACAGCCCCTTCGGCCGGGTCGCGGCGCTCGGCGATCCGCAGGGCGCGAACTTCTCCGTGATCGACATCACGACGAAGCGAGGCGGAACGCCGCAGGTCGGGGAGGTTTTCTAGACCGCGTGCCCACCGCGGCCGGGGGCTCCGTCCGGGCGTGGCATCATCGAGCCCATGCGTGAACGAGTGGTGGCCGCGTGCGACGGGGCGTCGAAGGGGAATCCGGGTCCGGCAGGCTGGGCATGGGTGGTTTCCGAGGATGCCGGGACCCCGGCCCGCTGGGAGGCCGGCGCGCTCGGAACGGCCACCAACAACGTCGCCGAACTCACCGCACTGGAAAAGCTGTTGACGGCCACCGACCCCAACGTGCCGCTCGAGGTGCGGATGGACTCGCAGTACGCGATGAAGGCGGTCACCACCTGGCTGCCGGGCTGGAAGCGCAACGGCTGGAAGACGGCGGCCGGCAAGCCGGTGGCCAACCAGGAACTGGTCGTGCGGATCGACGAACTGCTCGACGGCCGCTCCGTCGACTTCCGCTACGTGCCCGCCCACCAGGTCGACGGCGATCCGCTGAACGACTTCGCCGACCGCGCGGCCAGCCAGGCGGCGACCGCCCAGCGGCCCGCCGGCAGCGCCCTCGGCTCGCCCGAGCCGCCGCCCTCGGCCGCCGCCCCGGCGTCCGCCGCGCCGCGCCGCCGCGCCAACGGCAGCGACCGGGCCAAGGGAGCGCGGGCGCGTGCCGGAGGGGCCGGCTCCTCGGCCCGCACCATCAAGGCCAAGTTCCCCGGCCGCTGCGCGTGCGGCCGCTCCTACGCGGCCGGCGAGCCCATCGCCAAGAACGACCAGGGCTGGGGCCACCCGGAGTGCCGTACGGCCGCCGCCGGCTGACCGGGCGGCCCGGCCCGCCCGGGTCAGGCCCCGCGTCGCGGCGACGGACCCGGCGTGCTCCGCCGGCCCGCCGGTGACGCGCCGGCGGCCGACGGACCGCGGGGAGAGGGGCCGACGAGCGTTGGTGAAGAGCCGTTCACCCGATAAGGTGAATGGCTGTTCACCTCGCCTCGTTGAGGACCGTGCCGCCCGCCGGAGTGCCGATGGACCAGCCCGCCCAGCCCTCACCGATATCCGATCCGACCGGCGCGTCCGCCGGCGCCGGGCGCCTGCGGGACCGGCTCACCATCCCGGTGCTGGCGTTCGGCGGCATCCTCATGGCCGTCATGCAGACGGTGGTCGTCCCGCTCCTGCCGGACCTGCCCCGGCTGACCGGCGCCTCGCCGGGCGCGGTCTCCTGGACGGTCACCGCGACGCTGCTGTCCGGCGCCGTCCTCACCCCCGTGCTCGGCCGGGCCGGCGACATGTACGGCAAGCGGCGGGTGCTGACGGCCGCCCTCGCCCTGATGACGGTCGGCTCGGTGATGTGCGCGCTGTCGTCCGACATCGGCGTGCTCATCACGGCCCGCGCGCTGCAGGGGGCGGCCGCCTCCGTCGTGCCGCTGTCGATCAGCATCCTGCGGGACGAACTGCCGCCGGAGCGCCGGGGTTCGGCGGTCGCGCTGATGAGCTCCACCGTCGGCATCGGCGCCGCGCTCGGGCTGCCGCTGGCCGCGCTCGTCGTGCAGTACGCCGACTGGCACACCATGTTCTGGCTGACCAGCGTCCTCGGCGCGCTCGGCGTGACGGCGGTGTGGTGGGCGGTGCGGGAGTCACCGGTGCGCGAACCCGGCCGGTTCGACGTGCCGGGCGCGCTCGGCCTGGCCGCCGGCCTGGTCTGTCTGCTGCTGGGCGTGTCCCAGGGCAGCCAGTGGGGCTGGGCCGGCCCCCGGGTGCTGGGCCTGTTCCTGGGCGCAGCGGTGGTCCTGGCCCTGTGGTGGTGGCAGCAGTTGCGCGCCGAGCGGCCGCTGGTCGACCTCCGGCTCGTCTCCCGGCCCCGGGTCGGCCTGTCCCATGTGGCCGCCCTGCTGACCGGCTTCGCCTTCTACGCCAACTCCCTCGTCACGGCCCAGCTGGTGCAGGCCCCGAAGGCCTCCGGATACGGCCTCGGACTGTCGATCGTCGCCACCGGCCTGTGCCTGCTGCCCGGCGGTGTCACCATGCTGCTGTTCTCGCCGCTGTCGGCCCGCATCTCGGCGACCCGCGGCCCCCGTGTCACGCTGGCCCTCGGGGCCGCGGTCATCGCCGTCGGCTACGCGGTGCGCATCGCCGACAGCCGCGACCTGTGGATGATCGTCCTGGGCGCCACGGTCGTGGCGACCGGCACCACCCTCGCCTACTCCGCGCTGCCCACCCTGATCCTGCGCGCCGTCCCGGCCACGCAGACCGCTTCCGCCAACGGCGTCAACGTGCTGATGCGCACCATCGGCCAGGCGGTCTCCAGCGCCGCCGTCGCCGCCGTGCTCGTGCACCACACCAGCCCGGTCGGCGGCCTGCCCGTGCCCACCCTGCACGGCTATCTGCTGGCCTTCGCCATGGCCGGGGCCGTCGCCCTCGCCGCCTGCGCCGCGGCGCTGACCATCCCGCAAGACGCCGACCGCGCCGGGCCGCGCCGCACCCGCGCACACGCCCCGGAACCCCGCGACCAGGAACTGGAGGAGGCGTGAGCACCCCGCCGGGCGCCTCCCCGCCCGCCCGCGTCGCCGCCGCCGTGCCGCCGGCCCCCTCCGCTGGCCGGGCCGGACGCGGGAGCGTGCCCGCGCCCGCCCGGAGGGACGCCGAGGCCACCAGGACGGCCATCCTCAAGGCCGCCCGGTACTTCCTGGCGCGGCAGGAGCACACCGGCGTCACGCTCAAGGCGGTCGCCGGACGCGCCGGGGTGAGCCCGCCGTTGATCCTCAAGTACTTCGGTTCCAAGGACGCCCTCTTCGCCCGGGTCATGTCCTTCGACGAAGACGCAGCCGCCCTGCTCGACGCGCCGCTGGAGGACCTCGGCCGCCACATGGTCCGCCATGTACTGCTCAGCCAGCGCGACCGGGGCGCGGACCCCGTCCTGCGGATCGTCTTCGCCCCTCTGCACGGCGAGCGCGGCGACGTCCTGCGCGCCAACTTCCGCGCCCAGATCGTCGAGCGCCTCGCCGAACGCCTCACCGGCCCCGACGCCGGTCTGCGCGCCGAGCTCGCCGTCGGCGTCCTGCTCGGCCTGAGCGCGATGTACGGCATCGCGCGCGGGCCACGGGTGCGCGCCCGCCCGGTCGACGACCTCGTGGAGCGGTACGCGCCGGCGGTGCAGTCCCAGTTGACGCCCCTGCCCGGGTGAGCGTCCCAGCCGGCCCGGACCGCCGCCCGCGGGCCCGCGGCCGTCGGGTGCGAGACTGGCGCCATGGACGAACGTGAATTCGGCAGGTCGCACCAGCACGCGTCGGTCGTGGGGCTCGGCACCTGGCAACTGGGCGCCGACTGGGGCGACGTGGACGACAAGGAAGCCCTCGCCGTGCTGGAGGCGGCCGCCGAGTCGGGGGTGACCTTCTTCGACACCGCCGACGTCTACGGCGACGGGCGCAGCGAGGAGACCATCGCCACCTTCCTCAGGACCCGTCCGGACCTGCATGTGCTGGTCGCCACCAAGATGGGCCGGCGCGTGGAGCAGGTCCCGGAGAACTACGTCCTGGACAACTTCCGCGCCTGGAACGACCGCTCCCGCCGCAACCTCGGCGTCGACCGCGTCGACCTGGTGCAGCTGCACTGCCCGCCGACCCCCGTGTACTCCACCGACGAGGTGTTCGACGCACTGGACACCCTGGTCGAGGAGGAGCGTATCGCCGCCTACGGCGTCAGCGTGGAGACCTGCGCCGAGGCGCTGACCGCGATCGCCCGGCCGAACGTGGCGAGCGTGCAGATCATCCTCAACCCGTTCCGGATGAAGCCGCTGCGCGAGGTGCTGCCCGCGGCGCGGGAGGCGGGCGTCGGCATCATCGCCCGGGTCCCGCTGGCCTCCGGACTGCTGTCCGGCAAGTACACCAGGGACACCGTCTTCCCCGCCAACGACCACCGCACCTTCAACCGGCACGGCGAGTCCTTCGACCAGGGCGAGACCTTCTCCGGCGTCGACTACGCGACCGGGGTGGAGGCCGCGGCCGAGTTCGCCGCGCTCGCTCCCGAGGGGTGCACCCCGGCCCAGCTGGCGCTGCGCTGGATCATCCAGCAGCCCGGCGTGACCACCGTGATCCCGGGCGCCCGCTCGCCGGAACAGGCCCGCGCCAACGCCGCCGCCGGGAAGATGCCGCCGCTCACCGACGACACGAAGTCGGCGATCGCCGAGCTGTACGAGCGCCGGATCAAGGACCAGGTGGAGACCCGCTGGTAGACGGGCCGGGGACGCCAGGCCCGGGACCCGGGCGGCCGGTGGGCGCGGGGGCCGGCCGGCGGGCGCCCGCGGCGGGGCGGCCGGAGCCCGCGCCTACGGGTCCAGCCGCAACTGCCGCTCCTGCTCCTGGTCGCCGGCCGCCGCGCCCTCGTCGTGCGCGGTGAAGGCGTGGGCGAGCGTGTCGCTCGCCCGCCGCACGGCCTCCGGGGTGCCCTGGACCGTCACGGTCACGGGCGCGGAGAGTCCGCCGCCGCGCGTGCCGCCGGGCTCGGCTCCGGCGGTCGCACCCGGCGCGCCGGGTGCGCCGGTCCGCCGGGCCTCGCCGGCCGCGCCGGAGAAGGTGGCCGTGCGGACGGTCGCCCTCTCGTCGGAGGGGAACTCGTCCGGGGCCCCGAAGACCCCCTCCAGAGTCCTCACGACCGCTTGGGCGTCGGCGACCTCGCCACCGCTGAGCGTCACCGTGAGCTGTGTGCCGGGCATCGGCCAGGACCTCCTCGACTGGGCTGCCTTGCGTCACTGCTCCGTGTAACCGGCGCCCGATCCCTCAAACAGGCGACCGACCAGGCAGGATTCGCTCTCCTCGGGGAACCCGCGACGACGACGGACCGAGTTCGCGGGAGCGGGGAGACGGTGTGACGGTGACGCAGACCGGAGAAGACACGGCAAGGCGCCGGGGGCGCGACGAGACCGAGGAGGAGAGAGCCGACCGCATGTGGGGGGAGTTGATCCAGGAGGTGCGGGTGGCCCAGACGGGGGTGCAGATCCTCTTCGGCTTCCTGCTCACCGTGGTCTTCCAGCCCAAGTACCAGAGCCTGAGCGACACCGACCAGGTCATCTACATCGTCACGGTCGTCCTCGGCGCAGCCGCGACCGGCGCCCTGATCGGGCCCGTCTCCCTGCACCGGCTCGTCTCCGGGCGCCGGGTGAAGCCGCAGGCGGTGCGCTGGGCCTCCCGGCTGACCTTCGTCGGCCTCGTCCTGCTGCTGGCCACCATGACCGCCTCGCTCGTGCTGATACTCAGGGTGGCCACGCACGGCGGGTTCGTGCCCTGGCTGGTCGCCCTCGTGGTGGCCTGGTACCTGCTGTGCTGGTTCGTGCTGCCTCTGTGGACCAGGCGCCGCTACACCTCGTGAGGCGGCGGACGGGCACGGAAACCGAGGGGCCCGCGCGCCGGCCCCCCCCCCGGGGCCGCGCCCCGTGGGGGGTTTGGGCGCCCCCGGGGTCCAGCCCACCGTCAACTAGGCGGCCCCCCCCACCCGGCCGCCCGG
>NZ_JBIBUK010000011.1:0-58916 GCF_043079345.1 Streptomyces sp. NPDC015220 | reverse complement strand
CCCCGGGTGGTGGGGGTGGGGCGGCCCGGTGGGCCCCCGCCGCCCCACCCCCGGGGGCGGGGGCGCCGGGCCCCCAACCGGGGGGGCCCCCCGCCCGGCCCGGGCGCGCGGGCCCCTCGGTTTCCGTGGTTCAGCCGCCCGTGATGACCTCGGCCAGGAACTCGTCGACGCCGACCTCCTCCTCGCCCGGTGCCACCACCTCGTGGGTCTCCCGCAGGAAGGCCGCGACGGCGGGCGCCCACACGTACACCGTGGCGTGGTGCCGGCCGCCGTCGGGGTGGGCGTCGCCGTAGAACTCCATGCACAGCTCCTCCCACGGCCCGGTGGACACGGGACGGAAGCGGACGTCGCCCATGCCCACCGGACGGGTCAGTCCCTCGCCGAGCATCTCCCGGTCCAGCTTCCACCGGGCGAGCACCCGTCCGTCGTGGCTGAAGACGGCCGTGACCGCGAAGGGGTCGTCGGCGTCGTAACCCAGGTGTGCCAGCACGGAGAAACGGTCCGTGCCGCCCGCCTGCAACTGCACCACCAGGGTCCTGTGCACGAAACAGTTCACGAGAAGGCCCTCCGAGGACATCAGGACGTAGAGCCCTCTAGTACCCCCCAGACGCGCAAGATGCTCAGGCGTCCGGGTGAATCTCGTGTGCGTCCGCCGACGGACCCCCACGACCGTGCGGGGCCTCGGCCGGTGGCCCTGGGGCCCGCGGTCAGCCGAACGCGTCCCGCAGCGCGGGCAGCAGGGTCTTCGCCGACCAGTCCAGGAACGGCGCCTGGGTCTCCCCGCCGATCTGCACCAGGGCGATCTCGGTGAACCCGGCGTCGGCGTAGGGGCGTACGGCCTCGACGAACGCCTCCGGGTCGTCGCCGCACGGGATCGACCCGGCGACGTCGGCGGGCGTGACGAACTGGGTGGCCGCGTCGAACGAATCCGGGTGCGGCAGCTCGGAGTTCACCTTCCAGCCGCTGCCGAACCAGCGGAACTGGTCGTGCGCCCGCTCGACGGCCGCCTCCCGGTCGGTGTCGTAGCAGACCGGCAACTGGCCCACCCGGGGCTTGCCCTGGCCGCCGTGCCGGTCGAAGGCCGCCAGCAGGTCCGCCTTGGGCTCGGTGGCGATGACCAGGTCGGCGAGATGGCCGGCCAGCCTGCACGACCGCTCACCGGAGACGGCGATGCCGATGGGCGGCGGCTGGTCCGGCAGGTCCCACAGCCGGGCGGACTCGACGTCGAAGTGCGCGCCGTGCCGGGTGACATGACCGCCCTGGAACAGCGCGCGGATGATCTCGACGGCTTCTTCGAGCCGTTCGTGGCGTACGTCGACGGACGGCCAGCCACCGCCCACCACGTGCTCGTTGAGGTTCTCGCCGGAGCCCAGGCCCAGCCGGAACCGTCCCTGCGACAGCAGCTGCACGGTCGCCGCCTTCTGCGCCACCACCGCCGGGTGGTAGCGGAAGGTGGGGCAGGTCACGTACGTCATGAGGGGAATGCGCGAGGTCGCCTGGGCGGCCGCCCCGAGGACGCTCCACGCGTACGGCGCGTGACCCTGCGAGCGCAGCCACGGGAAGTAGTGGTCGGAGGTCACCGAGAAGTCGAAGCCGGCCTCCTCCGCCCGCACCACATGGTCGACCAGCTCACGCGGCCCGGCCTGCTCGGTCATCATCGTGTATCCGATTTGCACCATGGCGTCCGAGTCCCCGCACGGCGTGGGTGAAAACGGGGGGCTCGGCCGGAGGCCGGGCGGAGCGTGCCCGGGCGGCCGACGAGGACCCGCCGCGCACCGCCGCGCCGAGGACGCCGGGAGGGACCGGCCGGCACGGCGAGGAGCCGCCCGGGCCGGTGGGAGACCCGGCCGACGGGAGATCCCGGCCGGCCGGAGTCCCCGGCCCGCGGGAGACCCCCGGCCGAGGGTGTCCGGTCGTTCGGGAGAGGAGCCGGGTCGGCGGTTGTCCCTCCGGGAGGACGGCCGCCGGGCCGCGGCCTCAGCGCAGTCCGAACCGCTCCACCCAGGACATGACGTCGGCGGTCGTCGCGTTGCCCCCGCACACCACGAGCCCGAGCCGGGCGTCCGCGCCGATCCGCTCGCGCACCCGACGGGCGGCCGGCAGGAGACAGCCGGCGGCGGGCTCGGCCCACACCTTGGCGTGCTCGGCGAGGTCGAGGCAGCCCTGGACCGCCTCCCGGTCCGTGACCACGATCACCTCCTCGACCAGGGCGGCGGCATGGTCGTAGGTCGACCGCGACACCGTGGGCGCGCTCAGCGTCGTGACGATCGAGGAGAGGGCCACCGGCACCGGGCCGCCGGCCGTCAGCGCCTCGGACATGGCCTCGGCGCCCGCCGTCTCCACACCCCAGACCCGCACCCCGGGACGCAGCGCGCGCAGCGCCGCGGCGACGCCCGCGATCAGCCCGCCGCCACCGACGCTGACCAGGACGTCGGTGAGCTCGTCGGCGTCCTGCGCCAGCTCCAGGCCGACGGTTCCCTGCCCGGCGATGACCACCGGGTCGTCGAAGGGGTGGACCAGGGTGAGGCCCTCGTCGCGCAGCCGCGCCGCCGTCGCGAACGCCTCGCCCATGCCGTCGGTGAGCCGCACCGACGCCCCGGTCTCCTCCGCGATCGCGATGGACCGGGCCGGGGCCGTCCGAGGCATCACCACCGTGGCCTTCACCTCGAGGGCGGCGGCCATCACCGCGAGGGCGATGCCGTGGTTGCCGCCGCTGACCGCGACCACGCCCGCGGCGCGTTCCGCCGCGCCGAGCGAGAGCAGCTTCGCCGTCGCGCCGCGCGCCTTGAACGAGCCGGTGCGCTGCAACAGCTCCAGTTTCGCGGTGACCGGGGCGCCCAGCAGCGCGGACAGACCGGGACTCGGCACGGTCGGGGTCCGCACGACGTGTCCGGCGATCCGCTCGGCCGCGGCTTCGATCTCCGGGATGCCGATCAAGGCAGTCCACCTCTCCGGCGCGGGGGACGACGGCCCGCGCTGCCCCGACCCTCACCCGGCGGGGCGGCGCGGGTCAAGATCCCTCAGTGCTGCTGGGCCTTCTGCGGGGTGGCCTCGCTGGGCCGGACGACGACGTGGCCCTGGCCCTGGAGCATCAGCTGCACCGCCTCGCCGGAGCCGCCGCGCAGCATGGAGCCGATCGACTGGGAGCGGTGCAGCGACGTCTGCAGGCTCGCCGTCCAGCCGACGACGGCGTCCGTGTCGACGTACACCGGCTGCTCGGGCGTGACCGGTATGACGAGCGGGTTGCCCTCGCAGACCAGAGCGAGCCGGCCCTGGCCGGTGAACACGCTGTTGAACAGCCCGCCGCCGGCGATGCCCGAGCCCTTGACCGTCTTGATCTCGTACGCCAGCGTGGCGTCGAAGCACAGGACGTTGCGGCCGTTGACGGTGAACTCGTCGCCGGGGCCGATCTCGACGACGAAGCAGTTCTGCGCCTCGTGCGCGAACCAGGCCTCGCCCCGCCCGCGCACCGTCATCAGCGGCAGTCCCTCCCCGGTGACCGCGCGCTTGAGCATGCCGCCCACGCCCTGACCCTTGCGCTCGAACCTGAGGTCGCCCCGGAAGGCCACCATCGACCCCTGACGGGCCAGCATCTCGCCGTCGACGGCGTACTTGACGCACTTGGCGTTCTCGACGTACATGCCCGGCGCTGTCGCGGGCCGCACCACGTGCTCACTGGAAAAGAGATCACCCTTCATGCGCGCATCCTGGCCCGGAAGGATCGGTTCCGCCAAGATCACTCGGAGAAGTCGTCGGCCTCGGCCGTGCCGGGGGCGGCGAGGAGCGCTTTCGTCCGCTTCCCGCAGAACGCCGCCTCCAGCGTCCCCAGCATGGTGCGGTGCACCGCGCCGTTGTTGGAGGTGTTGGCGAACGCGGTCAGACTGCGCCTGCCGTCCTCGCTGGTGAACGCGTAGGTGTAGTAGCCCTGGACGGCGCCGGTGTGCCCGCGGACCGACACTCCGCAGGACAGGTCGCGGCGGCGCAGCCCGAGACCGTACCCCTGGTCGGTGCCGGCCGGGATCCACCGCTCCATCTCCGCCAGTCGCGCGGCGGGCAGCAGCCGGCCGCCGAGCAGGGCCGAGAAGAAGGTGTTCAGGTCGCGGGCGGAGGAGATCAGGGCGCCCGCGCTCTGCGCCCAGGACACCGTCTGGTCGGTGGCGTCCACCAGGGCGGCCCCGGCCTCGTCCGGGGTGAGGTAGCCGTGCGCGTGACGGCCGGGGATCCTGGTGCTCGGATGGACGTAGGAGGTGTCGGCCAGCCTCAGCGGCCTGATGACGCGGTTCTCGTACTCGGCGCGCACCGGATGGCCCGTCAGCTTCTCGATGAGCAGGCCCGCGACCACGAAGTTGGTGTTGGAGTAGGAGTAGGCGGCGCCGGGAGCCTGGGTGCGCGGGTGCTGAAGGGACCGGGCCAGCAGCTCGCGGTAGGTGAAGACCCTGGAGCGCACGGCCTCGAAGCCCGGGACGGTCCGGGCGAACATGTCGTCGGTGTAGTCGTACAGGCCGCTGCGGTGGCTGAGTACGTGCCGCACGGTGATCCGTTCGTCGGGCAGCAGGCCCGGCAGGTAGTGGTCGACGGAGGCGTCGAGCCTCAGCCTGCCCTCGGCGGCCAGTTGCAGCAGCACGACGGCCGAGAAGGTCTTGGTGACGCTGCCGATGCGGAACCGGTGTGCGGTGTCCATCACCTCGCCGGTGCCCAGGTCGGCGACCCCTTCGGCGGCCTTGTGGACGGTGGCGTGGTCGTCGTGGGCCGTGCGGCGGTCGTCGATCCGTGCCGTCGCTCCCGGTGCGCCCTGGGACAGCGCGGCGCGCAGCAGGCCGTCGAGGGCCACGGGATCGGGCGCCGGCAGCGCGGCCGGCGCGGCGGCCGCCAAGACGTCCGGCCGGTGGCCCGCCCCGTGGGCCGGGCCCGCCGCCAGGGCCAGCACCAGCGAACCGAGCACCGCGCTCCTGCACGTCCTCAGTGAGGCCATAGGATTCCTCTCCCGTCTCCGTCCGCGCGTCGTCCGTGCGAGATCGATCACATGTGGGCCGTGCAACCATCTCTCATCGGGTCACATCTCCACAGACGACACACAGTTGGTCACGCACCGATCACTGAGTGGGGTGGATTGGCAAAGGATTGTCATGGAGTGCACGGAATGGATCATTCGTGCTTTACATGCCCATGACCGATCCATAAGGGTACGGTCCCGGGGCCAGACCAGCCCCCATGGCGCAACGACGCCATGCGTCGGGGCGGTTGGCGATCCCGGCCGCCTTCACGAACGAAGGAATCCCAAAGAGTGCACAGACCCCACATACGCAGCGTGGCGGTCGCCGTCGTCGTCGCGACGACGGCCGCCACGGGCCTGGCCGGCACGGCGCTGGCCGCCCCCGCGGGGCCCAGCCGCACCGTGTCGTCCATCGGCGGCTCCACCGCCCTCGTGGTGGACGCCGCCCGCGCCGCCGCCTTCGCCCACGCGTCGGCGACCGGCGTCACGCAGGGGGACGAACTGCGCGCCCAGGACGTCATGCTCGACCCCGAGGGCGCGCGGCACGTCCGGTTCATACGCCTGCACCAGGGCATGCCCGTGCTCGGTGGCGACCTCGTCGTCCACCTCAACCGCACCCTGGCCTACACCGGGGTGACCCGGGCCGCCGACCAGAGCGTCAGGCCCGCCACCACCAAGGCCAAGGTGTCGGCCGCCCAGGCGGCGGCCAAGGCCGCCTCGGTCGCCAAGGGCGACGCGGGGACCGCCCACCTGGTGGTGGACGCCCGCGGCGGCGCCTCGGCCCTCGCCTACCAGGTGCAGGTCACCGGCGCCCCGACCTCGGACTCCACCGGCTCGCGGACCGTCGTCATCGACGCCGTCACCGGCGAGGTGCGCAGCAACACGCCCGACAGCGACGAGTTCCTGTCGCCGAAGCTGCTCGCCGTCCTGCGCGACAGCGGACAGGTCATCGACCCGTCGACGTACAACACCCCGCCGGCCGGTTCGATGGGCTCGATCGGCACCGCCGTGGCCAACACCTACCCCAAGACCGTGACGGGCACCGGCTCGTCGCTGTTCCTGGGCAAGGTCTCCCTGACCACGACCCAGACGTCCAAGCCCTGGTTCCTGCTCAAGGACCCCTCCCGCTACGGCACCGAGACGCGGGACGCCCAGAACAGGGAGCTGGAGGACTTCGCCGGCGGCAAGAAGATCGTCAGCTCCACCAACACCTGGGGCAACGGCGCGGTCTCCAGCCGTGTCAGCGCCGCCGTGGACGCCCAGTACGGCGTCACCAAGACGCTGGACTTCTACAAGAAGACCTTCGGGCGCAAGGGCATCGAGAACAACTCCAAGGGCGCCCAGGCCATGGTCCACTTCGGGAACAAGATCGCGAACGCGTTCTGGGACCCGACGTGCGACTGCATGCTGTACGGCGACGGCGACGGCCAGACGTTCAAGAAGCCGCTCGTCGCGCTGGACGTCACCGGTCACGAGCTCACCCACGGCGTGGTGGACGCCACGGCCAGGCTCGAGCCCACCCGCGTGGACCCCTACGGCAACCAGTACGGCGAGCCCGGGTCGCTGAACGAGTCGCTGGCCGACATCTTCGGCTCCAACGTCGAGTTCTTCACCAACAACGCGAAGAACCCGCCGAACTACCTCATCGGCGAGAAGCTGGGACTGGCCCAGAAGTTCCTGCGCCGGCTCGACCACCCGTCCCTGGACAAGCTCGAGGGCACGATCGACTACTGGTCGTCCGACGTGTACTACACCGAGGTGCACGCCGGCTCCGGCGTCTCCTCGCACGCGTACTACCTGCTCGCCGAGGGCAGCGGCAAGAAGACGATCGGCGGCGTCGCCTACAACTCGCCGACGTACCACAGCCTGTCGGTGAAGGGCATCGGCCGCACCAAGGCCACCGCCATCTTCTACCGGGCGCTGACTCGCTACATGGTCTCCTCCACCGACTTCCACGACGCGCGCGTCGCGACGCTGCAGGCGGCCAAGGACCTCTACGGCGCGAGCAGCACCGAGTACAAGACGGTGGACCGCGCCTGGGCCGCGGTCAACGTCACCGCCGCCAACACCCCCTGACGGTGAGTCGGACCCGGTGACACAGGGATGCCCCGCCTCCGGCGGGGCATCCTCGTCGACGGCCTCAGCGCAGGGTGTCCGCCCAGTTCGCGGGAACCCGTCCCGCCGGACCCGGCACCGGCTGGCCGGCCGGGTGGGAGACCGGCGGCGCGAGTTCGGGACCGGACTCGTACAGTTCCTCGGTCGCGTAGTCCCAGAACCACGCCTCGCCCGGCTCGAAGCTGCGGATCAACGGGTGCCCGGTGGCCCGGTAATGGGCGGTGGCGTGCTTGGAGGGGGAGTCGTCGCAGCAGCCGACGTGGCCGCAGGCGGCACAGCGCCGCAGGTGGAACCACCAGCCGCCGGACGCGTCGCACTCGACGCAGCCGGCGCCGCTCGGCGGCACGGCGGGGTCGATCCGGTCGTCACTGGTCATGTCTGCTCCTCGGGCGTGGGTATCAGTGGGAGGCCGTCGGCGTCCGCGGCGGTCAGCGGCAGCAGGACCTGGAACCGGGTGTCGCCCGGCGCCGACTCCACCAGGAGACTGCCGTGGTGCTTGTTGACCACGATCCGCCAGGAGATGTCCAGACCGAGCCCGGTGCCCTCGCCGACCGGCTTGGTGGTGAAGAACGGGTCGAAGATACGGTCGCGGATCTCCGCGGGAACACCCGGGCCGGTGTCCCGGAACTCGACGAGCAGCCGGTCGGCGTGCAGCGCGGTCCGCACGGTCAGCGTGCCCTCGCCGTCCGCGGTCCGCATGGCGCAGACCGCGTTGTCGATCAGGTTGGTCCACACCTGGTTGAGTTCGGCCGGATAGGCGGGGATCCTGGGCAGCGTGCGGTCGTAGTCCTTGACGACCCTGATGCGCGGCCCGGTCTTGCCCGACAGCATCAGCAGCGTGCTGTCGAGGAGTTCGTGCACGTCGGCGACCTGGTAGGGAGCGCGGTCCAGCTGAGAGTACTGCTTGGCGGCGTCCACCAGTCGCGAGACGCGGGTGGTGGAGTCCGCGATCTCGTCCATCAGCAGCTCGGTCTCCACCGTGTAGTTCAGCCATCCCACCGCCCCCGGCAGGATCTCCTCGTCCACCGCGGCCGCCACCTGCTCCAGCCAGTCGACGTCCAGCCCGGCCTGCACGAAGACGGGGGCCAGCTGCCAGCCCTGGGCGACGCCGCGGTCCTCCAGCCAGTCGGTGACGGCGTCCTCCCGGTCGGCGGCCTCCAGGGGACTGAGCGAGGGCGCCTTGGCGACCCGCTCGGCGGTGCGCTCCTGGATCTCGATGAGGTTCGCCAACTGGTCGCGGGAGAACGGGCCCTCGGCGATGACGGCGAGCTTGTGCCGCATCTTGGCCACCCGCTCGCGCAGCGCCGCCGTGGCCCGGACGGCGGCCGCCGCCGGATTGTTCAGCTCGTGCGTCAGTCCGGCGGACAACGAACCGAGCGCCAGCAGCCGTTCCCGCTGCCCGATGGCCGCCTGGGTGTTCTTCGCCCCGAAGAACAGCCCCTCCAGCAGGTGCACGGCCATCGGGAACCATTCCCGCATGACGGTCGCGAACGTGTCCGCGGGCAGCACGAAGAACCGTGTGGGCACCGTGACCCGCATCGAGTTGTTGTAGACCTGCCGCACCCGGTCGCCGAGGTACGCCTGCATGGCGCCCCCGTAGACCCCGGGCTGCGAGGTCCGGGAGACCTCCACGTCGTCGCCGCCGACCCGGCGGGAGAGCACCACCGTGCCCTCGATCATCACGTAGAAGCAGGTGGCCGGATCACCCTCGGTGTAGACCGGACCGGGTTCGAACAGCTCGACCTGTCCGTCGGTGCACAGCCTGCCCAACTGCTCGACGGACAGCTCCTCGAACAGGAACAGCCCGGCGATCTCCTTGGCGCTGCACGGCAGCAACCGTCCGCTCACGACTGCTCCAGGTAGCGGTGGACCAGCATCACGGCCATGGCTCCCTCCCCGACGGCGGACGCGACGCGCTTGGCGGACTCCGCCCGCGCGTCACCCGCCACGAACACACCGGGCACGTTGGTCTCCAGGTGGTACGGCGGCCGGTCCAGCTCCCAGCCCGCCGGCGGCAGCCCGTCGGCGGTGAGGTCGGGCCCGGCCAGGATGAACCCGCGCTCGTCCCGCAGCACCGTGCCGTCCAGCCAGTCGGTCAGCGGCGCCGCGCCGATGAACACGAACATCCACTGGGCGTCCACCTGTTCGGTCCGTCCGCTGGCCAGGTCGCGCAGCGTGAGCCGCTCCAGGTGCCCCGAGCCGTGCGCGGCCTCGACCACCGTGCCGGTGCGCACCGAGATGTTCGGCGACTCCTCGATCTGCTGGATGAGGTAGTACGACATCGACGCCGCCAGCGACGGGCCGCGCACCAGCAGGGTCACCGACTTGGCGCCCCGGGACAGGTACATCGCCGCCTGGCCCGCCGAGTTGGCGCCGCCCACGATGTAGATGTCCTGTCCCTTGCAGGAGGGCGCCTCGGTCAGCGCCGAGCCGTAGAACACGCCGCAGCCGGTCAGCTCGCCCGCGCCGGGCGCCGGCAGCTGCCGGTAGGAGACGCCGGTCGCCAGGATCACGCTGTGCGCGGCGACCGCCGAGCCGTCCGAGAACCGCACGGTGCGCGCCGCGCCGTTGACCTCCAGCCCGGTCACCTCCCGCGCGGTGAGGATCTCCGCGCCGAACTTCGCCGCCTGCCGGCGCGCCCGGTCGGTGAGCTGACCGCCCGAGACACCGTCCGGGAAACCGAGGTAGTTCTCGATGCGCGAGCTCTGCCCGGCCTGGCCGCCGGTCGCCGAGCGCTCCACCAGCACGGTCCGCAGCCCCTCGGAGGCGCCGTACACGGCCGCGCCGAGCCCGGCCGGGCCGCCGCCGACCACGACCAGGTCGTAGAAGTCGGCCGCCGGCGTCGTCGCCAGCCCCACCCGGGCGGCGAGCTCGGGCGCCTCCGGCTCGACCATCGGTGTGCCGTCCGGGGTCACCACCAGCGGCAGCCGCTGCCCGTCCTGGTCGGCCGCCCGGAGCAGCCGCCGCCCCTCCGGCTCGTCGGAGGAGTACCAGCGGTAGGGCACCTGGTTGCGGGCCAGGAACTCGCGCACCTCCGAGGACCGCGCCGACCAGCGGTGCCCCACCACCTTGGTGCTGGGCACCGGCCGGTGGTCGCTGCGCCGCCACGCCAGGAGCAGGTCGTCCAGGACCGGGTACAGCTTCTCCTCGGGCGGGTCCCAGGGCTTGAGGAGGTAGTGGTCCAGGTCGACCACGTTGATCGCGTCGATCGCCGCGTTGGTGTCCGCGTACGCGGTCAGCAGCACGCGCCGCGCCCCGGGGTACACGTCCAGCGCCTGCTCGAGGAACTCGATGCCGTTCATCCGCGGCATGCGGTAGTCCGCCAGGATCACCGCCACCAGGTCGCCGCGCAGCTTCAGCTCGCGCAGCGCCTCCAGGGCGGACTCGCCGGACTCCGCGCGCACTATCCGGTACGACTGGCCGTAGCGCCGCCTGAGATCGCGGGCGACGGCACGGGAAACCCCCGGATCGTCGTCCACGGTCATGATGACGGTCCGCGTCGGCTCCGCGGCCTGTGCCATGTGTCTCCCGCCCCGAGCGGTCGGCCGGCGGCCCGGTGCCTCCGTCGTCTGCCCGCCCACTCCGCGCCCATCGTATGTTCGATCGTCCGGCTCCGCTCGGCACCCGCGGCCGGCCCCGGACCGTGCGCGGGGCACACCGGTGCGACATGCGGGACGCGGCATGGGGAAGACTGGGCCCGGACCAGATCCACTGGTGGGAACACGGAACAGGGAGGCGGACGGCATGACGAGGCCGATCACGGCAGGGGTGGACGGATCCCGGGAAAGCCTCGCCGCGCTGGCGTGGGCGGGCCGGGAGGCCGAGCGCCGCGGGCTGCCGCTGCGCGTCGTGCACGCCTGGCGCTTCGAGACGCACGACGCCTTCGACCTCGGCGACCGGGACACCCAGCGACAGTGGGCGCACGACTCGGTCGCCGCTGCGGCCCGTGACGTCGCCGAGCGCCACCCGCGGCTGACCGTCACCACCGACGCCGTGGAGGACGGCGCCGTGGAGGCGCTGGTCGCCGCGGCGGCGGACGCCGAGACGCTGGTCCTCGGCTCGCGCGGGCAGGGCCCCCTCATCGGCTTCCTGGTCGGCTCGGTCGGGCAGCAGGTGATCGCCGAGGCCGCCCGGCCCGTCGTCCTGGTCCGGGCCGGCGACGAACCCGCCGCCGAGGCCGCGGGCCGGGAGGTCGTCGTCGGCCAGCACGGCGGCCCCGACGACAGCGCCCGGACCCTGCGGTTCGCCTTCGAGAGCGCCGCCGCCCGCGGCGCCACCGTCCGGGCGGTGCGCGCCTGGACCCTGCCGCCGGTGTTCGCCTACAGCCCCGGCTCGCTGAGACTGCTCGACGAGGCCGGCGGTCTGGAGCCGTACGAGAAGAAGGCGCTGGCCGAGGCGCTCGCACCGCTGCGCGAGCGCTTCCCCGACGTCCCCGTCGTCGAGCACGTGGAGATGGGCAGCGCGGGCCAGGTGCTGCTGACCGCGGCCGAGCGCGCACAACTGGTGGTCGTGGGCCGCCGGGCCCGCCGTACGGCGGTGGGCGCTCGGATCGGCTCGGTCGCGCACGGGGTGCTGCACCACGCCGGCTGCCCGGTGGCCGTCGTCCCGCACACCTGACCCGCGCCCGCCCTCACTCCGGCGTCGTCGGCTCCAGCGTCTCGCGTGCCCTGGGCAGGATGTTCTTGACGTAGTCGGCGACGGCGGTGTCGAGGCCGATGTCGTGCTGCGCCCGCTCGGACAGGTACCAGCGGTGCTCCAGCAACTGGTGGTACAGCTCGGCCGGGTCCATGGTGCCGCGCAGTTCGCGCGGCACCGCCCGCACGGTGGGCCGGAACACGTCCCGCACCCAGCGGTGCGCCAGCACCTCCGGACGGGCGGCGAGGGGATCGCCCGGGGCGTAGTCGTCCTGGGTGGCCATCCAGCTCTCCAAGTCGGTCAGCAGCCGCCGCGCCTGGTTCTCCTCGGTGTCCAGGCCGGTGAGCCGCAGCAGTTGCCGCTGGTGGTGACCGGCGTCGACGACCTTGGGCACGAAGGTGACCGTGTCGCCGTTGGAGGAGGACTCGATCTGCATCTCGGCGACGTCGAAACCGAGGTCGTTGAGCCGTCGTATCCGGCGCTCGATGTAGTGGTACTTGCCCGCCGGGTAGACCGAGGTACGGGTCAGTTCCTGCCACAGTCCGTGGTACCGGGCGCAGATCTCCGCACCGAACTCGATCGCGTCGACCGAGGGGTGCAGCGCCCCGGACGCCTCCAGGTCCAGCAGCTCGCCGCTGATGTTCACGCGGGCGAGGTCCAGGTCGTACTCCCGCTGCCCGGTGCTCAGTTGCGGGTGCAGGTCGCCGGTCTCGGCGTCGACCAGGTAGGCGGCGTACGCGCCCGCGTCGCGCCGGAAGAGCGTGTTGGACAGCGAGCAGTCGCCCCAGGCGAACCCGGCCAGGTGCAGCCGCACCAGCAGCACGGCCAGGGCGTCCATCAGCCGGTGCATGGTGACCGGGCGCATGGTGGTCTCGAACATCGAGCGGTACGGCTGCGAGCCGCCCAGGTGCCGGGTGATCAGCACCGGCTCCAGCGGGGCCCCCGCGCGGTCGGTGCGCCCGGTGACCACGCCGAGCGCGTCCACCGCGGGGATGCCGAGCCGGTCCAGGTCGCGCAGCAACTCGTACTCGCGCAGGGCCGGCCGTTCGGCGAGCTCCTTCACGGCGACCACCTCGTCGCCGGCGCGGGCGTAGCGCACGACGTGCCGGGAGATGCCGCGCGGCAGCGGCACGAGGTACTCCTCGGGCCACTCCTCCAGCGGCGTCTCCCACGGCAGCGCGAGCAGGAGGGCGGGGTGCTCCGGATTGGTGGCGCTGATCTGCAAGGCCATGGCCGAAACCTTAGAGGGCGCCGTCCCGGGCCCGCCGTGCGGCCTGCCCGACCGGGCCCCGGTGCACGGGCCCGTGCCCGGGCAGCAGCACGTCGGCGTCGAGCTCCTCCAGTACGTCCAGCGAGGCCAGCGCCCGGGCGCGTTGGTGGTGGAACATGTCGGGCAGCAGCTGCGGCCCCTGGACCCGCGAGGTGGGATGGCCGCTCACCAGGGCGTCCCCGGAGACCAGCACACCCGCCTGCGGCAGGTGGAACACCGTGTGACCCAGGGTGTGACCGGGGGTGTGCACCGGCACGGGCCGCCCCGGCAGGTCCAGCGGTCCGGCCGCCGGCAGCGGCTCGGGCTCGGCGACGGGGACGTGCGCGGTGCCGCCGGAGCGCACCGCGTGCACCGCCCAGGGCAGCACACCCGGCCGCCAGCCGTTGCGCAGCACCTGCCCGAGGGTGACCTGGTGCAGGAACTCCCGCCGGGCGTGCGGTACTTCGGCCTCGTGCAGACGTACCGGGGTGCCGTAGGTCTCGCGCAGGTACTGGGCGGAGCCCAGATGGTCGTTGTGCGCGTGGGTGATCAGCACCGCCGCCACCGCCTCAGCGGAACCGCCCACCGCGGCCAGCGACGCGAGCACCTGCTGCCGGTCCCCGGGATACCCGGTGTCGATGAGTGTGACCGCGTCGCCCTCGGTGAGGATCACCCAGTTGGTGTTGCTGCCGTGCACCAGATAGGTGCCGTCGGCCACTTGCTGCACGCCCGCCCGCATCACGTCTCTCCCGCGTCCCCGGATGGCTGTCCGTCGAGGGACAGCAAACCAGACGCGGACCGGTCGCAGGAGCGCGGGCGGCCCGCCCGGCCGGCTCCGGCCTACTCCGGCCGGCCCAGGGGGAGCCGGGCGATCCGGGCGGTCCGGCAGTCCGGACGGTACCGACCCGGCAAGCGCCGGGCGGTGCCGGCGCCGGCCCACGCCGCCGGCGCCCGGGGCACGGGGCGGTGAGGCACGGGGCACAGGGCACGGGGCGACGGGGCACGGGGCGACGGGGTGACGGGGCCGCCGTCGGTGGTGGCCCGCCGACGGCGGCCGGGCGTCTCGTGTCGGTCCGGGCGGTGCCGACCGGCGGGGTTCCGGCCGCGGTTGTCGGCGCCGGTATTCGTGCCTGAGACGTACAATCCCGGTCGCGGTATGAGGAGGTACCACAGTGCCGGTCACCGACGAGGCGATCGAGAAGATCAAGGCGATGATCGTCGACGGCGAGCTGCGCCCGGGTGAGCGGCTGCCCAAGGAGGCCGACCTGGCCGAGCGGCTGGGACTGTCCCGCAACTCCCTGCGGGAGGCGGTCAAGGCGCTCTCGCTGATCCGGGTGCTCGACGTGCGCCAGGGCGACGGGACGTACGTGACCAGCCTGGAGCCGGACCTGCTGCTGGACGCGCTCGGCTTCGTCGTCGACTTCCACCAGGACGACACGGTGCTGGAGTTCCTCGAGGTCCGCGGGATACTGGAGCCGGCCGCCGCCGCCATGGCCGCCCGGGCGATGCCGGACGAGGACGTCGCCAAGCTGCAGGAGGTGCTCGACCGTCTTCCGCCGGATCCGTCGCTGGAGGAACTCGTCGCGAACGACCTGGAGTTCCACCGCCTGATCGCCGCCGGCGCCGGCAACCCGGTGCTCTGCTCCCTGATCGAGGGGATCTCCGGTCCCACCGCGCGGGCGCGGGTCTGGCGCGGGCTCACCGAGGAAGGCGCGGTGGAACGCACCCGCGAGCAGCACGCCGCGATCCGCGCGGCCATCGCCGGCCGGAACCCCCAGCTGGCCCGGTCCTGGATGACGGTGCACGTCGCCGGCGTCGAACAGTGGCTGCGCGGCACCCTCGGCGGGAGCGGCTCCGCGCTCTGACGGGCGCCGGGCCGACGGGCGCCGGATCGACAGGCGCCGTGCCGCGGGTGTCGCGGCGGCGCCCTCCCCGCAGGAGGGGGAAGCCGTGTTCCACGGCAACGCGATCCGCGTCCACCTTTGATCTTGGCCAGTGCTCCGGTCTTCAGGCCGGATGGTGAAGGCCGTCTCGGAACTGTTCTGACCTGCGCATGAGCACGGGTCCGCGGTCGCCCCGCCGCACCGGAACCGCCGGGCCCCCTGGCCCGCGGCTCCCGGTCCCACCCGGGGGAGCACGCCTCGTGGGTCACAGACGGACCACGACGAGGGCGACGTCGTCGCGGCCGCCGCCGGCCACGCCCAGGCCGGTCAGCAGGGTGTCCGCCAGTTCCTCGGCCCCCAGCCCGCGGTACCGGGCGAGGACGCCGATCAGGCGGTCGAGACCGGTGTAGATGTCCTCCTCGCGGCGTTCGATGAGTCCGTCCGTGTAAAGGACCAGGGTGTCGCCGGGGCGGTAGTGGATGCTGGCCTGCGGACGGGGCACGTGCCGGGGGCGGGCGCCCAGCGGCGGGTCGGTCGCCTGGTCCAGCAGCTCGAACCGGCCGTCGGCGTGGGTCAGCACCGGTGGCGGGTGGCCGGCGCTGCTGTAGCTGATCAACCGGCTGCGCCGGTCGACGATCGCCTTGAACGCGGTGGTGCCCAGGGCGTCCTCGATCGAGCGGGAGTACAGCCCGAGGACCTCCAGTGCCTGCGCCGGACGTTCCAGGGCGCGGATGGCCGCCGACAGCGCGCTGCGCAGCATGCCCATCACGGCGGCGGCCTCCAGGCCGTGGCCGATGACGTCGCCGACGGCCAGGGCGAGCCGGTCGGGCGGCAGGTCGACCACGTCGTACCAGTCACCGCAGACGTTCAGCGAGCCGGTCGCCGGCAGGTAGCGCACCGCGATGTCGTGCGGGTGGTGCGCCAGGTCCGGGGCGTGCAGCATGGCCTCCTGGAGGGTGACGGCGACCTCCCGCGCGCGGGTGTGGGCCAGCAGCAGTTCCTCGTTCAGGCGCTGCAGCTCCCGCGCCCGGGCGTACAGCTCGGCCTCCAGCGCCTGGGACACCTCCAGGCGCTCGGCCACCAGGATGTCGGCCGGCTGGCCGGTCTGGTGGGCCCGGACGAACTCGGTGACGTCCTCCACCCGGTGGATGATCCACGCCACCTGCCCGTCCGGTCCCAGCACCGGGGTGTTCACCGGGGACCACCACCGCTCCTCGGACACCCCGGGCCGGCCCGTCAGCGGGACGTCGTACCGCTGCAGCGCCAGCGTGTCGGGCCGGCGGGTGGCCAGCACCCGGTCCAGCGAGGTCCTGAGGTTGCGCACCCCGTCGGCGTCCGGGGCGTCCGGGTGGTCGGGGAACACCTCGGACACGTGCTGACCGACCAGATCGTCCCGGCTCCGGCCGGTCGCCGTCAGATAGGCCCGGTTGACGTCCGCGATCACCAGGTCCGGACCGATCACCATATAGGGGTTGGGAATGGCGGCGAACAGCGCCGCGTGATCGACCTGCGCTGCCATACCACCGCTCCTGTTCACTCTCACGAGTGGCCCGCTTCCCAACCTAGGCTCCGCCCGCCGACCGCGCCCGCCCCGGTCGCCCACCCGGGCGCCCTCCGCCGGCCCCCGCGCGGGACCTTCGGGACCGAGGCGGCGCCGCCGGGCCCCTGGCGGGCCGAGAGCTGTCGCGGGAGCGTGTGCCGCGAGCCGGTGAGAGGCTGGATGCGGGGTGTCCTGCGCGCACCCGCCGCAGGGAGGTGGAGACCATGCCGCGCACCGTCACCGTCGGCCTCGATGGCTCGGCCGAGAGCCGGGCCGCCGTCGAATGGGCGGCACGGGAGGCCAAGCTGCTCGGGCTGCCGCTGAGACTCCTCCACGTCTGGCAGCCCCTGACACAGGCGCCGCTCCTCGGCGCCGAGACGGAGCAGGACTGGACCGAGCAGCTGTTCCGGGAAGTCGCCGACGGTCTGCGGGTGCGCCACACCGGCGTGGAGGTGGTCACCGAACACGCGGCCGGCCGGCCGGTCGAAGTTCTCTGCCAGGCCGCGAGGGAAGCCGAACTGCTGGTGCTGGGCTCCCGGGCGCTCGGCGGCGTCGGCGGCTTCGTCGTCGGCTCCGTCGGCCTGTCGGTGGTGGCGCACGCGGAACGGCCCGTCGTCCTGGTCCGCGCCGGGGAGCAGGCCGCCGACGAGCACGAGAGCGTCCCCGCCGCAGGGCCGTCCGGCGCGTCCGCCTTCCGGCCCGTCGTGCTGGGGCTGGACACCAGCAGCCCGGACGAGGACCTGATCCGGTTCGCCTTCGACGCGGCGGTGCGCCGTGCCACGTCGCTGCGCGTGGTGCACGGCTGGCACCCGCCGGCCTACTTCGGGCGCAGCATGGCCGCCGACGCCGAACTGCACGCCTCGACGGGCGCCGGCGAGGCCACCGCGCTGAGCCGGGTCCTGCGGGACTGGCGGCACAAGTACGCGGACGTGGCGGTGACCGAGGACGCGCGCTCCGGCAGCGCCGCGCAGCTCCTGGTCGAAGCCTCCCGTACGGCCTCCCTGGTCGTCCTGGGCCGGCGGGTGCGCCGCAGGTTGTTCGGCACCCACATCGGACATGTCGCGCACGCCGTCCTGCACCACGGCGTCGCTCCGGTCGCGATCGTCGCGCACGACTGAGATCCCGTCCCGAGCCGCCCCGACGGCGCCCGGCGCGTACCCCTCGGTGGTGCCCGCGTTCGCGGCCCGCGCCGCGTCGACGGCCGTGGCCGCCGACGCGGCGCGCCTCACGGGAGCCGCCTCACGGGACGCGCGGCTCCGGGCCGGCGGAACCCCCGCCGTCCTCGGTCCCGTGCTCAGCGGCCGGGGGTGGAGGTGACCGAGGTGTCGGGGCCCTCCTGCATGGCGGTGACCGATGTGGCCCGGCCGGCGGGGGCGCCGTCGGCCAGGATCATCGCCTTGGCCCGCGCGAACTCCTCGTCCGTGATCTCGCCGCGGGTACGCAGGTCGGACAGCCTGGCCAGTTCGTCGACGCGGCTTCCCGAGCCGCCGCCCGCGGTCTCGCGGATGTAGTCGTTGAAGGCCTCCTGCTGCTTGCGCGCCTGGGCGATCTCGCGGCGGCCCATGCTCCTGCCGCGGGCGATGACGTAGACGAACACGCCGAGGAAGGGCAGCACGATGCAGAACACCAGCCAGCCGGCCTTGGCCCAGCCGTTCATGGTGTCGTCACGGAAGATGTCGGTGACGACACGGAAGAGCAGGACGAACCACATGATCCACAGGAAGAACCACAGCATCGTCCAGAAGGCGCTCAGCAGCGGATAGTCGTAGGCGAGATACACCTGGCTCATTTCTCCACTCCCTTTCGGGGTCCGACCCGGAGTCGTCCTCTTCTCGCTCTCGGCGTTTCCTTCCGGTCTCAGCGTGCGCACGGCAAGCGCCGGGCGCCTCACCCGGGACGGGTGACCGTGCCGGGGCGGTGGTGCGCCGGCCGACGCCCGGCACCGGCTCGCTCGATACCGGGAGCCGCGGGGCCGGCCGCTCGCGGGCGTCGCCGCGCCGGTGCCGGCCGACGCGCCGGAGCCGCCCCCGGCGGTCCTGCCTGGCCACACACCCCGCGCGGTGGGCCGTGCGCGGTCCCGGGCGCGACGCAATGCCGTCCGGGTCCGAGCCGGGCCGCTTCCGGTCCGGGCCGGTCGATGTCCGGTCCGAGCCGGACGGCATTCGGACCGAGCGGGACCGTACGTCCGGGTCCGGCTCACTCCGGCACGCGGCGCATCTCCAGGAGCCGCAGGCCCAGCGACTGGCAGCGGACCAGGAGCCCGTACAGGTGGGCGTCGTCCACGACCGGGCCGAACAGGATCGTCTGACCCGACACCAGCACATGGTCGAGCTCCGGGAACGCCTTGGCCAGCGTCTCCGACATGCGCCCCTCGACGCGGATCTCGTACCGCATCAGCTGCTCTCCCGCGGTGACTCGGGAACGGACGACCCCCTGCCGGCGATCGTGCGCCCAAGCCGGTCGCCGGGCCTCACCCCGTGCAGGTGATAGGAGCCGGCGGGCCCCGTCGGCGCGCACCCGGGGCCCCGGGCCCGCGCGGCGCTCGGAACGGGACCGCACGACCCTTCCGATACACCGGTGTATCGGATACGTTCCCGTATCGAACGCGGAGACGGACAGGGGGGCGGAGATGACGATCGAGCCGGCGGCCGGGCGCGTCACCAGGGGCAGGGCGCGGACCCGGGCCAACCTGCTCGACGCCGCCTTCCGGGTCTTCGCCGCCAAGGGCTTCGGGCGGGTCTCCATCGAGGAGGTCTGCGAGGCCGCCGGATACAGCCGGGGCGCCTTCTACTCCAACTTCGCCACCCTGGACGAGCTGTTCTTCGCCCTCTACCGGGAGCGGGCCGAGCTGATCGCCGACCAGGTGGCCGGCGCGCTCGCCACGGACGGCCCGGACCTCGACGTGCCCGCCGCCGTGGACCGGGTCACCGAGGTGCTCCTGCTCGACCTCGACTGGCTCCTGGTCAAGACGGACTTCCTGGCGCACGCAGCCCGGGACCCCGCCGTCGCCGGGACCCTGCTCGCGCACCGGGCCCGGCTGCGCGGGGCCGTCGCCGACCGGCTGGCCCGGGCCCACGGTCGCACTCCGCTGCCCGCCGTCCTCGGCGACGCGGACGGCGCCGCCCACGCGGTCGTCGCCGCGTACGACGGAGTCACCACCCAACTGCTGCTGGACAGGGACGTGGAGGGCGCCCGCGCCTGGCTGGGGCGGTTGCTCACCGCGCTGCTCACCGACGGCCGCGGCGAACCCGTACGAGAAGACTGAGGAAGGAGACGGTCGCCATGGACGCGGACGTCATCGTCGTCGGGGCCGGACTCGCCGGCCTGGTCGCCGCGCACGAACTGACCAGCCGGGGCCGCCGGGTCGCCCTGGTCGACCAGGAGAACGCCGCCAACCTCGGCGGGCAGGCGTACTGGTCCTTCGGGGGCCTGTTCCTCGTCGGCTCCCCGGAGCAACGGCGCCTGGGCGTCAAGGACTCCTTCGAACTGGCCTGGAGCGACTGGCAGGGCAGCGCGCGGTTCGACCGCGTCGAGGACGAGGACTCCTGGGCGGTCCGCTGGGCGCGCGCCTACGTCGAGTTCGCGGCGGGGGAGAAGCGGTCGTGGCTGGCCGGGCACGGCATCACGTTGCTGCCCACGGTCGGCTGGGCCGAGCGCGGCGACCTCAGGGCCGGCGGCCACGGCAACTCCGTGCCGCGCTTCCACATCGCCTGGGGCACCGGCACGGGCGTGGTGGAGCCGTTCGCCCACCGGGCGGGGCAGGCCGCGCGCGACGGGCTCCTCACCTTCCACCACCGGCACCGGGTGGACGAACTCGTGGTCGAGGGCGGTGCGGCGCGCGGGGTGCGCGGCACGGTCCTCGCGGAGGACGACTCACCCCGGGGCGTGGCCTCCAACCGGGACGCGGTCGGCGAGTTCGAACTCACCGCCCAGGCCGTGATCGTCACCACCGGTGGCATCGGCGCCGATCACGACATCGTGCGCCGCTTCTGGCCCGAACGGCTCGGCACCCCGCCGTCGGAGATGGTCACGGGCGTCCCGGCCTACGTCGACGGCCGGATGCTGGACATCAGCGCCGAGGCCGGCGTACGACTGGTCAACCGCGACCGGATGTGGCACTACACCGAGGGCGTCGGGAACTGGAACCCCGTCTGGCCGGGCCACGGCATCCGCATCCTGCCCGGCCCGTCCTCCGTCTGGCTGGACGCCCTCGGCCGCCGGCTGCCCGACCCCTGCCTGCCCGGCTACGACACGCTCGGCACCCTCAGGCACCTGCGCACCACCGAGGACATCGCCGGTCACGACCACTCGTGGTTCGTGCTGACCCGGAAGATCGTCGAGAAGGAGTTCGCCCTGTCGGGCTCCGAGCAGAACCCCGACATCACCGCCAAGGACCGCAAGGCGGTGCTGCGCGACCGGCTGCTCGGCAAGGGCGCCCCGGGACCGGTACGCAACTTCCTGCGGCACGGCGCGGACTTCGTGGTCGCCGACACCCTGGAGCAGCTGGTCGGGAAGATGAACGAGCTGACCGACGAGCCGCTGCTGGACGCCGCCGTCGTACGCCGCCAGGTGGAGGCCCGCGACCTGCAGATGGCCAACCCCTACAGCAAGGACGCCCAGGTACAGGGCATCCACAACGCCCGCCGCTACATCGGCGACCGCCTCGGCCGGGTCGCCGCCCCGCACCGCCTCCTCGATCCGGCGGCCGGCCCGCTGATCGGCGTCAAACTGCGCATCCTGACCCGCAAGACGCTCGGCGGCATCCAGACCGACCTGGACTCCCGCGCGCTCGGCGTCGACGGGCGGCCCGTCGACGGCCTCTACGCGGCGGGCGAGGTGGCCGGCTTCGGCGGCGGCGGCGTGCACGGTTACAACGCCCTGGAGGGCACCTTCCTCGGCGGGTGCCTCTTCTCGGGACGGGCCGCGGGGCGGGCCGCGGCCGGGCAGACCGCCTGAGCGGGGGTCCGCGCCCGCCGACCGGCGGGTCGGTCCGTGGAACGGGGAGCGGCCGGCCCCACGGCCGACGGGGCGGTCCGAGGAAGGACAGGGCCGGTCCCACGGCCGGCGGGCCGCCTCGGCGGGTGACACGGCCCGCCGAAGCGGCCGGAAACGCGGCCGATCACGGGCGGAGCGCTCCTACTCTGTGTGCGTTGTTCACGCGCCACCCCCTACCTCCGAGGAGAGCACGTGACGCCACCCCCGAACCGGTCCGCCGGAACCGCACGCGCCACGGCCCGGCGCCGCCGAGCCGTGGCCGCCGCCGTTCCGGCCGCCGTCGCGGCGCTGCTCGCGGCCGGCGGTCCCTCGGCCGCCGGTCCCGTGCCCGCCGTGCGCGCGACGGCCGCGACCACCGGCTCCCCAGGCGCCGGCGACCCCTACTTCCCGCTCGCCGGCAACGGCGGCTACCACGTCGAGCACTACGACCTGAGACTGCGCTACGACCCGGACAGCGGACACCTGGACGGCACCGCGGTCCTCACCGCCCGCGCCACCCGGCGCCTCACCCGCTTCGACCTCGACCTGACGGGCCTGAAGGTCACCGGGCTCACGGTCGACCGGCACGCGGCGGCTCACCGGCGCGACGGCCAGGAGCTCGTCGTCACCCCGCGCACCGCGCTGCCCGAGGGGCACCGGTTCCGCGTCACCGTCGCCTACAGCGGCACCCCCCGACCGGTCGCCGACCCCGACGGCTCCCGGGACGGCTGGATCCCCACGGACGACGGCGCCTTCGTCGCCGGGGAGCCGCAGGGCGCCATGACCTGGTTCCCGGCGAACAACCACCCGACGGACAAGTCGTCGTACGACTTCGCCCTCACCGTCCCCGAAGGGCACACCGCGGTCGCCAACGGCCTCTACCTGGGCAGCCGCACCGGCGGCGGCCGCACCACCTTCCGCTGGCGCCAGACGGAGCCGATGGCCGCCTACCTGGCCACCGCCACCGTGGGGAGGTTCCAGGTCGAGCGGTACACCACCGCGGACGGCGTCCAGGTCTTCAACGCGGTCGACCCGCGCGAGGCGGACGACGCCGCCTCGGTGCTGAGGCGACTGCCCTCGGTGCTGGAGTGGGAGAGCCGACTGTTCGGCCCCTACCCCTTCCGGGCCGCGGGATCCGTCGTCGACCACGCGCCGCACGTCGGGTACGCGATGGAGACGCAGAGCAGGCCCCTGTACGACTCCGCGCCCAGCCTGGGCACCCTGGTCCACGAGAGCGCCCACCAGTGGTTCGGCGACTCCGTCTCCGTCACCCGCTGGAAGGACATCTGGCTCAACGAGGGCTTCGCGACCTACACCGAGTGGCTCTACACCGAACAGCACGGCGGCCGCAGCGCGCAGACGCGGTTCGACGCGCTGTACGCCCGCCCGGCGGGCGACAGGCTGTGGGCGTTCCCGCCCGGTGACCCCGGCGGCGGCGCGAACATCTTCGCCGACGCCGTCTACAACCGCGGCGCCATGACGCTGCACGAACTGCGCGGGGCGGTCGGCGATCCGGCGTTCTTCCGGATCCTGCGCGCCTGGGCCTCCGGCCACCGCCACGGCAACGGCACCACCGCCCAGTTCACCGCCCTGGCGGAGCGGATCTCCGGCAAGGACCTGGACGGACTGTTCCACACCTGGCTGCTCGCCGGGGGCAAGCCGGACACCCCCTGAGGGCGCGGAGAACCTCCCGGCCGCGGGCGGCCGGGGCGTCGGCGCCCCGGCCGCCCGGCGCCGACGCGCCCGGAGCACCCGCGGCGGAGCCGAGCGGCCGCGAGGAGTGATCCCCCACTGATTCCGGCGGTCGCACACGGGGTACCCCGAGCGCCTGAGCAAGAGGGAGATCACGACATGAGCGCATCGGAGGACCTGCGGACCGTGCACTCGCTGGCCGACCTCGTCGGTCTCGTCGGACACCACCGGGGTCTGTACGTCCGCTGGTCGCGCGGCCCCGCGACCGACCTGGGCGCCACCTCCAGCACCGATGAGCTGACCGGCGTGGCCATGCCGGGGCTGTCGGCCAATCCGCTCGACGTGGAGAAGTGGTGGCAGGACCGGTCCGTGGAGTTGTGGGTGGCGCGCCGGCTGTACGACTACGCGCACCTGCCCCACGACAAGGGGCCCGGCGTACGGCCGTGGGTCCTGAAGGGACGGGAGACGGGCCGGGGCCCCGACAACGAGCCCCTGGTCGTCGACGTGGAGCCGATGTGCTGGATCGATTCCGGCGTCATCGAGGAGGCACGGACGCAGGTCACCCGGCAGGAGGCGCGGTGGGGGACCCTGCGCCGCTCGGGCGGCTGACGGGCCCGCCGGCCAGGGCGGCCGGCATCCCGCACCTGCCGCCTGCCGCCTGCTGCCTGCCGCCTGCCGCCTGCCTCCTGATGCCTGGCGAAGGCCGCCCGCCGGACACCGGCGTAGGCGGCCGGCCGCCGGTGGTCCGCCGTGCCGCCGGGATCCGGTCGTGCGGGGGCCCCGCCCGGATGATCGGATGATCCGGACGGGGCCCCCGCGCGGGCGGCCGGTGTTCGGCCGGGAGCCGGAACGGTCAGCCCGAGCGCCGACGGGCCGCTGCGCGCCGCCGCTTGAGCGAGCGCCGTTCGTTCTCGCTCGTACCGCCCCACACCCCGATGGCCTGGTCCGTGTCGAGCGCCCACTCCAGACATTGTTCCTGGACGGGACAGCGACGGCACACCGCCTTGGCCTGCTCGGTCTGCAGCAGCGCCGGACCCGTGGTGCCGATCGGGAAGAAGAGGTCGGGGTCCTCCTGGCGGCAGGCGGCGTGGTCTCGCCAGTTGTCCATGAAAGTCACCTGCGATCGAAAGTCGTCCGTGCCCTTGTCAAGTGCGTACTCGGCTTCGGGTCACCGGCCGGCGCGGGGCGAAACAGCACGGTTCCGCGCGTGGCGGACCTTCGCAGAATCCCCACAGGAGGGCCGTCCGGCGTCCGGATCCCCGCCGTCCGGGCCCCGCGCACGAGTTCGAACGGCACAGTCGGTGCTGCGATAGTGAACCCGGACAGAAAGATGTAGCGAGCAACCAGGAAGCCCGTGGACACCAGCGACACCACCGAGAGCAGTACCACAGCGCAGGCGGCCGACCAGGGACCGGCCGACGCCGGCCGGCGCGGCTGGCGCCGCTGGGCCATGGACACCCGCCCCCTGCGCCGGCCCGCCTTCCGCCGGCTGTGGACCTCGACCATCGTCACCGCCGTCGGCAGCCAGCTCACCGCCGTGGCCGTGCCCAAGCAGATCTACGACATCACCGGCTCCTCGGCCTGGGTCGGCTACGCCAGCCTGGCGGGCCTGCTGCCGATGGTCGTGTTCGCGCTGTGGGGCGGAGCGGTCGCCGACACGGTGGACCGCCGCAAGCTGTTGCTGGTCACCAACATCGGCATCGCCGTCACCTCGCTGCTGTTCTGGTTGCAGGCCCTCACCGGGCTGGACTCCGTGGTGGTGCTGATGGTGCTGCTCGCCGTGCAGCAGGCCTTCTTCGGACTGAACTCCCCGGCCCGCAACGCCTCCATCGCCCGTCTGGTCCCCGAGGACGAACTCCCCGCCGCCAACGCCCTGGGCTCGACGGTCATGCAGACCGGGCTCGTGGCCGGACCGCTGCTCGCCGGCGCTCTCATACCCGTCATCGGGCTGCCCGAGCTGTATCTGGTCGACGCCGTGGCCCTGTGCGCCACGGTCTGGGCCGTGCTGCGGCTGCCGGCGCTGCCGCCCCTGAACGGCTCCGCCGCCCGCCGCGCGGGTGTGCGCGAGGTAGCCGCCGGCTTCCGCTACATCTCGGGCCACAAGGTGCTGCTGCTGTCCTTCCTCGCCGACATCGTCGCCATGGTCTTCGGCATGCCCCGCGCCCTCTTCCCGCAGCTCGCCGCGGAGACCTACGCCCCCTACGGCGAGGGCCTCGCGCTGGGCCTGCTGTTCGCGGCCGTTCCCATCGGCGCCGTGATCGGCGGCCTGTTCTCCGGGACCTTCTCCCGGGCGCGCCGGCACGGCTGGATGGTCATCGGCGCGGTGACGGCCTGGGGGATCGCCGTCGCCGGATCCGGGGCGAGCCGGAACCTGTGGATCGCCGTGGCGTTCCTGGCCGCCGCCGGAGTCGCCGACATGGTCTCCATGGTCTTCCGGGGCGCGATCCTGCTGTCCGCCGCCACCGACGAGATGCGCGGCCGGATGCAGGGCGTCTTCACCGTCGTCGTCGCGGGCGGACCGCGCCTGGCCGACGTGCTGCACGGCACGGCCGGCTCGGCCCTCGGCCCGCGCGCGGCCGTCGTCGGCGGCGGCCTGCTCGTCGTCGTCCTGACACTCGGCCTGGCGACGGCCGCGCCGGCGCTGCGCCGCTACCGCGTCTGAGCCGGCCGCGGGCCGCCGGCCCGGGGGCCGTGGGCGCCGGCCCCGCGCCCCTACAGCCCGCGCCGGGTGATCGTGTACTGCTCCAGGAGGCGGCCGCGGGTCACTTCCAGCCGGTGGGCGAGGATCTCGGCGACGGTACGCACCAGGGACAGCCCGAGCAGCGGGTCCTCCACCGACAGGGCCAGCACCGCGGGTCCGTCGAACTCGTAGGCCCGCACCTGGCTGAAGGACTCCGCCCCGAAGTCCCAGCGGTAGGGCGGGAACAGCCAGGACCAGCCGAGCAGGTCGCCCGCGCCGAGGCTCGCCACGGTCACCCGGCGGGTGGCCGTGACCTGCTGGTCGAGGTGGACGGCGCCGGAGCGGATGACCCAGAAGCGGTCGGCCGTGCCGCCCGATTCGAAGATCCTGGTGTCCTCGGGGAAGGACACCTCCTTCGCGAGCTCCATCAGGCGTTCGCGCTGCTTGTGGGGGAGGGCGGTGAGCAGTTTTATCGCTTTGGTCATGACCCGGGGCTCCTCGCCGGCGATGGGATCCGCGCATGTGCCTACGCCCATTTCAGCCGCTGCGGGCCACCCGGGCACCTCGGCGGAGCCGACTTCCGCCCGCCGCGCCGCGGAGCCGTCCGGGGACTTCGGCCGGGGGCGTGGCCGGTGCGGGCGGCCGGACCGGGGCGCGGTCCGGGAGGGCGTGAAAAAGCCCTGGCTGGACGGGGGAAGCCAGCCAGGGCCGTATGCGGCGGCGTACGGGGGATCGTCCGGATCGACCCCGTCGCCGCGTATGGATGAACCGTAAACCATCTCCGTCCGATTCGCTCAGCCGGAAGCGGGTCACGTGACCGGTTTCACTCGCTTTCACCCGGCATCCGCCACCACCCTGACCGTGCTCAGCCCGGGATCGCTGGGGTCCGGGAGGTTCATGCCCGCGGCCCGGCCGCCGACCAGGTAGCGCAGCACCGGTTCCGTCAGGCGCTCACCCGGCAGGACGGCCGGGATGCCGGGCGGGTAGGGCGTGATGATCTCGGCCGCGATCCGGCCGGCGGCCTCGCTCGCCGGCACGTCCTGAGCGGGTCCGAAGAAGGCGTCCCGCGGCAGCAGCTCCTGGGCCATCCGCAGCTCCGACGGCTCCGGCACCTCCACCCCCGGCCCCGGATCGAGGTCCGGCGCCGCGGCCGACAGGTCCTTCAGCGCGGCCAGCAGCTCGGCGGCCGTCTCCCGGTCGTCGCCGTGGGTGATCTGCGCGCCGATCCGGCGGTGGTCGGTCAGGTGCGCGTCCACGTTCCGGTGTTCCCGCAGCCAGTCGGCGGCCCGGTAGCCGGTGATCCCGAGGCCGGTCACGTCGATGACCACGGGCAGCGGGTCGAAGTCGTCGGCGAGCCCGGGGCCGCAGAAGTCGTCGCGGTCGTTCACGTGCAGGCCGTCGATCTCCTCGATCCCGGACCGGACCAGGCCGCACAGCTCCAGGGCGCCGTCCATGATCTTCCGTCCGCGCAGCGCCATCTGACGCCGCCAGCCGTCCAGTCCGGCGTAGATCAGCACCGAGGGGCTGGTGGTGCCCAGCAGGTCCGCGCGCGTCTTGAGCAACGCCGGCGTCACCAGGTCGCCCCGCAGATGGAAGACGGAGCCCTGTTCGAGCCCGCTGCCCATCTTGTGGATGCTCGTCACACAGATGTCGGCGCCCGCGTCCATGGCCCAGGACGGCAGATCCGGATGGAAGGGCAGGTGCGCGCCCCACGCCTCGTCCACGATCAGCGGCACCCCGCGCCGGTGGCAGACCTCGGCGACCGACCGCAGGTCCGCGCAGGCGCCGTACGGGGTGGGGCTGGTGATCAGCGCGCCCTTGGCGTCCGGGTGCGCGGCGAAGGCCCGCTCGAAGTCGTCGGCCGACGGGGGATGGGCGAGGTGCCGCTCGGCGTCCCAGCGCGGGTCCACCCAGACGGGCTCGATGCCGGACAGGACCAGACCGGAGGCGACCGACTTGTGGGCGTCCCGGCCGATCAGCAGCTTCTCGTGCGGGCCCGCGACCGCCAGCATCGCCGCCTTCACCGACAGGGAGCTGCCGCACGTGGTGAAGAACGTGTGCTCGGCGTGCACGGCGTCCGCCATCAGCTCCTCGGCCCGTTGCAGCACGCGCCCCCGCATCAGCCGGTCGTCCAGGCCGCCCGAGGCCAGCACGTCGCCCAGGAAGACGGCGTCCCCCAGGATCTCCCGCACCGCGGGATCGGCGCCACGGGCCTGCTTGTGCCCGGGAGGCGTGAAGGACAGCCGGCCGGAACGGCGGTAGTCGAGGAGTGCTTCCAGAACCGGAGCTCGGGTGTGATCGGCAACCATGACGAATCGCCTGTCCCGGCTCGCGTCCTTTATTCGGACGGACCGCCGGATCCGTCCGGGAATCGTCCCCGCGGGGCACGCCGCCGGGTCCGCGCGGACCTCGCGCCTCCGCACGGAACACCGGCCGTGTTCGCCCGCGCCCCCGGCGCGCCGGCCCGGCGCACCGCACCCCGGGCCGGCACGCCGGAGGGCGCGGGGCGGCCCGCCCCCTGTCAGTCCCCGCCGTGCCTGCCGGGGGTGAGGATCTCGTCCAGCACCCGCAGGACGGCCTCGTAGGCGACCACTCGTCCGGCGGCCTCCCGGGCCGCGTCCGCGTCGTCCGTCCCCGGGTCGTCACGGCGGCTCCGCCACCGGCGCACCTCCTCCTCCGCGCAGCCCCTGGCCCGCTGGATGCGCCGCAACAGTTCGTCCGAGTCCACCACTTCGGTCATGCCGTTCGCGTACCCGCTCGACGCGCTCCGATGGCTGTGGGCGGCGTCTGTCCGGCGGGCGGGGATGTTTCGCGGCGCCCGGAGGGGCTAGCCGGACACTGAGACCCGAGAACGGCACGGCGTCCGGCCCCGCGCCCCACGCGCCGCGGCCGCCCCGGACCCGCGCGGCGCGGGTCGCCCGCCGGTCCGGGCCGTCTTCTTCACCATCCTGGGAGCGAGGAGATGTGCGAGAAGCACAGGACCACCCCCCTGGTCGAGCCGCCGTCCGCCGTGGGCCGGAGGCGGTCCCAACCGTGCAAGCCGGCCGACGCCCGCCGGGCGGTGGAACGCGCGATCAGCGAATGCTGCCGGGCCGGGCACGCCCCGTGCGACGAGCACGCCGTCTCCGACGCCCAGCTCGTCGCCTCCGAACTCACGACCAACGCCATCCTGCACGGTGGCGGGGTGACCGACTTCCACGTCGACGTCCTCGGACCGGACGTGCGCGTCTGCGTGAGCGATCGCAGCGACCGGCTGCCGGTGGCACGGCCCCCGGTGGACCGGCAGGGACGGCGCCGGATGGGCGGCCGGGGCTGGCCGATCGTGTGCCGGCTGGCGCGTGACGTACAGGTGTGCGACCTGCCTTCCGGAGGCAAGTGCATCAGCGTCGTGGTGCCGCTGACCTGACCCGGCGGTGGCGTACCCGACCGGGAGGTTCTCGGGGCTCGCGACCGCCCGCCGCGGGGGAGCGTTGCGCGCTGCAAAGAACTCGGTGAACCGGAGTTTGTCGCTCCAACGCCCGGGCAGACGGAATCTCGTGCTTCGGACCGGAGGCGCGCCAGCGGGAGCGGTTTGGCTGCTTCGGAGGCCCCCGGCTCGACCGGAGATCGCCGGAGACCCCACACCCCCCGCGGTACATACCTGAAACCACCGTTCAGGAGCGATTCCGCATGCTCATTGACATGGCGACAAGCCATCCCGCCACCCCCGGAGAACAGACCACCGACGAGACCTCCGGGCAGCGCGCCGACCGGACCGCCCCCGCGCGGCGGCCGCACGACGACGCCCCGGACACCGCGGCGCTCTTCCGGCGCCTCGCCGAACTCGAGGACGGTCCCGAACGGGACGGTGTGCGCGACGAACTGGTCACCGCCTGGCTGCCCATGGCCCACCGCATCGCCGGCCGCTTCCGCGACCGCGGCGAGTCCATCGAGGACCTGCGGCAGGTGGCGGCGCTGGGGCTGGTGAAGGCCATCGACCGGTTCGACCCGGACCGCGGCGCGTTCGAGAGCTACGCGGTGCCGACCATCACCGGCGAGGTCAAGCGGCACTTCCGCGACCGGATGTGGGCGCTGCGGGTGCCCCGCCGGGTGCAGGAACTGCGCAACAAGGTGCGCGTCGCGCGCCGTGAGCTCACCCAGAACCCCGGCAGCCCGGAGCCCTCGGTCGCCGCCGTCGCCGCCCACACCGGGCTGACCGAGGAAGAGGTCAACACCGGCATGGAGGCGCTGGACAGTTTCAGCACCCTGTCCCTGGACGCGGAGATGTCGGCCGGCGACGACGGCTACAGCCTCGCCGACACCCTCGGTGCCGCGGACTCCTCCTACGACGTCGTCGTCGACCGGGAGTCAGCCAAGGAAGGGCTGCGCAGGCTTCCCGAACGCGAACGAGCCATCCTCTACATGCGCTTCTTCGAGGACATGACGCAAAGCCGCATCGCCGACCGGCTGGGCATCTCGCAGATGCACGTCTCCCGGCTGATCAGCCGCAGCTGCGCGCGCGTCCGCGACGAGGTGCTGGCCGAGCGGTCGAACCGGCGCGGCGGCGGATCCCGGACCACGGCCTTCTGAGCAATTCCCGCACGACATCCATGGAGAGTGACCGAGTGCTGATGCCCCACCCCGAGTTCCTGCGCAAGCTCGTGGACGAGTACGAGACGGCGCTGGCCGAGGAGAGCGTGACCGCGGCCGGCGTGCGGAACACCCGAGCGCAGGACCTGGCCTACACCTTGTGCGTGTCCACCGGAACCCGCGACGTGGGACCGGCCCTGGAGGCGGCCCGCCGGATGCTCGCGGCCGCCGGGACGGACATCGGCGCCCGTGTGACGGCCCGCCGTGAGCAGGTGCCGGCCCGCCGCGATCGCGAGCCCACGGCGGCCGCGATGACCGCCTGACTCTCCCCCTGACGCGTGGTCCCTGACGGCGACCGCCGCACTGCCCGGTCGTTCGCCGCCTGTGCGATTCCCCGGCCGCCCGGACACGACCCGCGCCGGCCGACCGTGTTTCCCCCGGACCGGCCGTGCCCGCTGCCCGTATGCGCCTCAGCGCGCATACGGGCAGTGCTGTGTGTGCCCGGGCGTGTGACCGGCCGCGGCCGGGGCATCCGCATGGCCGGAGGTGGCGATGGAGACGAGTGCCATGACCCGGCCCGGACGGTTCCGGGCCCGGCGGGCGGCGAGGGGCTCGATGACGGAGGGGGCCGCGCGGGCGGGGCTGGCCGCACGGGGGGTGATCTACCTGCTGGTCGGTGTGCTGGCGCTGCGGGTCGCCTTCGGCGAGGGCGAGGAGCAGGCCGACCGCAGCGGAGCGCTGGCGACGATCGCGGACAAGCCGTTCGGCGCCGTGCTGCTGTGGGCGCTCGGCGCCGGTCTGGTCGGCATGGTGCTGTGGCGGCTGTCCCAGGCGGTGTTCGGCTCCTCGGGGCCGGACGGCCGCAAACCGGGCAAGCGGTTCCTGGCGGTGGTCCGGTGCGTCTTCTACGTCTTCGGCGCCTGGTCCGTGCTGTCGTTCGCGGCGGGCTCCGGCGGCGGCCGGTCGAGCGACCAGCAGTCCCGCGACCTGACGGCCAGGGCCCTGGCCGTGCCCGCCGGGCAGTGGTTCGTCGGCGCTGTCGGGGCCGGCATCGCCGTGGCGGGCGTGTGGATCGGCGTACGCGCGGCGATGCGCTCCTACCACGACAAGCTCAAGCTCGGCGAGCTGTCCCCGAGGGTCCGCCGGCTGGTGGACGTCACCGGCGTCGGCGGCGGCGTGGCGCGGGGCCTGGTCTTCGCGGTGGCCGGCGCCTTCGCGGTGCGGGCCGCCGTCGACTACCGGCCCCAGAAGGCGAAGGGGCTCGACGACACCCTGCGCTCGTTCGCCGACACCCCGTTCGGCCCGTGGCTGCTGGTGCTGGTCGCGGCCGGTCTGGTGCTGTTCGGCCTGTTCTCCTTCGCGCTGGCCCGCTGGCGCCGCGTCTGACGTTCCCCGGGCGGGGAACACGGTGCAGATGAACGAAAACGAGCTTCCGCCCGAGGACCGGGCCGTGGAGGTGTACCTCGACCTACTGCGGGTCCGGATGCCCGAAGAGGACTACGAACTCCTGCTCACCGTCGTCGATCCGGTCCTGCAGGCCATCCACGAGCATGGCGAGCAGGGCGTGCCGACGACGGACTTCCCGCTGGACGGCCCGCAGGCCCAGGGCCTGCCCCAGCAGGTGAGGGACGAGGCGGCCCTGGTCATCGCCACCGCGGTCACCGGCAGACTGGACAACGAGCTCGTGGTCCTCGACATCGAGGAGACCGGCCCGGTCCGGGTGGTCACCGACGCCGCGACCGCCTCGGACCCGGCCCGTCTGACCGAGATCGCCGACTACATCCGCGACCGCCACCGGGACACCGAGGAACTGCGGGGCATCGCCGAGGCGAGCGACCTCCCCACGGACTTCTGACCGCCCGGCCCGGTACGGCACCCGCCGCCGGCCACGCCTCCCCGGCGGCCCCGGGCCGGGCGGGCGCGCCCGGCCCCCTCACTTCTTCGGCGTCGGCACCGGCACGCCCAGGGGACGGGCCAGACCGACCACCGCCTCGTCCAGACGCTGCAGATGACGCAGCACCCGGTCGGTGATCCGGCCGTAGCGGGGAGTGCCGGGCGTGCCGCCGGTCTCCAGCAGGGACGCGATGCTCGGTCCCGTCTCGACCTCGGCGCCGGCGTGCTCGTCCGCCACGTGCGCGGTGAGCGCCGCGATGTTGTGGGTGATACGGCCGCAGGCCCGCCGCAGCCGCGGATCCGCCGCGATCGAGGGATGAGTGGGCAGCAGTTCCGCGGTCGCCGCCAGTGACCGCGCGTGGTAGGCGCAGGTCTCCAGCAGCGCGAGAAGGTACTGCGCGGTGTTGCGCCGGGCCCTCAGCGGGGTGATCGGATGGGTCAGCGGCTGGACGGCGGAACGCAGGTCGGCCAGCGCCTGGTCGAGGTCGCGCGCCTGGTCGAGGAGGTCCGTCTCCACTCCGCCGCTCAGTTGCTCGACGGCCGCCCCGGTGACGTCGGCGAGCCGCTCCAGCACCGTGACCAGCAGTTCGTTCGTACGGCGGTCGGTGCGCACCGGGAGCACCACCGCGGCCGCGATGATCCCGCAGGCCGCGCCCAGCGCCGTCTCCTCCACGCGCAGCACCAGCACCGCCAGGCTGTAGGTGTGCAGCAGGGTGTAGAGCAGCCCCAGCGCCGCGGTGACGAAGAAGGACATCAGCGTGTACGACAACGGGGCCGTGTAGAACATCGCGAAGACGAACAGCAGCACCAGCAGCATGGCCGGCCAGGTGTGCGGCCCGACCAGTCCCGCCAGCACGATGCCGGCGACCACGCCGAGCACGGTGCCCAGCAGCCTGCGGTAGCCCTTGACCAGGATCTCGCCCGTGGACGAGGTGTTGATGAAGACGATCCAGCAGGTCAGCACCGCCCAGTACCAGCGCTGACTGGACAGGAACTCGCCCCCGACGATGGCCAGCGACGAACCCAGCGCGACCTGCACCGCGGCCCGCGTGGTGGGCCGCCGCAGGCCGGTCGGGACCTCCTCCCGGACCCGCTCGCCCGCCTCCGCGCCCGCGATGGCGGCGTCCTCGGCGTCCAGCTCCTCCCGGGAGCGGGTGGTGGCGGGCGTGTCGTCGGACTCGTCCTGCGGCCCGCCCAGCGCGACCCTGAGTCCCAGCACGGCCCGCGAGGCCTCGCCGATCCCCCGGAAGACGTCCTGCACGGCGACCGAGGCGGGCGGCAGGTTCTCCTCCTCGCGGTAGCCGAGGAGCCGGTTGCGCAGGTGCGGCATTGCGGTGCCGCCGCCCTCCCCGGCGGGCCGCAGCACCAGCATCCGCAGCGCCCGCAGATCGCGGCGCAGGATGTCGGTCGCCTCCTCGCGCATCGGCAGCCGGCCGCCGGTGGGCAGGGAAGCACCGGGCAGGTGGAGGGTGAGGGTGTCCGCCCGCTCGCTGCTGCGCGCGTTCAGCAGCAGCAGCCCGAGCCGCTCGGCGGCGATCTCGGCGCCCGCGATGCGCCGCTGCACCAGCCGGGCCACGGACTCGTCCGAGGTTCCGTCCTGGAGCCGGCCCTGGATCATCATGGCCGTCTCGTGCAGCCGGGCGGTGCCCTCGCGCACCGACTCCACGGCCCTGTCCACCTGGTCGGGCCCGGCGTCCAGCAGTTCGAGCTGTGCGGAGACCAACTGGGCCAGCCGCACCCGGAAGGCCTCGCGCAGCCGCAACAGGATGCCCGCCGGGGTCTCGTAGACGATCACGAAGCGCAGCAGGGCGCTGCACACGAAGGCGACCGTGAGGACGCCGTACAGCCCCGGCAGCGTCGCCGCGGTGGCGCCGACGAACAGGGACATGAAGTAGACCTGGAAACCGATCAGGCCGAGCGCGTTGCCCCGGTCGCCGAATCTGCGGCTGTAGACCGCGCTGAAGATCAGGACGACGAAGAAGACGTCACCGGCCACCACGCGTGAGTTGAGCAGCGCGCCCAGGGACACCGACGCCAGCGCCACGGGCAGGCCCAGGGCGAGCGTGACCGCCTGCTGCGGCCGCTGCTTCTCCCGGATGGCGAAGGTGGCCGCCATCGAGGCGATGGCACCGGCCACCAGGTGCGGGACGGGGGCGCGCAGCGCGGCCAGGACCGCGAGCGTCAGCGCGATCGAACCGGCCGTCCGGGACCCCGCGGCCAGCCGCAGCAGACCGGGATCGGACGCGGTCACGCGATCCCGCAGCCGTGCCCAGACCGACCCCTCCGCTGCACTCACGCCGTTGTACTCTCTCCCGATCCCCGTGATGATCCGCATCCCCAGCATCGCACGCACACCTGCGCCGGCACGCACCGGCGTCCGCCCCGGCCGGACCGCCCGTCAGCGCGCCGCGCCGGCCCGGCGCGGCCCGGCCGTGGCGGGCGGCGGCCGGCCCGTGCCACGTCACAGTGCCCGGGACCGCGTCCGTTCGACGTGCTCCCGCACCTGCTCCATGGTCATGTACGCGTCGGTGTATTCGAAGTCCTTCAGCTTGGCGGGCTTGCGGGCCTGGAAGCCGGTCCGCACGAAGTCGTCACCGGCCACCGCGTTCAGCAGCCAGTTCGTCGCCACCCTGGTCTTGGCCACGTTCGTGCGCAGCGCCCCCAGGTGGTAGCCGCGGGCCACCGCCTGGGCGGGCACCCCGCGCAGTTCCACGCCGAGCGGCTTGGAGACCGCGTCCTTGCCGCCCAGGTCGACGACGAGACCCAGATCCTTGTGCTCGTACGGCCGCATGGGCTGGTTGCGCAGGGTCGCGATCACGTTCTCGGCGACCTGCCTGCCCTGCCGCATGGCGTGCTGCGCGGTCGGCGGGCAGACCGCTCCGTCGCCCTTGGCCAGGTCCGGCACGGCCGCGGAGTCGCCCAGCGCGAACACACCGTCGTGGCCGGGCAGGCACATGTCGGCGTTCACCGCGAGCCGGCCCCTGACGGTCTCCGCGCCGAGGGTGGCGATCAGCGGACTGGCCACCACGCCCGCCGTCCAGATCAGGGTGCGGGTGGGCACCACCCGGCCGTCGGTGAAGGTGACCTCCTCCGGACCGGCCTTGGCGATGGACACCCCGAGGGAGACCTCGATGCCCCGTCGCCGCAGCACCTCCTGGGCGCTGCGGCCCAGCTTGTCGCCGAGCTCGGGCATCAGCTTCGGCGCGATGTCGATCAGGTGCCACTTGATCAGCGCCGGGTCAAGCCGGGGGTACCGCTTCACCGCGGCATGCGTCAGACGCTGCAGACAGGCCGCGGTCTCGGTACCGGCGTAACCGCCGCCGACCACCACGAACTGCAGCCGCGAGGCGCGCTCCGCCGGGTCGTCGCTGGCGTCGGCCAGATCGAGCTGCGAGATGACGTGGTCGCGGATGTACGCGGCCTCCGCGAGCGTCTTCATGCCGAAGGCGTGGTCGGTGAGGCCCGGGATGTCGAACGTCCGGGTGATGCTGCCGGGGGCCAGCACGATGTAGTCGTACGGCTCGTCGACGATGTGGTCGGTGATGGTGCGGATGACGCAGACCTTGGCCCTCAGGTCCACGCCGATGGCCCCGCCCGGGATGATCCGGGTGCGGTACTTCTGGCTGCGCCGCAGGGAGACGGCGATCGACTGGGGCGTCAGCACGCCGGAGGCGACCTGGGGCAGCAGCGGCAGGTAGAGCTGGTAGGCGAACGGCGTCACCAGGGTGACGTCGGCCTCGCGGGGAGAGAGCCTGCGTTCCAGACGGCGGACGCACTCCACTCCGGCGAAGCCTGCGCCAACCACCAGGATCCTGGGTCGTGTCACGGTGTTCATCCCTTCTGCGGCTCCAGGCGGTCTGCCTCGACGTCTTGCGCCTGCCCAGGACCGCCGCTTTCGCACCTCGTCGGTCCGGCCGTGCCGCCCGGCGGTCCGGCCGGCCGGGCACGAGGGCGGACCCGGTGGCCGGACACACGCGTCGATCACCACCATGCCCCCCTCGGGCCGGGAGCGCACCAGACGCGGCCGCCACCGGCGGCCCCGGGCGCCCGCCCGGTGCCGCCGTCGGCACGGTCCGCATAAGTGGGTTCCCAAGATCGGGCGCTCTATCGCGCCGGTGAGCCGTCCGGGGAAGGAGGTCGTCCCCGCCCCCGCCTGGGCCGGTCCGGGGGGCCGGTACAGGGCCGGCGATGTCCCCCACCCCTGGCGCGTCCTCCGGTGCGCTCGCCCGGCGACCGGGCGGGCTCGGAAGCCGCGTGTGCCGACCGCGGTCGGCCCGGCGCGCTCGCGTGCCCGTCGTCCGGCCGGGGATCCGGGTCCGAGCGGGCGGCGGATCCCGTCCCGCCCGGGCCGGTGCGGGCGTCCGCCGGGGGAGGGCGGGCGGCGGTCAGGTGCGGGTGCGGTCCGTGCCCGCGGGAACCGGCAGGGGCCGCTCGCCGCCGCCGGCGATGTGGCACAGCAGCAGGCACACGTCGTCGTCGCGTTCGGAGTCGCTCAGCAGCGGGTCCAGGATGCGGTCCGCCGCCCCCTCCAGGTCGGCGTCCAGTTCCGCGGGCCCGAAGCCGCCGAGCGCCGCCGCCAGCCGCTCGATCCCCGGGTCTATGCCCTCGGCGCGCCGCTCCACCAGGCCGTCGGTGTAGAGCGCCAGCGTCGAGCCGGGGGAGAGCCGGACGGTGTGGTCGGCGATCTCCTGCCGCAGCGGAATGCCGAGCATCGCCCCCGGCTTGGCGTCGAGCGTGCGCACCCGCCCGTCCGACAGGCGCAGCACCGGCGGCGGATGCCCCGCGGCGGCCCAGGTGACCGTGGGGTCGTCGGGACGGAACCGGGCGATGACCGCCGTGGCGTACAGGTCGGGCTGGAGATGGTGCAGGAAGTCGTGCAGCCGGGTCAGCAGCCGGCCCGGGCTGCCGCCGTCGACGGCGTAGGCGCGCAGCGCGGTGCGCAACTGGCTCATCATCACCGCCGCGTGCAGCCCGTGCCCGGTGACGTCGCCTATGACGGTGATCAGGCTCCCGTCCGGCTGCCGGAAGGCGTCGTACCAGTCGCCGCCGATGTTCAGCCCGCGGGTGGCCGGCAGATAGCGCGCGGCCAGCCTCAGGCCCGGCGTGGTGGGCAGCTCGGTGAGCAGCGCGCGCTGGAGCGTCTCGGCGATGTCCCGGTTGTGCTCGAACCGGCGGGCGTTGTCGATGGCGATACTGGCCCGCCGGGCCAGCTCGATCAGCATGACCGCGTCGTCGGGGTCCCAGCGGGTGCCCGGCGGCGACAGGGTCAGGACCCCCAGCGGCGCCCGCCGCGTGGGCAACGGGATGCACAGCAGCGGTCGGGTCGGATCCAGCGCCGACGGCGGCTGGTCGTCGACGCCGGGCAGGCCGCCGGCGTGGTCCGCGGCGTACTGCGGCCGTCCGGTGCGGGCGGCGAGCACGGCCGCAGCGGGCTGCGGAGCGGGCCGGCCCGGGCCCTCCTCGTGGTCGAACAGCCATACGTCGACGTCGGCGGCGTACCTCGGCACCAGCAGGTCCGGCAGCCGGCGCAGGATCTCCTCGTGGTTGAGCGAGGTTGTCAGCACCGCACTGGCGTCCGCCAGGAACGTCAGCCTGCGCCGGGCCTCCTCCGCCTCGGTACGGGCCTTGCGCTCGGCGGCGAAGGCCTCGCGCTGGGCCCGTCCGGCGGCGTCCAGTTCGGCGTGCAGCGCCAGCACGCCCTGGTTGGTCTGGTGCAGCTCCTCCCGGTGGAAGGCGACCAGCTCCTCCTGTTCGCCGAGTCTGTCCAGCGCCAGCGCGGTGTCCTCGTCGGCGCCCAGCAGCGCCTCGGCCAGCGCCGCCGGATCGTCCGGCACCTCCTCGTCCCAGGCGTCCGCCGTCTCGTCCCAGGCGTCGGCGGACTCCGGGCAGGCGACCGCCGTCCGCCACGGCGGTTCGCCCGCGGCGCTCGCCTCCCGGTCCGGGGTCAGCGTGACCCGCAGCAGCCGTTGACCGCGCTCGCGCGTGGGGGCCTCCAGGGCGAGCCGCCAGGTGCCGCCCTTGGTCAGGCACTGCCGCAGCCGGGCGCTGAGGGCGGCGGACAGCCGGGTGCGCTCCAGCGGTGGAACCCCGTACGCGGCGGTCAGGCGGGCGGTGGAGATCCGGGCCCGGGCCGCGTCGGTGACGGTGGTGATCTGCCAGGTGCGCGTCATGGGCGCTCCGTCGGAGTAGGGGCCAGCACGGCCACGGCGGTGTCGTCCCGCAGCGGGCGGGCCGAGCTGCCGGCGTCACGTACGGTCACGGCGGCGGTCACCGCCGGGTCGTCCCCGAGCAGGCCGGGCCCGGCGGGCGGCGCCCACCGGCTGGGCAGGCCGTCGCTGTGCAGGACCAGCAGTCGGTCGGCGGCCCAGGCCACTTCGGTCTCGGGCAGCCTCCCCGGCCGGTGCACCCCGACGATGCCGGGGCGGGACGGCAGCGGACGCCAGACGTCCCCCTCGCGCAGCCGCGCCCCGATGTCGCCGATCCCGGCGAACCGCAACCGCCCGGCGCGCACGTCGAGCTGGGCCACCGCGACGGCCGCCCCGCGGGTTCCGCGCAGCGCCGTGTCCAGCCGGTGCAGCAGCTCGGCCGGTGCGAGGCCGGCGAAGCGGCGCACCGCCTCGACGGCCGCGGACGAGGCACGGGCGGCCTCCCGGCCGTGCCCCAGGCCGTCCGCCAGCATCAGGGTCAGCCGGTCCCCGGACCGGACCCAGGCCCAGGCGTCGCCCGAGTGGTCCGCGCCCGGGTAGGGGATGTTGATCCCGCCGGCCCGCACGGGGGCGGTCGGCCCGTGTGCGGTCGCGGGTCCGGGATCCTGCGCCGCGGCGCCGATCCGGGCCAGGGCCACCGTGCCCCGGCCGGGAGCGCTGTGCAGCCGGAAGTCGTCGGCCGCGCGCCGGCAGGTGCCGAGGCCGGCGCCGAGCGACCCGGACGTCGAGTAGCCGTCGCGCAGCGCGGCGGCCACGTCGGCCATGCCCGGGCCGTGGTCGACGGCCGCGATCTGCACCACCGGCTCCTGCCGGCCCTCCTCCCGCGGTACCGGCGGCGCCACCACCTCGACGAGGACCCGCCCCCCTTCGGCGTGGTTGAGCAGATTGGTGGCGAGTTCGGTCGCCACCAGGGCGGCGGCGTCGGCGCGCTGCCGGTCCAGGCCGGCCAGGGCGGCGGCGCCCTCCGCGGCGGCCCGGGCGTCGCGCACCCGGGCCGTTTCGCGCACCGGGACGTCCCACACGCGCGGCATCAGGACTCCTTCCGTGGCCGCGGCGGCCGGACCGACCACGAGATCACGGTGACCGTGGTGCCCGAGCCGGGGGCGCTGTCGATGCCGAAGTCGTGCACCAGCCGCCGGGCGCCGCCCAGGCCCATGCCCAGGCCGCCGCCGGAGGTGTAGCCGTCCGAGAGCGCCAGGTCCAGGTCCGCGATGCCCGGCCCCTCGTCGCTGAAGACCAGCCGGAGCCCGGAAACCGGCCCGTCGACCACGAGCGCCGCCTCCATCCGACCGCCTCCGCCGTGCACCAGGGTGTTGCGGGCCAGCTCGCTGGCCGCGGTGACCAGCTTGGTCTGGTCCACCAGTCCGAAGCCGAACCCGGCGGCCGCCTGGCGCACGTGCTGGCGCACCCGCACCAGGTCCATGTCCGAACGGATCGGCAAGCATGCCTCCACGTCTGCCGCTGTCTCCATCATGGACTCCCCGGGGGTGTGCCGCCGGGCCGCGGGAGCGAGGCCCGGCCGGAGACGAGCCGCACGGCGTCCCCGGCGTGGAGGGCGGTGCGCGGCCAGGGCAGGGGCGGGCCCGGTTCCACCGCGGAGAGGGCGACGGCCGGCCGTGCACCGGCCACCGCCGCCCTCGCGGCCGGCCGCCCGGCCTCGGCCGGCACCCGGCCGGATCCGGTGCCAACGGTCTCCGTCCCCCGGACGCCGACGACCGGATCGGTGGTCCGGTCGCGGCCGACGGCCTCGCTGACGTCCCGCCGGGGCCGCTCGGCCGTGCCACGGTACGAGTAGTGCCGCCGGGCGTAGCCGGGCCGGAGCGCCGGACCGGGTCCCGTGGTGGGCCGGGGGAAGTCGTGGGTCACCGCTGACCCACACCGTCGCGGACCGGGGAAGTCACGTCCGCCCCCGGCCGGGCGCTCCGCCGCCGACGACGGTGCGGGAAGTCGCCGACCTCCCGCACGGGCGATCGGCGCTGCCCTGCCGTTTCGTGCTCCGGCACCTGTTCGACTCCTCGTCCGCCTCTCACCACCGCGAACCCGATCGGGGCAACGGGACCGCGGTGCGACTCTTGCCGGACGACAACTGTATCCACGGGCCCGGCCACCACGGCACCGCCTCCCGGGTCGCCGGATCCGGTCCCGGCGCGGCCGGCCGACGGGCTGACAGGCCCCGCGAACCCTGCGAGAGTGTGACGGTGACGTCCTCTCACCCGGGCCCGCGGCCTCCCGAGGTGGCGCGGGCGGCCCTGGCGGCGGCGGAGCTGCTGGAGGTTCTGTTCGGCCGCGCGTCGAGGTCTCCGGTCCCCGCCTCGCAACTGCGCGCGCTGTTCGTCCTGGAGCACAACGAAGGCATCAACCTGCGCACCCTCGCCGGCGCCCTGGCCGCCACACCACCGTCCGCGAGCCGCCTGTGCGACCGGCTGGAGGCGGTGGGCCTGGTGAGCCGGCAGGCCGCCGCCACCAGCCGCCGCGAGCTGGAGCTGCGGCTCAGCAGCCGGGGCCGCGCCGTCCTGGCCGAACTGCGCTCCCGCCGGGAGGCGGCGCTGCACTCCGTGCTGGAGGACATGCCGACGGCCCAGCGGGCAGCGCTGCTCACCGGGCTGGAGGCGTTCTGCGCCGCCGCGTCCGAACGCCTCCACGACGGCGTCGCGCCGGACGGCACCCGCACCGCCCGGACCCCTGAGCACCCGCATGCCCCGGCCCCTCGTCGCACCCGGCCTCGGACCAGGCCTCAGGCCCGTCCCTCCGTCGACTCCGACTGATCCGAGGGCTCCCCGGCCGCGGACCCCTCGGGCAGCTCCCCGGGCTCCCGGTCGACCAGGGCGAACGCCTCCTCCACGGTCTCCGAGACCGGCACCGTGATGCTGACCCCGGTCAGGTCGAGGATCCGCCGCACGGCCGGGGTGGGCGCGATGATGTGCACGCTGCCCGGCCGGTCCCGGACCTCCTGGTACACCTGAAGAATGATGTTCATGCCGGAGGAGTCCATGAAGGGCACCCCGGTGAGGTCGAGCAGGAAGTGCCGCCTGCCGTGATGGAGCTGGTTGGCCAGGTGGGCCTGCAGCTCGGTCGCGGTGTCGACGTCCAGGTAGCCCTCGACCGTGAGCAGGGCGACATCCTCCCTGGGGACGGTGACCTCGACGGACAACGGGTTCTGGGCAATGGGCACGAGTACCTCCAACGAGTGCTGACGGCCAGTGCCGGCCACCCGTGTCGAGGACGAGTGGTGGCCCGCACCGCGCACCCGCGCCTACCCCTGAATCAACCGCCTACTCCCGGCCGGACCAAGACCCTCACGGAAGCGGAGTGCCGCCGGTGGCGTTGACGATCTCCGCGGTGATGTAGCCCGCGCGCTCCGAGGCCAGGAAGACGTAGGCCGGCGCCATCTCCGCGGGCTGGGCGGGACGGCCCAGCGGCGACTGCTTGCCGAACTCCGCGGTGTCCGGCAGGGTCGCCGGGATCAGCGGGGTCCACACCGGGCCCGGCGCGACGGCGTTGACGCGGATCCCGTCCCCGGCGACCGTCTGCGCCAGCCCCTGGGTGAAGGTGACGATGGCGCCCTTCGTCATCGCGTAGTCCAGCAGCTGCGGGCTCGGCCTGTACGCCTGCACCGAGGTCGTGTTGATGATCGAGGAACCCGGACGCATGTGCGGCAGCGACATCCTGCACAGCCAGAACATGCCGTACAGGTTGGTGCGCACCACCCGGTCGAACTGCTCGGTGGAGATCGCGCCGATGCCGTCCGGCTGCGCCATCTGGTACGCGGCGTTGTTGACCAGCACGTCGATCCGGCCGAACTCGGCGACCGCCCGGTCCACCAGCTCGCGGCACTGCCGCTCCTCGCGGATGTCGCACGCCACCGCGACCGCCCTGCGGCCGGCCTCCTCCACCAGCCGGGCGGTCTCCCGGGCCTCCTTCTCCTCCTCAGGGAGATGGGTGAACACCACGTCGGCGCCCTCGCGCGCGAAGGCGATGGCCACCGCGCGGCCGATGCCCGAGTCGCCGCCGGTCAGCAGGGCCTTCCGGCCGGCCAGCAGCCCGCTGCCCCGGTACGACCGCTCCCCGTGGTCCGGCGGCGGGTCCATCGGTCCGGTCCAGCCCGGGTGTTCCTGGTCCTGCTGGGGGAAGTCCGGACGCGGGTACCGGGCCGTCGGGTCCTGCGGGCGGTCGTCGGACATGCTGCACCTCCGAGGGTCGTACGCCCCGGAAACCGTCGGGCGTGGCTCGCCGCTCCTAGTGCCCCGGCACGTCCCGCGCACACCCGGCGGACCGGTGACCGCCGGGTGTCAGGCCACCCTTATGCCCACGATGCAGGTGTCGTCGTCCGTGTCCGACCTGCTGTAGGTCAGCAGCCGGTCCAGTTGCTGGTCCAGCGTCCTGGGCGCCGAACGGGCCGTGGTCAGCAGATGGGTGAGCGACTCCTCCACGGACCGGTCCCGGCGCTCGATCAGACCGTCGGTGTACATCAGTAGGGTGTCCTCCGGCGCGAACTGCACCTCGGCCTCCTCGTACACCGCCTCCGGCACCGCGCCCAGCAGCAGGCCCCGTACCAGCGGCAACGGCGTCGCCTCCGGGCCGCGCACCACCACGGGCGGCAGATGACCGGCCCGCGCCCAGCGCAGCACGCGCCGCTGGGGGTCGTACAGGGCGCAGACCGCGGTGGCGGTGACCGCACCGGTCAGATGGTGCGCCACGATGTTCAGCCAGGACAGCAGCTGGCCCGGCCCGGCGCCGGTCACGGCCAGCCCGCGCAGCGCGTTGCGCAGCACGACCATGCTGGTCGCGGCCTCGATGCCGTGCCCGGCCACGTCGCCCACGCACAGCAGCACCAGCCCGGACGGCAGCACCACGGTGTCGTACCAGTCACCGCCCACCAACTGCTCGGTCTCGGCCGGCCGGTAGCGCACCGCGACCTCCAGGCCGGACACCTTCAGCGGCGCCTGCGTGGGCGGCATGATGGCGTGCTGCAACTGCAGCGTCAGGCGGTTGCGCTCGGTCGCCTGCTGCTCGGTGTGGGCGAGCTGGTCCCGGGTGGCGGCGAGCGCGACCTCCGTCCAGTGCTGCGCGGAGATGTCCTGGTAGGCCCCGCGCACCACGAACAGCCGGCCGTCGGTGTCCAGCACCGGCTCGGCGACCACCCGGATGTGCCGGGTCACCCCGTCCGGCCGTTGCAGCCGGAAGGCCGCGGACGCCGGACGGCGCTGGTGCAGCACCGTGCGCAGGAACCGGCCGAGGGCCACGGCGTCGTCCGGATGGGCGTGCGCGGGCAGTGCCTCCAGCGGCACGGGCGTACTCGTAGGAGCCCGCCCGTACAGGTGGAACAGCTGGTCGTTCCAGGTGATCTCACCGGTGAGCAGGTTCTCCTCGAAGCCGCCGATGCGGCCCAGGCGCTGGGCGTGCTGGAGCAGGCTCGCCAGCCGCGCCGTCTCGTCCTCGATGCGCCAGATCAGCAGCACGCTGTTGCCGTGCCGGCTGACGCTGATGTCCGCCACCGCCGACAGCGACACCTGGTCGACCAGCGCCGTCAGCTGCATGCGCTGCGCCCGGAACGGCTCACCCGTGGCGTACACCCGTTCCACCCGCTGGAACAGCTCGCTCTTGCCGGCGGCCATGGGGTACGCCTCCAGCAGCAGGGCGCCGCTGATCACCGCCCGCGGCCGGCCCGCCGGGTCGAGGAAGCGGTTGTTGACGTGCTGGATCCGGAAGTCGACCAGCTGCCCGGAGCCGTCGACCTGCGGCACCAGGACGAGCGCCGGGTCGTGCAACCCGTCCGCCAGGTCCATCAGCTCGGCCGCGTCCGGCAGCACCCGCGGCTCCGGGCCCAGGTCCTGGCGCATCGTGTACGTCTCCAGCGTGTGCGCGCACAGCTCGGCCAGCGCCTCCACCTGGCGGACGACCTGGGGCGGCTGCGGTTCCAGCGGCCCCGGCCAGGCGATCTCCAGCACTCCGTGGATACGCCCTCCGGTACCCGCGGGCACCGCCACCCGTCCGCCGTCCGGGTGCAGGTGCCGGCCGATGGTGGGCAGCCCGGTCTCGGCCAGCGACGGGAACCACTGACCGGTGCGTTCGGTCAGGCCCCGGCGTGCCACGGTGGCCACCTCCGGCGGTACGTAACGCCACCGGGTGCCCTCGGCCGGGGAGAAACCGGCACTGCCGGCCAGGGTGAGCGAACCGTCCGCGTCCGCGGCCCACACGGCCACGGCGACCGCGCCCAGCGGACGCAGCGCGTGCTCCAGGAGGGAGTCGGCGACGGCCTGCGTGTCGTCGGCGGCCAGCGCCCCGCTCTCCGCGGCGCGCAGCCGCACGGCGGCCGGGTCGCGCTCGGGCACCCCCGTGGCGGCGGCCAGGAAGGCGTCCGTGACCTCGGACACCCGGTCGCGGGCGGCCTGGTTGATGACCTCCACCGCGAACTCCAGCGGCGTCACCTTGGCCTGCTCGGTCAGCTCCGCGAGCTGCCGGGCGGCCTGCGCCGGGCCGCAGCCCAGACGCTCGACCAGGATGCCCTTGGCCAGCTCTATCAGGGCCCGGCCCTCGGCCTCCGCCTGCGCCGTGCGCACCTCGCGGCGCAGCCGGTCCACCGTGGCGGCCAGTCTGCCGACCGGTGACGACGGCGGAATGCCGGCCAGGTCGAGCTGCGCCGGCTCACCGGCGGCCGTGTGCGCGAGGTGTGCGGACGGCTCGGGGCGCGTCTGCGCCCCGGCCGGCTCCGGTTGCTGCTCGGACGTGCTCACGATGCGAATGCTCCTCGGCCGAACGACGACCGCGCGCTCACGCGGTCAGCCAGCGGCGGACGCAGGCGATGAGGTCGTGGGTGTCCACGGGCTTGGTGACGTAGTCGCTCGCACCCGACGAGAGCGACTTCTCCCGGTCTCCCGGCATCGCCTTCGCGGTGACCGCGATGATCGGCAGCTCGGCGTACTGCGGCAGTCTGCGGATCTCGGCCGTGGCCGTGTAGCCGTCCATCTCCGGCATCATCACGTCCATCAGCACCAGCGCGATCTCCGAGTGGGCCAGCAGCGTCTCGATGCCCTTGCGGCCGTTCTCCGCGTGCAGCACCCGGAAGCCGTACAGCTCCAGGATCCCGCTGAGCGCGAAGAGGTTGCGCGCGTCGTCGTCGACGACGAGGACGGTACGGCCCTGGAAGGAGCCGTCGACCGGGGGCGCGAGGTCCTGGGGTTCCTCGGGCCGTACCAGGGACAGCACGTCCCCGGGCTCCTCGGCCGCCAGGTGCAGGGCGATGCGCTCGCGCAGCTCGTCCAGGCTGGACAGGAACTCCATGGACCCGTCGTCGCGGTGCGAGCCCAGCGCCTCGGAGCGGGCCACGTCCGGGCGGTGACCGCTGTGGATGAGCACCGGCACGCCGGCCAGTCCCGAGTCGCCCGCGAGCGCGTCGAGGAACCGGGACGCCTCGCCCTCGGGCATGTCCAGGTCCAGGACCACGCAGTGGCACGGCTCGGCCGCCAGCGCGCCCGCCGCCTCCTGCGCGCCGACGGCGGTGATGACGTCCACCGCCGGCAGCGCGGCGCCGTCGTCCGGGCTGTGCCGGGCGAGGTCCGCGACCACGCTCTCGGCGACCAGGGTGAGCAGTCCGCGCGAGCGCTCCTCCACGACCAGCAGCCGGCGCGGACGCTGCCGGGCGGGGCCCGCCGGGGCGACGGCGACGACCGGGTCGGCGGCGGCGAGCAGCTCGGCCGGGGCCCGCTCCGGGAACCGCCCGCTGCCGAGCAGTTGCTCGAAGTCGGGACGGGAGACCGGCAGGAACAGCGTGAAGGTGCTGCCGCGGCCGGGCGCGCTGTCCACCACCACCGCGCCGCCGAGCAGATGGGCGATCTCCCGCGTGATGGACAGCCCCAGACCGGTGCCGCCGTACTTGCGGCTGGTGGTGCCGTCCGCCTGCTGGAACGCGCCGAAGATCGACTCCAGGTGCCGTTCCGGAATGCCGATGCCGGTGTCCTTCACCCGGAACGCCACGACGGCGCCGCCCCGCACCACCCCCTGCGGCACCTCGTCGTCCACCGCAGGCTCGATGGACAGCTCCACGCCGCCCTGCTCGGTGAACTTCACCGCGTTGGACAGCAGGTTGCGCAGGATCTGGCGCAGCCGGGAGTCGTCGGTCAGCAGGTCGGCGGGGGCTCCGGTGGCGGTGGCGACCTTGAACTCCAGGCCCTTCTGCGTCGTCATGGGCCGGAAGGTGGCCTCGACGTACTCGATGAGCCGGCTGAGCGGAACCTGCTCCGGGGAGACGTCCATCTTGCCCGCCTCGACCTTCGACAGGTCCAGGATGTCGTTGATCAGCTGCAGCAGGTCACTGCCGGCCGAGTGGATGATGCCCGCGTACTCGACCTGCTTCGGGGTGAGGTTGCGCGAGGGGTTCTGGGCCAGCAACTGGGCGAGGATGAGCAGGCTGTTGAGCGGGGTGCGCAGCTCGTGGCTCATGTTGGCCAGGAACTCCGACTTGTACTTCGAGGCCAGCGAGAGCTGCTGCGCCCGGGCCTCCAGCTCCTGGCGGGCCTGCTCGATCTGGAGGTTCTTCGCCTCGATGTCGCGGTTCTGCGCCGCCAGCAGCGAGGCCTTGTCCTCCAGTTCCGCGTTGGAGCGCTGCAGTTCCTCCTGCTGAGCCTGGAGCTCGGCCGAGCGGGCCTGCAGTTCGGCCGTCAGCCGCTGCGACTCGCCCAGCAGTTCGTCGGTGCGGGCGTTCGCGACGATCGTGTTGACGTTGACGCCGAGGGCCTCGCGCAGCTGCTCCAGGAAGTCCCGGTGGATCGGGGTGAACGCGGCGACCGAGGCCAGCTCGATGACGCCGAGGACCTGGTCCTCGAACAGGATCGGCAGCAGGACCAGCGCGCTCGGCACGGCCTGGCCGAGCCCGGAGGAGATGGTGACGTAGCCGCGGGGCAGCTCGTCGACGGTGATGGTGCGGCGGCTGCGCGCGGCCTGGCCGACCAGCGAGCGGCCGAAGGAGAAACGGGTGGGCCGCTCGTCGTCGTCGGGCCTGCCGTAGGAGCCGACGAGGCGCAGCTCGGGGCCGCTCGCGCCCTCCTCGGCGAGGTAGAAGGCGCCGTACTGGGCCGACACCAGCGGGGTGAGCTCCTCCATGATCAGTTCGGCCACGACCGGCAGGTCGCGGTGGCCCTGCATCAGACCGGAGATCCGCGCCAGGTTGGTCTTGAGCCAGTCCTGCTCCTGGTTGGCGCGGGTGGTCTGGCGCAGGGACTCCACCATGGAGTTGATGTTGTCCTTGAGCTCGGCGACCTCGCCGGAGGCCTCGACGGTGATCGAGCGGGTCAGGTCGCCCTCGGCCACGGCGCTGGCCACCGCGCCGATCGCCCGCACCTGGCGGGTGAGGTTGCCGGCCAGCTCGTTGACGTTCTCCGTCAGCCGCTTCCAGGTGCCGGAGACCCCCTCCACCTCGGCCTGGCCGCCGAGGCGTCCTTCGGTGCCGACCTCGCGGGCGACGCGGGTGACCTCGTCGGCGAAGGCGGAGAGCTGGTCGACCATCGTGTTGATGGTCGTCTTCAGCTCCAGGATCTCCCCGCGCGCGTCGACGTCGATCTTCTTCGACAGGTCGCCCCTGGCCACGGCGGTCGTCACCAGCGCGATGTTGCGCACCTGGCCGGTGAGGTTGTTGGCCATCGAGTTGACGTTGTCGGTGAGGTCCTTCCAGGTGCCCGCCACGTTGGGCACGTGGGCCTGGCCGCCGAGGCGTCCTTCGGTGCCGACCTCGCGGGCGACGCGGGTGACCTCGTCGGCGAACGCGGACAGCGTGTCGACCATGGTGTTGATCACGTCGGCCAGTGCCGCGACCTCGCCCTTGGCCTCGACGGTGATCTTGCGGGACAGGTCGCCGCGGGCCACCGCGGTGGCGACCTGGGCGATGGAGCGGACCTGACCGGTGAGGTTCGACGCCATCACGTTGACGTTGTCGGTGAGGTCCTTCCAGGTGCCCGACACGCCCTTGACGTCGGCCTGGCCGCCGAGGCGTCCTTCGGTGCCGACCTCGCGGGCGACGCGGGTGACCTCGTCGGCGAAGGCGGAGAGCTGGTCGACCATCGTGTTCATGGTGTTCTTCAGCTCGAGGATCTCGCCGCGCGCGTCGACGGTGATCTTCTGCGACAGATCGCCCTGGGCCACGGCCGTCGCCACCTGGGCGACGTTGCGGACCTGGTCGGTGAGGTTGCCCGCCATCGAGTTCACGGAGTCGGTCAGGTCGCGCCAGGTGCCCTTGACGCCCTTGACGTCGGCCTGGCCGCCGAGGCGTCCTTCGGTGCCGACCTCGCGGGCGACGCGGGTGACCTCGTCGGCGAAGGCGCCGAGCTGGTCGACCATGGTGTTGATGGTGTTCTTCAGTTCGAGGATCTCGCCGCGCGCGTCGACGGTGATCTTCTGGGAGAGGTCGCCCTTGGCGACGGCCGTCGTCACCTGGGCGACGTTGCGGACCTGGTTGGTGAGGTTGCCCGCCATGAAGTTGACGGAGTCGGTGAGGTCCCGCCACACGCCGGCGACACCGGGGACCTTGGCCTGGCCGCCGAGGCGTCCTTCGGTGCCGACCTCGCGGGCGACGCGGGTGACCTCGTCGGCGAAGGCGGACAGCTGGTCGACCATCGTGTTGACGGTCTCCTTCAGCTGGAGGATCTCGCCGCGGGCGGGCACGTCGATCTTCTGCGACAGATCGCCCTTGGCCACCGCGGTCGCCACCTGGGCGATGTCGCGCACCTGTGTGGTCAGGTTGCCCGCCATGGCGTTGACGGAGTCGGTCAGGTCGGCCCAGGTGCCGGAGACTCCGGGCACCTCCGCCTGCCCGCCGAGCGTCCCCTCGGTGCCGACCTCCCGGGCCACCCTGGTGACCTCGGAGGTGAACACGGACAGCTGGTCGACCATGCCGTTGAACACGGTCGCGATGTCGCCCATGAGACCTTCGGTGTCCTCGGGCAGACGTGTGCCGAAGTCGCCGTCGCGCACGGCCGTCAGCCCCGCCAGGAGCTGCCTCAGCTCCTGGTCGCCCGGTACGGCGTCGACCACCTCGGTCCTGTCGCTGGTCATGCGCACCCTCGTCCCGCTCCCCAGGGAGTCCTCGGCGACGAGGACTCGGAAAACCTCATCGGGCCGTTCCGGGCCCGCGTTGCCGCGTGCTTTTCCGCATGTCACGGAAGGCACGCGCGATGAGAAATACGTCGCAGGCTAACCCACCGCGCCCGTGCCGAACAAAACTCCGCGTCAGTTCCGGCCCCCGCCGAGTCCCGTCCGTACGCACCGTGCATGGGACCGGAAATCCGGGGAACCCGGTGCTGTTTTCCCTCCTCGCCGCGGCCGTACGGCGATCCGGCCGCCGAATGCGACCGGCGGCGCCGGGTAGTTGGTGCTGTGAGCCGACCGCACCGCGATCCCCGGTCCGGCGGCTCGCCACTCGTTCGTCCGGGAGAGGAGCAGCGTGACCGTCGACAGCATCTGGTCGTACCCGCCGCAGGCCGTCGGTGCCCAGGGAGAGGACGTGACCGGTTTCACCGTCGTCGCCTCCGACGGCGTCATCGGCCATGTGGACCGGGAGGCCGATCACTTCGGGATGCGGCATCTGGTCGTGGACACCGGAGTCTGGGTGTTCGGCAAGAGCGTTCTGGTGCCGGTCGGCGTGGTCACCGGCATCGACCGGGAGGAGCGCCGGATAGCGGTGGCCTGCTCCCGCGCGGAGATCAAGGCGGCGCCGCGCTTCCGCACCGACAGCGAGACGATGGACCCGGACTACCTGGCCCGGGTGGGGCAGTACTACCACGGGCTGCCGCCACGTGGAGCGGCCACCGCCTGACCGGCGGCGGCGCCCGGCGGTCAGGCGGCGCCGGCGCGCGGGGCCGCCGGACGGGGGCCGGAGCGCCGTGCGCCGCCCGGCCCGCCGGAGCGCTCGCCGACGGGCCCGATGGGCCGGGCGGCGGTCGGCGGCGCGGGCTCGCGGGCGGTCGTCGGGGAGATGTCCTCGCCGGGCGGTCACCAGGGCAGGAAGACGTGCACGTCCTTGCCGCGGTCGTTCACCACGACGCTGACCTGGTCGGAGAGCGTGTGGACCAGGTGCCAGCCGATCCCGCCGCCACCGCGGCTGGGATGGAAGGGGCGCGGGGCCGGCCGCGTGGTGCTGGTGTCGCTGAGCGTCACATGCACCCCGTCGTACGTGCGGCGCAGGCGCAGCACGAACGGCCCCGGCGCGTACTGCACGGCGTTCGCGGCGAGTTCGGTGACCACCAGCAGGATGTCGTCCCAGTGTTCCTGGGACGAGGGCAGTGAGGTGTGCGCGAGGTCGTCCAGGAACTCCTCCGCGGCGAGGCGCGCACCCGTCACATGGTGCAGCTCGCCCGCGAAGCGAGCGGTTCGACTCGGAAACTCGGTGGCCAGTGCGTCGTCCCAATGCGGCTCGGTTGCCATCGTGCCTTCCCGGCCCGGCCCCTGTGAGCAGGGCGTCGTCGTCCTTTCCTTGCCTTCCGTTCCCGTGTCTAGTTCCCGTGGGCACGGACCCTACGCGTGGGCATCCCGTGGCACTGGTCTCAGTGCCGACCGAGGGACCGCAGGTCTCACACGGCGGCCCGGCGCGGGCACCGGCCGGGGGTCGTGCACCCCGCCCACGGACTCCCGACCGGTCGGGCAGCAGGTGTCGTACGGCTCCCGCCACGCGTCGACCGCCGCCCCCGTACCGTCAGCGCCGCCGAGGTCGCCGGCGCGGCCCGGAGCGGTGCGGCGGGGTCGGCGGTGCGTCGTGGACGGGGCTCTTCCGCCGCGCGGATCGGCACGGCTTCCCCGCCACGCCTGGACGGACGACGCGCCGGATGCGGAGCCGCTCACCCGAAGGCCGTCCAGGACGCGCCGTGGTGCACGGCCACCAGGACGGCGAGGACCACCAGGTCGGCGCGGCGCAACGCTCCACGACGGCGTCCCCGCGCGGCTTCGTCGGCGGCGTCAGCGGCCCGCCCGCCACGTCGAAGGGCTCCGGCACCGCCCGGAGGACCCGGACGGACCCCGAGCGCGACACTGCGCCGCGGCCGGGGGGAGGGCGCCCGGGAACCCGGAACGGGGAAGTGGCGCCGTTCTGTGATCCCGGCCCGTTCGGGGAACCCGTCGGGCATGAGTTACGTCAATCCAGATCCCGATCCGGAACGGACCACCGGCCTCGAACCGGGGGGCGGCGTGCCGCCCGGCGAGACCCCGCCCGCGGAGAGCAGCATGCCCGAGGCGGCGCCCCAGCAGCCTGACCAGACCGCCCGGGGCTGGGCGAAGGCCCCGCTCATCCTCATCCTCCTGCTCGTCCTGGTGGTCGCCGTGGGCTTCCTGACGTACGCCCTCGCCCTGATCTTCTGATCCCGGGGCACCGCGAGAGCCGAGCCCCGCCCTCCCGTCCGGCGGACGGGAGGGCGGGGCGGGCCGGAGGCGGGCCTCGGGCCCGCCCCGGGCGCTCACTCCTGGGTGAGGCGCACGCACTCGGTGACGACCTCCCGCAGGCTCCCGGTCCGCTCCAGCACCTCGCGCTGCACGCGGGCGCCGGTGCCGTGCCGCAGCAGCGCCTCCACCGCCTCCTCGGCCTGCGGCAGATCACCGGTGTCGGCGAGCGCGTCGCGGACGTGGTCCAGCAGGGACCGCAGCACCGACTCGGCGGGCAGCCGCCGCATGGTCGCCGGGTGGAGCAGCTCGCGGGCGACACCGGCCCGGGCGGCCTGCCACGCGGCCAGCCGGAGCAGACTCACGCTGTGGTCCAGCGGTTCCCGGCCGGCCCGCCAGTCGCGTGCGGCGGTCTCCACCAGCGCGCGGGCGAGGGTGGCGACGAGCCGGGCGGCGCCGGCGTGCAGGCAGACGTCCGCGACCCGGATCTCCACCGTCGGATACCGCTCGGACAGCCGTGCGTCGAAGTACGCCATCTTCTCGTCCAGGATGACGCCGGTGGCGACCATGTCGGCCACCCGCCGGTGGTAGCGCTCCGGCGAGCCGAACAGCTCCGTCGGACCGGCCGACGGCCAGCGGTCCCAGACCCGGCTCCGGTAACTGTCGTAGCTGGTGTCCTCGCCCTGCCAGAACGGGGAGTTGGCGCTGATCGCCAGGAGCACCGGCAGCCAGGGGCGGATGCGGTCCAGGACCGCGGTGCCCTCCTCGTCCGACTCCACGGCCACGTGCACGTGCATGCCGCAGACGAGCTGCTCCCGGGTGGCGATGCCGTACTGCTCGGCCAGCCACTGGTAGCGGCGGTTCATACTGATGGACGGGCTGACCGGCAGCGGGGAGGTGGCCAGCGCGGCCACCGCGCAGCCGATCTCCCCGGCGTGCCGGGCCGCCTCCTTGCGGCAGCGGGCGATCTCCGCGCCGAGTTCGGCCATGTCCGTCTGCGGATGCGTGGCGAACTCCAGCATCTGCCCGTAGAGCTCCTTCTCGAACACGTCCTGGTCCGCGTCGTCCGCCTCGGCCCGGGCGAGCACCGCCGCGGACAGAGCCTTCGGCTCACCTGTCTCCGGGTCGACCAGGAGGAGTTCCTCCTCCACTCCGACGGTCCGCACCTCTTGCCGCCTTTCCGTCCGTTCGCCGCGACGCCGGACGGGCGCCGGGTCGTCGTACGACCCCGACTGCCCCGGGACGGCGGCCGGACACCTACGGGTCCGGCCGCCGTCCCGGGGCAGTCGCCCTCAGAGCGGGTACGGGACCAGCCAGAGGGTGGCGAGCGGCGGCAGCGTGAGCCGGACGTGCCCGTCCTCCGGCTTGACCGGGTCGGGGTTGGTCACGTCACTGCCGCCGTAGCGCGCCGCGTCGGTGTTCAGCACCTCGCACCAGGCGGTGACGTCACCGGGCACGTCCAGGCGGTAGTCCCGGCGCACCACGGGGGAGAAGTTGGACACCGCCAGCAGCGGGGCGCCCTGGGCGTCGTGACGCAGGAACGCGTAGACGTTGTCGTCGGCGGCGTCCACCGCGACCCACCGGAAACCCTCGGGCCGGGTGTCGCGCTGCCACAGCGCCGGGGTCGCCCGGTAGCGCGCGTTCAGGTCGCGCACCAGGTCGCGCACCCCCCGGTGGTCGCCCGCCGCGCAGTGGCTCTCGTCGAGCAGCCACCACTCGGGCCCGTGCTCCTCGGAGAACTCACCGCCCTGCGCGAACTCCTGCCCCATGAAGAGCAGCTGCTTGCCGGGATGCGCCCACATGAAGCCGAGGTACGCGCGGTGGTCGGCGCGCCGCTGCCACCAGTCGCCGGGCATCTTCGAGACCAGGGCCCGCTTGCCGTGCACCACCTCGTCGTGGGAGATCGGCAGCACGTAGTTCTCGCTGTAGGCGTACACCATCGCGAAGGTCATCTCGTGGTGGTGGTACTTGCGGTGCACCGGCTCCTTGCTCATGTACTGCAACGAGTCGTGCATCCAGCCCATGTTCCACTTCAGTCCGAACCCCAGCCCGCCGTGGTCGGTCGGCGCGGTCACCCCGCCCCAGGCGGTGGACTCCTCGGCGATGGTGACCACGCCCGGCGCCCGCCGGTACACCGTGGCGTTCATCTCCTGCAGGAAGGCCATGGCGTCCAGGTCCTCCCGGCCGCCGTACGCGTTCGGCGTCCACTGGCCGGAGTCGCGCGAGTAGTCCAGGTAGAGCATGGAGGCGACCGCGTCGACGCGCAGCCCGTCGATGTGGAACTCCTCGCACCAGTAGACGGCGTTGGCGACGAGGAAGTTGCGCACCTCGGTGCGGGCGAAGTCGAACTCGTACGTCCCCCAGTCGGGGTGCTCGGCGCGCTGCGCGTTCCCGGGCTCGTACAGCGGGTCGCCGTCGAAGCGGGCGAGCGCCCAGTCGTCCTTGGGGAAGTGGGCCGGCACCCAGTCCATGATCACGCCGATCCCGGCCCGGTGGCAGGCGTCCACGAAGTACCGGAAGTCGTCCGGTGAGCCCAGCCGCGAGGTCGGCGCGTAGTAGGAGGTGACCTGGTAGCCCCAGGAGCCGCCGAAGGGGTGCTCGGCGACCGGCATCAGCTCCACATGGGTGAAGCCCAGGTCCTTGACGTACGCCGGTAGCTCCTCGGCCAGTTCCCGGTAGGTCAGCCCCTTCCGCCAGGACGGCAGGTGCACCTCGTACACCGAGAAGGGCGCCTCGTGCACCGGGACGTCCCCGCGGTGCGCCATCCACTCCGCGTCGCCCCACTCGTGGTGCGCCGCCGTCACGATCGAGGCGGTGTCCGGCGGCACCTCGGCGCGGCGCGCCATCGGGTCGGCCTTCAGGAACCGTCCGCCGTACTGCGAGGTGATCTCGTACTTGTACGCCGCGCCCTCGCCGATCCCCGGCAGGAACAGCTCCCACACCCCCGCCGCGCCGAGCGAGCGCATCGGGAACGCGGTCCCGTCCCAGTAGGCGAAGTCCCCGGCCACCCGCACGCCCCGGGCGTTGGGCGCCCACACCGTGAACCGGGTGCCGCTCACGCCCTGATGGGTCATCGGCTCCGCGCCGAGCGCCCGCCACAGCTGCTCGTGCCGACCCTCCCGGATCAGGTGAAGGTCGAGCTCGCCGAGGGCGGGCAGGAACCGGTAGGGGTCGTGGACCTCGTACTCGTCCTGCCCGTAGGCGATGACGAGGGTGTAGTCGGGGATCGCGTCGAGCGGCAGGACGGCCGAGAACAGGCCGTCGCCCTCGGAGACCAGCGGGACGCGCTCGCCGCCGGTCACCACACAGACCGAACGGGCGAACGGCCGCAGCGCCCGGAAGGCGATCCCGCCCGGCGCCGGATGGGCGCCGAGCAGCGCGTGCGGGTCGTGGTGGGCGCCGGACAGCAGGCGCTCACGGTCGGCGGGGTCCAGGGGCGGGGCCGTGCGTACCCGGCCCGCTGCGGGCGGGACGGGTCCGGACAGCTCGGGAAGTGACGTGTCGCGCAGTGCCACCGGTTCAGCCTCCTCTCACGGCGAGACGTTCGATCGCCGCCATAGGTACCGCGAGCCAGTCGGGGCGGTGCCGGGCCTCGTACAGCACTTCGTACACGGCACGGTCCGTCTCGTAGGCCCGCAGCAGGGCGTGTTTCTTACGGGGGTCCCAGCCGGCCCGGGAGGCGTATCCGGCGCAGTACGCCTCCCGGCAGCGGCGCGCCCACTCCGGCCGCCAGGGACGGCGCTGCCGGGCGGCGTAGTCGAAGGAGCGCAGCATGCCCGCGACGTCCCGCACCGGGGACTCGGGGATGCGGCGCTCGGCGAGCGGACGGGACGGCTCGCCCTCGAAGTCGATGACGAACCACTCCCGTCCGGCCCGCAGCACCTGGCCGAGGTGCAGGTCGCCGTGGACGCGCTGGGCGGGCGGACCGGCGTCGCAGTTGGCCAGCGCGGCGAACGCGGTGCGCAGCCGGGTCGCGTAGGGCCGCAGCGCGGGCACACTGTGCGCCGCCGCCTCCAGGCGCTCGGTCATCGCCGCGGCCGTCCGCGCCGCCTCCCGGTGCGCGCCGGTCGGGAAGGCGTCGGCCAGCGCCAGGTGCACCTCCGCCGTCGCCTGCCCCAGCTGGTGCGCCTGGGTGGTGAAGTCGTCCCCGGTGGCCAGTGCCCTCAGGGCCAGCGTCCAGCCGTCGGCCGCCTCCCGCAGGAACGGCTGGAGCACACCGAGCGTCGCCGCCTCCGGCCGGGTGGTCCGCAGCCAGGCCACGGGAGCCGGGACCCGGTCGCAGCCCTGCCGCGCCAGCGCCCACGGCACCTCCAAATCCGGGTTGACGCCCGGCTGGATGCGCCGGAACACCTTCAGGATGAACTCGTCGCCGTACACGATGGAGGAGTTGGACTGTTCGGCGTCCAGCAGCCTGGGCGCCAGACCGCCGGGGATGAGCACGGACGGATCGGCCTCGAAGCGCAGCGGACCCGCCGTGCCGGGACGCCGCAGCCGTTCGAGGAGCAGCTGCGCCGAGCGCGGGTCGCACAGCGCGTCGTAGACCGCGAGGCCGGCCAGCGGTCCCGCCACGGGCCGGCCGATGAACGCCCGGTGCAGGCGCGGCGCCAGCTCCTGGCGCACGCCGAGCAGCAGCTGGTAGCAGTCGGCGGGCGGCGGCGCGGAGGTGCCGGCGGGGGCGGGGACCCCGCCGTGACCGGTGGGGACACCCGCGTGTTCGGCGTGGACCAGCAGATGCAGACAGCCCGGGAACAGCTCCGTCATCGACAGCAGCCGCAGATCGGTGACCGGCCGGTCCTTTCCGGCGAACCAGCGCTGGCGCGGCAGCCACGCGCGCAGCAGCGACCCGAGCGAGGCCATGGGCTCGGCGAGGCCCGCGGCGCTCGGCGTCAGGGGTGCGGTCTTCTGCATGGTCACGCCTCCTTTCGTCTCGGCCGCGCGCTCAGACTCGTCGGCCGACCCGGGATGCGACCTTGGCGAGCCGGAACCAGTAGAAGCCGTGTCCCGCCAGGGTCAGCAGGTAGGGGAGTTCACCGATGGCGGGAAACCGGACCCCGCCGATGAGCTCGACCGGGTTCCGGCCGTCGTAGGCGCTGAGGTCCAGTTCGGTGGGCTGTGCGAAGCGGGAGAAGTTGTGCACGCACAGTACGAGGTCGTCCCGGTACTCGCGCAGGAAGGCGATGACGGCCGGGTTGGAGGACTGCAGTTCGGTGTAGGAGCCGAGTCCGAAGGCGGGGTTCTGCTTGCGGATCTCGATCATGCGGCGGGTCCAGTGCAGCAGCGAGGAGGGCGAGGACATCGACGCCTCGACGTTGGTGACCTGGTAGCCGTAGACCGGGTCCATGATCGTGGGCAGGTAGAGGCGCCCGGGGTCGCTGGAGGAGAAGCCGGCGTTGCGGTCCGGCGTCCACTGCATGGGGGTGCGCACGGCGTCGCGGTCGCCGAGCCAGATGTTGTCGCCCATGCCGATCTCGTCGCCGTAGTACAGGATCGGGCTGCCGGGCAGCGACAGCAGCAGCGCGGTGAACAGCTCGATCTGGTTGCGGTCGTTGTCCAGCAGGGGCGCCAGGCGGCGGCGGATGCCGATGTTGGCGCGCATCCGCGGGTCCTTGGCGTACTCGGCCCACATGTAGTCGCGCTCCTCGTCGGTGACCATCTCCAGGGTCAGCTCGTCGTGGTTGCGCAGGAAGATGCCCCACTGGCAGTTCGAGGGGATCGCCGGGGTCTTGGCGAGGATCTCGGAGACCGGGTAACGCGACTCGCGCCGCACGGCCATGAAGATCCGCGGCATCACCGGGAAGTGGAACGCCATGTGGCACTCGTCGCCGCCGGCGGCGTAGTCGCCGAAGTAGTCGACGACGTCCTCCGGCCACTGGTTCGCCTCCGCGAGGATCACCGTGTCGGGGTACTGGACGTCGATCTCCTTGCGGACCCGCTTGAGGAACTCGTGGGTGGCGGGCAGGTTCTCGCAGTTGGTGCCCTCCTCGGCGTAGAGGTAGGGCACCGCGTCCAGCCGGAAGCCGTCGATGCCCAGGTCCAGCCAGAACCTCAGGGCGGCCAGGATCTCCTCCTGCACCGCCGGGCTCTCGTAGTTGAGGTCGGGCTGGTGGGAGAAGAACCGGTGGAAGTAGTACTTGCCGCGCACCGGGTCGAAGGTCCAGTTGGACACCTCGGTGTCGACGAAGATGATCCGGGCGTCCGGATAGCCCTTGTCGTCGTCGGCCCACATGTAGAAGTCGCCGTAGGGGCCGTCGGGGTCCTTGCGGGATTCCTGGAACCACGGGTGCTGGTCGCTGGTGTGGTTCATGACGAAGTCGATGATGACCCGCATGCCGCGCTGGTGGGCGGCGTCGACGAATTCCACGAAGTCGGCGAGGTCGCCGAATTCGGGGAGTACGGCGGTGTAGTCGGAGACGTCGTAACCGCCGTCCCGCAGAGGGGACTTGAAGAACGGCGGCAGCCACAGGCAGTCCACGCCGAGCCATTGCAGATAGTCGAGTTTGGCGGTCAGGCCCTTCAGGTCGCCGACGCCGTCGCCGTTGCTGTCCTGGAAGGAGCGGACGAGGACCTCGTAGAAGACGGCGCGTTTGAACCACTCCGGGTCGCGGTCCCTGGCCGGGGCGTCCTCGAAGATGTCCGGGACGGGCTCGTTGACTGTCATGGCGCTGGGGGCCCTCCGATCTGCGGCGAGGTGGACGATCGCTGGACGTGGAGCACGTGCGCGGGCCGGTGGCCCGGGTCGAGGCGCACGTAGCCGGTCCTGCCCCAGTGGTAGGTCTCACCCGTCAGTTCGTCGAGCACGGACGTGGACTCGTGCCAGTCCAGGCCGAGTTGCGGCATGTCCAACGAGACCGTGGCCTCCTGGGTGTGGTGCGGGTCGAGGTTGGCCACCACGACGACCGTGTCCGCGCCGGTGCTCTTGCTGTACGCGATCACGGCGTCGTTGTCGGTGTGGTGGAAGCGCAGGTTCCGCAGGTGGTGCAGTGCGGGGTGCCGGCGGCGGATGGCGTTGAGGCGGGTGATCAGCGGGGCGATGGTGCGGCCCTCGCGTTCGGCGGCGGCCCAGTCGCGGGGTTTGAGCTGGTACTTCTCCGAGTCCAGGTATTCCTCGCCGCCCTCTCTGAGCGGGGTGTT
>NZ_JBIBUK010000010.1:248029-285582 GCF_043079345.1 Streptomyces sp. NPDC015220 | reverse complement strand
AACAAGGACCCCGAGGCCCCGATCTTCGACCTGGTCGACTACGGCGTCGTCGGCGACCTCTTCGACGTCGTCCCCCAGCTCACCGACGAGATCAAAACCCGCAAGGGCTGACACCCCCGGCCGACCGGACCGGACCGGACGGCCGACGGCACCGGCGCGCCCCGGCACCCGGCGGCGCGCCGCCACCCGCCCGCGGCCACCCGTCCGCACGGCCACCGCACTTCGGCCGTCCGGACGCCGGGCCGGCGTGCGGTGGGACGACCGTGCCGATCGCGAGCCCTCGACGAGCGGCCGCGGCCGACCGACGTCGCGGATGCCTCAGCGGGCCTCGCCCGGTCCCTCGGTGTCGAACGCCTGGGCGACGGCAAGGCTGTCCTCGTACACATGGTGCCGGGTGACGAGACCGTCCTCGACGGTGAGGTGCAGGGCGAAGCGGGCACGATAGGCACGTCCGGTGGGGCGGGCGGTCTGGCGGATCTCGCCGAGCACGACCGCGTCGCGGCCGTCGACGAGAACGCGTTCGATCCGGGTCGCCGCCTGCCCGGGCACATGGTGCTCGGCGAGCTCGCGGTAGTGGGCGGCGGCGTCGGCGCGGGTGGAACGGCGACGGATCCACGGGGTGGCGGCCCGGCCGTGCTCGGCCTCCGGCCAGTCCAGCTTCCAGTCTCCCCGCTCGGCGTACAGCTCGGCGATGCTCTCGGGATCGCCCTCGCCCATCCGGCGCAACAACTCCTCCACGACGGCGCGGGTGGTCGCGGGTGCGGCCATGGACACGACTCATCACTCCGATCCGGTAGCCGCGTCCGGCGGACACGGCGGATCGACATTCTCACCGGCGCCGGCGGACCGGCGCCATGACCTCGGGAGTAACGGCGCCGAGCGTCCCGGATCACTTCCGCGCCGGCCCGTCGGTCCGGGTCCGCCGGCCCCAGGCCGGGGCTGGAGACCTCGTACGGGATGTCGTACGGGGCGACCCCGAGATCCCGTACCGGACACCGCCGATTTTCGTACGGGCGAGCGACGCGTTCACTCGATGGTGAGTTCACCCGTACCCGTGCCGGGCGTGGGACGACCCTGGGCAGGGCGGTGCGGGCCGGCACCGCGCGGAAGCGTTGCGGGGGGAGAGGGCATGGACCAGGACGCGGGGCGGCGCGGGGGCCTGGACGAGCAGGCCGTACTGCTGGTGGCGGGGCTGGCGGATCTCACGGTGAGCACGCTGGGGTCGGCGCTGGGGACGGTGCGCGGGCTGCTGCGGCGTGCGGACACCGCTGAGCTGGTGGCCGAGGCCGAGCAGGACCTGAGGGCGCGGGGACGCCTGGCGCTGGACCGGTACGCGGCCGTACCACCGCCGTACCTCGAGGTGCTCGCCCGGCACGCCCAGGCCCGGCAGACCGCCGATGACGTCTGACCGGTGGGAACCGGCCGCGTTCCGGACGCGTGTCGACGAGGTCCTGCACCGGTTCGTGGCCGAGGAGGCGGACCGGTTCGCGGCGATCGATCCCGCACTGGCGCCGGTGGCCGAGCAGTTGACGGCCGCGGTCGCGGACGGGAAGCGGCTGCGGGCGGCCTTCTGCTACTGGGGCTGGCGCGCGGTGGGCCAGCCCGACAGCGCCGCGCTGGTCCGGGCCGCGGCCTCCATGGAACTGGTGCACGCCGCCGCCGTGGTGCACGACGACCTGATCGACGACAGTCCCCTGCGGCACGGCCGGCCCACCGCCCACATCGCCCTGCGCGGCGCGGTGCGGCACCACTCGCACACCGTCGCCGCGGCACGCTCGCTGGCGATGCTCGTCGGGGACGCGCTGATGGCGCTGGCCGGGCAGCTGTTCACCACCAGCGGTCTGCCCGCCGCCTATCTGAGCCGGGCCCGGCCGCTGTGGTCGGCGCTGGCCCGGGAGCTGATCGCCGGCGAATGCCTGGAGATCCTGCACACCGGGACCGCGCCGGACACCGCGGCGTCCCTGAAGGTCGCCCGGTACAAGACCGCCAAGTACACCGTCGAGCAGCCGCTGCTCATCGGCGGCGCCCTGGCCGGTGCCGGACGACGGCTGTGCGACGGCTACCGCGCGTACGGGCTGCCCCTGGGCGAGGCGTTCCAGTTGCGGGACGACCTGCTCGGTCTGTTCGGCGACCCGGAGCGCACCGGCAAGGCCGACGCCGACGACGTGCGCGGACACCGGCCCACCGCCCTGCTGGCCGAGACCTGGCGCCTGGCGGACGCGGACGAGCGGGAGCGGCTGCGCACGCTGCTGGGCCGGCACGCCCCGGACGAGGAGGCGCTGGACGCGGTGCGCGAGGTGATGCGCCGGCTGAAGGCGCCCGACCGCGTCGAGGACATGATCGCCGTCCGCGTGGAGGAGGCCCTGGACGCCCTGCACGAGACCGACGTCCCGGCACATGCCCGCACCGCACTGACCGGACTGGCACGTTCGGCCGCGAACCGCCTGTCCTGACCCGCGCACACGAAGACCGGGGGAGGCCCGCGCCACCGCCGGGCGCCTCCCGCCGTGCACGACCCCGTGGACGACCACGACCCCGTGGGAGACGAGGAGCCCTGCCATGACCCACACCGAGGACTCGACGGACGCTCTGCGGCAGGCCGGTGACGAGCTCGCCGACGCCACCGTAGCCGCCCTGTTCGAACGCGGGGAGGTGGGCGAGTTCAACACCCTGATGCGCTACGTCTCCGTGGCGGGCGCCCCGTTGCCGGACGGGCTGCCCGACGTCGCCCTGGAGTACCTGCGGGCCACCAGCGTCCCGCCCGCCTGGGTGGACTGGGGCGAGATGGAGAAGGCCAGGCTCTTCTTCATCGACAACAACGTGCACATCTCCACCGCGCTGTCCTTCGCCTCGATGCCCGCCTGCTACCTCGTCCCGCACGTGGCGAAGCTGCTGTCGGCCACGCACGGGCTGAACTACCCCTCCAGGCGGATGGCGGAGACGGGCCAGTTCACCGTCTACCTGATGCGGCCCGACGCCTTCGAGGCCGGCGGCCGGTTCGTCCCCGCCGCCCAGAAGGTCCGCCTGCTGCACGCCGCCATCCGCCACCACCTGAAGCGGGAGGGCCGCTGGGACACCGGGACACTGGGCGTGCCGATCTGCCAGGAGGACATGATCGGCGGGCAGATGTTCTTCTCCCTGCTGGTCCTGGACAGCCTGCACCGTCTGGGCGTCCACATGTCCGAGGAGGGCGCGCGGGCCTACTACTACGCCTGGCGGGTGGTCGGCGCGATGCTCGGCGTCGACCAGGACGCGGTACCCGGGTCACTGGAACAGGCGCGGCGGTTCCTCGATACGTACATGGTCCGGCACATGGGCCCGTCCGAGGAGGGCGCACACCTGACCCGGCAGCTCATCGACCTGTACGAGGACGTCGTCCCGGGCACCTTCTTCGACCCGATCGTCTCCGCCCTCATCCGCCACCTCGTCGGTGACACCTGCGCCGACTGGCTCGGTGTGTCCCGCACTCCCTGGGACACCGTCGTGAAAGCCGTCCCCCACCTCCTCGGTGTGCTGGAGACCATCGAGGACCGCTCCCCCCTCGGCGCCTGGGCGCTGGACCGCCTCGGGCACCTCACCACCGTCCTGGAGCTGTCCTCCCTCACCCGCGGCCGGGTCATGCACTACGCCATCCCCGAGCAGCTCAAGAAGGATTTCGGCGTCAGCGGCACCCTGCCCCGCGCCCGCCGGTGGACCCCGCCGGCCGTCACCCTCCCCTGAGGGCCGTCCCGCGGTCGCACCTCGCACGCTCGGCGGCCCGCCGCCGGTCACCGGGTGTGTCGGCTATGTTCTCGGTGGAGACTCGGGCACGGGGGAGAAGCCATGGCACAGTTCCTGGGACCGCTGGAGCTGACGGGGGACGGGTGGGTGATCGGGGACCCGACGCGGCAGGACGGCCTGTACGTCGTGCTCACCCCCGAGGGCCTGGAGCACCGGCGGCACGGGGAGGCGGCGCCCCGGCTCGCCGTCGAGTGGTCCCGGTTCGTGGAGCTGAACGTGCGGGCCGCCTACCGGAAGTGGCAGGCCGCGCCCGGCCTCCCTTCGCGGCCCGGCGCCGACCTGGGCCGCGACGGCTGTTCCCTGCACGGCATCGTGCGCCACCCCTACGATCCGTGGCGTGTGCGGTACACGCACCACCGGCGCCGCTACACGGGCGGCCACGTCATCCTGCTGAAGTGCCTGTTCGCCCAGCTCGGCGAGGTGAAGGCGCTTCACCGGCTCGGCGATCCCGAGTGGCTGGGGGCGGCGGTCGCCCGGCTCTCGGACCACACCTCGTGGTACGAACCCAAGGGCCGGCGTCTGGTGGAAGCGACCATCCAGAGCCTCGGCACCTGACCGGCTCCCCGCCGGCCCACCGGAGCGCGACCCGGCCGCCCGCTGCGTCCCGCGAACCACTGCGGTCACGGTGCGGCCCCCGCGCTCTGCGGTCGGACCACACTGGAGCCGGCCAGGACACCCGGCCCAGGCGCTGCCGCCGGCCTGTTCCCGCCCCCGCCCCCGCTCCCCCACCGGCACCGGCACCGGCACCGGCACCGGGCTACGGGCTACGGGCTACGGGCGAGCGGTGATCCCGGTGAGGATGAGCTCGATGCCGGCGAGGAACTCCACCCGGTCGTCGTGCTCCCGCAGTTGTCCGGCGACGTCCCGGGTGAACGCGTACTGTTCGGGGTCGAGTTCTTCCCACGCGGTCGCCATGCTGTCCAGGGCCTCGGTCCGGTCCGTGCCCGGCCGGACCGCGCGGGTGTTGGCGGCGTTCTGGCCCGCCACTCCGAGGATGTAGCTCATCAGCGCGGACGCCGCGGTGAACTGGGCGGCTCGGGGCACTTCCAGCGCCTGGACCTGACGGCCGATGCGTTCGAAGATCCGGAGCATCGGTGACCGTCCGGGCGCGCCGCCGAGGTTCGCGCCGAGCCACGGATGGGCGTCGATCGCGTCGAACACGCCCAGCGCGAGGGCGCGGATCGCCTCCCGCGGCGTCACGTCGGCGTCGTCGCCCACGACGGTGGCGGCGACGACCGCCTCGGCGGCGGCGGCCAGGAGTTCGCTCTTGCCCGTGACGTGCCAGTAGATCGCCCCCGGCCCGGTCGCCAGGCGCTCGGCCAGCGCGCGGAAGGTGAGACCGCTCTCGCCCTCCGCGTCGAGGAGTTCCACGGCTGCGCCGACGATGCGCTCCCGGGAGAGCGGTTCCTGCCGTCGTTCCGCACGACGCGTCCTGGCTGCCATCCGGCCATCCTAACCAACCTGGAACGTCGTTCCAGCTTGACAACCTCTGGAACGACGTTCCACCCTGGAAGCTCTGGAACACTGTTCCAGACAGTGCGCCGCCGGGCGTCCACCCAGCGCTCGGCCATGGCCCGATCAGGAAGGAAGCACCATGACCAGCACGGTCACGATCATCGGCGCCGGGCTCGGCGGTCTGACGCTCGCCCGCGTCCTGCACGTCCACGGCATCCCGGCGACGGTCTACGAAGCGGACACCTCGCCCACGGCCCGCACCCAGGGCGGCCTGCTCGACATCCACGACCACAACGGGCAGCTCGCGCTCAGGGCGGCCGGGCTGTTCGAGGAGTTCCTCGGCATCGTCCACCAGGGCGCCGAGGCGTCACGGGTCCTCGACAAGGACGGCAAGGTCCTCCTGGACGAACCCGACGACGGCAACGGCAGGCGCCCGGAGGTGCACCGCGGCGCTCTGCGGCGGATCCTGCTCGACTCGCTGCCCGCCGGCACGGTCCGGTGGGGGCACAAGGCCACCGCGGTCCGCGCCCTCGGGGGCGGCCGGCACGAGGTGACGTTCACGGACGGGACGACCGTGACGACCCGCCTGCTGGTCGGCGCGGACGGGGCGTGGTCGCGGATCCGTCCGCTGCTGTCCGACGCCGAGCCCGAGTACGTCGGCACGTCCATGATCGAGACCTACCTGTTCGACGCCGACACCCGCCACCCGGTCGGCGCCCGGGTCGTCGGCGACGGCTCGCTCTCCGCGCTCGCCCCCGGCAAGGGGATCTCCGCCCACCGCGAGCCGGACGGCGTCCTGCACACCTATGTGTCGCTCGACAAGCCGCGGGAGTGGCTGGACGCCATCGACTTCACCGACGCCGCCGCGGCCAGGGCCCGGGTCGCCGCGGAGTTCCACGACTGGGCCCCGGAACTCACCGCGCTGATCACGGACGGTGAGACCGCCCCGGTCCCGCGCACCGTCAACTCCCTGCCGGTCGAGCACCGCTGGGACCGCGTACCCGGGGTGACACTGCTCGGCGACGCCGCCCACCTGATGCCCCCGTCCGGCGAGGGAGCCAACCTCGCCATGTACGACGGCGCCGAGCTCGGCAACGCCCTCGCCGCCCACCCGGACGACCCCGAGGCCGCGCTCGGCGCGTACGAGGAGGCCCTGTTCCCGCGCAGTGCCGCCGCTGCCGTCGATGCCTTCCGCGTCCAGCGGTTGTGCTTCGGCGACGACGCCCCGCACAGCCTCGTCGCCTTCTTCACCGGCCACGGGCAGGCGGGTTGAGCAGGACGGACCACGGCCGCCCCGGCCCGTGGCCCAGTGGCCGGCAGCCGCCCCGGCCCATGGCCCAGTGGCCGGCAGCCTGACCGTATGCCGGCCCGCCCCGACGCACACCGGCCGCCGGGCCCCGGATTCGCGGTCACCGGCTGACAACGCCCGTCCGGCCCCGGGATTCCGGATCACCGGCGGACAACGCCGGTCCGGCCCCAGGTCCGGGATCACCGGACGGACGACGCCCCGTCCGGCCCCGGCGCGGCGGTCGCCGGCCGGCGGCGTTCGAGGTTCCGCGCGATCCGGCGTTCGAGCCCTGCCCGGCGAGCCGGCCACTCCTCCGCGGTGATGGAGAAGACCGCGGAGTCGCGCAGCCGCCCGTCCTCACCGGGCGCCCACGACCGGGACCAGTTCCGCAGCACACCCTCGAACCGGGCGCCCACCGCCTCGATCGCGGCCCGTGAACGGCTGTTGCGCGCGTCGGTCTTCAGGTCGAGACGCGCCACCCCCCAGTCCTCGAACGCGTGCCGGAACAACAGGTACTTGGCCTCGGTGTTCACACCCGTGCCCTGGGCCGACGCCGCGAGCCAGGTGTACCCGACCTCGATCGCGCACAGCCCCTCTCCGTCCGGCCACGGGCGCGGTTCCAAGTAGGCCGTGGCCCCGACCGCCCGCCCCGAGGTCCGGTCCACCTGCGCGTACGGGGCGATCGCGCCCGCGGCGGCGCGCGCGAGCTGGGCGTCGATGTACCCGTCGACCTCCGCCGCCGTGGGAACCCAGGTGAACCGGTACGAGCCGCGGTCCTCCTCGGCCGCCACCGCCAGGTCGGCCGCATGACGGCGGTCCAGAGGCTCCAGGCGCACCGACGCGCCTTCCAGAACCGGTCCTCGCAATATGTGACCCACTGGTCGTCACTCCCTCTTCGGCACAGGTGCACAGCGGGCCGCGGGGCCCGAGCCCGCAGCGTCGCAGAGCCACGGCGGCGTGTCGCGCGAATTCCTCACGGGCCGCCTCACCGCACCGGTGCGCGAACGCCTCGCGGTCCGGGGCGCGTTCACGGCGTCGCCGGGCGGGCGCCGCTCGGCGACGCTCACGGCACCGAGCGGTGCGGCGGCACACCACGGAGCCGGTCGCTCCTGCCGGCCGGATGTGCGACACCCGCGTCGCTGGATAGAGTCGTCCCGCCACGACTGGTCGGGGAAAGACCAGAGCGCCTTGGGGAGGGCCCGCAGCACATGAGTCGTCGTTCTAATGGCTTGGTCGGCGTCTGGGCCGAGATGCAGCGGCAGCAACAGCGCCAGACGGAGGACGAAGCCAGGCGACGGAGGCAGGAGGAGCAGCAGGCCCGCGCACACCAGCGGCGGGCCGCGCGGAGTCACCGCGAGTACCGGCAGGCGGAGGCACTACGGCGCACCGAGGAACTGGACGCACAGGTCACGTCGCTGCGGGGGCTGCTCGCCGCGGGCTGCCGGGCTCCGGCCTTCCGGGCTTCCTCCCTCATGCGCCCGGAGGACATCGAGCCCTTCGCTCCGGGACCGTTGGCGCAGCCCGTGCCCATGCCGGACTTCGGCCACTACCGGACGCAGGCCGGGTGGACCGCCGGCCGCCGGGCCCAGGCGGAGGCCCGGGCCCGGTTCGAGCGGGACTGGCACGCGGCCCAGGCGGCGGAGGCGGAGCGGCAGCGGCGGTTGGCCGTCTACCAGCGGGAGTACCGGCAGTGGGCCGATGCCCGACTGGCCGAGGTGCGGCGGCACAACGCCGGTGTCGTCGAGCTGACCGAGGGAGTCAGGCGCCGCGATGCGAATTCCGTGGTCGAGTACTTCTCCGCCGCGCTGTACGCCTCGGCCGCGTGGCCGGAGGGCTTTCCGCGCCAGGTGACGGCGGCCTACGACGCGGCGGCGGGAGAACTGGTGCTGGACTGGGAGCTGCCGGCGTACGACGTCGTTCCCGAGGTCAAGTCCGTCCGGTACATGCCCGGTGTGGACCAGGACAAGGAGACTCCCCGGCCGGCGGGTCAGCGTCGGAGCCTGTACCGGGAGGTCCTCGCGCAGTGCGTGCTGCTCGTGCTGCACGAGCTCTTCGCCGCCGACGAGCCGGGCGTGCTGGAGTCGGTGGCGTTGAACGGGTTCGTCGACGGGCACGACCCCACGACGGGCCGGCCGGGCCACATCTGGCTGGCGACCGTCATGGCCCGCCGCTCGACCTTCCGCGACCTGCACCTGGCGCAGGTGGACGCCGGTAGCTGCCTGGCCGACGCGCTGCGCGGGCAGCTGTCGTCCCGTCCCGACCAACTCACCGCCGTACGGCCGGGCCGGCGGCCCCAGGAGGTCGGCGACCGGGTCGTCACGCACGACGGCGACGAGGGGCCCGACCTGTACGAGATGGATCCGATCGCCTTCGAGAACCTCGTCGCCGAGCTCTTCCGGGCCATGGGGATGCGGGCGGTCACGACCGAGCGCTCAGGCGACGGCGGGGTGGACGTCGAGGCGCTGGATCCGACACCGATCCGCGGCGGCAAGATCGTCGTGCAGGTGAAGCGCTACCGCAACACGGTGCCGCCCACCGCCGTGCGCGACCTGTACGGAACCGTGCAGGACACCGGCGCCAACAAGGGCGTCCTCGTGACGACGTCGAAGTTCGGCCCCGGCTCCCACGCCTTCGCAGGCGGCAAGCCGCTGGAGCTGATCTCGGGAACCGAACTCGTCGACCTGCTGCACCGCCACGGGTTCCGCGGGCGGCTGGGCGAGGGCGCCGGTCGCCCCGCGGCGCGGCCGACGCCGACGCCGACGGTCGTGGACACCCGGCTGCCCGATGACCACAACATCCTGGGCATGTCGTGGTCCGGAAGCGTCGCGTTGGACGTGTGCGCTCTCGTCTGCCACGGCAACCGGGTCCTCAGCGACGACCACTTCGTCTTCTTCAACAACCCTCGGACCCCGGACGGCACCGTGTGCGCCCTTCCCGCCTCGGCGCCCGACAAGGCCGCGGTCCGCGTCTGCTTCGACGCGCTGCCGGAGGAGGCCGACCGGTTCGTCCTGGTGGCCTCCGTCGACCCGGAGGTCAATCCGGACGCCGACCTCTCGGGCTTCACGCAGGCCCGCATCCGCCTGCTCGACCCGGGGCTGGCGGAGTTGGGGCGCCTGGAGGTCTCCGACGGCCGGCCGGGCGAGACCGCCCTGGTCCTGGGTTCCTTCCGCCGCAGACCGAACGGCGACTGGGACTTCGTCCTGGGCGGCAAGGGCTACCCGGGCGGACTGGAGGAGCTGGTACGGGACTTCGGCATCGAGGTCGAGTAGGTTCCGAGCCGGGTGCCGGGTGCCGTGAGGACGGGGTTCCCGCGGTGCGGGCCCTCTCCGGGAAGGGGCCCGGCCCGGTACCGTCGCGCACCCGACGTTCACACGACTGCCAGACCCCCTCGGCGACCGGCCGCCCGCCGCCGCGGGCCGCCCCCGCCGGCTGACCCGGGGCGGTCCCGTGGAGTCGACGGGCCGCGCCGTCGGCGGCTGCTGCCGCTAGCCGGCCACCGCGTCGTGCGGCCTGTCGCGGTCCGCCAGGGCCTCGGCGGCCCGGTTCCGGTAGGCGCGGAAGCGGCGCAGGTAGGACCGTGCCATGGGGCCCGGCGGGACGCCCCGGGCGAAGGCCCGCATGTTGCGTTCGCCGGCGTTGTAGCCCAGGGCGAGGAGTTCGTCGCGGGTGTAGCGGCGCACGTGCCGATCCGGGAGGCTCCGGTCGAGGTCCTTCAGGTGCAGGGCCGCCGCGCGGATGGCGAAGGCGGGATCGTCGCGGAGGTCCTGCCAGCGCTCCGGCAGACCGTGGGCGCGCCGCACCCGTTCGAACGTCGCACGGTGCATGTTGGCCACGCCGAAGGACGCCCCGGGCTTCCACCACTGCCACAGCCGCTCCAGCAGCGGATGGTGCGGCTTGTACGCCTCGTTGTGGAGCACGGTCATCACGAGCACGGGTGACACTCCGACCTCCTCGGCCCCGCGCACCACGTACGCGGCGTAGTCGGCCGGATCGTAGCCGCCGGGCCGCAACGGCGGCGTCCGCACGCCGCCTCGGTCCACCGGCAGGGACCACCGCCCCGACTCCGCCGTCGCTCGCTCGGCCATCCTCACTCACCTCTCCCCTGCCGTCCGCCCTGGTCGGGACGGCAGGACGTCCACCGTCCCGGGGTTCGCTTGCCCGCGTTTCCCGGACCCAATCCGGCGCGCCGGAACCGCCGTTCCGCGTCCCCGGGCATAGGGCGCGGGCGTTGCGGAGGACCGTCGGCAGGGGCCGGCGGGGCGGACGGGACCGGGTGGAAGGGGCCGGAACCGAGGCTGCCCGGCCGGCCCGCCGTGGGACAGGGCGGGCCGGGGTCCGCGCCGGGGCGGGTCAGGGGCAGGTGTGCCCGTCCGGCAGCCGGCCCAGTGAGAGGACGCCGCCCGGATCGACGGTCGTGGTGCGGCAGAAGTCCACGTCGGCGTCGCCGTTCCCGGCCGGCGCGCAGCCGAAGCCCACCAGTGCGTCGTGGTCACTGAGGACGACTCCGAGGAGGCCCGTCAGCGCGGTGGCCGCCGGGGAGGAAGCCTGCTGGACCGACTCGCAGTGCACGGGGTCGGTCTCGGCGGCGCTGGCCGTCGAGCACCAGGTGAGGGAAGCCGCGAGGGCGAGGACGGTGGATGCCAGGCCGGCGGTGAAGCGCGCGGTCTTCGTCATGCCTCTCCGTTCATCGAAGGGACGGAACAGGGGTGAACCGGTGCTGATCTTCCCGCCTTCGTGGTCCCGTCGGCCGGAGCCACGGCGACCATCACCCGTTGGGCAGCGGGCGCGAACGGCCGAAGGGGCGGCACGACGCGGGTCGTCGGTTCACCCGCGTGGGCGGGAAGCAGGCGGTCGTCCCGGCGGCGCGCAGGCCGGGTCGTCTCCTCGACCGCGCCCTCCGGTTCCGCCGTGGCGCGGACACGGGATCGGCCGAGGCGGCGAGTGGCGCTCTCAGCGCTTGGTGGCTCTGTTGAACAGCGAGCGCGACCAGACGTATCCGACCAGGGCGATGCCGGCGCACCAGGCGAGCGAGATCCAGCCGTTGTCGCCGATCGCCGAGCCGGAGAGCAGCCCGCGCAGCGTCTCGGTCATCGGTGTGAACGGCTGGTTCTCGGCGAACCAGCGCAGGCCCGGCGACATCGAGCCGGCCGGCACGAAGGCGGAGCCGAGGAACGGCAGGAACTGCACCAGCAGCGGCTTGTTGCTCGCGGACTCGACGGTCTTGGACATCAGGCCCAGCGCGACCGCCAGCCAGGTCACCGAGAAGGCGACGGCCGCGAGGAGGCCGGCGGCGGCGAGCCACTTGAGCGGGCTCGCGTCCGACCGGAAACCGAGGGCGAACGCGACCGCGACGACCAGGACGAGGCTCGCCATCGTCTGGATGACACTGCCGATGACATGGCCCGTCATGAACGACGAACGTGTGATGTTCATGGTGCGGAAGCGGTTGATGATGCCCTCGGTCATGTCGGAGCAGACCGCGATCGAGGTCGACATCGCCCCGGACGCCACCCCCATGACGATGACGCCGGGCGTCAGGTACTCCAGGTAGGCGTCCCGGCCGCCGCCCATTCCGGCGCCGATCGAGTCCCCGAAGGCGTACACGAACAGCAACAGCATCAGGATCGGGGTCATGGCGGCGCCGAGCGACACGCTCGGATAGCGGATCGCGTGCCTGAGGTTGCGCCGCAGCATCGTCATCGAGTCGTGCACGGCGTAGGCGAGGGTGCTCATCGGGAGGTCTCCTTGGGAAGCGGGGCGCCGGTGCCGGTCGCGGTGGTGCCGTGGCCGGTCAGGGCGAGGAACACGTCGTCCAGGTCGGGGGTGTGCACGGAGAGGTCGGCGGCCCGGATGCCGGCGGCGTCGAGCCGGTCGATCAGGGCGCGCAGCGCGTCGAGGCCTCCGTCGCCCGCCACCCGCAGGGCGAGGTTCTCGTCGTCCCCCGCCGCGCCGGGGAAGGCCGCTGCCGCGCGCTCGTACTCGGCGGAGTCGGTGAACCGCAGCCGTACGTGGCTGCCGGGGATCCGCGCCTTGAGCTCGTCGGCCGTGCCCTCGGCGACGATCCGGCCGCCGTCGAGGACGGCGATCCGGTCGGCCAACTGGTCGGCCTCCTCCAGGTACTGGGTGGTGAGGAAGACGGTGGTGCCGCCCGCGACCAGCGAGCGCACCATGTCCCACATGGTGCGGCGGCTGCGTGGGTCGAGCCCGGTCGTCGGCTCGTCCAGGAAGATCACCCGGGGGTCGCCGACCAGTGTCATGGCGATGTCGAGCCGGCGCCGCATACCGCCGGAGAAGGTCGCGGCCCGCTTGTGCGCGACGTCCGCGATGTCGAACCGCCGCAGCAACTCTGCGGCGCGGGAGCGCCCCTCACGCTTGCCGAGGCGCAGCAGGTCGGCCATGAGGAGCAGGTTCTCCTCCGCGGTGAGCAGGTCGTCGAGCGCGGCGAACTGCCCGGTGACACCGATCGCGGCGCGCACCCCGTCCGGTGACCTGGCGACGTCGTGGCCGGCGACCTGTGCCTGCCCGCCGTCGGCGGCAATGAGCGTGGACAGGATCTGCACGGTGGTGGTCTTGCCGGCGCCGTTGGGTCCGAGCAGCGCGAACACCGAGCCGGTGGGGATGCGCAGATCGATGCCGTCGAGCACGGTCTTGTCGCCGTAGGACTTGCGCAGGCCGACGGCGGAGACGGCGACGGGCGGCCGCGGACCGCCGTCCTGTCCAGAAAAAGTCATGGGCATGACAGAAGAAGGCATGGGCCCTCCCGTTCGAAGGCTGAGATGACTGGGGTGAGGTGGGGGCGGCGAGTTCGCGGGGCCGCCGCTCAGGCCCGGGCGCGCCGGATGTCGATGTTGCCCCAGCGGGTCCGGGCGCGGACCTCGACGGTGTCCTCAGTCTCCTTGGGGGGCTCGGAGTCGGCGAGCGTGTTGCGCACCTGCCCGTGCTCGGAGCTGACGTCGAGCCAGGCGGCGGTGCCCTCACGGACGCCGACCTCGATGGCGCCGTAGGAGGTCTCCAACTGGACGGTGCCCCGGGCGACCTCGGCGACGCGCAGGGAACCGTGGGCGACGGTGGCCGTGACGGAGCCCTCGGCGCGCGCGATGTCGACGTTGCCGTGGGCGCCGCGCACCCGCAGTTCGCCGATCGCGGCGCCGACGGTCGTGGTGCCGTGCGAGTTCTTCAGGACCGCGGGACCGTCGACGGTGCCGACGCGCAGGCTGCCGGAGCTGGTGGTGATCTCGGCCAGGCCCTCGATCCGGTCGACGGTGGTCGTGCCGTGGGAGGCGGTGAGCTGGAGCGGCCCGGTCCGGTCGAGGCGGACGTCGCCGCCGGAGGTCTTCACCCGGACCTCCCCGAGCCGGCCCTCGCCGAGCACCTGGGTCCAGGAGCCGGTCACGTCGACGCGCGAGCCCTCGGGCAGGTCGACCGTCACATCGACGGCGCCGGTGGGTCCGACGAGGTAGCGCTGCTTGGTCCTGACGGTCAGGACGCCGCTCGCGTACGAGACCTCGGTCTGCTCGGCGGCCCGCAGGTCCTTGTCCCGCTTCGGGTCGCACGGGCGCACCTCGACGACGGTGTCGGGGCGGTCACCCGCGGCGAACCGAATGGAGCCGGCGCCGACGTGGGCGGTGACCGAGATCGGTTCGGGAGTGTCGAAAGAAGGCATGGCTGTCCCGTCCTCGTGAGTCTTTGGGTCGTCCCCGATGGTGGGACGTGGTGTGGGTGAAGTGGGGCGGGTGCGGGCGCGGCTAGCGCACCCAGCCCGTGAAGCTCTGCCCGATGGTGCGGGTCTTCTCCGCCGGACGGGGTTGCGGGCCGCCCTCGACCGCGGCCGACACGGCGCGCACCAGCCACGCGTTGACCGACAGGCCCTCACGGCTCGCCGCCTCCTCGGCGCGGGCCTTGAGGTGGGCCGGCAGGCGCAGGTTGACGCGGGCGGTGCCCCCCTCGTCGCCCTCGGCCGGGACCGGGGCCGGGGCCCTGAGCGGTTCGACGGGTGCGGCGGCCACTTCAGCGGAGCCGCTGCCGGCGGGCGGCGGCGTCACCACGAAGTCCGGGTCCAGCCCGCGCAGCCGCACGTCCACCGAGCCGGGGGCGAGCTCGCGGGTGATCTCGTCCATCGCGGCGGAGAGCACATGGAGCATGGTCAGACGGGTTGCCGACTCCAGCGGGGCGGTGAGCCGCTCGGCCAGCTCGCGGGCTTCCTCGCCGCCGGCCTCGGCGGCCACCGCGAGTTCACGGCGCAGGGTGTCGACATACGGAGTGAGGTCCATAACGCCATAGTGGCATCACAATGGCGTCACACGCAACCATGAATGGCACCTCGTGCGCACGGAGCCTTCGATTGACCGGCCTGAGCTGGGAAAAGAGGCCGCTATCAGGCTGAGCCACACTGGTGCCAGATATCAACGCGCGCCCCGATGGGCACGGAATGGCGCCGCGCGGCACCGAGTGGTGCCACGCGGCACCGGTCGGCACCGTCGAGCGCGGAGAGACGCCGCCGGGTGGCACCGGTCGGCACCAGGTGGCGACGGGGCGAAACGCCATGGGATCGGGCGGCGCCAGGTGACATTCGGACGGTGCCAGATGGCAGCGGACGGCACCAGGGCAGGGGAGGACGGCAGCGCGCCTCGGGGTCGGAGCGAGGGACTGAGCGGCGCCATCCCATAGCCGCCCGCTCCTCCTCGCGGTCCGGCGTGATTCGCCGCTCCGACCGTGTCCCGGGACGGCGTCCGGCCGGTGCCGGGGATGGCGTCCGGCCGGTGCCGGGGATGGCGTCCGGCCGGTGCCGGGGATGGCGTCCGGCCGCGGCTGCCGGAACCGACGGGCAGGCCACGCCGCGCAGGGGCCCTCCCGTCGGGAAGGCCCCTGCGCACATCCTGCCGCCGCTGGGAAGGGACGCCGCCGGTCGACCGGCCGATGTCGTCAGACCTGGCTGGGCCACCGCTCCGGCGCACGGCCCAGCAGCAGGAGCGCCTCCCGCAGGGGACCCGCCCCCTCGGGCACCTCCAGTGCGGGCGCGAAGAACGAGCCCGGCTTGCGGTAGTCGGCGTCCCGCGGCACCATCCGGGCGACGGCCACCGCCGCCTCCAGGACCTTCTCCGGCAGTTCGACGTCGACGCCCAGCGTGGCCGCCACGTCCCAGGCGTGGATCACGTAGTCGATGAAGTGGAAACCGACGGCCATCCGGCCGGGGTAGTCGCCGCCCAGCGGGGGCAGGGCGAACTCCCTCTCGGTGACGCCGGGTTCGGCGAAGGCGTCGAGCACGGAGGCGGCGGCCGCCCGGTGCAGCGCCGCGGGCTCGCTCGGGTTCTCGGACTCGTGCCAGTGGGCCGGCTCCTGCCCGGCTCCCCGGGCGGCCGCCGCGAATCCGTGGTGCTGTGCGGTCATGTGGGCCACGAGCCGACGCAGGGACCAGTCCGCGCACGGGCTGTCCCGCTCCCAGTCCTTGTCCTGCGCCAGGTCGACGAGACGCGTCGCCTCCCGCACGGCGATGCGGTCGAGTGCGACGATGTCGGGTTCGGTGTCAGTCATGGACCAAGCATAAAACTATGCGAACGATCGTGCTATATATTTTGAGCCCTTCACCCGATCGGGGGCGATTTCCGGGCAGCCGCGGAGGGCGCGGCAGTCAGGGATCCGCGGCCGCGGAAGACCCTCGGCCGCGGAAGGCCCACAGGCAGGCAAGGCACAGGGGCCCGCGATCGCAGAGGCCCTGGAAGGCGAGGCCGTCAGGTCGCCGGCCGCACCGGCGGCGAAGGCACCCCCCGTGGCCGTGCGGATGCGGGGCGACGGGGGTGCGTTTCGGGCGCGACACGGAAAAGGGGAAGCGGGGGTTCCGATGCCCGGGCCGGAACCCCCGCTTCCCCGGGCCGGTCCGGCGGACCGGGTCAGCCCCCTGCCCCGACGCGCGAGTCGGGGCTCCCCTGTGCGCTGGAGCGGTGGATCCCGGCCGCCGCGGCGGAGGTGGCCGGCAGTCCCGCGACGGCCACCAGGACGACCAGGAGCCAGGCGGCCGCTCCCAGGAGGAAGGTCAGCGTGAACTGGCTCTCGGCCGGCAGCGGCGGCACGCCGGGCGGCAGTCCGTGCAGGGTCTTGGCGGCCATCAGCGTGGCGATCACCGCGCTGCCGATCGCGCTGCCCGCCGAGCGGGAGATGGAGTTGATGCCGTTGGCGATACCGGTCTTCTCCGGCGGCACCCCGGTGACGATCAGCGCGGGCATCGCGGCGTAGGCGAAGCTGATCGCCGTGCCGTTGACGACGCTGGCGGCGATCACGGAGGCCGTGGTGCCGTGGGCCGCGGCCAGCCAGCCGGAACCGAGCACGCCGAGCACCCCGCTCAGCCCCAGCACCAGTCGCGGACCGTAGCGCTTGACCAGGGCGCCGCCCACGGGCGCGCCGACGAGCGAGAACGCCGTGCCGGGCAGCAGGTAGACCACCGAGGCGCGCAACGTGGAGGCGCCGAATCCGTAGCCGGCCAGCGACGGCGGGATCTGGGCGAGGAAGGACAGGGCGATGAACTGGGCGAACATCACGAAACCGACGAGCAGCCCGGCCACGTTGGTGTTCAGCACCGTGCGCAGCACGAACGTGGGCAGGTCGATCATCGGCTCGCGCACCCGGCTCTCGGCCGCCCACCAGGCGACCGCCAGGACCGCCGCGGCGACGAAGCAGCCGATCGTCGTGCCCGTGGACCAGCCCCACTCCTGCCCCTTGGAGACGGCCAGCAGCAGGAGCACCAGGAAGCCGCTGAAGGTGACCGCCCCCAGCACGTCGGTGCGGCCGCCCGGCCCGTCGCGGTCCGCCGGCACCCACAGCACCACCGCGGCCAGGGTGACGGCGGCCAGGCCGACGGAGAGCCAGAACACCCGGCGGTAGTCGGCGTCGGCGCCTTGGGTCAGCAGGCCCGTGAGCACCAGCGCCAGTCCGCTGCCGATGCCGAGCATGCCGCTGACCAGGGCCATGGCGCCGGGGAGCCGGTCGTGGGAGATCTCCCGGCGCAGAACGGCGAGGGCCAGGGGGAAGATCGCGGTGGCGCTGCCCTGGAGGACGCGGGCGACGATCAGCAGCGGCAGGGAGTGGGTGAGCGCGGCCAGCAGCGAGCCGGCCAGCAGGGCGACGGTGACCGCGACCAGGACGCGCTTCCTGCCGTGCTGGTCGCCCAGGCGGCCCAGCAGCGGGGTGAAGACGGCCGCCGAGAGCAGCGTCGCGGTGTTCACCCAGCTCACGGCGGAGGCCGAGGTGTGCAGCGCCGACTGGATCACACCCAGGATCGGCACCAGCAGGGTCTGCATCATCGACACGACCATCGCGGCGACGGCGAGGCTCACCACCATGGCGGTCCGGCCTCTCGCCTCGGGCGTTAAGGCGGCCGGAGGCGACTCGGCGGGTGTGGACATGTCATTTCTCCCTCACTCCGGGCCCCTGGTGACGGGGGGTGGCGCCGGCAGTCAATGGAGTAACATAATAGCACGGCCGATCGTATTGATTGTTCCCCCACCATCGGGAAAGAATGTGCACGGACGATCGTGCGCATTTTCTCGTGCGATCTGACGGCCCCGAACCCCCCAGAAGGGACTGCGGCACACGTGATGCCCGTCGACGACAGTGAGAGCACTCGTGCGGAGCGCGTCGATCCGTACTGTCTGAAGGAAGGGGAGGCGGACCGGCTGCTGGCCGGTCACCCCTGGAAACGGTTCGTCGTGCTCGGGGACAGCGTGGCGGAGGGACTCGGCGACCCCGTGCCGGGCTACCTCGACCAGCCCTGGGCGGACCGGCTGGCCACCGCCCTGAAGCGGCACTCCCCCGACATGGCCCATCTGAACACGGGTCGGCGCAACACCCGCGCCGCCCTCGTCCGGTCGACCCAGCTGACCGAGGTCCTGGACTTCCGGCCGGACCTCGCCCTGGTGGCCTGCGGCGGCTACGACACCCTCGTCACCGGCTTCGACGCCGAACGCGTCGGCGCCGAACTGCGCGCCATCGTCACCGCGCTGCGGGAGACCGGCTGCACGGTGATCACCGTCAGCATGATCGACGGTTCCCGCGGCCCGCGGGTGCCCGCCGCCGTGCGGGACCGGCTCGGCGAGCGGCTGCGCGACCTGTCGGAGGTGACCGGCCGGCTCGCCCGTGACCTGGACACCGTCCACATCGATCTCTTCGACCACCCGGTGGGCGGTGAGGACGGCCTGCTCAGCGCCGACGGCAGGCACGCCAACCGGCGCGGCCACGCCATCGCGGCCACCGAGGCGATCCGCACCATCGGCGCGTACCTGGACCGGACCGGCGTGAGGAACGGTGTGGCATGACTGCGACCTTCGACCGGACGGCGACCGCGCCCTCCGTACGGGACCGGATCGCCCTCCTGTCCCTCCTGACCGGCGGCTGGCCCGCCCAGGCCTGCTACGCCCTGGCCAAGCTGGGGGTGCCGGACCTGCTGGCCGAAGGCCCCCGCCCGGCCGGTGAACTCGCCGCGGCGGTCGGCGCCGACGCCCGTGCGCTCCGCCGCCTGCTGCGCGTCCTGAGCGCGGTCGGCCTGCTGACCGAGCCCGAGCCCGGAGTCTTCGCGCTCACGCCCACCGGCCGGCTGCTGTGCGGCGACACCGTGCGCTCCAGCCGCCCCGCCGCGCTCCTGTTCGGCGAGGAGGTGCACCGGTCCTTCGGCGAGATCATGCACACCCTGCGCACCGGCCGCCCCGCCTTCGACTCGCTGTACGGGCAGCCGTTCTACGACTACCTCGCCGACCGGCCCGAGGTGGCCGCCGAGTTCACCGCCGCCATGGGCACCGCGCCGGTGCCGCCCGCGCTGAACAAGGTGGACCTCACCGGCGTCGCCACACTGGTGGACGTCGGCGGCGGCGAGGGCAACCTGCTCGCCAAGCTGCTGCCCCGCCACCCGGGGATGCGCGGCGTCCTGGCCGAACTGCCCGAGGCGATCGGCCCGGCCCGCGAACGGCTGACCGAACTGGGCCTGGCGGACCGGGTCGATCTGGTGGAGGGCAGCTTCTTCGACGAACTGCCCGCGGGCGGCGACGTCTACGTCCTCTCCCGGGTGCTGCACAACTGGGACGACGAACGGGCCGGGCAGATCCTGCGGCGGATCCGCGAGGCCGTGCCGGACCACGGCCGGCTCCTCGTCCTGGAACGTCTGGAGGCCCCGGTGCCAGAGGACGCCGCACTGTCCCAGCAGGCGGTCCAGGAACGGCTGATCGACCTGCTGATGCTGGTGATGCTCCAGGGCTGGGACCGGTCGGAGACCGAGTACGGGAGCCTCCTTGAGGACGCCGGCTTCGAGGTCCGCGCCGTGCACACCCCCCAGGCGCGCTCCGACCGGGCCGAACGCGTGATCGAGGCAGTGCCCGTCGGCCCGTCGGCCGCGATCGGCGGGGAGAGCCGATGACCGCGCCGAGCCCGTCGGCGACCACCACGGCGTCCCGGCCGGAGTCCACGGCCTCCGACCGGCTGCTGGTGGTCAGCGTCGGCGCGCGACCCGAGTTCCACGACACCGTGCGCATCGCGCTGGCCGACGCCCTCGACGGCCCCGGCCGCCCGGCGGACGACGACTGGCCGGACGCCTACCAGGAGACGGCCCTGCGCGCGCACCGCTTCCTGGCCCGCACGCTGGAGGGCGACGAGACCGCGGTCGTCACCGCCGGAACCCTCGCCGAGGCGGCGGCCGCGATGCGCGGCGCCGCCGCCGGCTCCCCGTCCCCGACCCTCGCGCTGCTGCTGGTGGACGCGCCGTCCGCCGGCCTCGACACCGACCCGCTCGCCGACACCGCGCAGCCGGCGCTCGCGGAGTTCTTCGCCGCGCTGCCCCGTGAGGTTGCAGCCGACCGGTCGGCGTACAGCGTGCACGTCTACGACCGGCTCGACCGGTCACCGGTGCGCCTCGGGCGGCCGTACGCGCTCAAGCAGACACCGGACCGGCCCTGGCTGCTCGCCGCCGACGTCATCTGCGCCTTCGCCGACCAGGCGCAGTACCGGCACGTCGCCCGGGTCATCCGCGCCCAGTCCGCGCCCCGGCGCATGCTCGCCCAGTGGCTGCACTCCTTCCTCACCGCGCGCGCCGGGGACGCCTGGGGGCTGCACTACTACACCGGCTCCATCGTCACCGGGCTGATCGGCGAGCTGGAGCAGGCCGCGGAGCGGTCCGGCAACCCGGTGCTGCGCGGCCCCTCCGAGCACGGCCTGGCCTGCGGGGCGCTGGCGCGCTGGCAGCTGGACGAGGCGCCGTTCCTGATCGTCGCCACCAACGGCATGGTCGACGAGTTCAAGGGCACGCTGGCCAACCTCCGCGAGTCCCGGGCCCGCGGCTTCATCGTGTGCGGCGACCCCGACCCCGGCGGCTGGTTCCCGTTCCAGGGCACGGTCCACCAGCACGAGGACGCCCGCGAGGTGTTCCGGGCCCGCCGTCTGCCCACCTTCCACCTGGACGACCCCGCCAGGCTGGCCGCGGACCTGGCGGCCGCCCGGGAGGCCTACGACGCCGGCGAGGGCCCGGTCGTCCTGCTGGCCACACCCGAGGTGCTGAACGCACCCGCCACCGGCCCGGAACCCGGGTTCGGCGCTCCCCCGGCGGCCCGCCTGGAGGTCACCGAGAGCGCACTCGCCCCCGTTGTGCGGCTGGTGAACGAGGAGCCCGCCAGGCTGCTGTGGCAGTGCGGCAGGCTCGACGAGGAGGAGCGCGCCCTCACCCTCTCCCTCGCCCGGTCGGCCGGGATCGCGCTCGCCGACTCGCTGACCCGGCCCGGCACGGTCAGCCGCCACCACGCCGGCGAGTCCGTACCCGAATACCTGGGCACCCTCGGGATGATGGGCTGCTCGGCGCGGGTGCACTCCTTCCTGCACCACGAGGCGCGGCTGCGCCTCAGGTCGGACCAGGCCCTGTTCTTCCTCAAGAGCCGGATCACGGAACAGTCCACGCCGTTCACGCCCCGCGCCCTCGAACGCCAGTTGCGCATCGTCCAGGTCACCCGCACCCCCGAGCACATCGCGCCGTTCACCGACCACCCGGTCGTCGCCGACGCCAAGGGGTTCCTGCGGGCGCTGCACGAGCGCCTGGCGGTCGACCCGGAGGTGCTCACCGCCCGCCGCGCGGCCATCGAGGCGACCCGGGACAGCGCCTCCGACCTGCTGCACCGGCTGCCGCTGCGGCCGATGAGCCCGAACTACTTCTTCCACCAGCTCGGCGAAGTGCTCGAAGAGCTGATCAGCGGGCACGGCTACACCTACACCGGCCTGTACGACGTGGGCCGCGGCGGCATCTCCGCCGTCCGGAACCTGCCGCGCACCGGACCGGGCTTCTCCGGCTGGTACGGCCGCGCGCTGATGGGCGACGCGCTCCAGGCGGTGCCCGCGGTCGCGGTGACGCGGCAGGACAACGTGCTGGCCTTCGTCGGCGACGGAGCCAGCGCCCTCGTCCCGGACATCGTGCCCACGCTGGTGCAGCACGCGGTGCTGTACGGCAGGCGGCCGGCCGGCAACGTCAGCGTCTTCCAGCTCGTCGACGGCGGGCACTCGGTGATCCGCACCTACCGGGAGACCCAGACCGCGGTCGCGGCCGACCGCCAGACCCAGGTGCTGCACATGCTCCAGCCCGAGTGGACGCACGACTACGGTCCGCTCACCGTCTCGCACCGCCGTCTGACCGACGTGCCGCGCGAGGAGCTGCGCGAGCGGCTGCTGCGGCGGGGCGTCGTCGACCTGTACTCGGTGGAGCTGGCGCACACCAACGAGGGCGACGGCATGAGTCCGGACGCGGCGCTCGGCTGGCAGCGGGACGAGCTCGCCGAGCTGGCGGTCACCGTGGCCCGCACCACCCGCAGAAGGGCGCGGTGGGCCGGTCACTGACCGGCCCGGCGTCCGGTGCGCGCCTCGTGCGGCGCACGCGCACACGACAGTCCGGCAGGGGCGAAGGGGCCCCTGCCGGAACCGCGTCCGAGAAGCGGAGGGACGGACATGAACCAGGCCGCGGCCCTGACCGGCAGGGCCCTCAACGCCGTCTCCCTGGTCAGCCCGTGGCTGGCCGGTGAGACCACGTACCGGATCTTCCGGCTCCCGCTGAAGCGGGCCAGACCCCGGGCCGGGGAGCGGGCGCTGCTGGAGCGGGCGCGCACCGCCAGGGTCCGGATCGACGGCGAGACGGCCGTCACCTACCGGTGGGGCAGCGGTGAGCGGCCCGTGCTGCTCGCCCACGGCTGGCAGTCGCGCGGCACCTGCTTCGAGCACTTCGTGCCGGGGCTGCTGGAGGCCGGGTACAGCCCCGTCGCCTACGACGCGCCCGGGCACGGCGACGCCACCGGCGCCACCACGACGGTGCTGGCCTTCCGTGAGGTGATCCAGCACCTGGCCGACGAACACGGCACGTTCGAGGCGGTGATCAGCCACTCCGTGGGCGCCCTGGCCTCGGTGCTCGCGCTGCGGTCCGGGGTGCGGACCCGGCGGCTCGTCGCGATCAGCCAGGTCGGCGAGTTCGCCCACCTCTTCGACGGGTTCTGCGGGCAGCTGGCGCTGCGGCAGCGGGTGCGCGACGAACTGCGCACCCGTATGGAGCAGCGCCTGTTCCCCCGGGAGCATGACATCTGGCGGCACTTCTCGACGACGTACGCGCCCGAGCGGATCACCGTGCCGATCCTGATCGTCCACGACGAGCAGGACCGCGTGGTCGGCGTCGACCAGGCACGGCGGATGGCCGAGGTGTTCGGCGGCCAGGCCCGCCTGGTCACCACCCGGGGCCTCGGCCACCGCAGGATCCTGGCCGACCCCGCCGTGGTCGAGAGCACCCTGGACTTCGTGACGGCGGCTCAGGACGGGACGACGGAGGTTCCGGCGGCGAGTCGGTGAGCGGAGCGCCCACCGGGCGGCGCCCTCCTGCCGGGAGGAACGCACCGCCGCGCGGCGCGACCGTGCCGCGCGGCGCGGCCGCCGCCGGGACGGCCGGGACGTCTCCTCCGGATCAGCCCGGCACGATCCGGGCTGGTCCGGACGGCGGGCCCCGGGGCGGGCGGCCGGCCCCGCGAACGGGGCGGGCCCGGCGGCCGGGGTGGCGGGTCTCGGACGGGCGGTCGCGCTGTCGCTGGGTGAAGCTGGAGACGTGAGCATCAGTAGCGAGCACCCGGTGACCGCCGAGCAGATCCGCGCGGCGCTGGCCGCCCTGGCGGCCGAACCGGCGACGGACGCGGAGACAGGCCCCGAGGGAGCACAGGGGGAGGACCGCCTGCACCTGCTGGGCAGGCTGCTCGCCATGACGGAGCTGCTGATCACCACCGCGACCCGGCTGACCGAGGACGGGGAGATCGAGGACGTCCTGGAGACCCTGCACGGCTGGGGGGAACAGGTGGGAGCCGATCCCGGCCTCGCGGTCAACGTCCTGACCAACAGGCTTCAGCGCACCGCGTTGCAGGTCTCCGAACCCCAGGCGGAGGAGCTGCCGCCGGGCCGGGAGGCCGCCTTCGCCGCGGTGATGACGGCGGTCTACACGCTCGGCGCCCAGCTGCACGCCGAGCGCGACGACACGGAGGGAACCCGGCGCGCGCTGAGCGGGGCGGAGGAGGCCCTCATCGACACCCTCCAGGGCATCCACGACCTGCGCGTCGCCATCGGCGACGCGGTCGGGCAGGAGGAGGACGGGACCGGCGGCCGACCCGGTCGATCCGGCCCGTGAGGCGGGCCGGGCCACGGTGGACGCCGTCCGGTCCGGTATGACGCGAGGAGGGGCACGGTCGGATGACCGTACCCCTCCTGGCGCCCGGAGCGGGCGTCGTCACCTCGGTGGCACGACGCCCGCTCCGTCACCTCCCCGCGACGTGAGTCCTCAGGCCACCGGGGTCGGCTCCGCGTCCGCCGGCCCGGCTTCCGCCTCCTCGGCCAGGCGCTCCATGCCGCTGGTGGTCTTCAGCGGCTTCTCCTTCAGGCACACCACGACCACGAACGCCAGCAGCGCACAGGGCGCGGCGATCAGGAACAGGTCGGCGGTGGCGATGCCGTAGGCGTGCTCGACGATCGACCGCATCGGGGCGGGGAGGGTCTTCATGTCCGGCACGCCGCCACCGCCGCCCGACCCCTGCCCGGCCGGTGGCGTGATGCCGGCCTGCTTGAGCCCCTTGGCCAGCTCGGTCGTGACCCGGTGGGCGAGGATCGCGCCCAGGACGCTGGTGCCGACCGTGCCTCCCATGCTGCGGAAGAAGGACAGCACGGAGGTGGCGGCGCCCAGCTCGGCCGCGGGCACGTCGTTCTGGGCGGCCAGCACCAGGTTCTGCATCAGCATGCCGACGCCGATCCCCAGCACGGCCATGTAGAGGCTGAGCAGGGCGAAGGACGTGTCGGCGTCGATCGTGGAGAGCAGCGCGAGACCGATCGTCATGATGAGGGCGCCCGCGACCAGGTACCTCTTCCACCGGCCCGTCTTGCTGATCACCTGGCCGGCCACGGTGGAGGACACCAGCAGACCGAGGATCATGGGCAGGCTCATCAGGCCCGCGACGGTGGGCGACTTGCCCAGCGACACCTGGAAGTACTGCGAGAGGAAGACCGTTCCGCCGAACATGGCGACGCCGACCAGGAGGCTCGCGACGGTGGTGAGCGCGACGGTCCGGTTGCGGAAGATGTCCAGCGGGATGACGGGTTCGGGGGTGCGTGCCTCGACGAAGACGGCGGCGACGAGCAGCAGCAGGCCGCCGCCGGTGAGCGCCGCGGTCTGCCAGGACGCCCAGTCGAACTGGTTTCCGGCCAGCGAGACCCAGATGAGCAGGGCGCAGACGCCCGCCACGATGAGGAAGGCGCCCAGGAAGTCGATGCGCACCTCGCGCCGGGCCGTGGGCAGGTGCAGGGTGCGCTGCAACAGCACGATCGCCAGCAGCGCGAACGGCACCCCGATGAAGAAGCACCAGCGCCAGCCCAGCCACGAGGTGTCGACCAGGACACCGCCGACCAGCGGCCCGGCCACCGTGCCGACCGCGAACACGGCTCCGAACATGCCCGCGTACTTGCCCAGCCTGCGCGGCGGGATGACGGAGGCCATGACGACCTGGGCCAGTGCGGTCAGTCCGCCCGCGCCGATGCCCTGGACCACCCGGCTGAAGATCAGCAGTCCGACGCCGTGGGAGAAGCCGGCCAGCAGCGACCCGACGACGAACATGCTCAGCGAGAGCTGGAGCAGCAGCTTCTTGTTGTAGAGGTCGGACAGCTTGCCCCACAGCGGCACCGTCGCCGTCATGGCCAGCAGTTCCGCGGTGACGACCCAGGTGTAGGCCGACTGGCTGGCACCGAGGTCGGCGATGATGGTGGGCAGGGCGTTGGACACCACGGTGCCCGCGAGGATCGCGACGAACATCCCGGCCATCAGGCCGGACATGGCCTGGAGTATCTGGCGGTTGGTCATCGAGGTGGGCGGCGCCTGGTCGGGCGCCTGGGTTGGGGTCACGGCAGCTCTTTCTGCGGAGTCGTCGAGTCGCCCGCACGCGGAAGGCGAGCGGGCAGGCACAGGCGGTTGGCCGAGGTGCCGGGTGAAGGGTGCGGGCCCTCAGGCCCTGGACGGAGCCGGCAGCCCCGCGGCGAGCAGGGCGAAGACCTCGCCGAAGACGTCCGCGAGGGCGGCTTCGTCCTGGCGCGAGCACCAGTGCTCGGTACTGACGCGGACGGCGGTGCCGGCGACCGCTGCCACCAGGAGGGGGTAGAGGTCCAGCGCCCGGCGCCGTTCCTCGTCGGAGCCGGCGCCTTCCTCGGGTCGGACGGCCGGGGCCTGGCCGGACAGGCGTCGGGCCAGGGCCTCGGCCAGCCGGGTCTCGTCCGCCAGGTGGGCGCCGAGGCTGCGCACCAGGAGGTGGGGCGCCGCGCGCAGCACCTCGGCGTGCAGGCCCCACACCTCGTGCTGCTGTTCGGCCTCCGTCAGTTCGGCCGCGATCGCGTCGTGCACGGCCCGGAGCGGGGTGAGGGCAGCGGGGGCGTCGAGTACGGCCTGCCGTACCCGGGCGCCCGCGTCCGCGTCGAGGAGCAGGAAGGCGTCGTCCCGCGAGTCGAAGTAGTTGAAGAACGTACGCACCGATACGCCCACCTCGGCGCTGATGGCCTCGACGGTCACCTTCTCGGCGCCGTGCTCGGCGGCGAGCCGCACCGCGGCCTCGACGAGAGCGGCACGAGTCGCCCTCTTCTTGCGTTCCCGCAGCCCACCCCGCGCGGTCTCCCTCTCCGACATGCTGTGCATGCTATGCAAAAATGCAGTACATGCAAAAATCGGGGCCCAGGGGCACCGGACGCCGGCGGTCGCGAACGCCCGCGAAAAAGGCGACATGAGTTGTCTGCTTTCCCGTGCACCGTGGTGCGCATGGACGAGAACACCAACACGACCACGCACACGAACACGAACATCGGCACCGGCACCGGCACCGGCACGACCACGCCCACGCCCACGCCCACGAACGCCGGCACCGGCACGGCCACGGGGGCGGACCCCCGGCGCGCCGGCCGGCCGGGTCCGCTCTCCGGCCGGGTCGCACTCGTCGCCGGGGCCACCCGTGGCGCCGGCCGAGCCCTCGCCGTCGAACTCGGCCGCGCCGGCGCCACCGTCTACGTCACCGGCCGCACCAGCCGAGGGAGCGTCAGCGAGGTGGGCCGGAGCACGGAGACCATCGAGCAGACCGCGGAACTGGTCTCGGCGGCCGGCGGCGCCGGAATCGCCGTCCCCACCGACCACCTCGACGAGGACCGGGTGCGCGCCCTAGTCCGGCGGATCGACCGGGAACGGGGGCGGCTCGACATCCTCGTCAACGACCTGTGGGGCGGCGAGCACCTGCTCACGGGCTCGGTCTTCGGCCGCAAGAGCTGGCAGACGCCGCTCGCCGACGGCCTGCGCATCCTGGAACTCGGGGTGCGGTCGCACGTGATCACCGCGGCACTCGCCCTCCCGCTCCTGATCCGCTCGGACGCGCCGCTGCTCGTGGAGGTCACCGACGGCACGGCGGCCGCCAACCGCCGCTACCGCGAGAACCTCTTCTACGACCTCGCCAAGAACGCCCCGATCCGGATCGCCTTCGGCCTGGGCCAGGAACTGGCGGAGTACCGGGGCACGGCGGTCGCCGTCACACCGGGCTTCCTGCGCTCGGAGCAGATGCTCGCCCACTTCGGCGTGAGCGAGGAGAACTGGCGCGACGCCGTCGCCCGGGAACCGCACTTCGCCATCGCCGAGTCGCCGCACTACCTCGCCCGCGGCGTCGCCGCGCTCGCCGCGGACCCCGACCGGGCCGCCCGCTGGAACGGGAAGTCCACCTCCAGCGGAGAGCTCGCCCAGGTCTACGGCGTACGGGACGTGGACGGCAGCCGGCCGGACGCCTGGGCGTACTTCGAGGACGTCGTGCACGGCGGGAAGAACGGCTCGGCGGACGACTACCGCTGACCCCCGTGGCCGTGCGCCTCCCGGTGCCGTGCGCTCCCCCATGGCCGTGCGCTTCCAAGTGGCCGTGCTCCTCTTCACGGCCGCAGGGCTCCGTGACGGTGGGCCCGCGGCCGCACCGTCACGCGCTGCGGCCGCGCCGGCGGCCCGCCCCGCCCCGGGTGGGTGCAGGGACACGCCCGGCAGACGCGTCCAGGAGCACGCCCGGGGCCGATCAGAGGTCCGGGACCTCCGCTGCGCGGTAGCGCGGGGCCGCCGCGGTGCCGGCGGCCTGGCGCAGGGCCAGTTCCGCGGCGGCAAGGCGTTCCACGGCGTCGGCGTCCTCCAGGCCCGGCACGCACACCACCTCGCCGGTGGCCAGGGCGGCGAGCGAGGCGGTCACCACGTCGGCCGCGGGCATCCCGCCCTCGTCGTGGACGCGCCGCTCGCCGCGCACCGGAGTCTCGCCCGTGCCGAGGTGGAACTCGGTGGCGGTGAGGCCGGGGCAGACGACCTGGACCCGCACCGGGGTGCCGGCCAGCTCGGCGGCGAGCGTCCTGGTGAACGTCACGACGTATCCCTTCGTACCGCCGTAGACGGCCCGGTGCGGCAGGACGCCCGGGGGCAGGGAGCCGGCGAACGCCAGCAGCGAGGCGACGTTGATCACCGCTCCCCGGCCGCGGGCCAGCATCGCGGGGACGGCGGCGCGGGTCAGCACCGTGGGGGCCACGACGTTCACGTCGACCACCTTGGTCAGCAGCGCGGCGTCGACCTCGGCGAACGGCCCGTATCCGTTGATCCCGGCGTTGTTGACGAGCAGTGCGACGTCCTCGGCGGCGACCCGCTCCGCGACCCGGTCCAGGTCCGCGGGCTCCGCGAGATCGGCTTCCACCGTCTCCACCGCCGTCCCGGCCCGCTCGCGCAGTCCCGCCGCCAGTTCGGCGAGCCGCTGCGCGCGCCGGGCGACCAGCACCAGGTCCCAGCCGTGCCCGGCCAGCCGCCGCGCGTACTCGGCCCCGATCCCGGACGACGCCCCGGTCACCACGGCCGTGCCCGGCCTCCCGTTCTCCGTCATCGTTCCGTGTCCCTTCCGTCGCCCTCACCCCGGGGCTGCCGGACTCCGGCGGCGGCCAAGCCCTTCGGCGATCCGGCCGCGCGGGCCGCGCCCCGGGGGCTGTGTGACCGCCGAGCAGGGTTTCCCCCGTCACAGGGGGCGAAACGCCCCCGTACGAGTGCTCCGTCCCGCCCGCGCGCGACGGACCGGTCCCGCTGCCTCCGGGCGCACCGCCTCCGTGAGGTGTTCAGCAGGGTATGCGGAACGCCCGCCCGGTGTTGTCGGCGCGGGCGAGCTGCGCGGCCTCCGTGCGGGACTCGGCAGCGCCGTCGCGGCCGAGGGTGCGCGGGGCCGCCGCGGCGATCCGGCCGACGCGTGCCGAGCGGGCGGACAGGTTGGCGGCCGTCACCCGGTTCCGGTCGGCCGGGCTGAGTTGTCCGTGCGTGCGGACGAACGCCACGAAGCTCTCGAAGTCGCGGACGTGGCGGACCGGATCCCGGAAACCGGCGAACGCGGTGAACCCGTCGGCGCCCAGCAGTGTGTACGAGGTCGCCGCCAGCCGGTACTCGCGGGTCGGTTCCAGGGGGCGGCCGTCGACGAGGACGTCGGCCGGGTCGACGCGGTCGCCGACCGGGCCGGCGGCGTCGAAGGTGTAGCGGACGTTGCCGGACACGGCGAGCGGCGCGTACCGCAGGCCGCCGTCGGCCGCCGTGGACCACTGCTGTTCGAGCGCGTCGTGCAGTTGCCGTCCGCTGACCGTCACGGTGAGGATGGGATCGCCGTAGCCGATGGCGTTCCACGCCTGGCCGAAGGTGATGGCGCCGCCCGACGCGGTGTCGAAGGTCAGGTCCTGGTTGATGACGCTCTGGCCGACCCGCGGCGCCGCGACGATCAGGGCCAGCTCGGCCGGGACGTCGGGCCGGTCGTTGCCGTCGTTCATCGGGCCGATCGGCTGCCGTCCGGCCCACAGCGCCCAGTCCGCGGCCAGGTCGCCCATGGTGCTCTCACCGCTGTCGTCACGTGTCCGGGTGAAGGACGCGGTCTGACTGCCGATGGGGGTGCGGGCCCGCCGGGCGGCGTATCCCGTCCAGTAGTCGGCCACCTGCTGGAGCTCGCGGTCCGGGGTGACGTCGCGGGTGTTGGGGTGGTTGGTGGAGGTGGTCAGGGCGCGGACGACCTTGCCGGTACGCGGGTCGAGGCGCAGGTTGATCTCGTTGATCAGCTGGCCGTGGCATCCGGCCTCGACGAACGGCCGGGGCACGCCGTCGGGGCCGGGGACCATCATGTTGAAGCGGCAGTGCCAGTGGCCGGTGACGATGGCGTCGATGTACGGGGAGACCTTGCGGGCCAGGTCGTAGGCGGGACCCGACGGGTTGCTGCCGGTGGTGAAGTCGCTGCCGGCGACCGCGCCGTCGTGCATGCTCAGCACGATCGCGTTGACGCCGCGTGCCCTCAGCTCGGCGGCGCGGTGGTTGGCGGTGTCCAGCTCGTCCAGCGAGGACAGCGCGGGCTGGTAGGAGGTGGACCCGGTGTCGGTGCCCACGGCGGTCAGGTGGATGAATCCGATCGGCAGCCTCCGGCCGTTCCCGGCGTCCACCCACTCGACGTTGTACGGCGGCAGCACGGTACGGCCGTTGCGCGACCACACCATGTTGGCGCTGTAGTAGCGGAAGTCGGCGCCCCGGAAGCGGCGGCCGGTGGAGTCGGGGAAGGCGTCGTCCTGCCCCACGCGCGGGAACGGCACGCCGTCCTCCATGTGCGCGGTGAGGAAGGCCGGGGACTTGTCGAACTCGTGGTTGCCCGCGGTCGCGAAGTCCAGGCCGAGCCGGTTGAGCGCCTCGATGGTCGGCTCGTCGGCGAGGCTCTCGGCGGCGAACTCCCAGCCGGAGAAGAGGTCTCCGGGCGCGAAGAAGATCGAGTTGCGGCGGCCGTCCCGCAACCTCTCCAGGTGTGCCGCCAGATAGCCGACCCCGCCCACGGTGTACTTCCTGCCGCCGGCGCCGGCGATGACGGCGGTCGCGCCCGGCGCCGCCTGCAAGTAGCCGTGCAGGTCGGTGATGTTGAGCAGTTGTACGTCCACCAGGTCGTGGGCGGAGGACGCGTCCCGGGCGTCCTCCGTGGCGTGGGCGGGTGTCCCGACCGCCGCGGCGGTGACGGCGGCCCCGGCCGCGGTGAGGAAGGTACGTCGTCCGAACTCTCGCGCCATCAGGGCCTCCCGGATCGTCGGAACGACCCAGAAGTCAAGCAGAAGTGCGGGCCGCTGCGGCCACCGCGAGGAGGATCGGACATGAACAGCCGAAAGACGCCCCGCCCAGCTCGGCACGAAGACGGACGAACCCCCCGCGGGGGCCCATCTTGGCCCGCGGGGCCGGACCACGTCCGGCACGACGGCCCGCGGTCCTCCCGAACCGGGCGCGCCCACTGGGCAGTGACGCGGGGTCAGGGAGTCATGTCAGGACGCGGTTTCAGGACGGTGTCCCGGTCCGGTGCACGGAGGGCCGCGCCGGCCGGTCACGCCGCGAGGGAAGCAAGCATGCCCGCAGGGCCCGGCCGTGTGACGGCCGGGCCCTGCACGGGTGTGAACGCGGTCTCAGCTCACCATCGGTACCAGCGGCCGCGACCACCGCCGGCGGTCGTGGAACGCATGACGAAACCGAGCAGCCACAACACCAGGACGGCGAGGGCCACCCACCACAGGATCTTGACGGCGAAACCGGCGCCGAAAAGGATGACGGCGAGAAGCAGAACAAGCAGCAAAGGGACCATGTTTATCGACCTCCTGGCGCTCCGTCTGCCCCGCCGTTCCACCCCCATTCATCGAAAGTGCTTTGTTTGTGGAGGGGAGGCCGGGGCACGAGTCCGTCACCGCGACAGCGGCTCGGAAACCATCAGGGAGGCGTGTTCCATGAGTGCCGGCGAGAAGGCCAAGGCGAAGACCGAGCAGGCCGAGGGCAAGACCAAGGAGGCCCTGGGCAGCGCCCTCGGCAACGACCGCATGGCCGCCGAGGGGCAGACGGAAAAGAGCGAGGGGGACGCCCGCGAGGCCAAGGAGAAGGCCAAGGACGCCTTCAAGCACTGACGCCGCTTCCCCTTCGGAAAGGGCCTTCTCCTTGAGAAGGCCCTTTCCGTCGTTTCCGGTGCACCCGCCGCTTCGTCATCCGCGCGGACCCATGTTCCGGGGGTTTCTCCGGATATCACCACCGCAGGCGGATCCGGCAGGCACCGGAACCGCGTTCCTCCTTCGGTCCGCGGCCGTACGACGGCTCCGGCACCGGACCCGGGCGGCGACCGCAGGCGACGGCTGCCGGGAGTCGGGGATCAGCAGTTCCCGGGCCGGACGGAGCTGATCTTGTCGTTCCAGTACGGGTTGGGGTTCCTCATGTCGGCGATCCAGGTGTGCGCGTTGACGGTGAACCTGTCGCCGTTGTACCCGTTGTCCACGAAGAGGCAGAAGGCGGTGTCCGTGTCATTGCGGACGGAGGAGGTCTTGTCCTGCATGTTGCCCGACGGGAGCGCCTGCCAGTAGGTCAGGTTGTCCACCGATTCCCAGGAACCCACACAGACATGTGTGCCGGAGTAGTTGACGTTGTCGTAGAGCACCAGGGAGTTCTCGCAACTCGCCGCCGAAGGGGCCGCGGAAGCGGGTGCGGCGCACAGGGCCAGTGTCCCGGCCGCGCCGACGGCCAGTGTCGTGAGAGAACGAAGAAGCATGACCATCCATTCGTCGAGAGCCCGTCGGCAACGAGCCACGCGGCCGCCTTCCCGCGCCACCGGTGCGACGGCGGCGGACACGGGAGCCGCGCGGCACACCCCCCGACGAGGACAAGTCGCCCCCCTCATCAGCGAGTTGCCGTGCCCGCAGGATGCCACAGGTGTGCTGTGGTGAGGACGCCGCACGGCGGCCGCCCCGCCGAGGTCGGTCGGCTCCAGGGGCGCGGCCGGGCGACCCCGGGACGCCGCGGGCAGGGCCGTGGAACGACTGCGGGAAGGCACCGCACCCGCTCGCCCGGCGGATCCCGCGATATGAGATCTGCCCAACACAGCGCCGGTCACCTGTGGTTGGCTTGCGCCGGAGCATCCTCGTGGTGTCCGCAGGCAGAACACGACGTCGATTCGGAGGCACAGTGATCCATCCGCGAAGAACGTCGAAAGCACTGGCCGCGATTGCTCTGGCCTGGGTCACCGCCCTCGCCGCGGCGCCCGCCGCCCCTGCCGCCGACCGGCCGGCCGCGACCGTCGGCCAGGCCGCCGCCGAGCCCTCCGCACCGGCCCCGGTGCGGTACCTCTGGGCGGGCGCCAGCGTCTTCGACTTCAGCCTCGACGACGGAGCCACCACCCGGACCGGCTACTACCAGAGCATGAGTCCGCCGCCCGTCATCGTGAGGCCGAGGGATCTCGACAGCGGCACGGACGTCCAGAACACCGTGACGTCCGACGGTTCCGTCACCACCGTCGCCCAGACGCACCGAGCCTCGGGCGAGGCGGCCCGTTTCACCCTCCCCAAGGGCCAGGTGTACCGGGCCTCCACCGGCTGGAGCGTCGTCGTGGGAGGGGCGGAGAACAACGGCCCGCTGCGCGTCTGGCGGCCCTCCGCCCTGCTGCCGGTCGCCAACGCCATCGAAGGCAATCAGGTCACCGGTATCCCGTCCGGTGCCTACGTCTACCGGGTCCAGCCCGGTGGCTCGGTCCACTACATGGCGGTCGCCTACAGCTACCAGGGTGTCCGCACGGTCGGCCTGATCGATCTCGCCACCTATGCCTTCAAGGCGTACGGCACCGATGTCGACCCGAGCACCCAGATACGTTTCGACGACCAGTGGTTCGCGACCGACGAGGGCCCGAACCACACCCTGCACGCGGTCCGTGTCGGCTCCGCCTCCGGTACGGCGCCCACCGGCCTCGGCGACGGCGGCGCCCACCGGCTGCTCGCCGTCGTCGGCGACCGGCTCCTGCTCGGCGATCCCGAACCGGACTCCGGGGAGCCGCCGTCCGTGGTCGCCGTCTCCGCGGTCGATCACACCAGGCGTTCGGTCCTCACCAGCGCGCAGAACAGCGTGGCCGTCGCCCAGGACGGCACCGCGCTCGCCGCGGCCGAGGACGACGCCGGAGTGTGGTGGGTGTACCACCTCGTGCCCGGCGGCGACCAGGGGCTCACGGCATCGTCCTCGTGGATCCTCACACCGCAGGAGTCCCCGTGACCTGACCCCGTCCGGGGTACCGGGCGCCGGCCGACGCGCCGCTGCGCGCCACTCGGCGGCCGTGATCGAGGGACACCGCGGCCGCCGACGACAGGCCCCCGCCGGTACCGCCGGCCGGGGACCACGGCGCGTACGCTCGGGCCCATGGTCGAGCATCGAATGGTTGAAGTGAACGGCATTCGGCTGCACATCGCCGAGCAGGGCGACGGCCCCCTGGTGGTGCTCCTGCATGGTTTCCCCGAGTCGTGGCACTCCTGGCGCCACCAGTTCGGCCCGCTGGCCGGGGCCGGGTTCCGGGTGGTCGCCCCCGACCAGCGGGGGTACGGCCGCAGCGAGCACCCCGCCGACGTCCACGCCTACACCATCCTCCACCTCGTCGGCGACGTCGTCGGACTGATCCAGGCCCTGGGCGAGGAGAAGGCGTACGTGGTCGGGCACGACTGGGGCGCGCCGGTCGCCTGGCACACCGCGCTGCTGCGACCGGACATGGTGCTGGGGGTGGCCGGCCTGAGCGTGCCGCCGCCGTTCCGGGGGACGCGGCCTCCGCTGGCCGCCATGGACGAGAGGTTCGGCGGCCGCTTCTACTGGAACTACTTCGACCGCCCCGGTGTCGCCGACGCCGAGTTCGCGCGGGACACGCGCACCTCCTTGCGGAAGTTCCTCCACTGGGCCTCCGGCGACGCGCCCGGCGCCGGCGAGAAGCAGCCGCTGGTCGACCCCGAGCGCGGCTGGCTCGCGGCCATGCCGGACCCCGGAGCACTGCCGGGGTGGTTCACCGAGGACGACCTCGACTCCCTCACCGAGAGCTTCTCCCAGGGCTTCACCGGGGCCCTCAACTGGTACCGCAACCTCGACCGCAACTGGGAGCTGACCGCTCCGTGGCACGGTGCCGTCGTCTCCCGGCCCGCCCTGTACGTCTACGGCGACCGTGACGTGGTCCCCGCCTTCCCCGGCACGCCGGAACTCATCGCCAGGCTCCCCGACCTGATGCCCAGTCTGTGGCGCGCCCCGGTCGAACTGGCGGGCTGCGGACACTGGACGCAGCAGGAGCGGCCGAACGAGGTGAACGCGGCCCTGCTCGAATTCCTCGCGGCGGCTCGCTGAACCCGGCCGGACACCGCCCGGGGGACGCTTCCCTGCTCCGACCGGGCTCTGGCCGGGAGGCGCTTCCCGGCTCCGAGCGGACTCCACCCGGCCCGCCACCCGCCCCGCCCTCCGGCCTGTTGGCCCGGCCGACGTGATCGAGTAGTGTCGTCCGACGTGAACACCGGACCGGCGATACGCCACACACGGATCGGCTATCCGGTGGAGAGCTGATCGCACCGCGGGTGCGCAGGCACCCCCTCGGGCCGGCACGCGGGCCTCCCGGCACTCGTCACCGACGAGCGAAGCCCATTCTCCGTGCCGGACACCAGCGAGGTCAGCCGAATGACAGTCACGTTCAACCACACCATCATCGCCGCCAAGGACCGCGACGCCTCCGCCCGGTTCTTCCGCGAGCTCCTGGAGCTCCCGGAGGCACCGTCCTGGGGGCCGTTCACCAACATCCAGCTCACCGACGGCGTCCTGCTCCAGTTCGCCGAGCCGCCGGTGGAGATCCAGATGCAGCACTACGCGTTCCTGGTCGACGACGAGCTCTTCGACCGGGCGTACCGGCGTCTGCGCGAGCGCGGCATCGAGCACTGGGCCGATCCGCGGATGCAGCGCCCGGGCGAGACCAACGACGAGCACGGCGGTCGAGGGGTGTACTTCAAGGACCCCGCCGGCCACGCGATCGAGCTGATCACCCGCCCGTACCTGTGACCGGGGACGACCCGGGCGGGCATCCGGAAGCCGGTACCCGCCCGGGCGCCCGACCCGCGGCTCCGACGGCTCCGACGGCTCCGACGCGATGGTGCGGCCGTCCTCGCCGGTGGCCCCGGTCGCGGACAGGCAGCCGGTGAACAGTACGACCCGGCGATGCGGGCCCGGCGCCGGACCGTGTCTCGGGGTCGGGGCCGCGTCTCTTGCGGCGTTCGCCGGTCACAGCGGCGCGACGGGCTCTACGGTCCTCGGATGACAGATGCATGGACGATCGGGAGCACCGTCGCGACGGCGGCGGCCACGCTCGTGGCTCTGGGCGTCGCGGTGAGGGACGGACGCGCACGGGCAGCGGAGCGAGCCGACCGGGACGCGGCCCAGGCCCGGCTACTCATCACCCGGGCGCGCGGCGGGACCGTCTACGTCGACAACTACAGCGATCAGCCGTTCCTGGAGGTCTGGTGGATCACGGCGGACGCCGTGGGGCCGGCGTCGGAGGTCACGCCGGTCCGGTATGCGGGACAGGAGCGGCGGTACATACGACCGCTGCCCGCGAAGGGATCCTCGACGATCGGACTCTCCGAGCAGGTGTGGGACGGGCACAGCGGCCCGTCCCCGCGGAATTCCACCGTGCGCGCCACGATCCACTACCTGGACGCCGCCGGTCTGTGGTGGAGCCGCACCGGCGGCGAACAGCCCGTGCGGCTGCTCAACGGGCGCGGTGAGCCCCTCGATCCGCCGTGAGCGGCCGACGGGCCGGCACCGCACCGCACCGGCTCGCCCGTGACCACCCGTTACCACCCGCCAGGCGCGGGGCCCGGCGCACGTACCGCGGCCCCGGCGGTGCGGGCGTCTCGGGCGGCGTGTGCGCCCCGATCGGCATCCGGGCGCATACGCCGGCGATTCGGTGGCACCCGGGAGGCGATCACGAACACTCCCGGGCCGAGCGCAACCGACCGGCCCGGAGCACGCCCCCTAGGCAAGGAGATGCGACGTGTCGCAGGTCGAAGAATCCATCGAGGTCAACGTCCCCGTCCACGCCGCCTACAACCAGTGGACCCAGTTCGAGGACTTCCCGCAGTTCATGGACGGTGTCGAGCGCATCGAGCAGCGCACCGACACCCTCACCCACTGGCAGACGAAGATCGGCGGGGTGCGGCGCGAGTTCGACGCGCAGATCACCGAGCAGATCCCCGACGAGCGCGTCGCCTGGTCCACCGTGGGCGGCGAGGCCAAGCAGGCCGGTGTGGTCACCTTCCACTACATCGACGACCACACCACCAAGATCATGCTGCAGCTCGACCACGACCCCGAGGGCCTGGCCGAGACCGTCGGCGACAAGCTCGGCTTCGTCAAGCGTCAGGCCACCGGCGACCTGAAGCGGTTCAAGCAGTTCATCGAGTCCCGCGGCGGGAACGAGACCGGCGCCTGGCGCGGCGAGGTCTGAGACTGAGACGACACCCGGCACGCCGACGCGCCTCCGCGACGGCGGACGGACGAACCACCTCGGCGGGGGGGCCGGCCCCCCCCCCCCGCCCCCCCCCCCCCCCCCCCCCCCCCCCCCCCCGCCCCCCCCCCGCCCCGAACTCGCTGCGCGTATGTCGACCTGCGGAT
>NZ_JBIBUK010000010.1:0-248019 GCF_043079345.1 Streptomyces sp. NPDC015220 | reverse complement strand
GGGGGGGTTGTTGTGTAATGCGGCCCACCCCGGCCCCGCCGCCCGCCGCCGGCGGGGGGGCGGGCCCCACCCCCGGGGGGGCCGGGCGCCCCCCCCCGGCCCGCCCGCCGAGGCACGCCCAGGCCCGACTCCCGGGCTCCGACCAACGTGCCGGCCCCGGCGCTCGCCGGGGCCGGACGCCAACTCGCCGTACCGGCCGAGGACCTGACCCGTCCGCTCACGGCCCCGTTCGAGGGCGCACGGCCCAGCGACCGAGCCACGGCACCGCCCACCGCACCCGAGCACCGCACCGAACACCGGGCACCACGTCCGCTGGACGCGCTGACCACGCCGACCGGGCCCTCGCCCTGACCGCCCCGACCGCCGGTACCGCCCCCGCGGTGACGCGAGCGGCGGGCCCGCACTCGTGCCATCGATCCGCCTCCCGCGAGGGCTGCGACAATGCCCTGGATCGTTCCATCGCCCCACAGGCACAGACAGCGAGGTCTTCATGTCCAAGGTCCGGCTGGCCACCAACCACGGGGACATCGTCCTCCGGCTCAACGCCGAGAAGGCCCCCCAGACGGTCGAGAACTTCGTCCAGTACGTCAGGGACGGCTTCTACGACGGCACGATCTTCCACCGGGTCATCGACGACTTCATGGTCCAGGGCGGCGGACTCGAGCCCGGCATGAAGAAGAAGAGCACCCGTGCCGCCATCCGGAACGAGGCCGACAACGGGCTGAAGAACCGCAAGTACAGCGTGGCGATGGCGCGCACGATGGATCCGCACTCGGCGACGGCCCAGTTCTTCATCAACGTCGCGGACAACGGCTTCCTCGACCACACCGCCCAGACCTCCACCGGCTGGGGTTACACCGTCTTCGGCGAGGTGATCGAAGGGACCGAGGTCGTCGACGCCATCAAGTCCGTCGCGACGGGCTCCCGGGCCGGGCACCAGGACGTCCCGAAGGACGACGTCGTCATCGAGCGGGCCGAGATCGTCGAATGAGGCGGTGGGTCACCGCGCTCCGGCCGCCGCCCCGCTGATCCGGGCTCGTCCGCGGCGGCCTCGTCCGCGCCGAGGACCGGCGCGCGCCCCGATCCGGGCCGCGGTTCTCGTCCCCGCCGTCCCGGCGGAGGCGCGTACCGCGGGACGACGCGGCCCGTACGTCCTGCGGTACGCGCCTTGCCGCGTGTGCCGCCGCGCCGACCGACCGAGTCCGCACGGCGGGCGCACGGCGCCGGTGGCGACGAGGCCGGGGTCCCGCCCGGGCGTGGACCACGGGCAGGGGCCCGGTGCGGGGTACGGGACCGGCGGCCGGTTCCCGCACCCGGTCCGCGCGGGCGGGCCGACGCCTCGCCGCACCGGATCCCGGGGCGGCGAGGGCCCGAGGTCGGGGTGGACCTCGGCTCGCATCGGTTCGGATCGGCTCGTATCAGCTCGGGTCAGCTCGGGTCAGCTCAGAACGAACCTCTGGGCGGCCGACCCGTTGCAGTCCCAGATCCGCAACCGGGTGCCGTTGGCGGTCGCACCGCTGGGCGAGTCCAGACAGCGGCCCGACTGCGGGTTGAACAGCGAGCCGTCGGAGCGCTGGTTCCACACCTGACCGCCCGCGCCGTCGCAGTCCCACAGCTCGACCGCGGTGCCGCCGGCCGTGCCGTTGCCCACGATGTCCAGGCAGCGGCCCAGCGTCCGCAGCGCGCCGTTCGCGGTGTGGTACCAGTGCTGGTCGACGGCGTAGGACTGGCAGTCCCACAGCTGTACGGCCGCACCGTTGCCGCCACTGTCGTCGGCCGCCACGTCGAGGCACTTCGCCCCCGGGCCGGCGACCGGAGCGCCGCCGTTTACGGAGAACTTCTGCGCCGCGGCGCCGTTGCAGTCCCAGATCCGCAACCGGGTGCCGTTGGCGGTCGCACCGCTGGGCGAGTCCAGACAGCGGCCCGACTGCGGGTTGAACAGCGAGCCGTCGGCCTGCTGGACCCACTTCTGGCCGCCCACGCCGTTGCAGTCCCACAGTTCGACCTTGGCGCCGCCGGCCGTGCCGTTGCCCACGATGTCCAGGCACTTGCCGATCGTGCTCAGGGAGCCGTCGGCGTTGTGCTGCCAGTGCTGGTCCTCGGCCCAGGTCTGGCAGTCCCACAGTTGCACGGCGGCTCCGTTGCCGCCGGTGTCGTCCGCGGCGACGTCGACGCACTTGCCGCCGGGGCCGGTGACCGTGCCCTGCGGACCGTTGGGCACGTCCGTCGGGCCCGAGTAGCCGACCGAGACGATGTTCGCCTGCACGGCGTTCTCGGCGGCGTCGGTCGGATAGCCGGCGACCATCACGCCCTCGAAGAAGGTGCCCCGGTTCCAGTTGCTGTTGTCGCCTCCGGTGCCCAGGATGATGCCGCCCTCCTGGTGCATGGGCCGGTAGCCGCCGCGGGTGGGCAGCCCGCCGTCCCACCAGGTGGTCAGCGGACCGGACCGGGAGTCGCCGCCCTTGAGGGCGTACCTGGTCTGTCCGTCGTTCTTCAGCACGGCCGTGACGAAGGGGCTGTTGTTGCCCCGGTTGGCGGTGTTCGAGCCGTTGTCGCCCTGGAACATGCCGTTCTCCAGGTCGGCCTCGACCCACGGTCCGGAACCGGTGCACGGCGCGAAGTAACAGGTGGTCGCGATGGACACGGCGTCCATGTGACCGTTTCCGGTGTCGGCCGGGGTGCTCTCCGCGTTGCCGTAGTCGAAGCAGCAGTCGGCGCCGACGTGCGTGCCGCTGGCCACCATGTAGGCGCCCTCGGGCCGGCCGTCGACGGCGACTCCGGAGGCCACCCCGGTGTAGCGGTAGCCGACACCCGGCGAGATCCAGATGCCGTAGACCTTGTGGCCTCCTGCGGTCACCGCGATCTCGCCGGCGTCGGCCCCGCGGTCGGCGCCCATGCCCGAGGTGCCGGCCGGGCCGGGGGTCAGGTCGTTGTGCCGCGAGGTCTGGTCGTAGATCTTGGTCATCCGGCACGTCGTGTTCTGACAGAACGTGTCCTGCCGGGCGGCGTCGGCGTAACCGCCCTGGGCCAGCGGCCCGATGTCGGCACGGGCCCCGTCCGAGGCACGTGTGACCTGGTACACGGGGCCGTCGTAGGACGACAGCAGGGCGCGCGTCGTGCTGTGCGCGGCGACGCAGGGGGTGCCGGCGGAGCCGTAGATGTCGCACGGCAGTGATCCGGCGGCCTGCGCCGCGGCGGGGAAGCCGATCAGGAGACCGAGGACGAGCCCGAGGGCCGCCACCGCGGCCAGCAGATGCCTCCCGGGACGCGGGACAGCCGCTCCCGCGAACGGACGCGGAACGGCCCTCCCTGCGGTGGATCTTGCTCTGCGCATGGTGTGCTCCCGTATCGAGTGAGGGAATGGAGCTCAACCTGGCGAGACGGCAGCCGAGTTCGCGCCGCTCGACACCTTCGCGGGGAAGTTACGCGCACTGGTCGATCGCGTCAATATTTGTTGCTTACATCCCGCCGACACCCTCGAATTCTGTCCAGATCTGTTGTGTTCTGTTCAGTCACGGTGCCTCAAGTCGGCAGTCCTCCGGCGGAACCGGTCCGGAGCACCGCCGTGACGCGCAGGGTCGCCCCGCCGGGGCGGCGGAACATCCTCGGCCCGTGATCCCTGGGCCCGGCAGCAGGCGGCACGAATTCGAGCCGTCCCGCTCCCCCTCACGGCGCCGACCCGCTCCCCCTCACGGCGCCGACCCGCTCCCGCACGGCGCCGATCCGCGCGTCTCAGGCGCGCCCCGGGACATCCCTTCGCGGCTTCCGAAGGCCGGGCTCGGGTGCCGTCCGGAGGTGCGAAGCGTCGTACGGAGATCTGACTTCCGTTTCCTGTTGATTTCCTGTGACAAATCAAGCAACAAACAGTCGAATTCGGCTACGTACCATTAATTCTGTCGCCCCGCCTCATCCGTGTCGGTCATCGAGCACCACGTCCCCGACGAGAAGCGCGGCATCAAGATGCTTGTCCCTGCCTCGACCAACAGGAGCCCTTTGATGCCCATCCCGTTCCCGTTCACGCGCCGCGGCGCCCTGACCGTCGCGGTGCTCGCAGGCACCCTCGGCGCCGCCGCCCTCCCCGCGGCGACGGCCTCGGCCGCCACCACCAGGACCGCCATCAGCCCCGTCGCCACCAACCCCGCCGCCCGCTACGCGGGTCAGGCCGTGGCCATCGGCCAGAACATGGTCGCCGTACTGCGCGACGACCCGCGCGCGGGCGGCCCGGAGGCGTGGATCCGCGCCGTGTCGGCGAACTGGAAGCCGGGCGATCCCTACATGTACCGGGTCCTCGCCAAACTCGACCGCGACCACCTCACGGCGCGGCAGCGGACCCTGTCGCTGCGCCTGACGGGCGCCACCGGATCCGCCCCCGCACTGCGGGTGAGCACCGCCGCGGGCGGCACCAGGACCTTCCCGCTCCCCAAGGTGGGCACTCCCGACGCACGGGGCTGCACCATCGTCACGGAGACCTCCATCGGGGCCGGGAGCATCGCCGTGCTCAGCAACGGGCCCACGGGACCGCGGGCGTTCTTCAAGGACGCCGGCGACGGCACCCGCTTCGGCGGCGTGGTCGACCGCGCCCACCCGGCCCTGCCCGAGAGCGCCGGCTTCGTCGCCCGCATCACCGACCCCAACGGCCCGGCGCCCAAGCTCGTCACCAACATGGAGGGCGGCGGCCACCCCGCGAGCACGACACCCTTCCCGAAGCCCGGATGCCTCAAGTGACACGGTAGGGCGACGCGCCGGGCCCGCCGGTCCGCGTCACGACTCCGCCATTCGTCACGGCGGGACCGTGGCCCGGACCGGCAGGCCCGGCCGGGGCGCGGGCCGCCTCCCCGCCGCGGGTGGCGAGGGGCACGGACGCCCGCCCACGGCCGCCGACCCTCGGCGGTCGGCCCGGGCTGGTCGGCCGGCACCCATTGTGGGAGCGCTCCCGCTGGGTGCAGCATGTCTCCCATGACGACGTCCCGTGCACTCATCCGGCCCTACCGTTCCACCGATCGCGACGCCCTCTTCGACATCTGCGTGCGCACGGCCGAGAACGGCGGCGACTCCCGACACATCTACCCGGACCCGGAACTGCTGCCCAACATCTTCGCCGCCCCCTACGCGGAGTTGGAGCCGGAGCTGGCGTTCGTCGTGGACGACGGCGAGCGTGCGGTGGGTTACGTCCTCGGCACCGCCGACACCCCGACCTTCGTACGGCGCTTCCGGGACGAGTGGCTGCCCGGGCTGGCCGGCCGGTACCCCGCCACGGCCGGCGAGCCGAGCACACCGAGCGAGGTGATGGTGCGTCTCATGCACACCCCCGAGCGCATGCTCGTGCCGGAGATCGCCGACCACCCGGCCCATCTGCACATCGACCTGCTCCCCAGCCACCAGCGGGCCGGCTACGGACGCGAGTTGATGGACACCTTCCTAACCGCGCTGGCGGCGCGCGGGGTCGAACGGGTCCACCTCGGCATGGTCACCGCCAACACAGCCGCCCGCGCCTTCTACGACCGCCTCGGATTCTCCGTCCTGCCGGTGAAGGACCCCGGGCCGCTGACCTACCTCGGGCGCTCGACCCGCCCGCTCACCGGCCATGGGGCGCGAGGCACCCGGCCCGGCGACTGAGCCGACCCGGCCCGGGCGGTGCGGGTCCCGCCGGGGGCGGTGCGGGTTCCGCCGGGGGGCGGTGCGGGTTCCGCCGGGGGCGGTCCGGGTTCCGCCGGGGGCGGTGCGGGTTCCGCCGGGGGCGGTCCGGGTTCCGCCGGGGGCGGTCCGGGTTCCGCCGGGGGCGGTCCGGGTTCCGCCGGGGGCGGTCCGGGTCCCGCCGGGGGCGGTCCGGGTTCCACCGGGGGCGGTCCGGGTTCCGCCGGAGCGGTGCGGGGCCGGCCGCCCGGTCGCGGCAGCCGGCCCGGCCGGGGGACCCGGTTGAATCGCCGTCAGGCCCGGCGGGTCACTCGTCGTCAGGCCCGGTGTGCACGCGAGGCGAGTCGATCGGCGAGCGCGGCGACGAGGTCGCGCGGTTCGTCGGGCCGCTGGATGACGAACGGCCGCCTGGATGTTCCCAAGCGCCAAGTGGCAGCCCGGCGTCTTCGTCATCGCCAACCGCGCGGGACCGTCCACAGCCTCGTCCACCCGGACTCAACGCATCCCGGGCAGGCGGCTCAACTCGCTGACCTTCATCAGCCGGGCGAGAAGGAGATACCCCAGGGCCGTTGCGAGCGCCCCGGCAGCCAGTGCGACGGCGGTGGGCCACGTTCCACTTCCCAGATCCGCGCACGCACGCGCGGAAACCCACCCCAGCCCCGCCGCCGGGCCCGCGGCGCAGAACAGTTTCACGTAGGTGCGGCGCAGGCCGCCGTCGTCGATACGGCCCCCGAGGCTCCTGCGCAGCAGATGCGCGGTGAGTGCGAGACCGGCCACATAGGAGAGGGTGTAGGCCCCGGCCATACCGACCACGGCCCAGCGGGCGGGCAGCAGCACATGACAGACGGTGGCCAGGGCGATGTTCACCCCCGCGATCCAGGCCGCCATCAAGAACGGAGTGCGGGTGTCCTCGAACGCGTAGAAGCCGCGCAGCAAGAGGTACTGGGCGGAGAACGGGACGAGCCCGAGTCCGAACGCCTGCAGCATGTACCCCAGCGGGCGGGCCGAGCCGGCGTCCGCCGCCCCGTGGGCGAACAGCAGCGAGGAGATCTGCGGCCCCAGCGCGAGGAAGAGGAACGCGGCGGGCACGATGACCACGCCGCTGATCCGCAGCGCCCTGGACAGGTCCGCGCGTAGATCCGGGACACGCCCCTCGGCGACCGCCCGGCTCATACGCGGCAGCAAGGCCGTCACCAGGGACACCGTCACGATCGACTGCGGCAGCATCCATATGGTCTGCGCGTAGGTGTAGGCCGAGTAGCCGGCGCCGGCCTGCGGCAGCTCCTGGTCGGCGGCGTTGGCGTAGTTCGTGACCACCGTCAGGGCGACCTGGTTGGCCAGGACGAACAGCAGCGTCCACTTCGCCGCGTGGACGCTCTTGCCCAGGCCGGTGCCTCGCCAGTCGAACCGCGGGCGGAAACGGAAACCAGCGGCCCGCGCGAACGGAACCAGCGCCAAGGCCTGCACGGCGATGCCCGCCGTCGACCCGATCCCCAGCAACCGCACCTGGTCGGCGGTGATGTCCTCCACCCGGTCGGGAACCGTCATCAGCCCCAGATAGGCGCCGAACATGGCGACCAGCACGACGTTGTTCAGCACCGGGGTCCACATCATCGCGCCGAACTTCTCGCGCGCGTTCAACACCTGCCCGTAGATGCTGAACAGCCCATAGAAGAAGATCTGCGGCAGCAGGAACCGAGCGAACGTCACCGTCAACTCGAAGGCCTCGTGACTGTCCGGGGTGTCCCGCATGTACAGGCCCACGATCTGCGGCGCCGCCCACACCGCCAGCGCCGTCCCCACACCCAGTACACAGACCACGAGCGTGACCAGACGCTGCTCGTAAGCGCGTCCGCCATCGGGCTGCGTGGCCCTGGCCCGAACCAACTGCGGCACCAGCACGGCGTTGAGCGCCCCACCGATCAGCAGCGTGTACAGACTCGTCGGCACGGTGTTCGCCGTGTTGTACGTACTGGCCAGCAAACCTGTGCCGAGCGCCGCGGCCTGCAGCACCTGACGGATCAGTCCCGTCGCCCGTGACACCACCGTGCCGACAGCCATCAGTAAGGACGAACGAGCCAGCCCGCCCTTGTCCTTCTTCCGCCGGGCGGCATGCCGCCCCCTTCTCTGCTGCTCCTGCGGCATGGTCCGCGCCGCGGAGTTCGCCCCCTCGACCATGCCGTCAACCTATGTCCTCACGGACCCAGGTCCTCAATTCGCCGGCGTCACGCAACAGGCTTCATCCCTGGCGCTGCGGGACGTTCTCGGCAGACAGCAGGCCGGGCGACCGATCAGCACCGCGAGCGCCTCGTCCTCACCGAGCACGAGGGGAGGCTGGAGGTACCCGGGGCGAGCCGGTGCTCGCCGTACCGGCCGCGCACCGACTGGGCACGTCGAGGTGGATCAGACGGTCCGCCTACCGCCGCACCGTGTGCCCGTCGGCGCCGAGCCGGTCGGCGGGTCCGTCCACCGTCCGGGTGCCGCCCGGCTGCGGCGGTTCCAGGAGGGTCGGCACGCGGCCGGTGGGGCGAGGCATGTTCACGGCTTGGCGCCGAAACCGGACCGAACCTGTCCGCTATCGCTCCTAGCCTGCGGAGTGCAGCGTTTCCAGCAGCCAAGGAGAACCATGGACTTCGTCTCGATCCGCATCATCACCGGCGACGTGGCGCGCCTCGTCGAGTTCTACGAGCGGGCCACGGGGGTGCGGGCGACGTGGGCCACCGAGGACTTCGCCGAACTCAGGACCCCCGGCGCCACCCTCGCCATCGCCGGCACCCGCACCGTCCCGCTGTTCGCCCCGGACTCGGCCCGTCCGGCGGACAACCACAGCGTGATCATCGAGTTCCGCGTCGACGACGTGGACCTCGTTCACCGGAACCTGACCGGTTTCGTCACCGACTTCGTCAACGGGCCCACCACGATGCCCTGGGGCAACCGCTCGCTGCTGTTCCGCGACCCCGACGGCAACCTCGTCAACTTCTTCACCCCCGTCACCGCGGCGGCCGAGGAGAAGTTCGCACGTTGACGCCGTGCGCGCATCGACGCCGTGCGCGGCCGCTCGCGTGGGAGCCGGGCCCCCGGGGTTCCCGAGAGCGCGCGGCCCGCAGCGGACGGACGCCCCAGCGGGTGCGTGCCGAGTCCCATGAGAGGAAGGCCAGCTCATTTTCGGCCAATCGACGACCGCGCCCGCCTTCGCGGCGGGAGGGGGCGATCGACGTGCCGGACGACAGTTGCCCGACGACCCGTCAACCCCGCCGTGACAACCGGCCCGGCTCCGCTCCCGCCCCGCCCCGGTCCATCCCCGCTCCCGCCCCGCTCCCGCCCCGCCCCGGTCCGGTTCGCCACGGTCGTTCTCCCTCGCATGCGGCCGTCCCGGTGGTTCGCTCCGCCGGCCGCCCCGAGCGGCATGCCCCCCGGGCGGGTCGGGGGAAGGAGTCCCTCGATCCCGGGACAGGTATCGGGGCGGGAGTCGAGCGGAGGCGCAGTCATGACACGATCGACCGGGCACGGGAGCGGCTCCGCGACCGACAGCCGGCGGACGGCGCCGGGGCGGCGGCAGTCGGCCGGCCCCGCACAGCGCCTGTCGCGTCACCCGGCCGCCGGCATGGCGGTGGGCGCCCTGTGCGTGTCGGCCTCCGCGGTACTGCTGGGGCTGGCGCGGACCGAACCCGGGACGGCGTCGTTCTACCGCTGTGCGCTGGCACTGCCGGCGCTTTTGCTGCTGGCCGTGCCGGAACACCGCCGCGAGGGCTCGCCGTCACGCGGGCAGGTCGGGCTCGCGCTGCTGGCGGGCGGCGCGTTCGCCGGGGACATGCTGCTGTGGACCCAGGCGATCGGCGAGGTCGGGGCGGGGCTCTCCACCGTGCTGGTCAATGTGCAGGTGGTACTGGTGCCCCTGCTCGCCCGGCTGATCGACCGGGAGCCGGTGCCCCGCCGTTTCCTGCTCTGGGGTCCCGTGATCCTGGTGGGCGTCGTGCTGACCGGAGGGATCGTCGAGGGCGGCGCCTCCGGAAGCGATCCGTGGTGGGGCACCCTGCACGCCGTGCTCGCGGCGGTGTGCTATTCGGTCTTCCTGTTCCTGCTGCGGCGCGGCGGTCACGGCGGCCAGGTCCGGCAGCCGTACGCCGTGGTGATCGCGTCCGCGGCCGTCGTGTCGCTGGTGGCCGGTCTGCTCCGGTACGGCATGGACTTCACACCCGGTCGGCAGGTCCTGGGCCGGCTGCTGGCGGTGGCGGTCTCCAGCCAGGTGGTGGGGTGGCTGCTGGTCGCCACTTTCTCGCCGCTGCTGGCGAGCCACGTCGGCGCCGTCCTGCTGCTTCTGACGCCGGTGGGCGCGGTGGCGCTGGGCGCCGTGGTGCTCGGGGAGCGCCCCACGCTGCTGCAACTGTCCGGCTGTGCGCTGATCCTCGCCGGCGCCTATTTCGCCGGGGTCCGCGAGGCCTGGCCGCGCAAGCGGCCGCGACGGCCGCGCGGCGGGGACGGAAGGTCCTGACCGCGGCGTCCCGGGGCGCCGGCGAGGGTGTGTGAGGAGGTGGCGGCCGCCGGGGCCGGGCGGGGGGCGCGACATCGCGGCGGCGACGTCGGCGGGGATGTCGTCCGGCACCGGGACGGCCCGGTCGGCGGGCAGGGCGATCCGCTCGGCGTAGCCGCCGTAGACGTAGACCCATGCCACCCGGTCCCCCACCGCGAAGCCGGTGACGCCCTCGCCGATCGCGGCGACCCGGCCGGCCCCCTCGACGCCGGGGACGAACGGGACGCCTCCGGCCAGTCCGTACCCGACCCGGGAGCCGGTGTCCATGAAGTTGACCCCGCAGAAGTCGACGTCGACCAGGAGCTTTCCCGGTCCCGGCTCGGGGTCGGGCCAGTCCCGCACCCGCAGGACTTCCGGCCCGCCCAGCTCTTCCACGACCACAGCACGCATGTGGGACACCTCTTCCGGTTCGTCTCCGTCGGTGCTTTCGCCGGTGGCCGGCGGTGGACGCGGACGAGGCCCCGCCGTCCCGGGGGACGTGCGAGGACGTGCGGACGGCCGGGCACCGTGGTTCCGCCGGCACCGGCGGTCCGCCGCGTCACGACCGTGAGCGTGGGAAGTGATTTTTGGACCGGCAAGTCCAGAAAAGTCTCCGTGCGAGGGCCGGATCACTTGACGGAACCGCCGGTGATGCCGGCGGCGATGTACTTCTGCGCGAGGACGAGGAGGACCGCCGCCGGCACCGCGGACAGGACGGACGCGGCCATCACCGAGCCCCAGTCGCCGACGTGCGCGCCGATGTACTGGTAGATGCCCAGCGTGACCGGCTTGACGTCGTCGGTCGTGTTCAGGGTGAGGGCGAACATGAAGTCGCTCCACGAGAAGAGGAAGGCGAACAGGCCCGAGGTGATGAGCGAGTTGCGGCTCATCGGCAGCGCCACCCGCAGGAACGTCCGCACCGGCCCGGCGCCGTCGATCTGCGCCGCCTCGATCACCTCGCCCGGGATCGAGACCATGAAGGAGCGCATCAGCACGATGGAGAACGGGATGCCGAGCGAGGCGTCGGCCAGCATCAGACCGAAGTAGGAGTTGACCAGGCCCAGGTCGACGTAGGAGTTGTAGAGCGCGTTGGCGATGACGATGCCCGGCACCATCTGGGTGATCAGCGTGCCGAACACGATCGTCCGCGAGCCGCGCAGTCCGAACCGGGCCAGCCCGTAGGCCGCCGGGGCGGAGATCGCCAGGCAGATGACGACCGCGCCCAGCGACACGGCCAGCGAGGTCAGCAGGTGACCGCCCTGGTCGCCGAGGGCCTTGGTGAAGCCGGACAGGTCCAGGCTGCCCGGCACCGGGTCGACCTGGAGCAGACCGGACGCCGGCTGGAGCGCGGTGTTGAGCATCCAGTACAGCGGGAAGAGCATCACGCACAGGATGAGCACGCCGGCGATGGTGGAGCCCCATCGGCGCCTGGGTGTCGTGGGCGGGTGGGAGGCCACGGACGTCACTTCCCCTCGGTGCGGTTGGCCCGCAGGTAGAACACCGCGAACACCGCGGAGACAAGGATGAGTACGTTGCCGACGACCGCGCCCGCGCCGAAGTCGAGCTGCACGAAGGAGTTCTGGTAGGTGAGCGTGCCCAGGGTCTGGGTGGCGTCGGCCGGGCCGCCGTCGGTCAGGGCGAGGATCAGGTCGAGGATCTTCACCGTCGACATGAAGCCGAGCACCAGGACGACCGTGATCACCGGCTTGAGCATCGGCAGGGTGACGGAGCGGAAGGTCCGCCAGGCGGAGGCGCCGTCCAGGGCGGCCGCCTCGTTCAGCTCCTCGGGTATCTCCTGCAGACCGCCGTAGAGGATGACCATGTTGAACGGGATGCCGATCCAGATGTTGACCATGATCACCGACAGCAGGGCCATGCCCGGGCTGGTCAGCCACGGGGTGTGGCCGCCGAGGCCGAGCGTGCCCAGCAACGAGTTGAGCACGCCGGTGTCCTGGTCGAGGACGCGCCGCCACACGATGCCGGACACCACCATGGGCACCAGCCAGGGCAGCAGGATCAGGGACCGCAGGACACCACCCAGCGGGAACCTCCGGCTGAAGAACACCGCGAGGGCGAGGCCGATGCAGAACTGCCCGAGCAGTGAGCCGGCGGTGAACACCAGGGTGTGCCACAGCGCCTTGCCGAACAGGGCGTCCTGGAAGACCTTCGACCAGTTGTCGAGGCCGTTGAAGGGAGCCTCGCCGGTGAAGAAGGTCTTCGGCGTGTAGTGCTGGAAGCTCATCACGACGTTGCGGACGAGCGGGTAGCCGAAGAACAGCAGCATGAAGACGACGGCGGGAGCGACGAACCCCCATTGGGCGAGGCGGCGCCGCAGCCGGGTCCGTCGCGGACCGGGCGCTCCGGCGGCCCGGCGCGCCGTGGCGGGCGCCGGGCCGGTGGCGGTGGACGTGGTCATGTGCGCTCCCCTCACTTCCCGCTCGTGGCCCGCTGCTGGGCGCGTGTCAGGGCCGCCTTGCTCGACTCACCGGTCAGGGCCGACTGGAAGGCGCTCTGCAGGGCGAGCGACACGCTCGACCATCCGGCGCCGAGCTCGGCCGTGCGGGAGCGGGCGGTGGCCACCTGGTCGGCCAGGGCGTCCAGTTCGGGCACTCGTGCCCGCCACACCGCGGCGGCCTTCTCGTCGGCCGGGACCATCCAGCTGTTGAGCGCGTAGGTCAGCTGCTCCTGCTCGCCGGAGAGACAGCCGACGATCCGCGCGGCCGTCCTCTCCCGCGCCCGGTCCCCGGTGTCCGGCACCGTGAGCACCGCACCGCCGAGGGGGCCCACGGACCTGTCCCCGGCCCTGGGCACCGGGATCCGCGCGATGCCCCAGTGCAGCGACTTCCTGGTGTTCAGCGTCTCGACCTGCCACGGTCCGTTGATCATCATGGCGGCGTTGCCCGCCATGAACTGGTCGTTGACGTCCGCCTGCGTCCAGCTGACCGTCGACTTCGACAGCGAGCCGTCCTTCAGCAGGGACTTCCAGAAGTCCAGGGCCTCGACGACCCGCGGTCCGTCGAGCTCCTTCTCGTCGCCGCCGTTGGACCACATGAACGGGGTGAACTGGAAGACACCGTCCTCGGCCCCGCCCGCGCTGAGCGCCAGGCCGTACCGCTTGCCCCGGGTGAGCTTCCGGGCGGTCTCGCGCAGTTCGGCCCAGGTGGCCGGGACCTTCAGGCCGGCCCCGGCGAGGACGTCCTTGTCGTAGAAGAGCGCGAGCGTGTTCACCGAGCGGGCCGCGCCGTAGTACGTCCCCTTGTAGGAGCCGAAGTCGACGATGCCGCGGGGGATCCGGTCGGTGCCCAGGCCCAGGCTCCTGAGGTCGGTCAGTCCCCCGGCCTCGGCGAACGTCGGCATCTCGGAGGCGTCGAACTGCACGATGTCGGGCAGCGACTTCGAGGACGCCATGCGCAGCGCCTTCGTCATCACCTGCGCGGCCGGGACGCTCTGCTGCTCGATGGTGACGCCGAGCCGCTTGCCGCAGCGGGCCATCGCCTGAGCGTCCCAGCGGTGGTAGGACTCGTCGGTCGAGGAGTTCATCACGGTGTACACGTCGCTGTCGCGCTGCTGGCCGCATCCGGTCAGGGCCGCCCCGGCGACCAGGGCGGAGACGACGGCGAGTGGCGCCGCGGCCCCGCGGGAGCGTTTGCGGCGCGCGGCAGCCGGAGTGGGTGCTGTCACGTTGGGTGCCCTTGCGTGGGTTGCGTGGGAGAGGGGGGAACGGCGGGCTCAGCGGGCGCCGGGCAGGTGGTCCGCGGCGGGCCGGCCCCGGGTGCCGGCCGGACCGGGGGCGGGGCGCGGGGCGCCGTCGAGCGGGCACCGGCCGGGCCGGCCGACGGTCCCCAGGCCGAGGACGGGCCTGCTCGCGAGCCTGTTCTCGGATGATGAGTTGAAGCGCTTCGACATGCTGCGGCCTTTGCTGTCGTGTCACCCGGCGTCTCCGCCGGGATTTTGTTCGCTGGGATGACTAATACGTCAAACCGCGGTGTCGCGCTAGACCCGTGCACATGTTGACTGGCCCGCCCCACGAAGCCGCAGTTCGTGACCGTGTCGGAATAATCCCAGGTCAGACCGGATATCTAGACCCTGGTTGGCACACCGGCCCGATCTGGCCTGTGTACGATCCAGTGGCCGGGTGGCCGGCTCCGCACTCCTCCACCGATCAACCCCGCTCCCCCGAGGACGACCATGAAGTTCACCAACGGGTTCTGGCGCATTCGCGACGGCGTCCAGGTGGCGTATGCCACCGAGGTACGCGACATGCGCATCGAATCGAAGCGCTTCACTGCCCATGTCGCCGTGCAGAGGGTGACCCGCAGAGGGGACACGCTCAACGCGCCGCTGCTCACCGTCGACTGCTTCTCCCCCGCCGAGGGCGTCATCGGTGTCCGCGTCACCCACCACGCCGGCAGGCGGCGACCGGGCCCGGACTTCGCCCTCGCGGCCGAGCCCGGCGGCGCGGGCGAGGTGCGCCGCGACGGCGCCGTCACCGAGCTGGTCAGCGGCCCGCTGACGCTGCGCCTGGACCGCGCCGCCGAGTGGTCCCTGACCTTCCACGACGCGGACGGACGGGAGCTGACCCGGGCCGGCCGCAAGGGCACCGCCTTCGCCACCACCGACGACGGCACGCACCATGTGCTGGCCCAGCTCGGGCTCGGCGTCGGCGAGCAGATCTACGGCCTCGGCGAGCGCTTCACGCCGTTCGTCAAGAACGGCCAGGTCGTCGACGTCTGGCAGGCCGACGGCGGCACCAGCAGCGAACAGGCCTACAAGAACATCCCGTTCTACCTGTCGTCGCGCGGCTACGGCGTCTTCGTCGACCACCCCGGCAAGGTCTCCTTCGAGGTCGGCTCCGAGTCCGTCGGACAGGTGCAGTTCAGCGTCGAGGACCAGACGATGGAGTACTACGTCGTCGCCGGCCCCACCCCGAAGGACGTGCTCGGCCGCTACACCGCCCTCACCGGCCGCCCGGCCCTGCCGCCCGCCTGGTCCTTCGGGCTGTGGCTGAGCACCTCCTTCACCACGGACTACGACGAGGCGACGGTGACGTCGTTCGTCGACGGCATGGCCGAGCGCGGCATCCCGCTGTCGGTCTTCCACTTCGACTGCTTCTGGATGCGCGAGTACCAGTGGTGCGACTTCGAGTGGGACCCGGAGGTCTTCCCCGACCCGGAGGGAATGCTCGCCCGGCTCAAGGCCAAGGGGCTGAGGATCAGCGCCTGGATCAACCCCTACATCGCGCAGAAGTCCCCGCTGTTCGACGAGGCCGCCGCACTCGGTCACCTGGTGCGCCGCCCGAACGGCGACGTGTGGCAGTGGGACCTGTGGCAGGCCGGCATGGGGCTGGTCGACTTCACCAGCCCCGACGCCCGCGCCTGGTTCCAGTCGAAGCTGAAGCCGCTGCTCGACCAGGGCGTGGACTGCTTCAAGACCGACTTCGGCGAGCGCATCCCGACCGACGTCGTCTGGCACGACGGCTCCGACCCGGAGCGGATGCACAACTACTACACCCACCTGTACAACCGGACCGTCTTCGAACTCCTGGAGAAGGAGCGCGGGCAGGGCGAGGCCGTGCTCTTCGCCCGCTCCGCGACCGCCGGCGGCCAGCAGTACCCCGTGCACTGGGGCGGCGACTGCTGGTCGTCCTTCGAGGCGATGGCCGAGTCGCTCAGGGGTGGCCTGTCCCTGTCCCTGAGCGGATTCGGTTTCTGGAGCCACGACATCGGGGGCTTCGAGGGAACGCCCGACCCCGCGGTCTTCAAGCGGTGGCTGGCCTTCGGCCTGCTGTCCTCCCACAGCCGCCTGCACGGGTCGTCGTCCTACCGGGTGCCGTGGGAGTTCGGCGACGAGGCCGTCGCCGTCGCCCGGCGCTTCACCCTGCTCAAGCACCGTCTCATGCCCTGGCTCTACGGCGCCGCCGTCGAGGCGCACCGCACCGGTGTCCCGGTCATGCGGCCCATGGTCCTGGAGTTCCCGCACGACCCGGCGTGCCGCCCGCTGGACCGGCAGTACATGCTCGGCGCCGACATCCTGGTCGCGCCCGTGTTCGGCGAGGACGGAGAGGCGGAGGTCTACCTCCCCGAGGGCTCCTGGACCCACCTCCTCAGCGGCGAGCGGGTCACCGGCCCGGTGTGGCGCACCGAACGGCACGGCTACGACAGCCTTCCGCTCTACGTCCGCGAGGGCGCCGTCCTGCCGCTGGCCTCGGACGACACCCGGCCCGACGGCGACTGGCTGGACAACCCCACGCTCCTTGTCCACCCGCCGGCCTCGGGCGAGTACACCGCCGAGGCCGTCGTGCCCGACCCGGCGGGTGCGCCGGCCGCCGTGTTCCGCGTGCGGCGGGAGGGCGGCGTCCTGCGTGTCACCGCCGACGGCACCGACCGGCCCTTCACCGTGCGCGTCGCCGGGGGCGCGAGTGCCGAGGGGGCCGGTGAGGTGAGCGTCCCGCTGGGGTGACCGGGCAGGGGCGGGGGCCGGGACGTCGGCGCGCGGCACCGGGGAGGCGAAACGCTCCGCCGGGCCGCCGTTGACGGCCCGGGGCCCGGGCTCCGCTCAGGGCAGGATCGCGTCGACGTACCCGCCGTCGACGCGCAGCGCCCCGCCCGTCGTGGCGGAGGCGAGGTCGGAGCTGAGGTACACCACCATGTTGGCGATCTCCTCGGGTTCGATGAGACGTTGCAGCAGGGACTGGGGGCGGTGCTCCCGCATGAAGGTCCGCTGCGCCTCCTCCCACGGCAGGTCGCGGTCGACGAGCTGGTAGACGAAGTCCTCCACGCCGCCGGTGTGGGTGGGTCCGGCGATGACGGAATTCACCGTGACCCCGGTGCCCGCGGCCTGCTTGGCGAAGCCCCGGCCGACGGCGAGCAGGGCGGTCTTGGACATGCCGTAGTGGATCATCTCGGCGGGCACCACCACCGCCGAGTCGCTGGCGATGTACTGCACGCGACCCCAGCCGCGCTCGCTCATCCCCGGCAGGTACGCCCGGGTGAGGCGGACGGCGGCCAGCACGTTCACCTCGAAGTAGCGGCGCCACTCGTCGTCGGTGATCTCCAGCGGGTCCTTGGCCCCGAAGATGCCGAGGTTGTTGATGAGGATGTCCACCTCCGGCAGGATCTCCCGGGCCGCGGCGGCGCCCTCGTCGGAGGCGACGTCGGCGGGGACGGGGACGAAGTCGCCGTCCGGCAGTTCGCCCTTGAGGCGCTCGACGGCCTCGTCGACCCTTCGCCGGTCGCGCCCGTTGATCCCGACCCGCGCGCCGGCCCGGGCCAGGCCCGCCGCGATGGCGGCTCCGATGCCCTGGGTGGAACCCGTCACGAGTGCCGTGCGTCCTGTCAGGTCGATGCGCATGCCTTGCCCTTTCGCGGTGTGCGGGGTGTGCCGGCCCGGTGAGCGGCCCGGCATTCCGGCTTCCCCGTCGGCGGGCCGGCTCTCCCGGCACCTTTCCCGAGCGTCATCTTCGTCCGGGCGCGCGGCGAGCGGAGTGAGGCGCGCGGGACCCGCGGGGGCCGTGAGACCGGCGTGGTGGCGCGGCCGGGGGCGGCGGAGCATGCCGTCGCCCCCGGTCGTGGACCGCGCGGATCACCTCCCGTCGCGGGACCGGTCGCCCGCCGGAGCACGGTTGGTGCGGTACACGTCCGGGACGCAGAGGTTGAGGACGACGGCGGCGGCGATCAGCGCGGCGCACGCCAGCAGAACCCGCCGGCTGTCCCACGAGTGGGCGGCGAGGGCGGTGATCAGATAGCCGAGGGGGATGGCGAGGCGTTCGCCGACACCGTTGAACGCGCTCATGCGGCCCTGCTCGGCCTGTGGCACGTGCTGCTGGAACGCGGTGGTCCAGGTGACGATCCCGACGTCGAGCCCGACCCCCGCCAGCAGGGCGGCCGAGAGGACCAGCGGCAGCGGCAGGCCGCCGGCCATGGCGGCCAGGGGGAGCGCGAGGACACCGCCCGTGGCGACGGCGACCGCGAGCAGCCGGTACGGTCTCCAGCGCAGGCTCACCAGGGTGCCCGCCAGCAGACCGGAGGCGAAGGCCGCCTGGACCATGCCCCAGTCGCGTGCGCCCGCGTACTGCCGGGCGGCGACGAGGGGCCCGAGGAGCTGGAAGCCCGCCAGCCACGCCGCGACGAGGACGGTTCCGGCGGCCGTGTACGTCCACAACCAGGTACGCGACCGGAAGCCCGTCCATCCCGCGCGCAGGTCGGCCAGGACGCCGCCGGTCGTGGTGAGCGGGGCGTCCAGGCGCAGACCGAGGAGCAGCACGGCCGCGGCGGCGAAGGTGAACGCGTCCCAGGCCAGGGCCCATGCCGCGCCGCTGGCCGCGACGACGAACCCGGCGACGACCGGAGCCAGCACCTTGACCGCGTTGCCCGGCAGCCTGAGCAACGCGTTGGCCTGTTGCAGGTGTCCCGCGGGAACGATCTGCGCGACGGCCCCCTGCGCGGCCGGCACGATGAAGGACGCCGCGGTGCCCGAGACGAGGCCGCACACCGCGATCGAGGCCGTCGTCGCCTGCCCGGTGGCCACGGTGAGGGCCAGCGCGCCCTGGGCGCCCGCCGCGAGCAGATTGCCCAGGAAGAGGATCCGGCTCCGGGACAGGCGGTCCGCGAAGACGCCGCCCACCAGGAGGAACACGATCGTGGGCACGGTGTTCGTGGCGAGCACCAGGCCGAGCGAGCCGGCTCCCCCGCCCTGCTCGATGACGGAGTAGGCCAGTGCGAGCGGCGCCATCGCCGATCCGGTGGCGGAGACGAGCTGGGCCGACACGAACCGCCGGAAGGCCGCGTTCCGCAAGGGCGTGCTGATCGTCGTCACTGGCTCGGCGGCGGTCTTCATGATCTCCCTCGTGCTCGGCGCAACGAGCACCCTAGCGCGGGTCGGCCGGGGCGCGGCGCCTTCGGACGACGACCTGCCGGTTCGCCCGGCTCGCCACGCACGGCGCCCCCGGCGTCACGGTGCCGTGCGGCCCCGGGGCGCGCGTCGCCGGCGAGCCGCGGCGCGTCATCCGCCCGCGGCTCCGCCCCCGGCCGGGCCGCCGCGCGTCAGGACTCCGGCGGCCGCGGCCCCGTCGCCGCGGGGCCGCACCCGTCGGGCGGGTGGGGGGCGTTCAGGCGCACGGCCATCAGGGCCACGTCGTCGCTGCCGTCCGGGGGCAGCCGGTCGAGCAGTTCCGAACAGGCTTCCTCCGGGTCCGCGGAGACTTCACCGGCCACCTGCGCGAGGGTGCGCAGGGAGTTCTGGAGGTCCTCGTGACGGCGTTCGACCAGCCCGTCCGTGACCAGGAGGACCAGGGAGCCGGGCGCCGCGGTGACCTTCATGGCGGGAGGATGGGGGAGGCCGAGGCCGAGGAGGGGGCCGTGCTCGTGCACGTATCGGACCGTGCCGTCCGGGGCGCGCAGCAGCGGCGGCAGATGACCCGCGTTCGCGATGTGGATGGTATCGGAGTCGAACTCGATCAGGACGACGCAGAGGGTGACGGTGGCGCCGGGCTGGACGGACGTCAGCAGGTGGTCGAGCTGTGCGAGGACCACCTCGGGCGGGTGGCCCTCGGCCGCGTAGGCGCGCAGGGCGTGGCGCACCTGCCCCATCACCATGGCGGCGTCCAGCGAGTGCCCGGCGACGTCGCCGACCGCCACGACCAGGCCGGCGGAGGTGCTGATCGCCTCGTAGAAGTCCCCGCCGATCTCCGTGCGTTCGCTGGCGGGCAGGTAGCGCACGGCGAGGTCCGCCCGTGCGCTCTCCGGCAGGCTCTCCGGCAGGAAGCTGCGTTGCAGGGTGAGGGCCAGCGCGTGCTCCTCGCTGTAGCTGCGCAGCGCGTCGAGCGCCAGCGCGCTCGCCTGGGCGAGCTGGGTCAGCAACTGGACGTCGTCCGGCGACGTGACGGCGTGCGCGGGCGTGATGATGACGACCGGGGGCCGGTCGGCCTTCGCGTGGCCGACCACGGTGCGCCGTAGTTCCGGGTCCCTCAGCCCGGGGGGCAGACAGGGCAGACGGGGAACGGAACCCTGCGGGCCCCGTTCGCCGCCGTGGCCGCCGCGCTGGGGCCAGGCGGACGTGGAGTGCACCTGCCGCTCGGCGGGGCGCGGTGCGCCGTGCTCGTCCTGCCAGGTGTGGGCGACCAGCGGGCTGCCCTGCGGGGTGGTGAGGAACGCGGCCGCCTCGCAGCGGAAGATGGCCGCCGCCGCCTCGGCCATCACCTTGACGAGTTCATGAGCGTCGGAGGCGCTGTAGAGCGCCAGGGTGAGGCGGTTGAGCAGGCGCAGCCGGTTGGCGAGGAGTTCCGCCCGGCGCCGGGCACGGGCGTAGCGCAGGGTCGCGGTGACCGTCGCCAGCAGTTCGTCGGGGGCTATGGGCTCGACGAGATAGCCGTCGGCCCCGCGGTAGAGCCCCTGGGCCCGGTCGTTGACGGTGATGGCGGAGGCGGAGACGTTGATGACGGGCACGGCGGCGGTGGCCGGGGCGCTCTTGATGCGCTCGCACACCTCGAAGCCGGTCATGTCGGGCAGCCGCACGTCGACGATGGCGATCTCCGGCAGCGGGTCGGCCCTGTGCAGCAGTTCGAGCGCGCGGGTCCCGTCCTCCGCCTCGTTGACCTCGTGCCCGGCCCGGCGCAGGGTGGTGGCCAGGACGTACCGGTTGGTGGGGTCGTCGTCCACCACCAGGATGCGTGCCGGACTGTGGTCCTTGTCTGGTTGTTCGGTCATCGCTGTTCCTCGGTACCGGACGACGGGGGGCGGGCGGTCCCGGGCGCCTCTCGCGCGGTCGGCGCGGCCGGCGGCCGGGTCAGGACGGTGGCGAGATCCTCGGCGGTGAGGCGGGACTTGTTCAGGACGGAGCGGACCCGGGCGAGGCGCGAGCGGTCCACCTCGGACGGCTGGAGCGCGGTCAGAACGACCACGGGGACGCGGGCCGTGGCCGGGTTCGCGGCCAGCAGCCGCCGGATCTCGTACCCGTCCAGGCCGGGCATGTTGAGGTCCAGGAGGAGGGCGTCCGGTCGCTCCTGCTCGACGGTGGCCACGGCCCGGCCGCTGTCGGTGAGGACGGTCACGGACTCGACGAGCCCGTGCAGCAGCGGCAGGAACCCGGCCAGGAACGCCTCGTCGTCGTCGACGACCACCACGGACCTCAGCAAGAACCCCGGGGCGGGGGGCCGCCGCGGGACCCGCTCTCCCGGCTGTGCCGTACCGGTCCGCACCCTCGCCGGACCGTCGCCGTCCGCCGCTGCCGCCCTGTCCGGCGCGGCGGAGGGGTCCTCCGGCGCCGGCCGGGCGGGGATCCCGACGACCACCCGGGTGCCGTGGCCGACCTCGCTGTCGAGCGTCAGCGTGCCGCCCAGGAGCTCCGTCAGCCTGCGGGCGTAGGGCAGTCCGAGGCCGGTACCGCCGCGGCCGCGCTGGTGCGGCCCGCGTACCTGGTAGAACTCCTCGAAGACGCGCTCGAGCTGGTCGGCCGGGATGCCGACGCCGGTGTCCCGGACGAGGAAGACGAAACACCTCCCGTGCTCGTCCTCCCGCTCGGTGACGTCCAGGGTCACCGAACCCCCGGCCGTGAACTTCAGCGCGTTCGACAGCACGTTCCGCAGGATCCTGGTCAGCATGACCTCGTCGGTGACCAGGGAGCCGCGCTGGACGTAGTCCGGGATACTCAGGGCCACCCCGGGTTGCGCGATGCCCTGGAGGGTGCCGCGCAACTGGTGCAGCAGTGGGCGCAGGTCGGTCTCGGCGTGGTGCGGCTCCAGCCGGCCGGACTCGGCCTTGGCGACGTCGAGGAGTTCGTCGACGAGGGCCAGCAGGGTGCTGCCCGACGCCTGTACGAGCGCGACCTGCCGGTGCTGTTCGTCGGAGAGCGGATCGGCTCCCGAGTCCAGCAGCAGGCGGGCCAGCGCGATGACGGAGTTGACCGGTGAGCGCAGCTCGTGGCTGACGTTGGCCCAGAAGCGGAGCTTGGACTCGTGGGCGAGTTCGAGCTGCCGTGTCTTGTCCTCCAGTTCGGCGTAGAGGGCGACGACTCCGCTGTTCGTCTCCTCCAGCTCGCTCGCCAGCTCCGAGTACAGCGCCACGACTCCGGCGTTGGTCTCCTCCAGCTCCGCGTTGAGCCGCTGGAGCTCCTCCTGCTGGTGCTGGGACTCCTCCAGCGCCGCCAGCAGTTGGTGGTTCTGCGTGCGCAGAGCTTCGATCAGGTCCACTCCTCCGTGTGCGCCGGTGAGCCTGGCGCGCGTCTCGGCGGCCAGTTCACCGGCGGACGCGGCCGGCGTGGGAGTGCGCTGCCCCAGGACCAGTTGGTGGCCACCGCCCTCCCCCGCGGGCAGCAGCCGGCAGTCGTCGAGCAGCCGGGTGGCGGCGGTGAGCAGGCTCGACGACGGCTGACGCGCGTCACGCCAGCTGAAGCGTACGGACACCAGGGCGACGTCGGTCTCCTCGACGCCGAGCCGGGCGGTGAGGCCGGAGGCGCCCAGGAGGTGTTCGCCGACCTCGCTGACGACGGTGGCCAGCCGGACCAGGGGGCTGCCCGTCAGAGACATGGCCCGGCACGCCGACTGCGCGCACCGGCGCAGAGTGGCCACGTCGCCCCCCTCGCGGAGGGCGATCGTGACCAGCTCGTGGACGGCCGGCCCTGAGGTCACGACTGCCTGCTCAGCGCCACGACGATTCCGGCGTCGTCCCTGCGGACCGCTGCCTGGTTGAGGATCTGTGCGGCGACCAGGGACGGGTCCTGCCCGAACAGGCCGGGGAAGTCCGCGGGCTTCCAGCGGTCGCTGAGCCCGTCGGAGTGCATGACGAGGGCGGCGCCGGGCTGGAACGCGGCCTCGAAGGTGCGGGGCCGGGGCAACTGGACGCCGACGATGCCCGGCATGGACAGCAGCACGCTGCGGGTGTCGCCGTTCCCGACCGACGCCGCGATGTTGCCGGCGCCGCTCAGCCGCACCCGCTGCCCGGCGAAGTCGATCAGTGCGATCGCCACGGCCGCGCCGCGGGTGCCCCGCAGGTCGCGGTGGAGGTCCTGCAGTACGGCCGCGGGGCTCGTCTCGCGGCTGTCGCGGAACGCGCTGCGGGCCCGGTCGCCGACGGCGGCCGCCAGCGGACCGTGCCCGAGCCCGTCGCACATGAGCACCAGGAGGCCGCCGGCGCCCGGCCCGGCCACCGTGCGCACGGCCCAGGTGTCGCCGCAGACCTGTTCGCCGCTGATCGGACGGGTCAGGCCGCCGGTCAGCACCGGGGCGGGCGCCGGCGCCTGGCCGTCCGCCCAGAACCGCGCGTGGACGACGGTGCCCCGCCCGCGCAGGGTGTGGATGCCGGAGGAGTCGGCGAGCCGCCCGATGGCGCCCATGCCGATGCCCAGGCTGCCCGCCCCGGAGGTGCCGTCGCGCAGCGCCCGCTGCACGTCGTCGATGCCCGGACCGTTGTCCAGGGACAGGCACTCGACCGCGGCGCGGTCGCGCGCGCGCACCACCCGCAGGGCGAGAGAGCCGTCGTCGGCGTGCTTGAGGAGATTGGTGGCCATCTCCGTCACGCACAGCTCGACCTGCGCCACCCGGTCCTCGGGCATGCACAGGCCGCGGGCCAGCTGGCCCGCCTGGCGGCGCGCCGCCGCCGCCAGGGCGATGTCCGAGCGCAACCAGTGCACGTCACCGGCCTCGGAGACGAGCGTGCCGCTCACCGACCCCACTTCACAATGCGCACGGTGGTGCCCCCCGGCCCGGAGTCGATGGAGAACTCGTCGACGAGCCGCTTGGCGCCGCTGAGTCCGAGCCCCATGCCGTTGCCCGACGTCCAGCCGTCGGTCAGCGCCAGCTCTATGTCCGCTATCCCCGGCCCCTGGTCCTGGAACTCCACGAAGACCCCCGAGCGTGCGCCGTCGACGACGGTCGCCGCCCGCACGACGCCCCCTCCGCCGTGGACGAGCATGTTGCGTCCGAGTTCGCTGGCCGCGGTGACGAGCTTCGTCTGGTGGACCAGGGTCAGACCGCCGCGCTGGGCAAGGGTGCGCACCATCTGCCGCGCGGAGACGACGTCGCTGCTGTTGGCGACCGGAACCGTCTCGGCCGACGCCCTCGCGCTGCCGTAGTCCTTCATGCTCGGCCCGCGCTGAGACGCCGTAGCAGCTTCAGCCCGCGTTCCAGGTTGAGTGCGGTACGGACGCCCTTCAGGGACAGCCCGAGCTCGACGAGTGTCATGGCGACGGCGGGCCGCATGCCGACGACGATCGTCTCGGCGCCGAGGATGCGCGAGATGGAGGCGTTGGTGGCGAGCATGCGCCCGACGAAGGAGTCGACGATCTCCAGCGCGGAGATGTCGATGACGACGCCCGTGGCGCCGGTCTCGACGATGCGGTTCGACAGGTCTTCCTGGAGGTCCAGCACCATCTGGTCCTCCAGGTCCGTCTGGATGGAGACGAGGAGGATCTTGCCGATCTTGAGAACGGGCACGCGGTCGGTCACAGCAGGCCCCGCACGTCCTCGTCGGTTTCCTGGGCCATTTCCTTCAGCGCCTGACGCAGCGCGTCCGACAGCGAGGCGTTGGTGGGGATGTCACCGAACTCGATGCCGAGTGCCACGATCGTCTGGGCGATCTGCGGACGGATGCCGGAGATGGTGCACTGCGCGCCCATCATGCGGGCGGCGACGACCGTCTTGAGCAGGTGCTGCGCGACCTGGGTGTCCACGGTCGGCACGCCCGTGATGTCGATGATGGCGTGCGTGGAGTCGCTGTCCACCAGCGTCTGGAGCAGCTTCTCCATCACGACCTGGGTGCGGGCCGAGTCGAGCGTCCCGACCAGCGGCACGCCGACGACGCCGTCCCAGAGCTTGACCACGGGGGTGGAGAGTTCCAGGAGCTGCTCGGCCTGCGAGGAGATGATCTCCTCACGGGTGCGGACGAACGCCTCGGTGGTCAGCAGGCTCAGCTCGTCCAGCAGCCGGGCGAACTGCAGATACGTCTGGACGCCCTGTCCGTCGCCGGCGAGGGAGGGCTCCAGCACCTCCTTGAGGGCGAGCACGCTCCGGGCGGTCTCGGACGGGGTGAAGCCCTGCCGGGCCCGGTTCCGGGAGAGCTCGATCAGCAGGCTGCGCACCTCGCCGAAGTGCTCGCCCCTGCCCTCCAGTCCGCCGTCGATCAGGGCCCGCAGGACGGCCTGGTACAGCTCGCCCAGTTCCCGGCCCACTTCGGCCATGCTCAGCCGGCCCTGAAGCTCGTCGCCCACCGTCCTGGTCCACTGGGCGAGGAACTCCTCACGTTGTGTGGTCAGGGTCTCGACCAGTACTTGCGTGTTGCTCGCAGCCGCCACGTCATCCTCACCAAACACTTGACTGAATATGCCATGGAGACCTTACGGCAACCCGCCGGTAGCCAGCCCCGGACCTCGGCTTCCGCAGGCCCGCGGTGTCGACCGGTGGCCGCGGAACACCGCGGCCACCGGTCGTGCGGCCCGGGCGGCCGGTCGGGGCCGGACGCCTCCAGGGGGAACGTGAGTCCGATCACCGGCCTCGACCGCCCGTCCGGGGCGGGCCCGGCGCCGGCCGCCGGGTCGCCGGCGCGCTCCTGGCCGCCCCGGCGTCCTGGTCCCGGAGCGGTCCACGGATAATGGGGGGGTTGTCGTTCTCGGCGCGCGGAACCCGGTCGGTGCCGAGTGCCCCACGGGGGAACCGGTGGTCGTGGGGTTCGGACCGGCCGCGTCGGGACGGCGCGAGGCGAGGAGGACGGCGTCGCGAGCGGCACCGTCACCCGGGCCGGGCAAGGTATCCGCTGCGCTGTGGCGGCGTCGACACGGAGGATGAACACGTTGACGAGGATGGAGCCGGGGACAGCGGTGGCCACCGGACGCGGCGTACGTGCCCTCCGGGGGGCCGGCCTGGACGGAGGCGCTTCGTGACCCGCGATGCGACCGCCACCAACCGGTGCCGCCGCTTCCCCCCGGTCACCGCGAGCATCGCGGCGGCACGGCAATGGGCCGTCGACTGCCTGCGCGACTCCGGGAACCCGCTGCTGCGTCCCCGGCACCTGGAGATCACCGAGCTGATCGTCTCGGAACTCGTCACCAACGCGATCCGTCACGGCACCGGTGCGCCGGAGATAGGTCTCACCTGGGACGGCACGCTGCTGCGCATCTCGGTGAGCGACCACTGCGACCGCCTGCCGGAACTGCGCGCCACCCCCGTCGCCGAACCTGGCGGTTTCGGCATCCGGCTCATCGCCCAGCTCTCCCACCGCTGGGGCGTCGCCCGGCACTCGCCCGGCAAGACGGTCTGGGCGGAACTGACCGTCGAGGCGTGACGGGCCCGGCGCCCCGCCGCCCGTGGACCGTGCGCGCCGGCCCGGCGGCGCCGGCCCGGTCACGGCGGCACAGGACCGTGGCGCCTCGGCGGTGGCCCCGCCGCGACGGTCGCGGGACGGAGCGGACCACGGGACGGGCGCGGGCCGGTGCCCGGGTCGCCGGTCCGCCCACGGTCGTCGGCGGTCAGCTCAGGGGGATCACCGTGCGCGATCCTTCCTCCGTCATCAGCGCGCCGTTCGGCGTCGACAGCGACCGGACCTCGCCGGGGCTCAGCGACTCCTCGACCGGTGAGGGCTCGCCGAAGTGACCGCGCGGGGTCCAGGTCGCTCCCGGTGGAACGGTGACGGTGTCGGGGTCCTTTGCTCCTGAGCGGATGGATCGCACCCGGCTCGGGCGGGCGTCCGTCGGTGGCGTGCTGCCCGTCACCCGCCGTACTCGGCGCGCCTTCGGCCGTCGCGCACGACGGCACGGACGCGACGCGTCGTACGCGTGCCCGACGGACCGGGCCGGGTGTCGAGACGGCGTGCGGCGCACCTCCTCGTCCTCAGCGGGAACACGGCGCTCCCTCCGCGGCGCTCGACGCGCCCTGCCGGTACGCCCCGCACACCACGACCGCCTCGGGACGGTCCGCGACCTGACGGAGCAGGACGAGGGTCTTGTCGACGGGCGGGGCGTTGTTGCCCTGGTCGTAGGAGACGTAGCCGGTGGCTCCGTTGAAGGTGACGCCGCCGCCGAGGGCGACGAGCACGGACTGGCGGGAGACGGACTCGTCGCGCAGCCTGGCCTGGTCCACGGCCTGGGACAGGACGTGGAAGGCGTCGTAGGAGACGGCGGAGTGGCCGTCCTGCACCCAGGGGTCGGTGCCCTTGGCGGTGCGCCGGACGAACGCGTTGTAGTCGTCGACGAACTGCCGGGTCTTGTCGCTGGCGCGCCGGTCCGTGGCGGGCAGCCGGTGCGCGGAGTAGTACAGCCGCAGCCAGTCCTTGTCGGCGAAGGCGCCGGTCTGGGCGACGTTGGTGAGTTCGTTGCCGCCGAGCACGGTGATGTCGTCACCGATGCAGGTGCCCTGGGTGTCCATGGCGCGGATGAGGGCCGTGAAGTCACGGGCCCGCGCCGACCAGTACACCACCGACCTCGGCTCCGCCCCGAGCGCCCGGCACAGCTGGCGCGCCAGTTCGTCCGCGCTGGTGACGTTCGTCGCGCCGGTCGGCGGCGGCGGGTCGAAGCGCGCGTCCTGGTTGAAGTTGAACACCTGCGAGTCGCCCGGGAAGTCGGCGCGGAACTTGTCCGCCAGACTGCGGCTGTAGAGGTCCGCGGAGCTCTCGATGACGAGGGCGCGGCGGGCGGGGGAGCAGTCGCCGCCGGGCCCTTCGCCGGCGCCCGAGCCGGGAGCGGCCACGATGTTCTGCCCGCCGGCGAAGTCCGCCTCGATCCGCGCCTCGGTGGAGTTGACCGGGGTGAGGGGCCAGTAGCTGAGGGCGGCGGCGCCGGTCGGCATCTCGTCGGCGGTCGCCGTGGTGCCGATGGCGGGGATCTTCGCCGCGCCGAGCACCCGGAGCGCGGCCCGGGTCTCGTCCCGGCTCTGCGCGTATCCGAGGACGCCGACGACCCTGGCCCAGGCCCGGGGGCTGTGCGCGGCGGGCTCGCTGCGCACCCGGGCGACCAGCTTCTCGGCCTCGGACACGGCGTTCGCGAACGCGCGTCCGGTGGGCCGGACCTCGACCCGCAGCCGTACGGCCGAGTCGTCGGACACCGCGTCGTCGAGCAGTTTCCGCTGCCACATCGCGATGCCGCGCAGCTCCGGGATCGTGCCGTCGAAACGCGTCTCGTTCTCGTCCGTCGGCACGCTGGAGACGAACGCCACCACGGTCCGTACGGTCCTGCCCTGGGCGGCGGCCCGCTCGGCCCGCCTGTTCTGCTCGTCGATCTCGCGCACGGCCGCGTCGTACCACCCCTTGGAGTCGACCGGGACGGGCGCGGAGGGCGCGGACTCGGCGACCGACGCGGTGCCGCCGACACAGCCGTGGTCCTCGTCGGGGGCCAGGGCCTGCCGTGTCGCCAGTCCCGCGGCGCCCAGGGCCAGAACGGTCACGCAGGCCGCGATCCCCGTGGGGACCGCCCGGCTGAACCGGAACGTCCTGGGCGCGACCCTGCCGAGGTCGAGCCCGGGCGCGGACATGGCGCCCTCGCTGAAGGTCACCAGGACCGGGGTGCCGTCGTTCTGGTCGAGACGCAGGCTCGCCTGCTCGAAGGTGAGCTCGGCGGGGTCGCCCAGGTCCGCCAGCAGCGCTTCGGACGGCCGTCCCACGGCCACGACGAGCGGGCCCGGCGGCCGGGCGGTCGCGCGGGCCTGGTGCACCGAGCGCAGGAAGCGCTCGGCGGCGCGCGCGCCCCGCTGTCCCGGTGGCGGCAGCTCCACGAGCAGGACGGGGCGACCGGTCCTGCGGCGCCGGCCGGGCAGGTACCGGCCGACCGCCGGGGTGCGCAGGTCCGCCAGGAGCGCCCGGAACAGCAGCCGGTCGAGCTGCTGGAGCGCCTCCTCGTGGTGCGGGTCGTTCCTCAGCTGCGAGCTCCACACGGCGCCCGTGGTGTCCATCACCCGGAAGAGCTTCCGGCCGCCGCCGGCGATCTGCTCGGCGCCCAGCCAGCCGCGCATCACCCTGTGGGACGTCCAGCGGGCCCACAGCCACTTCGGCAACCGCTGCACGAACGACAACCAGCTGATCCGCACCAGGAAGCCCGGCAGCCCGCCGAGGTCCGGCGGGTTCGCGGGGAGTGCGCCGGACTCCGGCGGGCCCCCCGTCCTGGCGAAGCCCAGCAGACCGCCGCGCTGCGCCCGTTGCTCACCGGCGTGCCGCCGCAGGTTGCGCGTCTGCGGACCGTCCAGCCAGACCTGGGGTTGCCTGCGGATGTATCCGACGAGGTCGCGCATGACCTGGAAGTGCGGGTACCGGTCGGGCGTCATGTACTCCGGCGCGCCGGTCATCAACTGGACGCCGGCGCTCTCGGACAGCAGCGCGGAGTCGTCGTCGGAGGCGGGCAGGTGGGCGGAGGGCACGAGCTTGCCGTTGTGGTGGATGCACGCGCGCAGCGCTCCCATGACCCGGTCGACGCCGGCCGCGTACTCGCTCTGCGGCACCCGCAGGACGATCAGCGGCGGGCTGCTCGCCAGGCTCGACCGGTTCACGTTGTCGGGCGCCACCGCCGTCCGGAAGGCGAAGGCGAAGTTGAAGGCCCGGTCGTCGGGAAACCCGCCGGGTCCGCTCTGAGTCGTCGGCACACAGTCCCCCACTGGTCGACACGGTCCAACTGCCCTGATGCGAAGGGGACTCAAGATTACTGGTCGGAAAACCGCCGTCACCAGGAGTTGCCGGAAGTGATCGTGCTCCGCTTCGCCTCACCACCCGCCGCACCCCCGTCGGCCGCCCGAGGCGGCACGGAGGCGGTCGGGAGGCCGCCCGCCGGGGCAGCGCGTCCTCGGCCCGTCCGTCGTCGCCGGGCGCTCCGGTGCCGGCGGCTCGCCGGGCGGCCGGTCGCGGCCCGTCCGTCCGCGGCGGCGGCCGCGCCGTGGACGGACGGGCCCGGAGGAGGCTCGGCACGGTCCGTCAGCGGCGCCGGCGGGTGTTGAGCCGGGCGGCCCGGCGCGTCAGGTGGTCGCGCTCGGCGAGGTTGGCCGCCTTGTGGGCGGCCTCGGCGTAGAGCCTGGCCACCGTGGCCGGGTCGCCGTCGAGCGGACCCACGTCCCCTCGGGGGCGGGTGCCTGGCCGTCGACGAACTCGCCGGTCCCCTCCAGCCGGGCCGCGAAGTCCTGCGTGTACCGCATGTGGGCCGAGATCTCCTCCGCCGTCCACTGGTCCATGGGCACGTTGTCGACCGGAGCCGGAGCGCCTCGGTAGTGCTTCAGCAGCAGGTACTTGGCCATCGTGTCTCTCCTCGGCGCTGGTGCGACCATTCTGGTCGCGCTCACCCCGGGGACGGAGCCGGTCGCGGGATCTCGACATCGCCGTGCGGATTTCTTTCCGGCTCTCGCGCAGAGCCCGGGCGGGCCGTCCCGCGGCGTTCGGATGCCCGGCGGAACCCGCCCCGCCGCCGCCACCTCGCCGACCCGCCGCGCCCGGCGCACCCGCAGCACCCGGCGCGCCTTGCGTGATCGTCACCGCACCGGCCGAGTCGCTGGAGGGCTCCGGCGACGGGCTCGACGACCACACCGCCCTGTTCGCCCTCGGCGCCCCCGCCGCCGATCCGGCCGATCCGGACGCCGCCACCGGTCCGGCCGGCCCGTGAAGAACGCCACGACGGCTCCGTGGAACGGCGAAAGGGCCTCCGCCCGGAGGCGGAGGCCCTTTCCCCGGATCAGAAGGCGCCGTTCAGACCGAACCAGTCATTGGCCGTCACGTCGCCCGGCTTCAGCGAGCCGGTGCCGCTGCCCTTGTAGACCAGTTGGCAGCCGACGCCCCGGCACCCACTGCTGACGTAGCGGGCGGTGGTCGTGGTGACGAGGTCGGCACGGTCGTCACCGTTGACGTAACCCAGGCCGAGGATGGTGTCCATGACGTTCCAGCCGCCGGAACCGACCAGCACCCGGGAACCGAGGGAACCGGTCTTGCCCGGGTACAGCCACAGCTTCCCGGTGGACGCCTCGCGGCCGATCAGGTCGGGACGGCCGTCACCGTTCATGTCGCCCGCCCCGGCCAGGGCGTTCATGCCGTTCCAGCCGCCGTTGCCCACGAGCTTGCGCGCGCCGAGGCCGCCGGTGCCGGTGCCCGGGTACAGCCACAGCTTGCCCGTGGACTTATCGACGGCCAGCACGTCCATGCGGCCGTCGCCGGAGAGGTCTCCCACCCCGACGATCCGGCTCATGGCGTTCCACCCGCCGGTGCCCATGAGCTTGCGCTTGCCGAGACTGCCGGTGCCGGTGCCCGGATACAGCCACAGCTTGCCGGTGGACGTCTCGCGGGCGATCACGTCCTCACGGCCGTCACCGCTGAAGTCGCCGTGCCGGACGAGGGCGTTGAAGGCGTTCCAGCCGCCGGTGCCGACCAGCTTGCCGGTCTGGTCGCCGGGCAGGAACCACAGCCGGCCCGCCTTGTCCCGGACCAGGACGTCGGCGCGGCGGTCGGCATTCAGGTCGCCGAAGCCCGCCGCCTTGGGCGCGGTCGAGGAGTACCACTGCGGGTAGGCCGCCCAGTTGCACTCCCGCTGGGTGGAGACGAACCGCACCGAGCTGGTGTTGCTGGACGCGTGGCCCCACTCCGTGCCCTTGGGGTCCGGGGCCCACACGTCGACGAGGCCGGCCGTGCCGTAGTTCGCGTCGTCGTGCAGGCAGACGTACTTGGACGTGTGGTTCTCGACCGTCCGGAAGGTGTTGTTCCAGGTGCCGAGCGTCGCCTTGTCGGTGTTGGTCTTGAACATGGTGCCCGTGCCGTTATCGGTCTTCCAGGCACAGAAGTAGCCCGACGGGCAGTCGCTGACCGCGGCCTGTGCGGGCGTCCCGCCCGCGCCGAGCAGCCCGAGCGAGGCGAGCCCCAGTGTCGTGGCCAGCGCGGCCAGACGCCGAAGCGGTGATGTGCGCATGTGTTTCCCTCCCTGACACGGCGCGGAGAGACGCTCGACGCGCCGCGAGAGGAAGATACATCGCCGGATGATCACCGCTGGTTGCGGGTCGCCCTGCGCCGCGACGGTGGGGGTCCGGCCGGGTCGCGCCGTGCGGTACGTCCCGGGCGCGGCGGTGGTCCGGCGGGGCCGGCGACGGTGTCGGGGCAGCCTTCACGCCGGCCAGAATTGTCATGTACAGTCAAGATGATCGTACGCCGCACGGGGAGGGCGCGCCGCAGCCGGAAGCCCGGGTCCTTCGGGCCGTCGCCAGCCCCGCTCCCCCGACCCGCGGCGCCCTGCGAGCCGCTCCGGCCCGAATGCCGGGGCGTCCTTCACCACCGGAGGAAGCATGCACGGTCGCAGAGTCCTCGTCCCCGCCGCCCTCGCCCTGGCCTCGCTGGCCTTCCTCGCGCCCACGGCCGACGCCAGCGGCACCAAGATGACCCAGTCCGCCGCCGCGAGCAAGCTCAGCGCCGCGGGCGTCACCTGGAGTTCCAGCGGCCACTGCACCACGCGCTCCAACTCGACCTGTACGTCGTTCGAACAGATCAACTCGGGCACCGTCGACGCCATGATCACCCTCAAGAACGCGAGCGGCTGCGCGGTCAACATCACCGGCGGCACCGAGGTGGGCCACGCCTCGGGCACGTACAGCCACTACAACGGCTACAAGGTGGACGTCTCGCACAACTCGTGCCTGGACGCCTACGTGAAGAACAGCTTCACCTACATCGGGCTGCGCGGGGACGGCTATCCGCAATGGCGGGCCGCCTCCGGCAACCTCTACTGCGACGAGGGCAACCACTGGGACATCACCGTCTACTGAGGGGACGTCAGCGGGGAGGCGGGGCCCGGACCCGGCCGGGTCCGGGCCCCGCCTCCCCGCGGTCGCGTCCGTGCCGGTCACCAGCGGTCGCGGTGGAACACCTCCGCGACCGGACGGCGGCGCACCGGCCCGAAGCCGCCGCGCGGCCATCCCACCGGAACCACCGCGAAGGTGCGCAGGTCCGCGGGGATCCCCAGCTCGGCCTTCCACACGACGTGGCCGGGCGACTCGCCGGACGGGCCCTGCCGAGTGGGCGGCACTGCAGGTGGAACGCTGACGGCATGGGCAAGACCGCGCTGATCGTCATCGACATGATCAACACCTATGACCACAAGGACGCCGAGCTTCTGCTCCCCTCGGTGCGAACGGTCGTGCCGGTGCTGACCGACCTCCTGCACCGCGCACGGGATCGTGGGGTGCCGGTCGTCTACGTGAACGACAACTTCGGCGAGTGGCGCTCACACCACGGCGAACTGCTGGACCATGCTCTGGCGGGTCCGCACGCGAGCCTCGTCGACCCCGTGAAGCCCGACGCCGACTCCCTCTTCGTGCTCAAGGCCCGCCACTCCGTCTTCTTCGAGACACCGCTGGACTACCTGCTCCGGCAGCAGGGCGTCCAACGGCTCGTCCTGTGCGGCCAGGTGACCGAGCAGTGTGTGCTCTACTCGGCCCTCGACGCGCACATCCGTCATTTCGAGGTGATCGTCCCCACGGACGCCGTGGCCCACATCCACGAGGACCTCGCACAGGCGGCACTGCGCATGATGGAGCGGAACATGAGCGCGCGCCTGTGCGAGGGACGGGAGCTGTGGCAATGACACCGAGCACCGGATCGGCGGACGAACGCAGAAGGCGGGTCCGCGAGGTGCGCCGTCGGCTCGCGCTGGAGGGTCCGCCGTGGACGCGGGACCGCGAGGCGGACTTCCGGAGGGTCACCGTGCCCGAAAGCCAGTGCGACCAGCTGCGCGACCTGCTGATCGCCGAGGGCGCGCGGACGGTCGTCGAGATCGGTCTCGCCTATGCCGGTTCCGCGCTGGCCATCGGTGAGGCGCTGGTGACGGTCGACCCGCCGTGCCCCCGGCACATCGTCATCGACCCGTTCCAGGAGAGTCACTGGTCCAACACCGGCTGGGGCCTGCTGCGCGCCGCCGGACTGGACTCGGTCGCCTCCCTCACGCTCGCTCCCTCCAGCGTCGCGCTCCCGAACCTCCTCGCCGAGGGCCTCACCGCCGACGCGGCGTTCGTGGACGGCAGCCACCGGTTCCACGAGGTCTTCATCGATCTCTATTACCTGCGCGGGATCGTCCGGCCCGGCGGGCTGATCGTGGTCGATGACATCTGGGCGCCGTCGGTGCGCACCGCCGTGCGCTACTACGAGCGCAATCTGGGCTGGGCCGTGATCGCCGACGCCTTCCCCGCCGAGGCCCCGCCGACGGCCGCGGACGGCTCCCCGACCGGATCGGCGCCTCGCTGCCAGGCCCTTCGCCTGCCCGACCCGCCCTTCGAGCCGCCCTTCGAGGAGTTCCGCCCGTTCTGACGGTCACCGCCGCCGGGGGCGCGCCGCGCCGGAGCGACGCGGTACCCGGGGGCGCGCCCTGTGGTCCGGCTGACGCCTCACGTGGAGCCCGCCCCGGCGAGGCCGCCGCCCCCTTCCACTCCTCGGGCGTTCGCGCCGGTCGCCGGTGCGGTGAGGTGGTCCAGGACGTTGGTGATCCGGAGCATGCGCTCCAGGACCTCCGGCCGGTTGTCCAGGTGCAGGGTGGCGCCGACGGCGTCGGTGTGCCGGCGGATCATCAGCAGGGCGGACAGGCCGGTCGAGTCGATCCAGGTCAGGTCGCGGAAGTCCAGGTGCACGTCGTGCGGCCGCACGTGTCCGGTCAGGTGCTCGACCACGCGGTCTATCAGGTCGTCGCTCGTGTCGTAGTCGAGTTCGCCGGCCACGTGCACGGCCATCGTGCCGGCCTCGTGGAGGATGCTGAGGGTGAACTCGGTGGGGGGCGGATTGGTCATGCGCGGGGGCCGGGGACGGGACGGGCAGGGCGGTCGTCCAGGACGGCGGCGCCCTGGCGGATCAGCCTCACTGTACGGGGGAAGTCGCGCAACTGGCCGGCCAGGATGTCCAGACCGGTCACCAGGGAGCGGGCCGGGACGTGCCGGGCTTCGAGGATGCCGGCGGTCCAGGCGAGGAACGCGGTGAAGATCTCGGCATCGTCGACGTAGAGCGCGGTGGCCAGGAAGTCGACGATGTGGGCTATGTCCTCCGCGGTGTGCTCGCGCTGGGCGTCGCTGTAGCCGCGCATGGCGGGGAAGCGGGCCTCCAGGTCGACCAGGGTCTGCTTGACGATCTGGGGCCGGGACTGGACGACCATCGTGTATTCCTGGTCGGCGAGGTGCGGCAGGTCGTCGACCGTCTGCCGGATCGCCGCCGGACGGGGCCGGGTGAGGCCCGCTTGGAGCACGGCGACCGCGCCGCGGGCGTCGGCCGCCCACTGGTCCGCGCCCAGGGCCCGGGCGTAGCGGCCGTCCGGGCCGAAGGCCCGGCCGCCGGCCAGGACGGGGACGCCGGTCGCCTGGCAGGCGGTGATCGCGGCGTGCGCGGTCGGCAGGTGGGTGGGGATCGATCCGGACAGCAGGACCGCGTCGGGGTTGGTGCGGTGCAGGTGGGCGACCAGGTGCGGGGTGGGGGTCTGGGCGCCGAGGTAGTCGACCCGCCAGCCGTGCAGGGTGAGCACCTCCGCGACCAGGCGCGCCGGAAAGGCGTGCCATTCGCCGTCGACGCAGCCGACCGTCACCCGCCCCCCGGTCGGGATGTCGCGTCGCCCCGCGGGGCGGTGGTGGGCGAGGGAGGCGACGACCCGCTCGTTGATGGCGGTGGCGGCGTGTTCCTGGGCCACGGTGATGCGGTCGGCGGCCCATTCGACGCCGACCCGCTCCTGGACGGGGGCGATCACCTCCAGCAGCAGCGTCTCCTCGTCGACGCCGTCGGCCAGCGCCCCGTGGACGACGTCGACGGCCCCGTACTCGTCGCCGTCGACCACTGCCTGCCACAGCCGGTCGGGCAGACCCGCGGCCGCGGTGGGGCCCGCCGGAGCGGCTGCCGCGGTGGGGCCCGCCGGAGCGGCTGCCGCGGTGGGGCCCGCCGGAGCGGCTGCCGCGGTGGGGTGCCTCACGTGTTCCTCCTGCTGTTGCTGCCGCCGGCGTGCCCGTTGGCGACCGGCGGCGGGCCGGTCCGGGGAACGCTGATGGCGACGGCGGCCATGTCGTCGTGCCGGCCCGCGCCCAGCCACTGGGCGGCCAGCATCTGCACCCGCTCCACCACCGCCTCCGCCGGCATGCCCGCGCATCCGGCGAGGGCCCGTTGCAGGCGGTGCTCACCGAAGAGTTCGTCGCCCAGCGGCCCGCCGCGGGCTTCGGTGATGCCGTCGGTGTAGAGCAGGCACGTCTCCCCCGGCTCCAGCACCGCCTCGACCGTGCTCGCCGCCACGGTCGGCAGCGCGCCGACCAGGGAGCCCTGCGTGGGCACCTCCTCCACCGTGCCGTCGGCGCGGACGATCAGCGGCGGCAGATGGCCGGCACTGGTCAGCCGGATCTGCGCACGACCGCCACGACGGCGCACGGAGGCCAGCACGAGAGTGGCGAAGCGGGCGTGGTGGGAGCTGAGCAGGGCGCCGTTGAGCAGAGTCAGCACCCGCTGGTGGTCGTCGGCCAGCGGCAGCAGGGCGTGCAGGGTGTTGCGGATCTTGCCGGTGAGCACCGCCGCGTCCAGGCCCTTGCCGGCGACGTCCCCCAGCACGACGAACGCCTCCTGGGACGGGTCCGCGCCGGGGTGGACGTCGTAGAAGTCCCCGCCGACCCGCTCGTGGTCCTTGGCCGCACGGTAGCTGCCCGCGTACTCGATGCCGTGCACGTGTCGCAGCACCGGAGGCAACAGGTCGCGCATCAGGGTGGCGGTGATGGTGGCCTGTTCGCTGTAGAGGCGGGCGGCGGAGAGGGCCGCGCCGGCCCGGGCGGCGAACAGGCGGGCGAAGACCTCCTCGCCTTCGGTGAAGGCCTGCTCGGTGCTGGAGCGCAGCACGATCAGCGCGCCGGCGGGCACCCCGTGCCCGGGGAGCGGAGTGACGATCACCGAGCCGACCGGCCCGGCGAACCCCTCCGGGATCACCCAGTCGGGGATGTCGTCGGGGTTGATCCAGCGGGCCGGCACGGGCGGGAAGCCCTGGAGGGCCTCGGCGAGACCCGGCACGCCGGACACGTCGACCTGCCGCACGCTCTGCGTGACGGGCCCGCCCCGGCGTGCGTGGGTGAGCGCGTGGCGCCGCCCCTGGGGCGGGGCGACCAGCACGGCGGCTTCGGCGAGGTGCTCCGCGGCCATGGAGGCGGTCAGCTCCATGCACCGCGGCACGTTCAGCGTGGACAGCAGCGCGCTGGAGGTCTCCGCGAGGATCTCGGACCGCGACTGAGCGTGACTCAGCGCCGTCTCGGCCAGGTGCCGGTCGGTGTCGTCGACCAGCCACCACACCACGTCGCCGCCGCCGCTCGTGGTGGGATGCGCCTCGAAGAGCCGCCCGTTGATACGGCCGGTCGGCGGACCGGTGGCAGTGCCGCGGTACCCGTCGCCGATGCGCTGGTGGGCGTCGGAGAGCCAGGACGGCACCCGCTCGTGCAGCCGGTCGCCGCCGGCCGCGTGGGGCAGGAGCACCCGGGCGGCGTCGTTCAGTCGGACGAGGTCCCCGCGCCGGTCGACGACCAGCACCGGGTACGGGGCCCCGCTCCACGTCGCGCCGACCCTGAGATCGGCGTCGGGGGATGCCGCGGAGGAATCACGGGAAGCAGACACAACCGGAGGCACGTACCCGTGCGCTCCCCACCTCCTTCCTGCTGCGAGAACCGATGTCCTGCGGCAACCGTCCCTCATCCACCCCCGCGACCGCAAGCCACCCCCGGCCACGACGGCAGCACCTCCCGCCCCGACGTCCGGGAAGAAGGCGCACCGGGAGCGGACGGGAAGCGGCGCCCGGTCCGGCACGGCCCGCTGGACCGCTCACCCGGTCCGGCGAGGGCCCGCAGGAGCGTCCACCGGCGGTGGTGCGTCGCGCACGCCGCGCCTTCACCGTCGCCGCGCGGGTACCCGCCCGGCATGTGGACGGAGACGAAGCGCACGACCTCCCGAGGCACCCCGACCGGCCGCTGGGCGTACGCCGTCGCCGGCGCCGCCGTGGCCCTGGGCGCGTGGACCGGCGCCCGCGCGGCAGGCCCGTCGGATTCCTGGTACGCGTCGCTGGACAAGCCGGACTGGCAGCCGCCCGCGCGGGCCTTTCCGGTGGTGTGGACCGCGCTGTACGCCTCGATGGCGTGGAGCGCCGGCCACGCCGTGACCCGTGCCGGTGGCCGGCAGCGGCGCGCCCTGGTGACCGGCTTCGGCACGAACCTGGCTCTCAACTCGGCCTGGACCTGGCTGTTCTTCGCCCTGCGCAGCCCGGCCGCCGGTGTCGGGGGCGCCCTGCTGCTGGACGCGAGCAACCTGCGGCTCGTCCGCCGTGTGGCCCGGAGCGACCCGAAGGCCGCCGCGGCCCTGGTGCCGTATGCCGGCTGGTGCCTCTTCGCCACCGCGCTCAGCGCCTCGATCGCCCGCCGCAACCGCTGACGACGGCGGCCCGCCCGGTACGCGACCACGACGGCCCGCCGCCCGGGCCCGCCCGCTGCCCCAAGCGGCCGTGGGAGGCCTCCCCGCGCTGCCGTGGGAGGCCTCCCCGCGCTGCTGCCGTGGGGCGGCCTCGCCGCGCTGCCGTGGCCACGGCCCGGCGTGCCCGTGGCCGTCCCCGGTACGTCCGAAGCCACGGCCCGGCGTGCCGACCGGGCCGTCCGCGCCTAGCGTGGGCGGCACAGGCGCCACGGGAGAGGAACCCTACGATGCCAGTCCCCCGGAGTCCGCTGCACGGACGCACCGCCGTCGTGACCGGCGCGGCGCGCGGTCTGGGCGCGGCGATGGCCCAGGATCTGACCGCCCGGGGCGCGAAGGTGGCGCTGATCGGGCGCGAGGAGAGCACCCTGGCCCGGGTCCGGGACACGCTGCCGGGCGCGGCCCGGTGCTGGTCGGTCGACGTCACGGACGACGAGGGCATGGCCAGGGCCGCGGCGGAGATCCGCGCGGTGCTCGGGCCGCCGTCCGTGGTGGTGGCCAACGCGGGCGTGGCCGAGGGCGGCCCGTTCAGCGAATCCGACCCCCGGGTCTGGCGCCGGGTCGTGGAGGTGAACCTCATCGGCAGCGCCATCACCGCGCGGACCTTCCTCGCGGACCTGTTCGACACGCACGGCTACTTCCTCCAGGTCGCGTCGCTCGCCTCCATCGGCGCGGCGCCGATGATGAGCGCCTACTGCGCCTCGAAGGCGGGGGCCGAGTCGTTCGCCCACGCGCTGCGCGCGGAGGTGGCCCACCGGCGGGTGGGCGTGGGCATCGCGTACATCAACTGGACGGACACCGACATGATCCGCGACGCCGACAGGTACGCGGTGCTCCGCGAGCTGCGCGGCCACATGCCGCCGCCGGCCCGCAAGGTGTACCCCGTCGCGCAGGTCGCCGGCCGGCTGGTCACCGCGATCGAGCGCCGCCGCCCGTCCGTCTACATGCCCCGCTGGCTGCGGGCGACCCAACTGGTGCGGGCCGCGATGCCACCGGTGGTCACGATGCTGTCGCGGCGTGAACTGCCGCGCCTGGCCGCCTCGACGCCGTTCGAGACCACCGGGCTGCTGGGCGCCGGCGGCCGGGCCGACCAGGCCGGCTCGAGCACCACCAGGAGTTGAACCGGGGTTCTCGACAGGCTTGTGCGGGTCCGGCCGCTGTGCGGGTCCATGAGCGTGCGGGTCCATGGGCCGCCGTCATGGGCGACGCGGTGGCGTGGACGGCCGTCGGAACGCGCGTGGGCGGTCCCGCGGCCCGTGATCCGCCTCACCCGGTCCTGCCGAGGACGTGCCGCGATGATTTCCGGCCACGCGCGACGGCCCGCGACCCATTCGCCGCGCGTGCGACTGACCCGGCACCGCGCCAAGGCCGCACGGCGGGTCGCGTGCGGGCCGGTGCGGGCGTACGGACCCGTGCGGGCGTACGGACCCGTGCCGACGTACGGAACCGTGCCGGCGTACGGAACCGTGCCGGCGTACGGAACCGTGCCGGCGTACGGAACCATGCCGGCGTACGGAACCATGCCGGCGTACCGGTCGGTCGAGGTGTCCCCGGCCGGCGCCGGTTCACGCCATGGCGTCTCCCGCCTGCCGCAGGTCCGCGATCCCCTGGTCGAGAGCGGCGCGCAAGTGGGTGGAGCGGCCCGTCGACAGCAGGATCGACACACCTCCCTGGATCGCCGCCAGCAGTGCCGCGGCCCTCGTGTCGACATCGAGCCCGGCGGGCAGCAGCCCGGCCCCCTGCAACTCCCTGACGCCCGCCGCCAGGCTCTCCTGCCAACGGCGCGTCAGCTCGATCACGATCGCCCGCGCGCCGGGAGTCGCCTGCCCGATCTGACGGAACAGCGCGCCGAGCGGACACTGGTCGCCCTGCGCCTCGTAACGCTCGACCACCACGTCCCGCCATCGCTCCCATGCCTCCCAGGAGTCGAGGCGGCCCAGCTGGGGCTGCTGGTCCTCGAGGACCCGCTCCGCCTCGAACCGGGCCACCGCGAGGAGGAGTTCGTCCTTGCCGGACGGGAAGTAGTGGAACAGCTGGCTCTTGCTGGTGCTGGTCCGGGCCATGACGTCGTCCAGCGTCGCCGAGCCGACGCCCTTCTCCCGGAGCACCGCCGCGGCTCCCTCGACGATCCGGCTCCGCGTCGCCCGCCCCTTCGCCGTCAACTCGCCACGCATGACGCGCCTCCTGGAATGGACTGCCTGGTCCGTCGTATGGTGACGGCCCGCTCGCCGGCGCGGTCGCGGTGCCTCCTCGGCCGGAGCGGCCCGGTTCCGCGACGGGCCGGGCAGGCGCACCCGTTCCCGGGCCGTCCCGTCCCGGGTGGGGACGACACGGCCGTCCCCACCGGGCCGCGAGTCCGTCACGCGGGGTCGTCCCCGTGGGTCAGGGTCTCCCAGGCGACGAAGAGGGCGTTGGTGCCGGCCGGACGGTTCCGCTCGGTCAGCGCCTGGGTGTTGGTCATCGCGATGCCCAGCCGGTTGTGCAGGGCGTTGTAGCCGACCTCGGTGACCGGGCCGAGGCCCCGGTTCACCGAGCCGCCGCACAGCCAGCCGGGTACGGTCGCGCCCAACTCGTACTTGGACTGGAATCCGAGGGCCTGTCGCAGCCGCTCCCCGACATCGGTGCCGTACAGGTCCTGGCCCTGGATGCGGCTGGTCTCGGCGATGTGCGAGATGGCGGAGATGCCGTAGCCGGTGTGCGTGAAGTCGCGGCACGTCTCCTGGGTGAGTCCGGTGACGAAGGTGGACTGGCCCTGCCAGTAGGCGACGATCTTGTCCCTGGTGTCGAGGTTCTGGCTCGGCACGGTCCTGGGCAGGTCGCCGTCGGAGGACAGGTAGACATAGGCGGCGGTGCGGGTGCGGAACCTGGCCATGGCCGCGTCGTAGGCGGCCTTGTCCTCGAGGAAGACGGAGATGCCGACGGCGGCCTCCGTCATCGACAGCTCCCAGTTGCCGTTGGAGTTGGATCCCTTGGCGACCACCGGCAGGTAGACGTCGCGCAGCATGGTGGCGAACCGGCCGGCTCCGGCCCAGGCCCCGGTGTAGGTGTACTTGATGATCTCGGCGGCCTTGGGCCAGGAGGAGCCGGCCCAGCCGGTCTGCAGCGGGGCGTTGCTGTTGGTGTGGCTCCGGATCACGGCCGACCAGGCGTCCATGATCTCGATGGCCTTCTGGGCGTAGCGCGGGTCGCGGGTGATGTACCAGGCGAGCGCGTCCGTGTACGCGGCGATGGCGTCCTGACGCTCGTCGGTGCAGCCGTGGTCCGGGTTGGAGTACGAGCCGCACTCCACGGTGGCCCATGGCTTCGGCGTGCGACCGAGGCTCGCGTAGGAGCCGGCCGCCATCTGGTCGTAGGCGCCCTTCCACGGTTGGGCGCCGGCCAGCACCCGGTCGCGGACGAAGTCCAGTTGGGCCCTGGAGACGGTCACTCCCGGGTGCACGAAGGTGCTGGGCGCCGCCTCGGCGCGCTGGGCCCGCGGCAGCGTCAGGCCGCCGGTGAGGACGGCGACCAGCACGATCAGCAGCACGGCGCGGACTCCGCGGCGGGTGTGTGGGGGAGCTGCGGGCATACGACAGCCATCCGTTCCGATACGTGAACGACGAGTGGGTTCTTGAACAGCTACGTTGGCCGGTGACCATAGATACGGAGACGGGGCCCGTCAAGCGTTCGAGCTGAGACCCCATCAGACGCTAACTATGGCCGAGTTGTTGGTGCCTCTCCTTGCGCGAGCTCTTGACGGCCATGGTCTGGACCTTTAACTTCACGGCTTGAATAAAGACCGAAGGATGTTCAGGGCGTTCCGATGGATGAACAGCGCCGTGGCGCATCCCAGGTCGCCTCCCCCTCCCCCCACACGAAGGGCCGCATCGCCCATGGCCAGACGCCGCTTCGCCGTCCGCTCCCCGCGGACCGCCGCCGCCAGCCTCTCCGCCGCCGTCCTCGGCCTGTCCGCGGGGCTGCTCACCGCCTCCCCGGCCGCGGCCGCCACCGGCACCGTCACCGGTCTCGCCGGCAAGTGCCTGGACGTGGCCGGGGCGAGCTCCGCCGACGGGACGGCCGTCCAGATCCACGACTGCAACGGCACCGCCGCCCAGCAGTGGACCGTCGGCGCCGACGGCACCGTCCGGGCCCTCGGCAAGTGCCTCGACGTCACCGGCAACTCCACCGCGAACGGCGCCAAGGTCCAGCTGTGGACCTGCACCGGCGGCGCCAACCAGAAGTGGACGGTCACCGCCGCGCACGACATCGTCAACCCCCAGGCCGACAAGTGCCTGGACGTCACGGACAACAACCCGGCCAACGGCTCCCGCGCACAGATCTGGAGCTGCACCGGCGCCGCGAACCAGAAGTGGAACGCGCCCGCCGCGGGCGGCGGCGCCCCGGCGGCCCCGATGGCCGTCGCCCCGTACCTCTACAACGGCTGGGGCAGCCCGCCGAGCCCCACCACGATCACCAACGCCACCGGCGTGAAGTGGTTCACCCTCGCCTTCGTCCTCAGCAACGGCTACTGCAACCCGCAGTGGGACGGCAGCCGCCCGCTCACCGGCGGCGTCGACCAGCAGACCGTCGGCACCGTCCGCGCGAACGGCGGCGACGTCATCCCCTCCTTCGGCGGTTACAGCGGCAACAAGCTGGAGAGCTCCTGCTCCAGCGCGGGCGAACTGGCCGCCGCCTATCAGAAGGTCGTCGACGCCTACGGGCTCAAGGCCATCGACATCGACATCGAGGCCGACGCCTACGGCAACGCCACCGTCCAGCAGCGCACCGTGGACGCCCTGAAGACGGTGAAGGCCGCCAACCCCGGGCTGAAGGTGATCGTCACCATCGGCACCGGGCAGAGCGGCCCCGACACGAGCCTCATCAACCGGGCCGCCGCCTCCGGCCTGACCGTCGACGCCTGGACGATCATGCCGTTCGACTTCGGCGGCGCCGGCCAGAACATGGGCAACCTCACGGCGCAGGCCGCCGAGGGCCTCAAGAACGCGCTGAAGAACGCCTACCACTACGGCGACGACCAGGCCTACCGCGACATGGGCATCTCCTCCATGAACGGCGTCACCGACGACAACGAGACCGTCACCGTCGCCGACTTCCGCACCATCCTCGGCTACGCGCAGCAGCACCACCTGGCCCGGCTGACCTTCTGGTCCGCCAACCGCGACCGGCCGTGCACCGGTGGCCCCGCCGACAGCTGCTCCGGGGTCTCGCAGCAGAACTGGGACTACACCCGGGTCTTCGCCGGGTACACCGGCTGACCCCCGCGGCGCCGCCCCCCGGTGACCCCGGCGGCGCCCCGGGGGCCGGGGCACCGCCGTCCGGGCCGGCGACGGGGCCGGGCCGCCCTCGGGGCCGGGGACGTCGGCTCTCCGCCTCCGGCCCGGACGGCGACGGGGGCCGGCCCGGCCGCCGGCCCCTGGCTCCTGGCTCCTGGCCCGGCTACGAACCGTCCGCGTGGACCGCGTAGACGTACCGCTTGCCGGCGTACTCGCTGAGGTTCCAGATCACGGACTCGCTGTAGGCCCAGCCGGAGGCGCCGCTGCTGTGGTAGCTGAGGTCCTCGCAGCCGATGGCCAGGTTGCAGACGGTGGTCGCGGTGGAGGCGCCGGAGGTGAAGGTGCGCAGCGAGCCCGCGGTGGACGTACCGGCGCTGGTCGCGAGGTAGTGCTTGCTGTTGCGCGAGACGACACCCTGGATCTTCTGCTGGGCGACGGTGACGGCTTCGCTCGCGGTGAGCGAGGAGATCTGCCGGTCGGTGTAGTCGAGGTTCCAGCGGACCACCTTGGGCGTGGTCGTGCCGGGGCCCGTGCCGTTGAAGGTGCCGTCCGTGTAGTCGACCTTGCCGGACAGGGAGTACTCGCTCACCACCAGGCTGTCGGGGACGCTGGCGCGGTCGAGGCCGATCGTGGTGTAGCGCAGGTACGTCCCGGCGTTGTCGTAGGCGTGGCTCTGCGGCAGGACGTACTTGTACCCGTAGCCGTAGTACGACCCGTCGGTGTGCAGACCGCACACGTCCGCCTCGGCGGTGGCGACCGTGAGGAGGGTGTTCAGGTCGAACACCCTCAACCCCTTGTAGGTGTCGACGACGTACAGCAGGTTGCCGTACCACATGATGCCGCCCGCGTGCTTGCGGATGGGGTTGAAGGAGTACTCCCCGGTGGCGGTCCTGACCGGCTCGACCAGGAGCACGTGCCGGTAGACCGGCGCGGAGGCGGTGGTGTAGTCGACGAAGCTGAGCCGCAGGCCCTTGTCGAGCGCGTACTCGTCGGTGCCGTCGTCGTCGGGGTCGCTCTCGAAGTACCAGGAGACGAGGACGACCCTCTTGTCGCCGCCAGCCGGGTAAAGGCCGTTGCCGTAGGCGTCGGCGCTGGTGGTGACGCCCTGCGGGATCCAGTAGTCGACCGCCTGGTCCCCGCTGTCCCAGGTGAAGCCGGTCGAGAACGCCTGGACGGTGCCGGGGGCGCCGGTGAGGTGGACGGCCTTGCGGTTGGCGTCCGCGATGACGGCCGTCGCGTCCACCTTGGCCAGCCTGGTCGCCAGAGCTGCGTTCAGGTCGGCGAACTCGCCGTGGCTGTTGGAGGTTCGGCTGGTGAGGCTGAACTGGCCCGCGTCGATGGCGGCCGCCTCGGCGACGGCGGGGGCGAGCAGGCTGCCGCCGGCCGCGACGAACGGCGCGGCGGCCAGCCCCCTGAGGATCGTTCTGCGTGTCATGCTCATGGAGCAGAAAGCTACCGGACCCCGGCACTCGGACTCCGGGGGTCCGCCATCGATGACCGGTTCCGCCCGGTACGCCGTCGCCCCCGTCGGTCAGCCCGCGTCGGTCAGCCCGCGTCGGTCAGCCCGCGTCGGTCAGCCCGCGTCGGTCAGCCCGCGTCGGTCAGTCCGCGTCCCGGCGGAAGAACGTCTTGCCGGCGATCCGCCACACCCCGTCCTCCCGTACCAGCGAGAAGTGGTTGGTGAAGTCCTCGCCCTGGTAGCCGCGCTCGTCGAGGACGGCGACCGCCACCTCGCCGCTCACCTCGATCGAGCGGATGACGAACGTGTACGTTCGGGTCCATGCGCGCTCGCCGGTCTCGGCCGCGACCACCTGGCAGAACGCCTCGATCGGCGCGGAGACGAGTTGCCGGCCGAGGTAGCCCCACATGTGGGCGTCGGGGCGGAAGGCCGCCCGGACGGCCTCCGGGTCCCCGGCGCACACTGCCGAGACATAGGCCCGCACGGCGGACCGTACCCCGTCGTGCGCCTCGGACCAGACGCCGTCATGCCCCGCGGGCCGCACGCCGTCGTGCCCCGCTGGCCGAACGCCGTCATGTCCCTCGGGCCGAACGCCGTCATGTCCCTCGGGCCGAACGCCGTCGTGCCCCGCTGGCCGCACACCGTCGTGCCCCGCTGGCCGCACACCGTCGTGCCCCGCTGGCCGCACGCCGTCGCACGTGGCCGTGCGGTCGCTCGTCACGTTCTCCGCCTCGGTGGCGGGTGTGTCAGCCATGGTGGATCCACACGCCTTTCGTCTCGGTGAACACGTCCAGCGCGTAGGAGCCCATCTCCCGCCCCCAGCCGCTGGACCGGAAGCCGCCCCAGGGCGCCGCCGGGTCGGGAACCGGCGGCATGTTGACGAACACCGCGCCCGCGCGGACGTCCGCCGCCAGCCGGTGGGCGGTGGACAGGTCCTTGGTCCACACCGCGGCGGCGAGACCGTAGCGGGTGTCGTTGGCGCGCGCCGCCAGTTCGTCCTCGTCGTCGTAGGTGAGCACGGGCAGCACGGGACCGAAGATCTCCTCCCGGGCGATGACCATCTCGTCCCGCACCGCGCCGAAGACCGTGGGCCGGTAGAAGTTGCCGCCCCCCAGGGGGCCGTCGGCGCGCTCTCCCCCGGTGACCACCTGGGCTCCCGCGGCGACGCCCTCGCGCACCATGGCGTCCACCCGCCGCAGGTGCTCCTCGGTCACCAGCGGCCCCATCTGCGTGTCCGGGGACAGACCGGGTCCCAGGCGCAGGGCGGCGACGGCGACGGCGAGCTTCTCGGTGAACTCCTCCGCCCGGTGGCGGTCCACGTAGAAGCGGGAGTAGGCGGCGCAGACCTGCCCGCTGTTGAGCAGCGCCCCCTGTACGTTGCCCTCGACGGCGGCGTCGACGTCGGCGTCCCGGGCGACGATGCTGGGCGCCTTGCCGCCCAGTTCCAGGGTGACCCGCTTCAGGTCGTCCGCCGAGGCCCGGACGATCTCGCGTCCCACCTCGGTGGACCCGGTGAAGGAGACCTTGTCCACCCCGGGGTGCTCCACCAGGGCCCGGCCGGTCTCGGGGCCGCCCGTGAGCAGGTTGACCACGCCCGGCGGGAACCCGGCCTCCGCGCAGAGCCTCACCAGATGCAGTGCGCTGAGCGGAGTCTGCTCGGCCGGCTTGAGCACGACGGTGTTGCCGCAGGCCAGCGCGGGCGCCATCTTCCACGCCGCGATCATCAGCGGGAAGTTCCAGGGGGTGATGAGCGCGCACACCCCCACCGGTTCACGGCGGGTGAAGTGCAGGGTGCGGGGAAAGGAGACGGGGCTGACCGCTCCCTCGATCTTCGTGACCCAGCCCGCGTAGTAGCGGAAGTGCTCCGCCGCCCCCGCGACGGAGACCGTGCGCGCCACCCGCAGTGGCTGTCCCTGGTCGCGGGTCTCCGTCTCCGCCAGTTCGGCGGCGTCGCGTTCGATCAGATCGGCGACCCGCCACAGCAGCCTGGCCCGCTCCGCCGCCGGCAGCCCCGCCCAGGCGGGATCGGCCAGCGCCCCCCGCGCCGCCTCGACCGCGTCGTCCACCTCCGCCTGCCCTGCCTGGGCGCAGGTGCCCAGGACCGTTCCGGTGGCCGGGTCGCGGGTGGTGAACTCCGCGCCGTCCGCGGCGGCCGTCCACGCACCGCCGATGAAGAGCCGACCTCGCACATCCATACAGGATCCTTCTTGGACTTGCCGGACAGGGACTTGCCGGACACGGACTTGCTTGGACACGGACTTGCTCGCGACGGGTTCGCCGGAGCGGTCGGGATGCTCACCGGCGGTGCCGTCCTCCCGCCGGGCGCACGGCGTCGCCACCGCGGCCGCCCGGGCGCACGGCGTCGCCGGCGCGGCGCGGCCGGGCCGGGTGTGCGACGGCCCGACGCCCGGGCCGCGTGAGCGACGGCCCGGGGCCTCACGGCGCCGGCCGCCTCCCCGCCGCGGGCGGGGAGGAAGACCCGCGGCGCGCGGATCAGTCGGCGATGTTCCGCATCAGCCGGTCGACATAGGAGCGGTACTCCGGGATCAGCGCACCGTCCGGGAACATCAGGGAGGTGACGTTGGCCCCGATGGTCGTCGTGATGACCTCTCCCGCCAGGTCGGTGACGGCCGGGGCGTCCGCCGGCTCGCCCTTGCCGCGGGCCTGGGCGATCCGTGCGGCGAGCCGTCGGCGCCACTCACGCAGGTGCTCGCGGTACAGGGTCGCGAGTTCCTCGTTCGCCACCGAGTGCTCCCACAGGGCGAGCAGCACGCGGGCGGAGTCGATGCGGTACCGGTCCAGCGGCAGGGTCGCCTCGACGTCGTGGCGCAGCGCCGCCTTCGGGTCGGGCGACGGGTCGCTCTCGCCGATCCGCTCGTTCATCTCGGCGAGCACGCTCTGGAACGTGGCGGCGACGATGCTGTCCTTGCTGGGGAAGTAACGCTTCAACGCGCCGTTGGCGAAACCCGCCTCAGCGACGATGCTCCTCATGGTCGCGGCCTCGAAACCGCCCTGGATGATGAGCTTCTTCGCGACCGCGACGATCTCCCGCCGCCGCTGATCGTGGTCGATAATCTTCGGCATAGTTGTACCTACGGTACTGGCGATCCGCTCGGCGCACGTAGCCTGAGCCTGCTTCGCCTGCGCTCGGCCTGCCGGGCCGGGTCGGCCACCGGGGAGGCCAGCAGCAGCCGGCGGGTGTAGGGGTGCTCGGGGTCCCGGGTGACCGTCTCGTTCGGCCCGGACTCCACGCACTCCCCCTGGTACATCACCGAGACCCGGTGGCAGATGCGGCGCACCACTCCCAGGTCGTGGGAGACGAAGAGGTAGGAGACGCCGGTCTCGCGCTGGATGTCGATGAACAGGTCGACCACCGCCGACTGCGTCGTCAGGTCCAGTGCGCTGACCGGCTCGTCGCAGACGATGAGGCGGGGCCGGCGCACCAGCGCGCGGGCGATGGCGATGCGCTGGCGCTGGCCGCCGGAGAACTCGCTGGGGTAGCGCGTCACGGTGTCCGCCGGGAGGCGCACGTGGTCGAGCATCTCGGCCACCGCCCTGCGTGCCTCGGCCCGGCCGGTGCCGGAGGCGGTGAGGGGTTCGGCGAGGATCTGCCCGACGGTCAGGGTGGGGTCCAGCGAGCCGTACGGGTCCTGGAAGACCACCTGGAGATCTGCGGCGAGGCGCCGCCGGGCGGTTCCCCTCAGATGGGTGATGTCGCGGCCGTCGAAGGTGATGGAGCCGGAGGTGACCGGGGTCAGTCCGAGGACGGCCTTGCCGAGCGTGGACTTGCCCGAACCGCTCTCGCCGACCAGGCCGACGCACTCGCCCGCCCCGATGCTCATCGAGACGCCCTTCAGCGCGCGGAAGGCGGTGCGTCCGCGGCGGTAGTCCACGACGAGGTCGTCCACCTCGAGCAGCGCGGTGTCGTTCGTGTCCGTCTTCATGAGTGCACCGTCCGTCCGGCCGTGGTCCAGGCCGCGTCCAGTTCGGTGCGGCTCTCGGTGTCGTCAAGCGAGGCGCGGATGAGTTCCGCGGTGTACGGGTCGCCGGGGTCGCCGAAGATCTGCTCGACCCGGCCGGTCTCGATGATCCTGCCGTCCTTCATCACCGCGACGCGGTCGCAGATGTCGGCGACCACCCCGAAGTTGTGGGTGACGATCACCAGGGCCATCCGGTACTCCGCCTGGAGTTCGCGCAGCAGTTCCAGCACCTCGGCCTGGACCGTGACGTCCAGGGCGGTGGTCGGCTCGTCGGCGACCAGCAGGCTCGGGTTGCCCGCGACCGCGCCCGCGATCAGGACGCGCTGCGCCATGCCGCCGGAGATCTGGTGCGGATAGGACGCCAGCACCCGGTCGGGGTCGGTGATGCCGACGCGTTCGAGGACGGCGCGGGCCCGCTCCCGTGCCTGGGCCTTGGACAGCTTGTGCACCGCGCGCAGTGGTTCGGTGAGCTGGTGGCCGATGGTGCAGCAGGGGTCGAGGTTGCTCATCGGCTCCTGCGGCACGTAGCCGATCGTGGTGCCGAGCAGTGCGTGGCGCTTGCCGCGCGGCAGCGCGCCGGCCTCGCGGCCGCCGATCCAGATGCCGTCCGCGGTGGCGGTGCCGTCCGCCGGGAGCAGGTCCAGCGCGGAGAACACGGTCTGCGACTTGCCCGATCCCGACTCGCCGACGATGCCGAGGACTTCCCCGGGTGCGACGTCCAGGCTGACTCCGTGCACGACCTCCTTGTGGCCGTCAGGCGTGCGGTAGCCGACGCGCAGGTTCTCGATCCGCAGCGCGCTGTCCTCGGCCGGGTGCAGCAGTTCGCCGGTGGCGCTCTCCTCCTGCCGGGGCGGCGCGGCGTCGCGTACCCGCCGGGAGACGGGCTCGGTACGTGTGTTCACCAGGTCGGCGAGGGTCGAGCCCATGAACGCCAGGGCGGCGATGGTCAGGCCCAGTGCGGCCGACGGCCACAGCAGGATGAGCGGGTGGGTCAGCATGGTGCGGAACCCGTCGTTCATCATCTGACCCCAGTCGGGGTCGGACGCGGTGCCGATGCCGAGGAACTGCAGGCCGGTCTGCATGCCCATCGCGACGCCCGCGGTCAGCGCGGACTGGATGATGACGGGTGCGTACACGGCCCGGAGCATGTGTGCGCGCAGGATCTGGGTGTGGGTGAGCCCCGCGACCCGGGCCGCGTCGATGTAGGGCTCCCTGCGCACGGCGAGCGCCCGGGAGCGGGAGATGCGGTAGTAGCCCGGTGCCATGAAGGCGCCCACGGTGACCATCAGCAGCGTGAAGTTCGCTCCGGTGCCCGCGGCGACGATGAGCAGGACGATCATCCCGGGCACGGACTGCACCGCGTCGCTGATCCACGAGCAGATCCGGTCGGCCGGGCCGCCGAAGTAGCCGGCGGCCACTCCGGCGGGCACCCCGAGCAGGCACCCGGCGAGGCAGGCGACGGCGGCCCCGTAGACGGTCGTGCGCGCCCCGTACAGCAGGCGGCTGAAGATGTCCCGGCCGGCGGAGTCGCCGCCCATCAGGTGTCCGTTGCCGGGCCGGGCCTGGGTGAGGCCGAAGTCGACGAAGTTGGGGTCGTGCGGTGCGAGCAGCGGGGCGAACAGTCCCACGAGGACCACGAGGAGGAACACCGCGAGCGCGGCGACGCCGACGGGACGGCGCAGATAGCGCGACAGGAGGTGCCGGCGGGCCTGGACGGGCTCGGGTGTGGCGGGGAACGCGGCTTCGGTCATTTCTCGCGCACCTTCGGGTTGACCCACCCGAGCAACAGGTCGAGCAGGAAGTTGACGACGACGACGAAGACGACCGTCACTACGGTCAGTCCGAGCAGGATCGGGATGTCGCCGATCTGCGAGGCCGACTGGGTGAGGCTGCCGATGCCCGGGAGGTTGAAGACGATCTCGACGACGATCGCGCCGCCGAGCAGCCCCACGAACATCACGGCGAGGACGGTGAGCGCGGCGGGCGAGGCGTTGCGCAGCACGTGCAGCGTCACTCGTCGCGCGGACAGCCCGCGGGCCCGCAGGGTGCGGACGAAGTCCTGCTTGTTGACCTCCAGGAAACCGTTGCGCAGCTGTTCGGCGATCATCACGATCGCGCCGAGGGCCAGGGCGATCGACGGCAGGGTGATGGACCGCAGCCATTCGGTGCCGGAGTGGGCGAAGGGGACGTAGCCGACCGCGGGGAACCAGCGGAGTTTGATGGCGAACGCCATGACCAGCATGAGGCTCACCCAGAAACCCGGGAGGGCGAACAGGACCACCGAGGCGACCTTGAGGACGCGGGAGAGGACGCCGTTCGGCCGCAGTCCGGTGGCGACGCCGACGGCGAGACCGACCGCGGCGGCCAGCAGCGTGGCGGCCACCACGACCGACAGGGTGACCGGGACGCGGAGCGCGATCTGGTCGGAGACGGGCTGGAAGTTCCGCCAGGACGTGCCGAGGTCGCCGCGCAGGGCGTGGGAGAACCAGTCCCAGAACTGTACGAGCAGCGGACGGTCCAGGCCGAGTTGGTGCCGCAGCGCCGCCCGCTGGGCCGGGGTGGCGCTGTCGCCGAGGAGGCCGGCGGTGGGGTCGCCGATGGCCAGGTGAGCCAGGAAGAAGGAGGCGGAGGTGACGACCAGGAGCAGGACGGCTCCTGAGAGCAGTCGTCGAACCGTGAATTTGATCATGTGGGACCCCTCTGGGGGCGGCGGCCGGCCGTACGGGGCGGGCCGCTGCCGGAACGGGAACTAGCCGCGCTGGATGAACCGCAGGGTCGGGAACATCATGCCGGTGATCGGAGTCACCTTGATGCCCTTCTTGCTGAAGTAGGTGTTGTTCGCCTGGTACCAGACGTCCTGCCAGGCCTCGTCGGTGACCTTCGCGTCGAGTCGGCGGATCAGCGCGGTCTGCTTCTCGCCGGTCGCCGCCTGGATGTCGCCGAGGAGCGTGCTGATCTCGGGGAACGCCTCGGTGGAGGGGTTGGGGTTGAACCACTGCCGGGAGGCGATCCGGCCGTCCACCGACGCCGCCGAGTTGGAGTCCAGCGCCACGACGGCCACGAACATCGGGTAGGTGGAGGCGTTCTGCTGGTAGTCGGCCGGGGACATGTTCTTCCAGGTGACCTTGATGCCGAGCTGGCCGAGGATCTGCTGGACGGCGGGCTGCCAGGCCTGGAAGATCGACGACATCGGCATCGTCACCCGGAACCCGTCGGGGTAGCCCGCCTCGGCCAGCAGCCGCTTGGCCTCGTCCATGTCGAACGGGTAGCGGTCGTTGAGGGACGGGTCGTACGCCGGGTCGCCGGCCGGGAACACCTGGTTGGTCGCCACCCCGGCGCCCTGGCCGACCGACTTGAGGATGGCCGCGCCGTCGAAGGCGTGGTTGATGGCCCGCCGCACCCGTACGTCGCCCAGCGGCTTGAGCTGCTTGCCGGTGCGGTCGGTGAACTGGATGCCCACCCAGGTGGCGACCTTGGAGGCGATGTTCCAGCCGTTGCGCTTGGCGTAGGGGATGTCGGCCGCGTTGGCGTAGTTGAGGTCGAGCTGGCCGGAGAGCATGGCGTTGAAGCTCGCGGTCGGGTCGGAGATCGGGAACACCTTCACCGTGCGGAACGGGTAGGTGGCGCGGTCCCAGTGCCGGGGTTTCTCGGTGAAGACGTACTGCGATCCCGGCGTCGAGCTGCCCGCGACGAAGGTGTACGGGCCGGAGCCGACGGGTCCGGTGGTCAGGGTGCGGGCCTTGATCGCGGCGGGGGAGGCCATCCAACTGCGGCCCAGCCCCATGTAGTACAGGAGCGAGTCGTCCTTCTTCTTCAGGTGCAGGGCGATGGTGTCCCGGTCCACCTCGGTGAAGCCCGTGACGTTGGCGTAGGTCTGCCCGGAGCGGACGCCGGCCTTGAGGTGTTCGAGGTTCCGCACCGCGGCCGCGGCGTCGAAGGGCTGTCCGTCGCTGAACGCGACTCCCTCGCGCAGGTGCATGGTGAGGGTCAGGTAGTCCGCGGACCAGGTCCAGGACGTGGCGAGCGCGGGGACGGGGCGGGAGTCGTCGTCGAGGGCGACCAGCGGGTCGTAGACGGCGGACAGGTAGGGCCCGTCGAAGCCGATGTCGGCGTTGGCCGGGTCCCAGGACGTGACGTCGAGCAGTGTCCCGATCCTGAGTTGGTCCGTCGGCCCGCTGCCGGACGTGGCGGCGGCGTTGGTGCAGGCGGCCAGCGCGAACGCGATGACCGCGACAAGTGTGGCTCTCCAGATCCTCTGCATGGAATCTTCTCTCGGGTAAGAGGGGCGCTGGTGCCAGATCGAGCCGGGAGAGGATGTCGCCGGTTCTCGTCGCCGTCGCAGCGCTCGGCCCATCGACGGGAGCGGGTGCGGGGGAGACTGTTCCCCCGTACGCCACCTCACGTGTCGTGGCCGTTAGTCTACGGATGTCGGCTAAAAAGACAATGGCCCCGCCGCAGCCGATTGGCAAGCGGTGGGGCCAGGTTTGTCACGGGCGTCCGACCGGTGGCCGGGCCGCCCGACGAACCGCGCGTCGGGCCGCGGATCGGGGCGGTCTCAGACCGCCTCGGCGACGACGACGCGGGGACTTCCGGGCAGGGCGAGCACCTCGCGCTGCCGCCAGCCCGCCTCCTGGAGCCAGGCCGTGACCTCGGACGCCGGGTACACGACGGTGCCGTCGATGACGAAGTACTCCCCCGCGTGCAACGCGTCGATCGGGCGCTGGCGTTCGTCGTCGTCCAGCAGGAAGTCCAGCAGCAGCAGGGTCGCTCCGGGCGCCGCGGCGGCGCGCGCGTTGGCGAGGATCGCGCGGTTCTGCTCCGCGGTGAAGCGGTGGACGACGTGGTTGACCATGACGAGGTCGTGGTCGCCGCCGGGGCGGGCGGTGTCGGTGGGCGCCGGCTCGATCCGGGCCCGGTCCGCGACGCCCGCCGCGTCGAGCGCCGCCGCTATGGCGTCGGTGGACGCCGGGTCGAAGACGAACCGCGCCGACAGCGCGGGGTTGGCCCGCAGTGCGCCGATGGCGAAGTCGGGCGAGAGTCCGCCGAGGTCGAGCAGGTTCCGGTAGGGCCCGAAGTCGAAGGACCGGGCGAGCATGGCGGCGTGCAGGGTGTTGTAGCGCATGACCCCGGCCATGAACGCCTGCCAACGGGCGTCGTCCATCTGAAGGTCGCCGGGCTTGGTGGTGTCGACGGTGGTGTCGAACTGGAGCCAGTGGCCGTAGCTGATCTCGTTCAGGAAGGCGAGGAAGGGGTGCAGGTCGAGGTCGCCGTCGCCGGTCAGGTACGCGGCCGCGTCCGGGGCGAGCCGGTAGCGGCCGTCGTGGCGCTCCAGCAGCCCCAGCCCGTTCATGGCGTCGGCGAGGATCCGCGCCATCCGCTCGCTCAGGCCGGTGGCCGAGGCCAGCCCGGCCACGTCGCGCTCGCCCTCGGCCAGGGCGCGGAAGACTCCGGTGCGCGCGGCGGCGAAGAGCTGCTTGGCTCCCATGTACGCGGTGGCGATGCCGACGATGCGCTCGGGCGTGGCGGACGTGCTGGGTACGGTCATGATGTCCTCCTGGGGTGTTGTCCTGCGACTGTGGAACGGGGGGTCCGTACGCCGGCCGGCGTCACCAGGTGCCGTCCGCGGCGACGTGGCGGTCGAGCCACAGCTCCTCGGTGGCGCTGCGCAGCGTCGCCGCTCCCACCCGGTCGAGCAGCGCCAGCGCGCCGACGTTGTCCTCCAGCTGGGCCTGCCGGGAGACGCCGACCAGGACGTTGGCGGTGGCCGGGTTGGCCAGGCAGAAGGCGATGCCCAGTTGCGCGGGCGAGGCGCCGAACTCGTCGGCCAGGCGACGCACGGTGCCGTAGGAGGTGGCGATGCGCTCACGGATGCCGCCGACGTCGGCGCCGATCTTGCGGTCCGGAAGGAGCTTGCCCGCCAGCATGCCGCCCTCCAGGACGTCGGACGCCTGCAGGGCGAGTTCCCCGGAGTCGAAGAGCGGTCCGTAGTAGCCGCCCTCGGCCATCGAGCGCCGGACCAGGCCGTACTTGAGCTGTGCGAACGAGGGCGGCACCAGCCCCCGTTCGCGGGCGACGTCGATCGCCCGGCGCAGGTCGCCGTACCGCCAGTTGTTGACGCCCCACGTGGCGAACCGGCCGGCCTCGATCTGCTCGGCGACGTCGGTGACCACGCGCTCGACGTCGAGTTCGCCGAAGTAGTCGCCCACCACGACGGTGTCGGCACTCTCGACGCCGACGCGTTCCAGGGACGTCTCCATCTGCCGGGCGAAGCCGGTGGCGGGATAGTCCCAGAGCCAGAGCTTGCCGCAGAACTGCCAGTCGGAGCGGGCGAGTCCGGCCTCGCGCACCGCCCGTCCGAAGATCAGGTCGGTGCGGGAGCGCTCCGCGTGCGGCCCCATGTTGTAGTGCGCGACGTCGAAGAACGCGCAGCCGAGCTCCGCCGCCCGGGCGATCAGCGACACCGCGTCGTCGAAGGCCATGCGGTCCCAGGTGTTCCACGATCCCAGGGCCAGCACCGGCACTTCGGGCCCGCCGGGTCCCAGCGGGCGGCGCGGAACGGTCTTGGCAGCACTCAAGGTTCCTCCCGTAAGCCTCGGGGTTTTTCGTCTACAGGCGTTTTTCGTCTACAAGCGTATACTATACGGCCGACGCCGTGACGTGGGTCACGGTGTGAGGAGAGTTGACGATGAAGCGAACACGCACCGTACTCGTCACCGGCGGAGCGGGCGGGATCGGCCGGGGCGTCGCCGCGGCCTTCGCGGCCGCGGGCGACACCGTGGTCATCGCCGACCGGGACGCGGAGCGCGTCACCGGGACGGCGCGGGACCTCGGCGTCCGCGGCAGGGTGCTCGACATCACCGATCCGGCGTCGATCACCCGCGAACTCGACGCGATAGCGGCGGAGTCCGGCCCGGTCGAGGTGCTGGTGAACAACGCGGGCCTGCTCACCGTGCACGGCACGCTGCTGGATCTGCCGGGCGCCGACCTCGACACCATCCTGCGCACCAACGTGCTCGGCACGTTCCTGATGACCCAGCAGGTCGCCCGCCGGATGGTCGACGCCGGCGTCGCCGGGGCGATCGTCAACATCTCCTCGATCGGCGGCCGGCAGCCCACGCCGGGGATGGGCGGCTACGAGAGCAGCAAGGCGGCGGTGGACGCGCTCACCCGGTGGGCGGCGATCGAGCTGGCCCAGCACGGCATCCGGGTCAACGCCGTGGCGCCCGGCCCAGTCCTCACCGAGATGATGGCCGCCGGGATGCCGGAGGGTTCGCCGCAGCGCCGGGCGTGGGAGGACCGCATCCCGCTGCACCGGTTCGCGTCGGTGGAGGACGTCGCCGCGTCCGCCGTCTTCCTCGCCGGTGAGGCCGCCGCGCACATCACCGGCACCAGCCTGCCGGTCGACGGCGGCCAGCTCCTCACCTGAGCCGGGCGGGGGGCCGGGCGGCGAACGCACGGCCGGTGCCGGGGCGGGCGAGCCCCGGCACCGCAAACCCGGTCGGCCAGGACGGGCGAACGCGAGCCCCGGCACCCCGGAAACATCCGGTCGGGCACGGCGGAGAGCCAAAGCCCCACCGCGGGGTACCCGGTCGGCCAGGACGGGCGAACGCGAGCCCCGGCACCGCATACCCGGTCGGCCGGGGCGAGCAAGCGCGAGCCCCGGTGCCGGGTACACCGGGGCCGGGGCGGCGGAGGGGGCCCGGGTGGGGCCGGTTCGGCCGGCCCCACCCGGGCTCAGTCGGCCTCCACCCCGGCCGCGGCGGGCTCCGGGGCCGCGGCCCGCGTCCCGCGCCGGTGGACGATCCTGCCGTCCACCACGGTGAGTTCCACCGCCACGTCGGGCAGTTCGGCGGGGACCAGGGCCAGCGGATCGGCCTCCAGCACGCACAGATCGGCGGCCATGCCGGGAGCGAGCGTCCCCTTCCACGACGCCGCGTGGTCCTGGCGGGCCGGCTCGACCGTGTAGCAGCGCAGCAGCCGGGCCATGCGCCGGCGCGGGTCGGCCGCGGGTCCCATCCACTCGTCGGCGGCGGCTATCTGCCTCCGCCAGTCCGGCGACAGCACGGGTGCGTCGGAGGTCAGGCACAACGGCACCCCCGCCTCCAGCGCGGCCCGCAACGGCCAGGCGGCCGCCGCCGCGCCGTCGCCGAGCACGGCGTCGACCAGCGGGTGGGTGCGCACCGCGATCCCGGGCTGCATGTCCAGGCCCACCCCGAGCGCCGCCATCCGGCGCAGCTGGGTCCCGGTCACCAGGTCGCCGTGGATGACGTAGTGCCCGAGGTCGACGTCGTGCTCCGCGCGTGCCCGCTCGATCGCGTCGAGCATGACGTCGACGGAGCGGTCGCCGGTGGCGTGGACCCCGACCTGCCGGCCCAGGCGGTGCGCGGCGAGGATCATCCGCGTCAGGTTCGCCTCGCGCTCGGCGTCGTCGGCGCCCTCCACCAGCAGCGCGGGGCGGACGCCGTCCGCGTAGCACCGGTGCGTGTAGGCCGACCGCATCGGGGGGATGCCGTCGGCGAATATCTTCACCCCGGCGAACCGGAGCCATCGCGGATCGCTCGTCGCGGCGTCGGTGGCGGCGAGCCCGTCGAGGAAGTGCTCCAGATCGCTGGGGCCGTCCAGTTCGCCGTAGAGCCAGAGCACGGTGACCCGGGCCCGCAGCAGTCCCTCGGCGGCGAGCGCGCGGTACTCCTGTGCCACCGAGGTCCCGAACGCGCCGGTCGGACCGTTGTCCTCGCCCGGCCCGAGGCCCGGCTCCGTGTAGCTGGTGATGCCGAGCGAGGCGAGCAGTTCCCCGGCGCGCAGGATGGCCCGGCGGCGTTGCGCGGCGTCGAGCAGCGGGCGCCGCGGTTCCGGGCCGGGGCCGTCGTGCCCGCCGAAGAGGGTGTCCGGCCACAGGGCGCCGAGCCAGGTGGCGTGCAGATGGGCGTCGTTGACACCGGGCAGGACGGCCCGTCCGGCCAGGTCGACGACCTCGGTCGAGTCACCGGCGAAGGCCATCACCGCACGGTCGTCGCCGACACGTGCGACGAGCCCGTCGCGGAGGGCGATCGCGGTCGCCTCCTCGTCGCCCGCGCACAGGGAATGGACCACCCCGCCTCGCAGGATCAGGTCGGCCGATGCTTTGCGGGCGTCGCCGTCGACTGTGCGCACGGGTGCTCCTCATTGCTCTCGGGGGTCTCGACATTTGAGTCGACAACCGTAGACTAACGCATCGTCGAGCCTCCGGCGCTCGATCCGAAGGAGCAACGATGGACCTTCCCTCCTCCACACGTGCCGCCGTACTGACCGCGCACGGCGCACCACTTGACCTCATTGACCTGCCACTTCCGGGGAAACCCGAACCGGGCGCCGCCCTGGTGCGCATCGTGTGCACGACGCTGTGCGGCACCGACATCGAGATCTGGTCGGGGAAGATGAGCTTCCCCGGCATGCTGCCGATGGTGCTCGGCCACGAGATGGTCGGCGAGATCGTCGCCGTCGGCGAGGACACCCGTGACGCGCTGGGCCGCGAACTGCGCGTCGGGGACCGCATCGGGTGGTCGGAGTCGACCTGCGGCGCCTGTCACGGCTGCACCGTGCTGCGCGAGCCGGTCGCCTGCTCCGACCGCGGTTACGGGTTCCGGCAGCGCGCCGACGTCCCGCCGTACGCCACGGCGGGTCTCAGCGAGTACGCATACGTGGTTCCCAACGCGGCCAAACTCCTGCTGCCCGGCGAACTCCCGGACACCTGGGCGGCGATGGCGGGCTGCGCCGCGAAGACGGTGCTGAGGGCGTTCTCCCGGGCCGGCGGGGTGCGTCCCGGCTCCCGGGTCGTCGTGCAGGGTTCCGGGGCGCTCGGTCTGTTCGCCACCGCGGTCGCGCGGATCAGCGGCGCGGGCAGCGTGGTCACCGTCGGCGCTCCCGCCTCCCGTCTGGCCCTGGCCCGCGAGTTCGGCGCCGACGAGGCGGTGGACATCGCGCCGGGCTCCGACGCCGTCATCGAGCGGGTGCGGGAACTCACCGGCGGCCACGGGGCCGACCTGGTGCTCGACTTCGCCGGCGCGCCCTCGGTCGGCCGGGAGGCGGTGGAGATGGCCGCGCAGCGCGGACGCGTCGTCGTCGTCGGCAGCACCGGTCCCGGCAGCGAACCGCTCCCGCTCGGCACGGTGATGGGCAAGGAACTCACCGTCGTCGGCTCCCTCAACGGCGACATCGCCGACTACCACGACGCGATCGGGTTCTTCGCCTCCTTCCGCGACCGCATGCCGTGGGACCGGCTGTTCGGCACACCCGTCGGACTGTCCGAGGCCTACGCGCGCATCACGGCGATGAGCGGGCACGCCGAGATCAAGGCCGTCATCGACCCCCGGATCGCCTGAGCGGCCGAGGACCGCGAGGACGCGAGCGGCACGGCAACGCCGAGCGGCACGGAACCTCCGTGCGGCCGGAAGGCACCCGATGAGCTCGCGGACACATGTGCGCCCACAGACCGCCGGGGTGACCCGTAGAAGCACACCGGCCCCGGAAACACCGCCCCCCGAGACACCGCTCCGGGGGACACCCCGGCAACCCGAAGAAACCCGCGCGCCCCGAAGACCCCGGACCCCGGGACCCCGGACCCCGGGACTCCGGACCCCGAGAGACCGCGGCAACCCCAGGAAACGGCCGCCGAGACACCGGTCCCGGGAACACCCCGGCAACCCGAAGAAACCCGCGCGCCCCGAAGAGAGGAACCACGCGTGACCCAGAGCCTTCTCCCCCGACGCCGTATCGGTGACAGCGAACTCGAGGCGTCGCTGCTGTCCCTCGGCTCCTGGCACACCTTCGACCGCATGGACTTCGCCGACGCCGTCGAAATGGTCCGCCACGCGCTCGACCAGGGCGTCAACCTCTTCGACGTCGGTGTCTACGGCATGCCCGGCCGGCCCCCCGTCTTCACCGACGTGCTGTGGGGCGCGATCATGCGGGCCACCGGTATCCCCCGGGAGCGGTACCTGGCCTCGGTGAAGCTGTGGATCGAGGCCTTCGGCGAGCAGGGCTTCGGGCCGCAGCTGAAGAACGCCTTCCTGCGCACCGGCCTGGACCACGCGGACCTGGTGATCCTCGGCGACCTGCGCCGCGACGACGTACGCCTGGAGGACCTCGTCGGCGACCTCGCCGCACTGACCGACGCCGGACTGATCCGGGCCTGGGGCGTGAACAACTGGTCGGCGGCGAACATCCGGGAACTGCGCCGCATCGCCGCCGCGCAAGGGGTGCCCGGACCGCAGATCGCCCAGCTGAAGTACAGCCTGGCGCGCCGTGCCATCCCCGACGGCGAGCCGTTCGCCGAGCTGTTCGCGGACGGGTTCAGCATGCAGGCCTCCGACGTGCTGGAGGGCGGCATCCTGGCCGGGCGGACCTCCCCCGACCGCGAGATCGGCCGGGACCCCGGCGCGATCCGGGACGCGATCGTGGCGACCGTCCCCGCCCTCGTCGAGCTGGCCGCCAGGCTCGACACCACGGCCGCCCAGCTCTCCGTCGCCTTCACCCTCACCCACCCGGCCAACGTCACCACCCTCGTCGGCGCCAGCCGGCTGGAGCAGGTCCAGCAGAACATCGGCGCCCTGGAACTGCTGCGGCGGGTGGGGGCCGACGAACTGCGCGCCCTGGCCGAGCCGTTCTGGACCGACCGCGGCGTCGTCGACCCGGAAGGCCCGTGACCGTGACCGTGACCGCACCGCGCCCACCGGACGGGGGGCGGCCGGTGCGCCCGCGCCCCGTCCCCTACGACCCGCCGCTCGAACCGGGCCTCGCGGCCTGCCGCGAACTGGTCGAACCCATCCCGCTGCGGGCCGGCACCATCCTCGCCAACCGCGCCCACTTCGCCACGCTGGTGCCCCCCGTCGAGGAGGCGATCGGCGACCTGCCGGTCGAGTTCGAGCACGTCACGGCGCCGGGACCGGCGGGAGCGCCGGACGTCGAGCTGACCGTCCTGCGGCCCCGCGGCCGGGTACGCGACGCGCCGGGCCTCTACTCGATCCACGGCGGCGGCATGGTGCTCGGCAACCGGTTCTTCGGCATCGCCGAACTGGCCGAGGAGGTGGTGCGGTTCGGCGCCGTCGCCGCCACCGTCGAGTACCGCCTCGCCCCGGAGCACCCCGCGCCCGCGGCCGCCGAGGACTGCTACGCGGGCCTGCTCTGGTTCGCCGGGCACGCCGCGGACCTCGGCGTCGACCCCGGCCGCGTCGTCGTCAGCGGCGCGAGCGCGGGCGGCGGCCTGAGCGCGGCGGTCTCCCTGATGGCCCGCGACCGCGGCGGCCCCGCCCTGGCCGGCCAGGTGCTGGACTTCCCGATGCTCGACGACCGCAACGACACGGTCTCCAGCCGGCAGTACGACGGCATCGGCATCTGGGACCGCAACAACAACGACACCGCCTGGAACGCGCTGCTGGGCGACGGCCGGGGCAGCGACTCGGTCTCGCCGTACGCGGCGCCCGCCCGCGCGACGGACCTGTCCGGGCTGCCTCCCGCCTGCATCACGGTGGGAGCCGCCGAGGTGTTCCGCGACGAGGCGGTCGACTACGCGACACGTATCTGGGCGGCCGGGGGCCGGGCCGAACTCCACGTGTGGTCCGGCTGCTACCACGGCTTCACCGGCTTCTCCGCCGACACCGAGGTGTCCCGGGCGGCCGTGGCCGCCCGCCGGTCGTGGCTGCACCGCGTCCTCGGCGGCGCAGGCCGGCCCCGGTGAGGACGGCCACCGCGCGCGGCGCGCGTGCGATGAGCGCGCGCCGCGCCGCGTTCGTCCTGGGTTCGCTCGAGGTGTTCGGACCTTTGTCGATGGATCTGTCCATGCCGTTGCTGCCCCGGCTGGCCGAGGATCTGCACACCAGCGACAGCCTGGCGCAGGCGTCGATGTCGGTGTGCATGCTCGGGCTCGCGTTCGGCCAGCTCGTGGCGGGCCCGCTCAGCGACCGGATGGGCCGGCGCCGACCGCTGCTGGGCGGCGTGGCGCTCTTCGCGGTGTTCTCGCTGCTGTGCGCGCTCGCCCCCGGCATCGAGGTCCTGCTCGTCACACGTTTCCTCCAGGGCGTCACGGGATCGGCGGGTGTCGTCATCGCTCTCGCCGCCGCCCGGGACATCGCCTCGGGCATCGAACTGGCGCGGCTGCTGAGTCTGCTCGGACTCGTCGGGGCGCTGGCTCCGATCCTGGCCCCGGTCGTGGGCGGGCAGCTCACCGCTGTGCTGGACTGGCGGGGCCTGTTCGTGGTGCTCGCCGGTGTCGGCGCCGCCCTGCTGGTCGTCGCGGCGACGCTGCTGCCCGAGACCCTGCCCGCGCGGCTGCGGCACCGGGGCGGGTTCGCGGACACCGGCCGGCGGTTCGCGACGGTCCTGCGCGACCGCCTGTTCGTCTGCTACCTGCTGGTGGGAGCGTGCACCGGCACGGCCTTCTTCACCTACCTGGCGTCCATCAGCTTCGTGCTGCAGGACGGCTTCCACCTCAGTCCGCGCGCGTTCAGCGCGGTCTTCGCGGCGAACGCGGTCGTGGCGGTGCTCGGGTCACTGTCCAACCGGGCCGTCGTACGCCGGGCGGGTCCCGCGCGCATGTACGTGGCGGGGACGACGGCGACCGCGGTCGCCGCGCTGGCCCTGCTCGGCGCGGTCCTCGCCGGCGCCGGCCTGGCCGTGGTGCTCGTCCTGCTCGCGCTGGTGCTGTTCTGCTACGGCGTCATCAGCCCGAACAGCTCCGCGCTGGCGCTCGCCGGCCACGGCGAGCGCGCCGGCACGGCGGCCGCCCTGCTGGGCATGTCGGGTTTCGCCGTCGGCCCCGTGGTGGCGCCCCTCGTCGCGCTCGGCGGCAGCGCCGAGCTGACCATGGTCCTCACCATGGCCGTCGCCACCGCGGTGGCGTGCGCGCTCGTGTGGACCACGGTGCTGCCCCGGCTCCGCCGGCCCGCGAGTTCGCCGTTCGTCGGCGGACTCGGCGACGGGGACGCCGTGGACCGACCCGGCGTCCCGCGCTGACCGACCAGCCTGAACGACCGTCCCGCCGGGCGCCCGGCGGGACGGTCGTTCGGGCCTGCGCGGACGGGCGGGCGGGCTCGCGCGGACGGGCGGGCGGGCTCGCGCGGACGGGCGGGCGACCGCCCCTGCTCGGGCAGTCGAGCGCCTCGGCCGTCGCGGGCAGGTCGGCGATGCGGCTGCTGCCGTCCGGCAGCCCGACGGCCGGCAGCCGGAACCGGTTCTCGCACCGCCGCGTCATCTCTCTCCGCACCTGCCGCCAGGCGTCGGCCACGAGGGTCCGGGACGGCCGGTGGCGGCGGCTGCCGCGGTCGCGGCACCTCGGCAGGGGTGGTCGTGCACGGACGGGCGGGCGGGCCCGCACGGACGGACGAACCGACCCGCACACGGAACAGCCGGCCTCACACGGCCAAGCCCTCCCGCGCACGGCGAAGCCGGCCTGCACATGGACAGGCCGGCCTGCGGAGGGAGCGATCGACAGGTGGAACGACCGGCAGATGGAACGACCGGCAGATGGAAGGAGCCTGCGGGCCGGCGGTCCGCACACGTGCCGGGTGGCGGTCGGGACCGCCACCCGGCACATTTCGTGTGTCGTCAGCCGTCCTGCCGGCCCGGACCGACGATGCCGAGGCCGTCGGCGCCGACCTGGACCGCGGACTCGTCCAGTACGGACTCGGTCACCGGCTGGGGCCTGCCGTCGAGATCGAGGACCGGGGCCGCCTCCTTGTACCACGACTCGATCACCGCGTTGCCCCAGAAGTCACGGCGCCGGTCGTCGTGCACGTTCCACCGGTAGGTCTCGTGGTCGGGGTCACCGGTGTAGTAGTCGGAGGTGTAGATCTCCACCCGGTGGCCGTCGGGGTCGCGCAGGTAGAGGTAGAAGGCGTTGGAGACACCGTGCCGGCCGGGGCCCCGCTCTATGTGGTGCTCCTTGCGCAGGGAGCCGAAGATGTCGGCGGTGCGCAGCACGTGGTGGGACTCGTGGGTGGCCACTCCCACGTGGTGCAGCCGGGGCCCGGCGCCTCCGGTGAAGGCGACGTCGTGCACGGTCTGCTTGCGGTACATCCAGGCCGCGTACAGCTCGTGCTCGTCACCCTCGATGGTCTCCGAGCAGCCGAAGCCGAGCGCCTTGTAGTGGGCGTAGGCGGCGGGTATGTCGGGGGTGCAGATGTTGAAGTGGTCCAGGCGGGCGATCTCGGCGCCGCGGCGGATGTCGTAGCGCTGGATGAGGCGTTCCGCGCGGTCGATGTCGTGGAAGAACTCCACCGGGAAGCCGAGCGGGTCGACGACCCGGACGGCGTCGCCGACCCCGGGCGTGCCCTGTCCCCTGGGGACGCGGCGGACCGGACGGCCGAGCGCGGTGAAGTACTCCTCGGCGCGGTCGACGTCCTCCGGGGTGCGGACCCGGTAGGCGAGGTGGTCCAGGGCGGCGGTCGGCCCCTGGCGCAGGACGAGGGAGTGGTGGGTGAGTTCGTCGGTGCCGCGCAGGCACAGCAGTGACTCGTCCTCGTACTGGACGTGGAAGCCGAGCATGTCGGCCCAGAACCAGCGTGCCTTGTCCAGGTCGGTGACGACGAGCTGGGCGTAGGCGGAGCGGACGACGTCGGGAGGTGTACTCATGTGGGTGCTACTCCTTCGCGGTCAGGACGCGCCGAAGCGGGGTGTGTGCACCTCGCCGAGCATCACGTGGACGATCTTCGACTCGGTGTAGAAGTCGATACTATGCGCACCGCCCTCACGGCCCAGGCCGGAGGACTTCACACCTCCGAAGGGGGTGCGCAGGTCGCGGACGTTGTGCGAGTTGATCCAGACCATGCCGGACTCGACGGCGTGCGCGATCCGGTGTCCGCGCTTGAGGTCGGACGTCCACACGTAGGCGGCGAGACCGTACTGGGTGGCGTTGGCCAGTTCGACGGCCTCGGCCTCGTCGTCGAAGGGTGCGACGGCGACCACCGGCCCGAAGATCTCCTCCTGGAAGATGCGGGCGTCCCGGGAGACGTCGGCGAAGACGGCGGGCTGGAGGTAGTTGCCCTCCGGCAGGTGTGCGGGGCGGCCACCGCCGGCCACCAGCTTGGCCTCCCGCTGTCCGATCTCCACGTACTCCAGCACACGTGCGTAGTGCTCGGGGTGGACCAGCGCGCCGACCTCGGTGGCCGGGTCGGCGGGCAGGCCGACCTTCACCTTCTCTGCCCGCTCGGCCAGGCGGCGGGTGAACTCCTCGTACACCGGGCGCTCCACCAGCACACGGGAACCGGCGGTGCAGCGTTCGCCGTTCAGCGAGAAGACACCGAAGACCACGGAGTCCAGCGCCGCTTCGAGGTCGGCGTCGGCGAACAGCACGACCGGGGACTTGCCGCCCAGCTCCATCGAGACGGTCTTCAGGTGCGTCGCGGAGCTGCGGACGATGTGCCGGCCGGTGTCGGTGGAGCCGGTGAAGGAGATCAGCGGCACCTGGGGGTGGTCCACCAGGGCCTGGCCGGCCTCCTCACCGATGCCGTGCACGATGTTGACCACCCCGGAGGGCAGGCCGGCCTCGTCCAGGATCTCCGGCCACAGGCTCGCGGACAGCGGGGTCCACTCGGCGGGCTTGAGGACGAGCGTGCAGCCGGACGCCAGTGCCGGGGCCAGCTTCCAGCTCTCCAGCATGAAAGGGGTGTTCCAGGGGGTGATCAGGCCCGCGACGCCGACCGGGGTGCGGACGACGTAGTTGATCTGCTGCTCGCCGGCCCGGAAGGCCTCCTCGCCGAGGGCGACGATGACGTCGGCGAAGTACCGGAAGTTCTCGGCGGCCCGTCTGGCCTGGCCCCTGGCCTGGGTGACGGGCAGACCGGAGTCGAAGGTCTCCCAGGCGGCCAGCTGCTCCTCGCGCGCCTCCACGGCGTCGGCGATCCGGTACAGCAGGCGGGCCCGCTCGCGGTTGCCGAGCGCGGACCAGGCGGGGAAGGCCGCCGTGGCCGCGGCGACGGCGCGGTCCACGTCGGCGGGCCCGCCGGCGGCTGCCGAGGTGTACTGCGTGTTGGAGACGGGGTCGCAGACGGGGAACGTGCGGCCGTCGGCGCTGCCGGTGAGCTCGCCGCCGATCCAGTGGCGGATCTCGGCCGGCAGACCGGCAGGGCGCGCGGCGGTGGTGTCGGTGGTCATGGCATCTCTTCCGATCGGAGGGTCGGACGTGCTGGGTGCGGAGGACGTGCTGGGTGCGGCTGCGGTCGGCAGGGATCTGCCGGGCCGGGCCCGGTGGGCCCGGTGGTTCCCGACCTGCCGGGCCCGGCGGCCCGGATCCGCTGCGGCCCTGATCCGCTGGGCTCAGATCCGCTGGGCTCAGATCCGCTGGGCTCAGATCTGCTGGGTGAGGTCGCCGCCCTCGGCGAGCAGGGCGCGGATGCGGGCCAGGCCCGCTTCGGTGGGCGGGGTGAGCGGCGGGCGGACGTGCCCGGAGGCGATCCTGCCCTGCTGGTGCAGCACCCACTTGGCGGGGGCCGGGTTGGTCTCGACGAACAGCAGGTCGACCAGGGGGTGCAGCCGGTAGTGCAGGTCCCGGGCGGCCTCGAACTCGCCGGCCTCCCAGAGTTCGTACATCCGCGCCACCGCGGTCGGCGCGAGGTTGGCCACCGCGGAGACGAAGCCGGCCCCGCCGAGCGCGAGCAGCGGCAGGCACAGCAGCTCGATCCCGGACCACACCAGCAGCTCGCGTCCGCAGGCGTGCAGGACCCTGGAGAAGTGCTCGAAGTCCTTGGTGGTCTCCTTGACGCCGACGAAGTTGTCGAAGTCGGTGAACAGCCGCCGCACGGTCTCCGGCGCGATGTCGACCGCCGTGCGGGAGGGCACGTTGTAGGCGACCAGCGGCAGGTCGGGGAACTCCCGGGCCACCGTGGCGTACCACTGGTACAGGGCCTCCTGGGTGGGCCGGGCGTAGTACGGGGTGATGACCAGGGCGGCGTCCGCGCCCAGTTCCCGGGCGGCGGCGGTGATCTCGAGGGTTTCGTCCAGCTTGTGCGAGCCGGTGCCGGGCAGGAACGGCACCCGGTCGCCGATCTCGTCCGCCGCGGTCCGCATCGCGGCGATGCGTTCGGCGGTGCTCTGGGCGGACGGCTCGCCGGTCGAGCCGCCCAGCGAGATGCCGTGCGAGCCGGACTCCAGCTGCCAGCGGACCAGGTTCCGCAGGCTGTCGTGGTCGACCGCGCCGTCCTCGGTGAACGGCGTGACGACGGGGGCGATGGAACCCCGGATGGTGGCGGGGTCGGTGCGGAACTTCATGAGCTGCTCCGTTGCGTGGATGGGTGCGGGCGTGGCCGGGGGCGGGTGCCGGGCGCGGTCGGGGCCGCGGTGCGTTCGCCGTCGGGGGGAGTGTCGGCGGTGTCAGGTGTGGCACGGGGTCAGGGCGGGCGCCGCACGCGGTCGTGGCCGCATGCGGTCGTCGTCGGGGACGGGTGCCGGGCCCCGGGTGCCGTCGGGGCCAGGTGTCGCGCGGGGGTCGGGGAGGGGTGTGGCGCGGGGTCGGGGAGGGGCGCGGCGCGGGGGTAGCGGCGGGTGTGGCGCGAGGTCAGGACGGGTTCGACACGGGGTCAGGACGGGTGTGGCACGGGGTCAGCCGCGGGTGTCGCGCCACCGCTGGTAGGCGGCCCGCCAGTCGGGGCCGAGCGGGTACAGGCCGTCGACGGGCTCGCCCGCCGCGACCTGTTCGGCGATGAACCGCTCCTGCAGTTCCTGCTCGGTGCTGTCGGCGACGAGCTGTTCGGCCAGGTCCGGCGGGACGACGACCACGCCGTCGGCGTCGCCGACGAGGATGTCGCCGGGCTGGACGAGTGCTCCGCCGCACGCCACCGGGACTCCGGTGTCCCAGGGGACGTGCCGGCGCCCGAGGACGGCGGGGTGCTCGGCGGCGTAGTACGTGGGCAGGTCGAGGGCGGCGACCGCGGCGCTGTCGCGCAGGCCGCCGTCGGTGACGATGCCGGCCGCGCCCCGCATCTTCGCCCGCAGCGCCAGGATGTCGCCGATGGTGCCGGAGGTGGGGTCGCGGCGGGCGTCCATGACGAGCACCTGGCCGGGACGCAGCTCCTCGACGGCGCGCTTCTGGGCGTTCATGCCGTTGCCGTACTTCTTGAACAGGTCCTCGCGCAGCGGCAGGTAGCGCAGGGTGTGCGCGCTTCCGACCAGCTTGTCGCCGGGGCGGGTGGGGCGCACCCCGTCGATCGTCATGTGCTGGAGGCCGCGCTTGCGCAGCTGCGAGCTGAGGGTGGCGGTGGAGATGCCGCGCAGCGCCTCGGCGAGGTCCCGGTCGAGTACCGGCTCGGGGGTGTGGCCGGGGCCCCAGGCGTCGGCGCGCAGGGCGGCGTCGACACGGGGCATGGCGCCCCAGGGCGCGAGGTCGTGGTCGGCCTCCGTCACCGCGTTGCGCAGCCGGCCGCTGGACACCCGGTCACCGGCGCCGGTGACCTCCACCTCCACGACGTCGCCGGGCGAGACCACGGAGGCGCCGGCCGGGGTTCCGGTGAGGACGACGTCGCCGGGCTCCAGCGTGAGGAGCCGGGAGAGGTCGGCGATCAGCGCCCCGAACGGGAAGAGCAGTGTGCCGGTGTCGGCGTCCTGGACCAGCTCGCCGTTGACCCAGGTGCGCAACCGCAGCTCGGCCGGGTCGAGTTCGGTGGCGTCAAGCAGCCGGGGGCCGAGGGGGGTGAAACCGTCGGCGCCCTTGGAGCGCAGGTTGGAGCCGCGGTCGGCGTACCGCAGGTCGTAGGCGCCGGCGTCGTTCGCCGCCGTCACCCAGGCGATGTGGCTCCAGCCCCGCTCGGGGGTGACGCGGTGGGCGCGGCGGCCGACGACGAGGGCGATCTCGCCCTCGAAGGACATGAGTTCGCAGCCGCTCGGGCGCACGAGGGGGTCGCCGGAGCCGGCCAGCGAGGAGGGGGGCTTGAGGAAGTAGGACGGCTGGTCGGGGACGCGACCGCGCTCCTTCGCCCGGCAGGGGTAGTTGAGGTGGACGGCGATGATCTTCGACGGCTGGGTTCCCAGCGGGTGCGGCATGGGAGTTCTCCTGGGGCGAGAGCGACGTCAGGCGCTTGTCGAGGAGGGGCGGTGCCGGTCGGCGCGGCGTGTCCGGAGACCCGGCGCGGGCGACGACCTTTCCTGATACCGGAGGCGGACCGAACGGCCGACCTCAATAATCGTATACGCTATCATGCATGATCTAGCTGGAAAATGACACTGGAACCGACGCCGCGAAGGCGGTGGCGGAAATCTCTGTGAGGGGTGCGCACCCGATGCGAGGCAGAACCGCTCTGGCCGTCCGTACGTTCACTCCCGGCACACCCGCGCCCGGCGGGGCGGCCGGCGCACCGCCCGTGCTGCTCGTGCACGGCTTCGGCTCCGACGGCGACAGCGACTGGGTCGGGACCGGAATCGTGCGGGCGCTGACCGAGGCCGGACGGGTGGTGGTCGTGCCCGACCTGCCCGGCCACGGGGACAGCCCGGCGCCGTCGGCGGCGGCCGGGGCGGCCGCACCGGCACTGGTCGCCGGCCTGCTCGCCGCGCTGGACGAGGCGGGCGCCGGGGGGACGTTCGACGCCGTCGGCTACTCCCTGGGCGCGAGGCTGCTGTGGGAGTTCCCCGAGGCTGCGCCCGGCCGGCTGCGCCGGGCCGTCCTCGGCGGGCTCAGCCCCGTCGAGCCGTTCGAGGCGGTGGACGTCGAGGCGCTGCGCCGCGCGGTCGCCGACGGCACCGAGCCCGCCGATCCGTTCACCTCGGCGATCGCCGGCCTGGTGCGCGCCCACGGCGACCGGGCGGCCGGTCTGGCACTGTGCGTCGAGGGGCTGCGCAGCACCCCGTTCGCCCCGCGGGGCTGGGCCGGTGCGACACCGCCGGTCTTCGTCGTCGGCGAGGACGACGTGATGGTCCGGGGCATCGAGCGTATCGTCGATCTTGTCGGCGGAGCGGAGCTGACCACGGTTCCCGGCGGCCACCACGACGCCCTGACCGGCCCGGAGTTCCGGCGCACGGTCCTCGAGGCCCTCGCCCGGTGACCGCGAGCGGGACCATGCGGGCTGGGGCCGGCCCCGATGCGCCGGCGACCGCCCACCGCGTACAGTTCCGGGGCCGCACCACGGCAGGCCGGATCAGGACAAGGGGACACCGATGACTGCCACGCAGAAGCAGGCCCGGGCCAAGGGGTCGAAGGCCGAGGTCAGTTACGAGCTGCTGCGCTCGCGCATCCTCGACGGCACCTACGGGCCGGGGTACCGGCTGGTCCTCAGCCAGCTCGCGCGGGAGACCGGGGTCAGCACGATCCCGCTGCGCGAAGCCCTGCGCAGGCTCCAGTCCGACGGACTCGTCGAGGTCGTGCGCAACATCGGCGCGCGGGTGGCGGTCTTCGACGCCGCCCAGGTGGAGCACTCGCTCCAGGTCCTGGCCCGGCTCGAGGGGTACGCGACCGCGATCTGCGCGCCGCACATGACGGCGGGGCACATCGAGCGCTCCCGGAAGATCAACGCCCGGATGACCAAGGCGCTGGAGGACTTCGACCCCGCGTCGTTCACCGCGCTCAACCGGGAGTTCCACTTCTCCATCTACGAGCACTGCCCGGACCGGCACCTGGTCTCGCTGCTGGAGGCGGAGTGGGCCCGGCTGGACCACATGCGCCGCTCGACGTTCACCTACGTCCCCGGCCGGGCCCGGCGGTCGGTCACGGAGCACGAGCGGATGCTGGAGCTGATCGAGACGGGCGCGACGACCCAGGAGATCGAACAGGTCGCCTGCGCCCACAAGATCGCCACCGCCGACGCGCTGCACCAGGCGCACGGCGCGCCGCGGACCGGCTGAGCGCGGGTCCCGCACCCCGCGGCCGGTGGCGCGTCGCACCCCGACGCGCCACCGGCGCCCGGCCCCGCCCCTCGCCCTCCGCCCCGCACCTTCGGGCCTTCGTCCCGCACACCTTCGTCCCGCCGCACCGCGAACACCGTGCCGGCGGGACGAATTTTTCGCGCGGAATCATATACGATAACTGATCTCATCTGTTACGTTGATGCCATGTCCACCACCGACCCGGCCGCCACAGCGGCACCCGCGCCGACCGCCGCGCGGGCCTCACGGGAGACGGTCGTCACCGTCACCGGCGAGATCGCGCCGGACGCCCTCGGCCCGGTACTTCCCCGCGAGCACCTGCTGAGCGATCTCGCCCCGCCCCACGACACGGCCGAGTCCTGGGCGGCCACCGGGCGCGCCCGCCCCACCTCCGCCGCCCGGCTCCGGCTCTACCGGGCGCCGCTCACCATGGACCTGCTCGGCGAGATCGGCATGGGCGCGCCCAACCGGGACGACTGGCTGCTCGACGACGAGGAACTGGCCGCCGCCGAGGCCGCCGCGTTCCGGCGCGCCGGCGGCGGCACCCTGGTGGACGTCACCACCGCCCCGCTGGCCCGCAGGCCCGCCGGCCTGCGCCGGATCGCCGAGGCGACCGGCCTCAACATCGTGATGGGCAGCGGGTGTTACCACCCGGCCTGGTCCGGCGGACCGGCCCGCCCCGACACCGGGCGCCTCACCGAGGAGATCGTCCGGGACCTGACCGATGGCGTGGACGGGGTGCGCGCGGGGATCGTCGGAGCGTCGGCGGCGCTCGATCCGCGCGAGCCCGCCGAGCGCGCCGTCCTGGTCGCGGCGGCACGCGCGTCGGCGGCCACGGGCGCTCCCCTCTCCCTCGACCGCTGCGCCGACCCCGACACCCAGCAGCGTGTACTCGATCTGGTCGCCGAGGAGGGCGCGGACCTCACACGTGTCGCCGTCGGGCACTGCGACGCGCTCGCCCCGGACCCCGACGACCTCGAACCGCTCCTGGAACGCGGGGTGTTCGTGCAGTTCGACCAGCTCGGCCGGCTCCCCTCGGTGCTCAGCGTCTGCGACGACCAGGACGTCGCCGCGGCCGTGCTCGAGCTCGCCCGCCGGGGCCGTGCCGAGCGGATCCTGCTGTCCCAGGACGTCTCCGCCAAGTCCCAACTGCTCGCCTACGGCGGCGGCGGATACGGCTTCGTCCTCACCCAGTTCGTCCCGTACCTGAGGATGCTCGGAGCCGACGAGGCGCTCGTCGAGACGGTCACGGTGCGAAACCCCCGAAGACTCCTCACCATTCCGACCGCGAGGGCAGAGTCGTGACCCGCTACCCCTTCGAGATCCCGGACCTCGCCGGCCGGGCGCTCACCGTCGCGGGCCCCGTGGACCCGTCGGTGCTCGGACCGACCCTCATGCACGAGCACGTCTTCGTCGACCTGCGGCGCTCCCCGAGGTTCCACCGCCCCGGCGAGGACGCGCCGGAGGCCGCCGAACCGCTCACCCTCGCCACCCTCGCACACACCCGGCACGGGCGGCCCAACGCCGACAACGACCTGATGGGCGACTTCGACGAGATGCTGGCGGAGGTGCTGGCCTTCGCGCACAGCGGCGGCGGCGCGATGGTCGAGGTCTCCCCCGTCGGCCTGGGCCGGGACCCCCTCTCGCTGCTGCGGCTGTCCCGGGCGAGCGGGCTGCACATCGTCATGGGCGGCGGCTGGTACACCCCGGCCTTCCACCCGGCGGACATGGACGGACGCGGCGTCGACGAGCTGACCGACCTCATCGTGCGGGACATAGCGGTCGGCGCCGACGGCACCGGCATCCGTTCGGGCGTCATCGGCGAGGTCGGCGCGGAGTCCGTGCCGTTGACCGCGAACGAGCTGAAGAGCGTGCGCGCGAGCGGACGCGCGAGCAGGCTGACGGGCGCCCCCGTCACCTTCCACGTCGGCGGCGTCGGCGAGGAGAAGTTCCGGGTGCTCGGCATCCTGGAGGAGGAGGGCGTCGCGCCGGACAACATCGTGCTGGGGCACGGCACGGAGGTCCTCGCGGACCCGGTGTTCGGCGAACGCGTCCTGAAGCGCGGCGTCTTCGTGGAGTTCGACTTCCTGGCCTCGCCCGGGAGCCCCTGGGGGCACCTGTTCCTCACCAGCGACCACAAGGTCGCCCGGGGCATCGCCGAGCTGGTCGAACGCGGATACGCGGAGCAGATCCTGCTCGGTCACGACGTGTGCCAGAAGATCCAGCTCAAGAGGTACGGCGGCAAGGGGTACGACTACATCCCCCGGTACTTCCTGCCCGCCCTGCGCCGCCTCGGGGTGAGCGAGGAGGCCATCCGCACGATCATGGTCGAGAATCCGGCGCGAGCGCTCGCCTTCGCCCCGCCGCGGTGACCCGGACCGCCCGTCCGCACCGACGCGCTCACGCACCCAGGGAGAAACCGATGCCCGTCACCCCCGTTCCCTTCGACCCCGCTCTGAACGGGGTGCTCCAGGCCATGTCCCAGGGGCAGGAGGCCGCGCCGCCGTCTCCGGCGACCGTCGAGGCGATGCGCGCCTCCGCCTCGCTCATGCCCACGCCGTCGGTCTCCGAAGTCATCGGCGCGCGGGAGATCGACGCCGAGGAACGCACGGTTCCCGGCCCCGAGGGCGCCCCGGACCTGGACGTCACCGTGCTGCGTCCGAGGCGCCCGGCCGGTCCGGTCCCGGGGCTCTACAACATCCACGGCGGCGGCATGGTCAGCGGACACCGCCACCAGGACACCGCCCGCCTGGCCGACCTCGTCGAGGAACTCGGCGTCGTCGCCGTCAACGTCGAGTACCGTCTCGCCCCCGAGCACCCCGACCCGGCCCCGGTCGAGGACTGCTACGCCGGCCTGCGGTGGATGTCGGAGCACGCCGCGGAACTCGGCGTCGATCCCCGGCGCGTCGTCGTCATGGGCGGCAGCGCCGGAGGCGGTCTGTCGGCCGGAGTGGCCCTGCTGGCCCGCGACCGTGGCGGCCCGCCGCTGGCCGGGCAGTTGCTGCTGTGCCCGATGCTCGACGACCGCAACACCACCGTCTCCAGCCATCAGTACGACGGTCTGGGCACCTGGCAGCGGGCGATGAACCTGCTCGGCTGGCGGGCGCTGCTCGGCGATCGGGCGGGCGACCCCGCGGCCGAGGTGCCGGTCTACGCCGCGCCCGCCCGGGCCGGCGACCTGTCGGGCCTTCCCCCCGCCTTCGTCGAGGCGGGCAGCGCCGAGCTGTTCCGCGACGAGGACGTGGCCTACGCCTCCGCCGTCTGGGCCGCCGGAGGCCAGGCCGAGCTGCACATCTGGCAGGGGGCGTTCCATGGCTTCGACGTCTTCGCCCCCGACCACGAGGTGACCCGGGCCGCCCTGGCGGCACGCCTGTCGTGGCTCAGGCGCGTGCTGGAGCTCTGACCGCCCTGGCGCGGCCGGCATCTCCTGACCGGGCGGCGCCAAACCGGCCGGAACCCCTTGCCGGTCCGCACCCCCGAGCATAAGGTTTGGGTTCAAACGATATGGGGGCGCGGAGACCTCGCCCGTGCCCCGCGGGACGGTCGCCGAGCGGCCGCCGGACACACCCGGCAGCGCGTCACCGCCGAGCACCAGCCCTCCCGGCGGCGCCCCGTGTCCCACGGCGAGCGCGCGCCCCGGATCCGCCCGGGCGCGTACGCGCCCCCACCTTCCTCCGTTCACCAGCCAGAAGGGTCATCCATGCCGGAGACAGCGGACCTCATCCTCACCGGCGGCGACGTGCTGACCATCGACGACGCCTTCTCCGTCGCCCAGGCGGTGGCAGTACGGGCCGGCCGGATCCTCGCCGTGGGAAGCGACGCGGAGATCAAGGCACTGGCCGGGCCGGGCACCCGGGTGGTCGACCTGGCCGGCCGGACCGTGCTGCCGGGCATCAACGACTCCCATCTGCACGGCGCGGCATGGGCGTTGACCCGGCCGCCGTTCGCGCTCGACGTCGGTCATCCCCAGGTGCGGTCGATCGCCGACACAGCCGAGGCGGTGCGGCGGGCCGCGGCCGCCACTCCCCCCGGTCAGTGGATCACCGGTCTCGGCTGGGACGTCGGCTACCTGGCCGAATGCCTGGCCGACCCGGCCCGCCGCCCGCACCGACGCGACCTGGACGACGCCGCCCCCGGCCACCCGGTCTGCCTGACCGACTTCTCCGGCCACATGGTCTGGGTCAACTCCAAGGCGCTCGAACTCGCCGGGATCACCCGCGGCACCGAGCCGCCGGCTGGCGGGGTCGTCGAGACCGACGCCGCCGGGGAGCCCACCGGCATCCTTAAGGAGACGGCGCAGGCGCTCGTGCAGGAGCTGATCCCGCCCGCGACCGTGGCGGACCGCATGACGGCGATCCGTTCGGCCGTGGCGGCGCTGCACGCCGAGGGCATCACGAGCTACACCGAGCCGGGGCTCGGCCCGGGCGGCGCCCAGATCCTCGGCGGCGGCCTCGACACCGCGACGCTCCACGCGTACGTCGAACTGGCCCGCTCGGACCGGCTGGCGGCCCGCGTACGGGTGCTGCTGCTGCCCGCGCCGATGGGCGGCTCGGCGGCCGACGTCACCAGCGGCCTGGCCGGACTCCGCGTACCGGACGACGTGGACGCCGAACGCCTGGCCGTCATCGGGGTCAAGGTGTTCGCCGACGGGGTGCCGCCCAACGAGACCGCCTGGATGCACGAGCCGTACCCGGGCGGCGGCCACGGCGGACTGTGCGTGCACGGCGCCGACGCCGCCCTGCAACAGGCCGAACTCGCCGAGATGATCAGAGTCGCCCACGCGGCCGGCCACCAGCTCGGGGTGCACGTCACGGGCGACCGGGCGATCGACGCCGTGGTGGACGCCTTCATCGCCGCCGACCGGGCGCATCCACGCCCCGACGCCCGGCACTACATCATCCACGGCGACTTCGCCTCCCCGCGGAGCCTGGCCAGACTGGCCGCGCACGGATACGGCGTCAACATGAACCCGGCCATCAAGTGGACCATCGCCGATCTGATGGACGACATCGTCGGCAGCGAGCGGTCGGACTACCAGTGGCCGGTGCGTTCCGCCGCGGAGGCGGGGATCGCCGTCTGCGCCAGCTCCGACGCCCCCATCACGGCCCCCAACTGGCGTCAGGGCGTCGCCGCCATGCTGCTGCGCGAGTCCAAGGCGACCGGCCGCGTGAGCGGTCCCGGGCAACGCGTCTCGCTGGAGACGGCGCTGCGCGCCTACACGGTCAACGCCGCCAGGCAGGATTTCGCCGAGTCCTGGAAGGGCACCGTCGAACCGGGGAAGGTCGCCGACCTGTGCGTCCTCGGCGGCGACCTGCGCGCCACCGACCCGCACGACATCCCCGGACTCGACATCGACCTCACCGTCTTCGACGGGCGGATCGTGTACGAACGCGACACGGACCCGCGGTGACCGAGGGCGCGGCCGCGCCACCGCCCCTCCTCCGGACCTCCCGTCCGCCGGACCTCCCCTCCTCCGGACCTCCCCTCCTCCGGACCTCCCCTCCTCCGGACCTCCCGTCCTCCGGACCTCCCCTCCTCCGGACCGACCGTCCGCCGGACCGACCGTCCGCCGGGGCGCCCGTCCTCCGGGCCGCCCGGGTGCGGGCCGCCGCCGGGGAGCAGGGATCACGGCGGCCCCCCGGGCCCCGCGCCGGCCGCGCCCGTACAATGCGTTCCCGAACGACCGGGCGGACCGACGGGCCGTCCGGTGCTGTCCAGCAGACTCAGGGAGCACGCTTGCCCGGCCAGCGATCCATCACCGAAGCTGAGAAGCTCGCGGAGGCCAAGCTGGGCGGCATCCGCGTCCAGCGGGAGCAGATGGTGGCCGTGGCCAACATCTACCGGGCCGCCTCCACCGTGCGGCACCACCTGGAGAACTCTGTGCTCCGCGGCTCGAACCTGACCTGGACCGCCTTCGTCGTGCTGTGGGTGGTGTGGGTCTGGGGCGAGTCGGAGACCCGGCACGTCGCCGAGGAGGCGGGCATCTCCAAGGGCACGCTCACCGGCGTCTCCCGCACCCTGGAGTCGCGCGGGCTGCTGCGCCGCGCCGGCCACCCCACCGACGGGCGGCTCGTGCTGCTGTGCCTCACGGAGGAGGGCGAGGAGTTCATGCGGCGCGTCTTCCCCGCCTTCAACGAGGAAGAGGCCTTCGTGACCTCGCAGTTGACCGCCGCGGAGTGCCGCGACCTCGCGGACGGGTTGCGGCGCGTGGTCCTCCAGGTGGAGCAGCACGGCGAGGACCGCCGCCGGTCGCTGCTGGCCGGTGCCGACCTCGAGCCGCGGCGCGGCGGCCGGCGCGCCAAGGGCTGAACACCGGCTCCTTCCGCACCCGCTGCACCGGCCACACCGCCACACCCGCCACACGGCACCCGAACCATCGCGCCGCGGCCCGGACCGACGACCGAGGGCACGTGACTGTCGCGCGCGACCCGGACCCACGCCCTGCGGCACGCGGCGGTCGTGGGCCCGGGCCGACGACCGGCAGGAGCCGCCGTGCCCGGACCGGCCTCAGCGGTTGTCGTGCGCGGCCCTAACCAGCGCGTCGAACAGGCGCTGCTGGGCCGGGTCCTGGTGTGCCGTGTCCTCCGGATGCCACTGCACGGCGACGAACCAGCCGCCGGCTCCCGCCGCCTCCACCGCCTCGATCGTGCCGTCGGCGGCCCGGGCAGTGGCGACGAGTCCGTCCCCCAGCCGGTCGACGTGCTGGTGGTGGTAGCAGGACGCCTCGACCTTGTCGGCCCCGGTGACGGCGGCGACGGCGGATCCGGGGGCGAGGGACACCGGGTGCCGCACGTGCCGGTGGTCGCGGCCCGGCCCGCCCATGTCCTGGTGCAGTGTCCCGCCCAGGGCGGTGTTGACGACTTGCAGTCCCCGGCACACGGCCAGCAGCGGCAGCCGCAGCGCGAGTGCCTGCCGGGCCGCCTCCAGGTCGAAGGCGTCCTGCTCGTCGTCCACGTCGTAGACGGTCTCGTGCGCCTCGCCGGCCCCGTAGCGGTGGGGCGCCAGGTCGCCGCCGCCGGGCAGCAGGACGCCGTCGAAGCGGGCCAGCCGGGCGGCGGTCAGGTCCGGGTCGCAGGCGCCGCCGGGGGCGTACGGGTGGATGGTGACGGGCTCGCCGCCCGCCCGCCAGACGGCTTCGACCAGGGCCCGGGCGTTGACCTCGGCCGCGTGGCGCAGGGCGGAGGCGGAGGCGGAGAAGCGGGCAGGGACGCCGATGAGGGGGCGCGGGACGCGGGTCACAGCTGGATCCAGGTGGTCTTGAGTTCGGTGTACTTCTCCAGGGCGTGGACGGACTTGTCCCGTCCGTTGCCCGACTGCTTCATGCCCCCGAAGGGCACCGTGAGGTCGCCCTCCTCGTAGCAGTTCACCCAGACCGTGCCGGCCCTCAGGGCGCGGGAGACCTTGTGGGCGGTGGACAGGTCGGAGGTCCACAGGCCGGCGGCGAGTCCGTACTCGGTGGCGTTGGCGAGGGCCACCGCCTCGTCGAGGTCGTCGAAGGCGAGGACGGACAGCACCGGGCCGAAGATCTCCTCGCGGGCCAGCGCGCTGTCCGGGCTCACCCGGTCGAAGACGGTGGGCTGGAGGTAAGCGCCCCGGGTGTCCGGCAGGGCGCGTTCTCCCCCGGTGCGCAGCCGGGCGCCGGCGTCGACGCCGGCCCGGATGTGGCCGAGCACCCGCTCCAGGTGGTCCGGTCCGACCAGTGCGCCCATCTCGGTGGCCGGGTCGAGGGGGTCCCCGACGCGCAGGGCGCGGGCCCGTTCGACGACCGCCTCGGTGACGCGCTCGGCGATGGAGGAGTGCACCAGCAGCCGGGAGGGCGCGGTGCACATCTCGCCCTGGTTGAAGAAGATGCCCCAGGCCGCGGTGGCGGCGGCCCGCTCCAGGTCGGGGGCGTCGGGCAGGACGATGTTGGGGGACTTGCCGCCCAGTTCGAGCCAGACCCGCTTGAGGTTGGAGTCGGCGGCGTAGCGCAGGAAGTGGCGGCCGACGGCGGTGGAGCCGGTGAAGGCGAGGACGTCGACGCCGGGGTGCAGGCCGAGGGCCCGTCCGGCCACCGGTCCGTCGCCGTTGACGACGTTGAGGACGCCGGGCGGCAGGCCCGCCTCGACCGCGATCCCGGCGAGCAGCAGCGCGGACAGCGGCGAGTTCTCCGAGGGCTTGAGCACGACCGTGCAGCCGGCGGCGAGCGCCGGGGCGACCTTCCAGCCCGCGAGCGTCAGGGGGAAGTTCCACGGCACGACCGCGCCCACGACGCCCGCCGGTTCGCGGGTGACGAGGGCCAGGGCGTCGGGCGCGGTGTGCGGGGACTCGTCGGTGAGCTTGTCGGCCAGTTGCCCGTACCAGCGGAAGGTGCCGATCAGGGCGCGCAGTTCGATGTCGTGGGCGTCGCTGATCGGCTTGCCCATCTCCAGGCTCACGGTGAGGGCGAGGTCCGCCCGCCGGTCCTCGATCAGGTCGGCGAGGCGCAGCAGGATCCGGCCGCGTTCGGCGGGCGCGAGGCGCGGCCAGGGGCCGCTGTCGAAGGCCCGGCGGGCCGCCGCGACGGCCAGGTCGACCTCCGCCGCGCCCGCGTCGGCCACCTCGGCCAGCACCTGGCCGTCCCTCGGGGAGACGACGGCGAAGGCGCCGCCGCCACCGTGTTCGCGACCGCCGATGAGGTGCGCGCCGGGCAGCCGCAGCGTCTTGGCCCGGCGGATCCAGTCGTCGTGGGTGACTTCCACCGTGAATCCTCGTTTCGTTGGTGGTTCGGGCTGTTCAGGGGGGCGGACGGAGCCATGCGTCGGACAAGGGGGTGCGGAGCGGGGTGCCGGAGCCCCGGCGGATCCTCGCGCCGCGGTGAGCGGGGGCCGCGGCGACCGGTCGCCCGGGGCCCGGCGGGCGGGGGCCGCGCGGGCGGGGGCCGCGGCGACCGGCCGTCGGCAGCCCCGGGGGCCCGGGCGGGCGGGGGCCGCGCGGGCGGCCGAGGACCGCGCGGCGAACGAGAACCGCGCGGGCGGACGGGAACCACTCGGATGGCCGCGAACCACTCGGGCGGACGGAGGAAGCACCCCGGCGAACGGGCCCGCCGGGCGGCCGGGACGTCCCGCGCCCACCGGCTCGGCGTCGACCGGCTCAGCCCCTGGCCGGGCCCTCGCCGTCCTCGGGGCCGCCACCGTTCCCGGCACCCCCGCCGTCCGCGCCGTCCCCGTCGTCCCCGGCCGACTCCGCCAGCAGCACCCGGAGCTGGGCCAACGCCTCTTCGGTCACCTCGCGTTCGCCGAAGACGAGCTGGTGCAGCACGAGCCCTTCCAGCGCGGCGAAGACCAGCCAGGTCAGCCCCCGGTCGACCGGCCGGGAGAGGATCGCGGACAGATCGCGCCGTGCGGAGTCGAAGTACTCGTCGTAGAGGGTGCGCAGGTGCGGCAGCAGTTCCGGCCTGCGCCTCGCCTCCAGCAGCAGTTCGTACTGGAAGGCCTGGAGGTCCGGCCCGGACTCCACCATGCTCCCCAGGCCGGCTGCGAAGTCCCGCGCCCTGCCGGTGCCGGTGTTGAGCGCGCTGGTGCCGAGCGAGGCGCGGATGGCGTGGTCGACGGCCTCCTCGATGAGTGCGTCGCGGGAGCCGAAGTGGTGCACCACGAGCCCGTGGGTGACGCCGGCCTCCTCGGCGACGGCCCGGTAGGTCAGGTTGCGCAGGCCGCCCCGGGCGACCACGCGGACGGCGGCGTCCAGCAGGGCGACCCGCCCCGTCCCGTAGTGCGTCACGCGCTTGCGGCCGCGGCGCTCGGCGGCGGGCTCCACGGGGTCGGTCATGCCGCCGACCCTACCGGTGGCGCTCCGCTCAGCGCCGCGGCGGCCTGATGCCACGGAACTCCCAGTCGCCGCCGAGCGCGGTGGACAGGACCTCCTCGGACTCGGTCGGCTGGGCGCCGACGTCGGAGCGGACGGCGGTGGGGCCGTCGACGATGTGGTTGGTGAGCCGGCCGAGGCCCTCGACCTCCACCTCGACGACGTCGCCCGGCCGCACCGGACGGGAGTTGGCGGGGGTGCCGGACAGCAGGACGTCGCCGGGGTACAGGGTGATGGTGCGGGCGATGTCGGCGACCAGGTAGTGCATGTCCCACGTCATCTCGTCGGTCGAACCGTCCTGCACCACCCGCCCGTTGACGTAGGTGCGCAGCCGCTTGCCGTGGAAGTCCCAGTCGGTGACCAGGCCGGGACCGAGCGGGCACAGGGTGTCGGAGCCCTTGACGCGGAGCATGGACCCGGCGTCGGTGTCGCGGAAGTCGTGCAGACCGTAGTCGTTGGCCACGGTGTAGCCGGCGATGTACTGCCCCGCCTCGGCCGGGGAGATGTTGCGCGCGGTCCTGCCCACGACGATGGCGACCTCCCCCTCGTAGTTGAGCCACTTGCAGCCCTCGGGCCGGACGATCGCGCCCCGGTGGCTGTTCAGCGCCGAGGTGGGCTTGTGGAAGTAGGTGGGGGTGTCCGGCAGGCCGATCCGGAACTCCTCGACCCGGCTGCGGTGGTTGAGGTGGACGGCGATCACCTTGGACGGGACGACCGGCGGGAGGTGGGTCGCGTCCTCGATCCTGACGCGGCGCCCGTCTCCGGCGACCAGCTCGTCGCCGTCGCGGACGGCCTGCACTGCTGCGCCGTCGAGGAGGACACGGCGGTACTCGGGCATGGCGGGGGGCCTTTCTAGGCTCGGCTGCGGACGTCGTGGGGGTGGTGGGAACGGTGGGCGGCGGCCGGACCGGGCAGGCCGGCGCCGGCCCACCCGCCGGCGGGGCGGTCGAACCACAGCAGGACCTGGCCGGTGCCGATGGAGTTCTCGTACTCGCCGTACTGGCGGCCCCGCGCGGCGCAGGCCCGCTCGCCGAGGGCGCCGGCCATCATCAGGTAGTGGAAGAACCTGGCCTCGGGCCGGTACTTCCAGAACTCGTCCATGGTGTCGAGGACCTTGTCGTGCCGGCCCTCCTTGAACCAGGCGATGCGCTCCTGGTCGGCCCGGCGGGCCTCGGGGGTGAAGATGTGCGCCGGGTCGCTCGCCTCGTGGTCGCGCAGTTCGCGCAGCGGCCAGAAGGTGTGCGACAGGGCGCCGGAGGCGATCAGCAGCACCCGGCGGCCGGGCGTGGCGGCGATGCCGTCGGCCAGGGCGCGGCCCAGGCGCAGGTGGTCCTCCATGTCGCCGGTCTGGCAGACGCCGATGGTGACCCAGCGTTTGCCGGGCAGGCCCTCGCCGAGGTACTTCCACAGGTTGACGGTGGCGTAGTAGATCGGCAGGTAGTCGTCGTCGATCGCGGTGATCCAGGTGCCGTGCCGGTCGGCGGACGAGGCGATGTTGCGGGCGAGTTCGGGGTCGCCGGGGAAGTCGTAGGGCATGCGGCACATGCCGCGCGGCAGTTCCTCGGAGGTGAACAGGCCGGCCCGGCGGGACTGCGCGGTGACGACGAACTCGACGGTGGTGGCCCAGTGGGAGTCCAGGACGACCACGGTGTCGTAGTCGTCGCGCTCGAAGACCTCCGCGCGCAGTTGCCGCAGGCCGGTGACGAGGGTGACCTCCTTGCCGTCGTTGAGCTCCCGCCGGGTCTCCTCGGGCAGCACGATGGTGGGGACGTGGGCGAGGAGTCCCGCCCCGACGATCTCACCCATGGATCCCGCTCCCCTTCCCGCCGAACCCGTTCGGGGCGGTGACGGTGTTCTTCACGTCGCAGTAGAAGTCGAAGCTCCAGTCGCCGCCCTCCCGGCCGACGCCGGAGTGGCGGGAGCCGCCGAAGGGCGCCCTGAGGTCGCGGACGAAGAAGCAGTTGACCCAGACGGTGCCCGCGACCAGTCGCGCGGTGACCCGTCGGGCGCGCTCGGCGTCGCCGGTGGCGACGGTGGCGGCCAGGCCGAAGCGGGTGCCGTTGGCCAGCCGGACGGCCTCCTCCTCACCGGTGAAGGTCTGGAGGGTCAGGACCGGGCCGAAGACCTCCTCCTGGACGATCTCGGAGTCCTGCCGCACATCGGTGAGGAGCGTCGGCGCGTAGTACTGCCCCTCTCCGCGGTGTCCGCCTAGCACCGCGCGGGCGCCGGCCGCGAGCGCCCGCCGTACGAAGCCGTCGATGCGCTCCAGTTGCCGGGGGTGGATGTTGGGGCCGATGTCGGTGGACTCCTCCCTCGGGTCGCCCTGGATCAACCGGGACGCCTTCTCGGTGAAGCGGCGGGTGAACTCCTCGGCGACCGGCTCCTCCACCAGGATGCGGGTCGCGGCGAGGCACACCTGTCCGGCGTTGTCGTACTGCTCGACGGCGAGGTCCACGGCGAGGTCCAGGTCGGCGTCGGCGAAGACCAGCAGGGGCGACTTGCCGCCGAGTTCGAGGCTGAGCGGGGTGAGGTTGGCGGCGGCGGACGCGGCGATGTGCCGGGCGGTGGGCACGGATCCGGTGAAGCTGATGCGGCGCACGTCCGGGTGCGAGGTGAGGGGCTCCCCGATCTCCGGGCCGTAACCCTGGACGACGTTGAGGACACCGGCGGGCAGGCCGGCCTCGGCGGCGATGTCGGCGAGCAGGGAGGCGGTGAGCGGGGTCCACTCGGCGGGCTTCAGGACCACCGTGTCGCCGGCGGCCAGGGCCGGGGCTACCTTCCAGGTGGCCAGCATCAGCGGGGCGTTCCACGGGGTGATCAGCACGCACGGGCCGGCCGGGTCCCAGCTCACGTGGTTGGTGTGGCCGCGGGTGGTGAAGTCCTCGTGGTCGAGCTCCAGCAGGTGGTCGGCGAAGAAGCGGAAGTTGTGGGCGACGCGGGGCATGACGCCGCGGCGGTGGGAGCGCAGCAGGGCGCCGTTGTCGGTGGTCTCGACGAGGGCGAGCTCCTCGATGCGCTTCTCGACGCCGTCGGCGATGGCGTGCAGCAGGCGGGCGCGTTCGGCGCGCGGCGTGGCGGCCCACCGGGGGAAGGCGGCCTTGGCGGCGGCGACGGCCGCCGCGGCCTCCATCGCGGTGCCGCGGGAGATCTCCCCCAGGACGCTGCCGTCGATGGGTGAGACGTCGGTGAAGGTCTCGGTGGAGGCGACGCGTTCGCCGCCGATGAAGTGCCGGGTGTCGACCTCGACTTGGGCGACGGTGATGTGGTGTTCGCTCATGTCCTCGGGCTCCTGGTGGTCGGTCGGGGCGGTGCGGTCACTGGGCGCCGGAGGTGTTCGACTCCAGCAGCCGGCCGCCGTCCCACACGACTCCGACCTGCCGGTAGTACGCGGCGATCGGCTCGCGGATCTCCAGCCGGGCCAGTTCCTCGGTGGGCGAGGCGAACAGCTCCAGGTCGGCGTCGCCCACCCAGGGCTGTCCGCCCTCGAAGGAGGCGGCGCCGGACTCGACCAGCTCGTCCAGGCTGGGGCCCTTCCCCTTCTCGATGGCGGGCAGCCGGCGGTGGTGGGCCATCGGGTGGGCGTTGACGAAGCCGTTCGTCCCAGCGGGTTCGCGCAGGGTGACGACGGCCTGGGCCAGGCGCCGGTCGGCGGCGGCGAGGGTGGCGCCGAAGCGGGCGCCGGCCTCGATGCGGGGGGCGGGTCCGTAGGGGTGCGGGCGGGTCTGGTGGATGGAGCCGAGCTTCTTGGGGTAGCCCTGGTGCAGTCCCCGGGCGACGGCGAAGTCCTTGTCGACCCAGATGAAGACGCAGCGGCTGTAGGTCCGCCCCCGGTAGGCGCAGCGGACGACGGCGAACGCCTCCTTGTACTGGGCGAGGACCGGGTCGAGCAGTTCCTGTCCCGAGGCGGCGCAGGACTGCCAGTCGGCCCAGATCAGCGCGACCGCGCCGGGGTCCTCGTCGGCGAGTTCCAGCGGTTCGGGCAGCAGTTCGCGCACCCGGTCCGGGTCGGTGCGGTACTCGACGGTCAGCAGGTCGCCGGAGTAGCGCCAGGGCGGCGAGGGGATCAGCGACGAGGCGCCCGTCGCCGTCCTGGGGTGGAGGAATCCGCGGACGGTGGTCATGGCAGGGGTTCCTTACGCGGTGAGGGCGGGCGGCTTCAGCAGCTCGGTGCGGTGGCGGGCGGCGGCAGCGGCGGCCGCCGGTCCGCCGAGGGCGACGACGCCGACCAGGCGGCCGCCGGTGTGGTACCCGGCCAGGAGGTCCCCGTCGGGGTCGCCGTCCAGGACGCGTACGTCCCCGGTGCCGAGCGCGGGTGCGCCGAAGGACTGGATGCGGAAGTCGTGCTGGTCGCTCCAGAAGGTCGGCAGCGGCGCGAACGGCGCGAGGCCGGCCCCGGTGCCGGTGAGATGGGCGGCGAGCACCCGGGCGGCGTGCCTGGCGGTGTCGGTGGGGATGGACCAGTGCTCGACGCGGCGCGGTACGCGGTCGTAGCGGGCGTTGGGGAAGCGGGCGACGTCGCCCACGGCCACCACCTCGGGGCGGCCGCCGGCCCGCAGGTGCTCGTCGGTGAGCACGCCGTCGGTCAGGTCGAGGCCGTTGCCGTCGAGCCATTCGGTGTTGGCGACGGAACCGACCGACTCCACCACGACGTCGGCGTCGAGGACCGTGCCGTCGGCCAGGACGACGCCGTCCACCCGGTCCTGCCCCGTGAAGGCGGTCACCGCGGAGCCGAGGGCGAACCGGACGCCCCGCCGCTGGTGGCGCCTCAGCAGTGCCGTCGCGAGCAGTTCGCCGAGCGGTCCGGCCATGGGCAGCGGCATCGGGTCGGCCACGGTGACCTCTGCGGCGCCGAGGGCCACGGCGGTGGCGGCGACCTCGCAGCCGATGAAGCCGGCTCCCACCACGACCACCCGCGCGTTCGGCCGGGTCAGGGCCTCGCGCAGCCCCCGGGCGTCGGCGAGCGTGCGGACGGTGTGCCGTCCGGTGACGGGGCCGGGGCAGCCCAGCCGGCGGGGGCGCATTCCGGTGGCGACGACGAGCCCGTCGTAGGGGAGGGTCTCGCCGTTGTCGAGCGCGACGGCGCGCCGGTCCAGGTCGGCGCCCACGACGCGCCTGCCCAGCCGCCACCGCACGTCGGAGACGGAGGCGCGGGGCCGCAGGGCGAGCGACTCGAAGGCGGCCCGGCCGGCCAGGACCCCCTTGGAGAGCGGGGGCCGGTTGTAGGGCATGTGGGGTTCGTCCCCGACCAGGGTGATCGGCCCCGTCCAGCCGACCGCGCGCAGTTGTTCGGCGGCGCGCAGGCCCGCCATGGAGGCGCCGGCCACGACGACGGTCGCGTCCACGGCTCAGTCCTCGATCCGGATGGCCTGGAGCGGGCAGAGGTCGGCGGCCTCCTCGACCTCGTCGCGCAGCGCGTCGTCGGGGTCGGGGACGTGGGCGAGGCGTCCGGCGTCGTCGAAGCGGAAGACGTCGGGGGCGGCGAAGACGCACTGGCCGTGGTCCTGGCACCTGTTCATGTCGACGACGACCTTCATGGCCGGTCCTCCTGGTGCTGAGGGGGCGTCGGAGAGGGAAGAAGGGGCCCGGACCGCTGGGGGCCGGGCCCCGGCCAAAGGGACACGGGGGGACACCGATCCCGAACTCGTTTGGCTTCAAACAAGATAGGGAGCGGCGCACCCCTGGTCAATAGCTATCCGGATGGATAAGTTTCTGCGGCAGCCCCCTTGTGGAGAGCGGCGACCGCCCTTACCGTTTGGCACCAAACAAGTGCCTGCCTCCCGCGTCCCGCGGTCCGAGGCCGGCCCGCCTCCCCTCTCCCCCAGCGCCCCGCGCCCTGGGAGCGCCCCCTTCCCCAGAGGAGACACCGGTGAGCGCATCCGACACCCCGCCCGTCCGCCACCACGTCGAACGGCTGGCCGCCGAGGGCATCGACGTGGTCCGGGTGACCTATCCCGACCTCATCGGCACCGAACGGGCCCGGGACGTCCTGCTCGACCACCTGCCCGCCGCCTGCGAGCACGGGCTCGCCTTCTGCCGCGCCGTCTACCACACCACCCCCCAGGGCGACACCGTCCCGGTCCCCGGCGGCCTGGACGCCGGACTGCCCGACATCCGCGTCACCCCCGACCTCGACACCCTGACCGCGCTGCCGTGGGAGCCCGGAGTCGCCTCCTGCCTGGGCGACGTCACCGACCCGGCCACCGGACTGCCCGCGCCCGAGTCCCCCCGCGACCTGCTGCGGACCGTCGTCGGCCGGTGCCGTGAGCACGGCCTGCGCCCGGTGGTGGGCCCGGAGCTGGAGTACTTCCTGTGCGACGCGGCCCCCGACCGGCCCACCGGCTGGCGCCGCTACAGCGACGCCGACGGCGTCGTCTACACCGCCGGTCTGCGCGCGGACGGCGACAACCACCTGCTGCGCACCCTGCGGCTGCTGCGCGACCTGGACATCGGCGTCAGCAGCGGCAACCACGAGTACGACGGCTCCCAGTTCGAGATCAACCTGACCCACGCCGAAGCCCTTCAGGCCGCGGACCGCGCCTTCCGCTTCAAGGCGGCGGTCAAGGAACTGGCCCGCAAGGAGGGCCGGCTGGCCACCTTCATGGCCAAGCCGTTCAACGGCGCCGGCGGCTCCGGATTCCACCTCCACCTGTCCTGCGAGGACGACGAGGGCGGCAACGCCTTCGCCGACCCCGCCGCGCCCCACGGCCTGTCCGCCACCGCGCGCCACGCGGTGGCCGGCGTCCTCGCCCATGCCCCCGCGCTCGCCGCGCTGGCCAACCCCACCGTCAACTCCTACAAACGCTTCGGCCCGCACAGCCTCGCGCCCTGGCTGATCGACTGGGGCCTGGACAACCGCAGCGCCATGGTCCGCGTCCCGCCCGAGCGCGGCTCCGGCTCCCGCTTCGAGCTGCGCCTGGGCGACGCGAGCGCCAACCCCTACCTGCTGATCGCCGGTACGCTCGCGGCGGCCCTGCTGGGCGTCCTGGCCGGCGAGGAACCGCCCGCCCCGCTGGAGGGGTACGGCTACGACCCCGCGAAGGCCGCGGTGCTGCCGATGACCCTGCCCGCCGCCCTCGACGCCCTGGAGGCGGACACGGCACTGACCGAGGTGCTCGGCAAGGAGTTCACCGCCTCCTACCTCATCTACAAGCGCGACGAGGTCGCCCGCTTCCACCGGCACGTCACCGACTGGGAGTTCACCGAGTACGCCTACCACCTGTGACGCCGAGGAGACCGCTTCCCATGACCGCGACCGTCCCCTCCGTGACCGAGGCCGTCCGCGAGCCGCTGCCCCTGGCCGACGTCGACCTCGCCGACCTCGGCAACTTCACCGACGGCGTGACCCCCTGGCGGATGTTCCACACCCTGCGCCACCAGGACCCCGTCCACTGGCAGCCCGAGCAGGCCCCCAACTCCGGCTTCTGGGCGGTGACCCGGCACGCCGACGTCGTCCGCGTCGACCGCGACGCCGAGACCTTCACCTCCACCCGGTTCGTCAACCTGGAGGAGGTCGACGACGACCAGATCGGCAAGCGCGCCTCCCTCCTGGAGCTGGACGGCGTCCGCCACCGCGCGCTGCGCGGCCTGCTCCAGCGGCGGTTCGGCGCGAGCGTCGTCAACGGCTACGCCGACTTCCTGCGCGGCCTGACCGCCACCACCCTGGACGCGGCCCTGGCCAAGGGGACCTTCGACTTCGTCGAGGAGGTCTCCGCCGACTTCCCCATCAACGTCCTCGCCCGCCTCCTGGACGTGCCCCCGCGGGACAACCGGCGGCTCATCGACTGGGGCAACCGCATCATCGGCAACACCGACCCCGACTACGCCGACGTACTCCTGGACAGCGAGGAGAGCGAGAGGTTCCGCGATCTGCCGTTCCGCTCCCCCGCCTCGCTGGAGGTCTTCGAGTACGGGCGCGAGCTGGCCCGTCAGCGGCGCGGCGGCACCGGCACCGACCTCGTCTCCCGGTTGGTCAACGGCACCCCCCGCGACGGCGTCCCGCTCACCGAGCGGGACTTCGACAACTACTTCCTGCTGCTGGTCGTCGCCGGCAACGAGACGACCCGCCACGCCATCTCCCACTCGATGCTGGCCCTCCTCCAGCACCCCGAGCAGCTCGCCCGCCTCCAGGCGGACCCTTCCCTCATTCCGGCGGCGGTGGAGGAGTTCCTGCGCTGGGCCTCCCCCGTCTACCACTTCCGCCGCACCGCCACCCGCGACGTCGAACTCGGCGGCAAGCGGGTCAAGGAGGGCGACAAGGTCGTCATGTGGTTCGCCTCCGGCAACCGCGACGAGGAGGTCTTCACCAACCCCTACGACTTCGACGTCACCCGCCGGGACAACGACCACGTCACCTTCGGCAAGGGCAGCCCCCACCTCTGCCTGGGCAACCTGCTGGCCCGCACCGAGATTCGCATCATGTTCGAGGAGCTCGTCCCCCGCCTGGGCGGCATCCGCCTGGCCGGCGACGTCCCCCGGGTCCGCTCCAACTTCGTCAACGGCATCAAGAGGCTGCCCATCGAGGTCACCCTCGCCTGACGCCGGCGCGGCCGCACCCGGCGAGACGTCCGCGACGCCGGTCCGGGGGCCGGCATGGTGTGTGCCGCGCCGGTTTTGGGCCCGACCTGACGTGTGCCGCGCCGGTCCTCGGTCCGGCGTCGCGCCACTTCGGCGTCGCACCCTCCGGACGGCGGCGCGGATCACGCCAGGGGGTCGTGGCCCCAGTTCATCAGGGAGTGGCGCCACCGGGTGTCCTCGACGTCGCCCGAGGGCCGCTGGGCCAGATGCCGTCGGATGTAGCCGACCACCTTGCGCATGTGCTGGTAGTCGTCGTCCGAGAGATCGCCCTTCTTCGCCCGCAGGATCTCCACGATCCGGCGGCCGGAGGCGTGCCCGGTGGACTCTCCCCCGTCCTTGTGCTGCCCGGCGCTTCGCGACCGCTCGGACGCCAGCCACTTCTCCAGCTCGGCCGGCTTCATGTTCACCAGCTCACGGAAGTGCTCCCAGGTCTCCTCGCGCTCCTCATCCCCACCACGGCTCTTCGTCATGCCGGTACTCCTTCGCGGCGAGCCGGTGCAGGCCCGCGGAGAACGGGTGACAGCCCGACGCTGCCCCCTCCAGCCTGCGGGCTCCCCGCCCGCTCCGCAGCTCGCGCCCTCCGCCCCGGCGCGGACAGCGCGACGGCCCCGGGCCGCCGCTCCGACGCGACGCTGGGCGGGACGGCCCGGACCGGCTGGACCGGACGGGCAGTACGAGGCCGACGGGACCGGACGGGGAGCCCGCAGGCCGGCGGGACCGGACGGACAGTACGAGGCCGGCGGGACCGGACGGACAGGGCGGAACAGAACAGGGGGCGGAAGGGACGGGCGAGGCGGGCGGGACGGGCCGGGACGGACAGGGGGCCGGGGTGGCCGGGCAGGGGTGGCACATGGCTCGTTCCCCTCCGCGCAGGTCGATTGTCACGGGCCGCTCGCGGGGGTAGGTATGGCTGCGGCGCGCCTTCCCGTCCTCCCCGCCGTTCCGGTCCCGTTCCTCATCCCGCCGCCGCCCGACGAAGGAGACCGCACCCGTGAGCGAGCAGCCGACGTTCGTCCTCGACCCCACCGGCTCCGACCACCACGCCGAACACCGGGCGCTGCGCGCACGCGGCCCGGCCGCCCGCGTGGACATCCTCGGCGTGACCGCCTGGGCCGTCACCGACCCCGCCCTGCTGAAGCGCTTACTGACCAGCCCGGACGTCTCCAAGGACGCCGCGGCGCACTGGCCCGCCTTCGCCGAGACCGTCGCCACCTGGCCCCTCGCCCTGTGGATCTCGGCCGAGAACATGTTCACCGCGTACGGCGCCGACCACCGCAGGCTGCGCCGCATGGTCGCGCCCGCCTTCGCCGCCCGTCGCGTCGAGGCCATGCGGCCCGTCGTCGAGGCGACGGCGACGTCGATCCTCGACGGTCTCGACTCCCGCCCCGCCGGCACGCCGGTCGACCTGCGTGAGCACCTGGCCCACCCGCTGCCGATCGCCGTGATCGGCCGGCTCCTGGGCGTGCCCGGCGATCAGCGCCAGGGCTTCCGCACGATGGTCGAACGCGTCTTCACCACCACCCTCACCAGCGCGGAGGCCGAGGCCAACAGCGCCGCGCTCTACGCGGCGCTGGACCGCCTCATCGCCACGAAGCGCCGCGAGCCCGCCGACGACATGATCAGTCTGCTGATCGCCGCCCGCGACGACGAGGGCGACGGGAGCCGCCTGTCCGACACCGAACTGCGCGACACCGTGCTGTTGATGATCAACGCCGGGTACGAGACCACCGTCAACCTCATCGACCGCGCCATCACCGCCCTGCTCACCTCCCCCGATCAACTCGCCCACCTCCGCGCCGGCCGCGCGGGCTGGGCGGACGTCGTCGAGGAGACGCTGCGGCACGAGCCGGCCGTCAAACACCTCCCGCTGCGCTACGCCCTCACGGACGTCCCCCTGCCCGACGGGCAGACCATCGCCCGCGGCGAGGCCATCCTCGCCTCCTACGCCGCGGCCAACCGGCATCCGGACTGGCACGGCCCGACCGCGGACTCCTTCGACGTCACCAGGGCCGTGAAGGAGCACCTCGCCTTCGGCCACGGCGTGCACTTCTGCCTCGGCGCCCCCCTCGCCCGCATCGAGGTCGCCACCGCCCTGCGCCTGCTCTTCGACCGCTTCCCCGGGATCGAACTCGCGGTTCCCGCCGAGGAGCTGCTGCCCTACCCCTCGCTCATCAGCAACGGCCACCAGAGCCTGCCCGTGCGGTTGCGGCCCGCGGCCGACTGACTCCGCGCCGGGGAGATCCGGGCGGGCGCGGACCCGGGCGGCCGGCTCGGCACGGACCTCGGCTCGCCGTTCGGACGGCCCACGCCACCGCCGTACCGCACCGGCCGTCGGCCCCGCGGTACGCGGACGCCTCGTCCGGATCGAGTGCGGCAGCCCTGGAACGCAGTGAAGGCCCGGTGCATACCGGGCCTTCACTGTTTCGTAGCGGGGACAGGATTTGAACCTGCGACCTCTGGGTTATGAGCCCAGCGAGCTACCGAGCTGCTCCACCCCGCGTCGGCAGGCTCTACTGTACGGCATCGGGCCCGCAGGACCGAATCGGTGTCCACAGCGTCTGTAGGTTCCAGGTCCGCGTTAGCAGTGTCGGTCGATCTCTAGCAGTCGGCTAGCAATCTTCCGGGTCGCGTTAGCAGCACCTGTGGTCGGTGGTGGTCAGTCCCGGGAACTTCTCGGTCATCCGGCCTCTCGGTCCTGGGCGGCTTCCTACGGTCAGCTCATGGTCACCAAGCGTACAAGCGCGAGGGCTGGCAGTCAGGAGTCTGCGACGGCTTCGATCCGGTACGAGGACGACTCGGTACGCAGCGTCGAGTTCGGGCAGCTGCGCCGGGGCAGTTTCGACGGGTCCGTGCCGTGGCGGCAGGTCAGGTCGGCGAAGGGTCACAAGCATCATCCCGGGGAGTACGCGTCGGCGACGACGCGTGGGCTGGTGGTCTATGAGAGCCGTCTGGAGCTGGCTCGGCTGCTGCTGGCGGACTTCGACCCGCAGGTGGTCCGGATTTTCGCCCAGCCGTGCCGTCTGCGGGCGCGCGTGGGTGGGCGGTGGCGGCTGCACGTGCCGGACTTCCTGCTGATGCTGGAGGACGGCAACGTGCGCGTGGTCAACGTGAAGCCGGCCGACCGCCTTCTTGATCCGGAGATCGCGGAGGCCCTGGCCTGGCCCGGGGACCTGGTGGAGGGCCACGGCTGGCAGTACGAGATCTGGTCGGGGGCGGATCCGGTGCTGCTGGCCAACGTGCGGTTCCTGGCCGCCTACCGGCGGGCCGGGGTGGTGCCGGACGAGGACATCGCGCAGGCCTGGGAGGTGGTGCAGGACGGGGATCCGCTCACGGTCGCTGAACGGCGCCTGGCGGCGGGTCGGCCGGTCGAGGACGTGCGGCCCGCCGTCCTCGCGCTGGTGTGGTCGGGGCGGCTCTCGGTCGACCTGAGCCGCCCGATCGACGGTGACTCGGTGCTGCGGAGGGCGACATGAGCAACTGGACGGTTCCGTTGCGGGCGGGACTCGCCCTGAGTTTTCAGGGTGAGCCGTTCACGGTGTCCGAGGTGCGAGGCCGCGAGGTCCTGCTCCAACAGTCCGGGCCCGGCGGCGTGCGGTGGAGGCTGGTCGACGTGGCCGGCCTGCTGGCGGACCCGACGACCCAGCTGCTGAGCGAGTTGCCGGACGAGGAGGAGTCCACGGCCGTCGCCCTCGGGCTGCTCGACCAGGCCGAGGAGGACGAGGTCACCCAGCGCTTCCAGCACGTGCAGGAAGTCCTCTTCGGCTACCGGCTGGGCTCGCCGGAGTTGGCACAGGAGGGCGAGCCGCGGCCGGAGTACGCCCCGGGCGTCCCGCTGATGCATCGCTACCTGGCCAAGGCCCGCGAGTTGGGGGTCGGCGAGAGCACTGTCCGGCTGTGGGTCACGCAGGTGAAGAAGTCCGGTCCGGCGGGCCTGGTCCGCACGAGCAAGCTGCGACGGAACGCCCAGGACAGGGTGGATCATCGCTGGCTGGAGAGCGCCCGGACGGTCCTGGACAGCTACACGAACGCCAGCCGGCCGGTCCGCGGGCTGATCCTCTTGGAGATCGAGGAGCGTGTCGCGGCCGAGCACGGCCGGGGCACGGTGAAGATACCTGCCCAGTCGACCGGTTACGAGGTGCTGCGCGAGCTGGACGCGGGGACGAATGCGTTCACGGGCAGCACCAAGGGGAAGCGGTCGATCGCGAACCGTCCGCAGACCGTCTACGGCCGCCTGCGGGCGACCCGGCCGGGTGAGTACGTGCTGTTGGACACCACCCGGTTGGACGTGTTCGCGATGGAGCCGGTGACCTGCCGCTGGGTGCAGTGCGAGCTGACGGTGGCGATGGATCTCTACAGCCGGTGCATCACCGGGCTGCGGCTCACCCCGGTGTCGACGAAGGCCGTGGACGTCGCCGCGGTGCTTTTCGAGACGGTGCGGACGCGCCCGGAGCTGTTGCCGGGAAGGAACCTGCCGCGTCTTGGCGTCCCGTCCACGGTGGTCGTCCCTGCGGAGAAGCTGGTCGACGTGGAGGGCAGGCCGCTGCTTCCGTCGGTTGCGGCCGAGACGGTGGTCTACGACCACGGGAAGATCTACCTGTCCAACCACGTCCGCAGTGTCTGCGCCCGGTTCGAGATCTCGCTGCAGCCGGCCCGGCCGCTGACGCCGACGGACAAGGCGCCGATCGAGCGCTGGTTCAAGACCTTGAACCAGGGTCTGCTGGCGGCTCTGCCGGGCTACAAGGGCCCTGATGTCCATAGCCGCGGCCAGTCGGTGGAGGACTTCGCGTTCTTCTTCATCGACGAGCTGGAGATGATCATCCGGGAGTGGATCGGCCTGACCTATCACCGGCGCCGCCACAGGGGTCTGGTCATCCCGGAGGTCCCAGGTCTGAAGCTGAGCCCGCTGGACATGTTCGACCACGGCGTCGCCCGGGCGGGCAACCTGCGGATCCCGGCACGGCCGAACTTCGCCCTGCATTTCCTTGAGCAGGCCTGGTGCACCCTCCAGCACTACGGGGTGGAGCTGGAGGGGATGCGCTACAACGGCGGCGGCTTGGACGGGCTGCGGGAGGCCAAGAGCCCCTACACCGGGGTGCATGAGGGCAAGTGGCCGGTCTCCGTGGACCCGGACAACATCCGGCAGGTCTACTTCCAGCGGCCGGACCACTCCTGGCACGCCCTCCAGTGGGAGCACGCTCCCGCGCTGGACGGGCCGGTGAGCCGCGAGGCCATGCGCTACGCGCGCAAACTCGCGCTCACGACGCATCGCTTCCCTGATCCGAAGCGGGCACTGGTCGAGCTCTTGGAGCGCTGGGGAGTGGGCCTGACCGGGAACCGGGCCGAGCGGCGGATGGCCGTGCGTCTGTCGGAGGACCGCCTCTGCCTGGTCGGCCCCGACGGGGTCGGGAATCCGGAGGATCCGCTGCGGCTTCCGACACTCAGGGCGGTCGCCGCCCTGGAAGCGGCCCCCGCTGCTGCCGAGGCCGCCGATGACCTCGGCGGGGATGACGACGAGGACGAGGACCTGGAGGCCGCCTTTCCGGGCGAGACCGACGAGTTCATCGACGAGGACGACTACTACGCCGACACCTGGGAGAGCCGGTGAGCGCGGTCAGTGGCACGGTGTTCGAGGGAGATGATCGTCAGTACGCGTTGACGCGCCTGTCCGGTTGGCTCGAGCTGGTCTTCGGGCCAGAGCGGGTTCAGCCGCCCCGGCTGACGCGCCGGCAGATGGGCGAGCTGTCCGAGCTGGAGCTCACGCGCTACCAGGACCTGCGGGCCGTCTGGCATGCGAACCTCGGCCCGATCAAGACTCCGCAGATGATCGCCCTGCATGAAGCCCTCACCGAGATCGTGGACTCGAACCGGCAGGACGGTGACAAGGCCAAGCCCGCGGCCCTGCTCGACGCATACCCCGGCATCGGGAAGAGCACGGCGATTCGTGAATACGCGCGGAACTTCCATCGCGAGCAGGTTCGTCTGCACGGGCAGGCCACGCCGGAGGGCCACAGGAGAGTCCCGGTCGTCTACGTCAACCTGACCGGCAACACGCAGATCCGCGGTCTGAACGCGTCGATCTGCCGGTTCTACGGCCTGCCGACCAGCGGCGACGCGGACACCCTCGCTGAGCGCGCGGTCGACGCGGTCCTGAGCATGAGGACCGCGGTCTTCGTCATCGACGACGTGCACTTCCTGGCCCCGGGGAAGTCCTCGGCGGTGCGGATGGCCAACCATCTGAAGTTCCTGTCGAACGTGTTCCCCGTCACCCTGCTTTACGTCGGCGTCGGCGTCGCCGACCGCGGCATCCTGCGTGAAGGCCTGTCGCCGCAGCAGGCCCTGCTCGCGCAGTTCGGCCGCCGCACCACCGCGCTGACCCTGCGTCCTTTCCAGATCGACGACGACCAGGGGCGCAAGCAGTGGCGGGTTCTGCTGAAGACCATCGAGAAGAAGATCGTCCTGGCCGAGAAGCACCCAGGGATGCTCGTCGACCTGGCCGACTACCTGTTCGCCCGAACGACCGGGCACTTCGCGTCGCTGATGGCGCTGGTCAACCGGTCCTGCCTGCGAGCCGTCCGCTCGGGCGAGGAGAAGCTCGACAAGGATCTGATCGACACGGTGAAGAACGACGCCGCCGCCGAAGAAGCACGCCGCGAACTCGAAGCGGCGATCGAGGCCGGTCTCCTCAGCGCCCGCCCGGGAGGCCCGGCCCGCAAGCGGCGGTCGGCATGACCTGGGCCACCGACCGCTTGCCGATCGTTCTGCCCCCGCTGCCCGGAGAGGCCCTGGACAGCTGGATCGAGGCTTACGCCCGCCGGCTGCGAACGTCCTCCACCGGCCTTCTGCGATTCCTCGGCCTTCCTGGCATCGCGGCGAGGCGTTTGGTCTTCCGCTTGGAGGAAGGGGACCTGAAGGCGCTTGCGCGGCTGGCCGACGCCGACGCGTCCGAACTCGACCGGATGACTTTGCGGTCCGTCGCGCGATCCGACCTGCTGCCGCAGCTCCCGCAGAGCGGGGACGAGACGGCCCCCGTCTGGCGTCACCTCGGGCGTCACAGCCGCTTCTGCCCCCGATGCCTGGCCGACAACGGGGGGCGCTGGCCACTGGCTTGGCGGCTGCCGTTCTCATTCGCCTGCCAACAGCACCAGTGCCTGCTGGTCGACCACTGCCCTGGCTGCCGGGACAGGCCACAGCTGTTCACCAACCAACAGCTCGGCCGCAGCACCAGCGGCGCCCACTGCATGCGCCTGACCCTGCGCGACGGACGCAAGACGGCCTGCCGACACGACCTCACCCAGACGCCGGCACAACCGTTGCCACCAGGCGGAACACTCATCGCCGGCCAGCAGCACCTGGACGCACTCGTCCAGGCAGGGTCTCCCGCTCTGCACCATCTGTACTTCCTCAGCCGACGATGCCTGCGCAGCCTGATGCTCAGCCCCTGGGCGGCGCCCGAGGCCGTCGGGCTCGCACTGCGCGAATGCAACGGAGGACTTCTGTCCGACAGCCCGCACGACCTGGCCGACGCCGGTCGGCTCGCGATGGGCACCACCCTCGCGATCTGGGCCTCGGACACCGCTACGGCCACCGGTCAGGCCGTGTTCGAGTGGCTTATACGAACCGACCAGGCCCACCGCCTGAACGTCTCTGCCGCCAATCTGTCCATCGATCGGCGCCTCCTTTCCTGGGGACGGGCCAGCCCCGAGATCGTCAGCCGGGTGATCGCCGACGCGGACCAGGAGCTGCCCCTGGACACGCGGCTTCGCTACCGGTCTGCGGCCCATCCCCGCAGGCCAGACCTCGCAGATGCCGACATCCGGAAACGGGCGGACAAGATCCCGACAGCCCTGTGGCCTTCCTGGACTCTCCGGCTTCTCCCCAACACCCCCATCGACCCGCGAACCGTCGACGGCTTCAGGCGAGGCTGCCGCAGCAAGCTGCTGCTTGCCGGCGCCAAGTCACAGCACCACCCTTGGGCCCAGCCCTCCAACCGGTTGATCATCAAGATGGCGTTCCGACGCGTGATCGCCTCGACCGAGCACGAGACCGCCATCGCCAGCTGCCTCACCCAGCTCGCCAGTCACCTCGACGATGAAGGCTCCCCGATCGACTACGGCAGACGACGCCACTTGTTCACGTCCGAGAGCATCACGCTCAACCTCGACGAGTACACGCAGCTCTGCCGCCAGCAAGGCTGGGCCCGCGGTGGGACAGGGCGAATCCACATGCTCAGGTGGATGCTCCTGAGTTTCCTCCTCGGCACCCACGCGGACCTCCCTCCGAGGAACATCCACGCCCGTGACCAGTTCCGCTACCAGGTCCCGCCGCTGGCCGCCTGTTCCTGCAGGAACAGGCGGCCACAAACCTCGCTGCCCACCGGATCGACGAACCCGTGCTCTGGGAACCCCCCACCGCATGGTGCGACTGGACCGACTGGCCCGGGGCTACCCCCGAACAGATCGCCGACAGCGACTTCGACACCTTGATCGCCGACCGGACCCCGGCCGAGGAGACGGCCGCCGCCCTCGGACTGACCACAGAGCACGTCCGGCTCTACTGCGACGCCACCGGCACCACCCAACCGCCGCCCCATCCCACGACTCCCGGCCTCGGCCGACGCCGGCCTCGACGCGGGATGCTCGACCCGGGCTTCCTCCGCACCACTCACTCCAGCGGAACTCTCAACCAGAGCCTGATCGCCCGCAGTGCCGGCTGCAGCCTCTCAACCGTCCAAAACGCCCTGGAAGAAGCCGGGATCCCCGCCACACCACGCCCCGAACCGCTCAGCCTTCGCATCACCCGCGAGGAACTCGAACAGGCCTACCTGCACCGACGCCTCAGCATCCCCGACATCGCCGAACAGTTCGGTCTCGACAGACACCGCCTCAACCTGCTGGCCAAGAAGTGGGGCATCGAGATCCGCCCGAACAGCGCCACCAGCAACCCGTTCGCGCTCCTGCCGGACGCACCGGCCCTGTCCGAGTCGATGGCGGCAATCAGCAACATCCGCAACTGCGTCGAACGCCTCAGACGCCTGGTCCGACTGCCCGGTCAACGAAACCTCTGCGCCGCCGCCAGGAGCCTCGGAACGCTACCGGCAACGCTCACGCATCAACTCCATGCCCTGGAAAAGGCCGCAGGCGTTCAACTGATCGAACGGACCAGTCCCCTCGCAGCCACTCCCGCGGGCACCGCTCTCATCCACGAAGCAGAGCACCTCCTCAGCCTCCTGGACGCAGCGCAATCCTCCGTCACCTGACCGGCGGCTCGACCAGCATCACGACGCGGTCCGCCTCGACGGCGAACGCACCCCGGACCCAACTTCGGTCACTGTCAGGTCGTTTATGAGAGTCGCTGACCTTTTCAACGTAAGGTCGGTGCCGACGTGGGATTGCCGAAGCCCTGGTTCGGGCACCGAGGAGCCGTCGATGCTGGACCAGGGTTTGCAACGCGCCGCGCGCCTGGCTGGTTACGAGACCGTGAGCACTCAGCTCTCCTTACTGAGCGACCATCAGCTCGGGGAGGTCGTGGCAGCCGCTACCCCGCTCGGGTCAGGCATCGGCGGCAGGTCGGCAGAACTGGACGTCAACGGAACGCGCGTCTTCGTCAAGCGGATCCCTTTGACGGACATCGAATTGCGCCCGGAGAACGTGCGATCGACGGCGAACGTCTTCGAGCTGCCGATGTTCTACCAGTACGGGGTGGGCTCGGCCGGGTTCGGTGCCTGGCGGGAGCTCGCCGTGCACACCATGACCACGAACTGGGTTCTCGGCGACGAGTATGCGGGATTCCCGTTGATGTATCACTGGCGGGTTCTGCCTGACTCCCCGCCCGAAGGATTCACCGACGCGTTCGGGGGCCTGGAGGGGGCCGTCGCCCACTGGGAGGGATCACCTGCCGTTCGTGACCGGTTGGAGGCCATCGGCCAGTCCTCGTGCAGTCTGGTGGTCTTCCTGGAGCACGTGCCGCACACACTCGCCGGATGGCTGGCTGACCACCGCGAATCTGCCATGCCGGAAAGCGGGGACGGCTCGCCCTTCCGCTGGGTGGAGGAAGCTCTGATGGACGGTGCCGACTTCATGAGTTCTCGCGGACTTGTCCACTTCGATGCTCACTTCGCCAACATCCTGACCGACGGCCGTCAGCTCTACTTCGCCGACTTCGGACTTGCCCTGAGCTCCCGCTTCGACCTTACGGCGGCCGAGTCCGACTTTCTCGCGGACCACCTCGGCTACGACCGCTGCTACACCGCGAGCCACCTGCTCCAATACCACTTGCTCGACGGCGTGCGCGGTGACACGGAACGCGAAGTCTTCCTGCACGACTGGATCGCGGGCCAGCGACCTGGCGACATCCCGCCCGAGATCACGGCCATCATCGACCGGCACGCACGCCCTACCGTCGTCGTGGACTCCTTCTTCCGCCGCCTGATTACCGAGAGCAAGCAGACGCCGTTCCCGGCCGCCGAGATCGAGCGGCAGTCGGGCGCTGGCGCGACAACCCCGAGCTGATCCACGCCCTCGCCTCGGTTGCCACGGTCGCTGTCTACCGACGATTGCTAAAGATCAGCCGATCGGCCTACTGCTAACGCAACATGGAACCCGGAGTTTCAGCAGAACTCACTGCTAACGGAGCGGCTCAACCTACAGCGTCGTCATGCGCGTGCGGGGAAGGCTGTGCGGCCGCGTGCGGGGAGGGCTGTGCGGCCGCTCGCACGGACAGGGCCGGGCTCAGTCGGGCGCGGGCGGACACGGCCGGGCGGGCTCGGGTGGAGTCCGCCCGCGGCGACGGGCCCGCCCGGTTCTCGCGGTCAGCCGGTGGCGAGGAGCTGAAGGGTGTCGATCACTCGGTTGGAGAAGCCCCACTCGTTGTCGTACCAGGCGACCACCTTGACGTGACGGCCGTCGACGCGGGTGAGGGCCGAGTCGAAGATCGACGAGGCCGGGTTGCCGGTGATGTCGGACGACACGAGCGGGTCCTCCGAGTACTCGAGGACGCCGGCGAGCCGCCCCTGCGCGGCGGCGCGGTAGGCCTCCAGCACGTCGTCACGCGTCACGTCGCGCGCGACGGTCGTGTTGAGCTCCACGATGGAGCCCACCGGGACCGGCACCCGGATCGAGTCGCCCGACAGCTTTCCGTCCAGGTTCGGCAGCACCAGGCCGATCGCCTTGGCGGCCCCCGTCGTGGTCGGCACGATGTTGACGGCGGCGGCACGTGCCCGGCGGGCGTCCCGGTGCGGTCCGTCCTGGAGGTTCTGCTCCTGGGTGTAGGCGTGCACCGTGGTCATGAAGCCGTGCTCGATGCCGGCGAGTTCGTCGAGCACCGCGGCCAGCGGCGCGAGGGCGTTGGTCGTGCAGGAGGCGTTCGACACGATGGTGTGCGCCGCCGGGTCGTAGGCGTCGGTGTTGACGCCGAACGCCAGCGTGACATCGGCGCCGTCGGAGGGCGCGCTGACGAGCACCTTGCGGGCGCCCGCGTCGAGGTGGGCGCGGGCCGCCTCGGCCGAGGTGAAGCGGCCGGTCGCCTCCAGCACGATGTCGACGCCGAGTTCGGCCCACGGCAGCCGCGCCGGTTCGCGCTCGGCGAGCACCGTGATGCGGCGGCCGTCCACGACCAGGGCGTTCCCGTCGGCGGTCACCGGGCGGCCGAGCCGGCCGGCCGTCGTGTCGTAGGCCAGCAGCCGCGCCAGACCGGCGGGTTCCGTCAGGTCGTTGACGGCGACGACCTCCAGGTCGCTGCCGCGTTCGAGCAGTGCGCGCAGCACGTTGCGTCCGATGCGGCCGAATCCGTTGATGGCGATGCGGGTCATGAACGGCGTCCCTTCTGTTCACCTCTGTTCACCACCAAGATCGCGCGCGCCGCCGCCCGGTGACAGCGGCGTGAGTGCCACGGTCCGCAAGGATCACGCCACCGAGCCCCCGCCCCACCCGCAGGCCACCGAGTCCGCACCCCACCCGTACGCCACCGAGCACCGCACCCTCCCGGTACGCCACTGAGACCCCCGCTCCACCCGCGCCCCACCGGACACCGCGCCCCACCCGCACGCCACCCGCACGCCATCGGTCACGGCGGCCCCGGCATCGGAAGGGCGCCGGCGGACGCCGCGGCCCCGCCGGCCCGCCGGCCCACCGGCCCACCACAGGTGATCGTTCCGCCAAGGCCCGCGTCCGCCCGGGCCCGCGCCGTCAGGGGCGGGCCGCCGGTCACTCGCTCCGGGCGAAGGTGCGCCGGTACTCGCTCGGTGTGGTGCCGAGGATGCGCTGGAAGTGCAGCCGCAGATTGGCACCGGTGCTGAGACCGGTCTCGGCGGCGATCTGCTCCACGCTCCGCTGCGAACGCTCCAGCAGCTCACGAGCCAGGTCGACGCGGGCGCGCATGACCCACTGCATCGGCGTGTACCCGGTGTCCTCCACGAAGCGCCGCGAGAACGTGCGCGGCGAGACCGCCGCGTGCCGGGCGAGCGCCTCCAGGGTCAGCGGCTCGCCGAGCCGACGCAGGGCCCACTCGCGGGTGGCGGCGAACCGTTCGCCGAGTGGCTCGGGCACGCTGCGCGGCACGTACTGCGCCTGGCCGCCGCTGCGGTAAGGGGCGGCGACGAGTCGCCTGGCCGCGTGGTTGGAGGCGGCCACCCCCAGATCGCCGCGCAGGATGTGCAGGCACAGGTCGATGCCCGAGGCAGCGCCCGCCGAGGTCAGCACACTGCCCTCGTCGACGAAGAGGACGTCCTCGTCGACCCGCACGAGCGGGTGCCTGCCGGCGAGGGCCGCCGAGTAGTGCCAGTGGGTCGTGGCCCGCCTGCCGTCCAGCAGGCCCGTGGCGGCGAGCGCGAAGGCGCCGGTCGAGATGGCGGCGAGGCGTGCGCCGCGGTCGTGGGCGGCCAACAGCGCGTCGACGACCGCCCGCGGCGGGTCCTCCCGGTCGGGGAACCGGTAGCCGGGGATGAAGACGATGTCCGCCCAATCGAGGGCGTCGAGGCCGTGGGCGACGTGGTACGACAGGCCGTCGCCGCCGGCCACGAGTCCGGGCGCCGCACCGCACATCCGCACCTCGTACGGCATGCTCGCGCGGGTGGTGAACACCTGTGCGGGGATGCCGACGTCGAGCGGCTTCGCACCCTCGAGCACGAGCACGGCGACACGCCGCAGGAGGGAGGCTGACACGGGGGACAGGGTACGTGGGGACGGGGTGCGGCGGTACGCGGGGACAGGGTACGTGGGGACGGGAGGCGGCGGTACGCGGGCACGGGGCTCCGCCGCGTCGGGGCCGTCTCCCGCGACGGGCCCCGTGGACGCCGTGCCCGACCGCGTTCCGGCCCGGCCCACCGGCTGACGCCGGCTCACGGCCACCACCAGTCCACGGCCGACGCCGGCGGTCCACGGCCACCACAGCGGTGAGTCGGTGGAGGGCGGGCCGGCGGGAGGGCGGGCCGACGGTGGCCGGAACCGCCCGAGCAGATCCCCGCGCACGCTTATTGACAGGCGGGAGAGGACGCCCCACACAATATGGGAGCGCTCCCATCACTGTTGTCCCCTCCCCCTCCCGCACCACGGAACACCGCCGGGAGCGCTCGCACGCAGCACGTCCCGCCTCGACCCCGACGCGACGAAGGTGAGAACCGCCGTGCACGCTGCCGAACCCCCCGTCCGCCGACCGCTGGGCCGGCCGGCCCGGGCGCTGCCGCGCAGACCGAGATCCGTACGCCGGGCCCTGGCCGCCGGGGCGGTGGCCGCCGCGCTGCTGGTCGGCGCCGGCGGGCTCCCCGCCGCCGAGGCCGGCACCCCGCGGGTGCCCGGGACGCCCGCCCTGGCCGCCGCGCTCGACTCCCCCGACACGGTCGACGTCACCGTCAACGCCGCGCAGGGGCTCGGCACCATCCCGGACACCGCGTACGGCCTCAACAGCGCCATCTGGGACGCGCACATGAACACCGCCGACACCCAGGACCTGGTCAAGGCCGCGGGCATCGGCATGCTGCGCTATCCGGGTGGGAGCTACGGAGACATCTACCACTGGCAGACGCACACCGCGCCCGGCGGGTACGTCGCGCCGGGCACCGACTTCGACTCCTTCATGGGCACCGTGCGCAAGGTGGGCGCACAGCCGATGCTCATCGCCAACTACGGCTCGGGCACACCCGAGGAGGCGGCCGGCTGGGTCAGGTACGCCAACGTCACCAAGGACTACGGCGCCAAGTTCTGGGAGGTCGGCAACGAGCTGTACGGCAACGGCCATTACGGCGCCGACTGGGAGACCGACGAGCACCCGGACTCCTCCCCCACCGCCTACGCGCACGGCGTCGTGGACTACGTCTCCGCGATGAAGGCGGTCGACCCGACGATCAAGGTCGGCGCGGTGCTCACCACGCCGGGCAACTGGCCGGACGGCGTGATGGCGAGCGGGGACGGCGCCGACTGGAACCACACCGTCATCCCGATCGTCGCGGGCAAGGCCGACTTCGTCGTGGTGCACTGGTACCCGGGCGGCTCGGACGCGGCCGGGATGCTCAACACGCCGTCCCAACTGATGGGCGAGCTGGCTCAGTTGCGGGCCGAGCTGGACGCGGCGGGCGCGACCGGCACACCGATCGCGCTGACCGAGACGAACTCCGACGTCCTGATGGACACCCAGCCCAACGCGCTGTTCGCCGCGGACACGTATTTCACCGCGCTCGAAGGCGGGGTGTTCACGGTGGACTGGTGGAACACCCACAACGGAGTCGGCGCCGTCTCCACCGCTCCCGACGGGGCCACCGACTACGGCGACATGGGCCTACTGTCCAGCGGCGGCTGCACGGGGTCGGTCTGCGAGCCCGCCGTCAACACCCCCTTCCCGCCGTACTACGGCATACAGATGCTCAGCCGGGCCGGCCGTCCGGGCGACCAGTTGGTCAACGCGGCCACGAACAGCGCGCTGGTGTCGGCGCACGCCGTGCGGCAGGCCGACGGCGATCTGAGCGTGCTGCTGATCAACAAGGACCCCTCGGCGTCGCACACCGCGAACCTGCGGCTGAGCGGCTACACGGCGGACGGCTCGGCCGCCGACGTGGCGGTCTTCCGCGACCGGGCGTCGGCCGTCGACACCGGTACCGGCGACGGTACGGCCCAGGAACTGCCGCCCTACTCGATCACCACCGTCACCCTGCACCCCAGGAGCGGCACCGCCTCCGCGCTGAGCGCGCCGGGCAGCCCGAAGGTCACCTCGGTCACCGACACCACCGCGACCCTGTCGTGGTCGCCCTCCACGGGCGGCACACCGGTCAGGTACGAGGTCTACCGCCGGCAGGGCACCACCAGCGAGCTGCTGACCGGCACGACCTCGACCACCGCGACCGTGCGCAACCTGGTCCCGGGCTCCACGTACACGCTCAACGTGCTGGCCCGGGACGCCGAAGGACGACTGTCCCGGGCCTCGGCCCCGGTCACCGTCCGCACCACGTCGCCCGCCGAGTCGACCTGCCGGGTGTCCTACCGGCTCACCGCGGGATGGGGCAGCGGCTTCAACGCCGAGGTCACCGTCACCAACACCGGCCCGGCCCCGATCGACGGCTGGACCCTGGCGTTCGCCTTCCCGGACAGCGGCGTGACGGTGGCGGGGTACTGGAACGCCAAGGTCGGCCAGTCCGGCCGGAACGTGGTCGCCACGCCGGCGCCGGGCAACACCACGCTGGCCGCGAACGGCGGCAACTCGGTGTCGTTCGGCTTCACCGGCGCCAACTCGGGCGCGTACTCCGCGCCCACGGTGTTCACGCTCAACGGCACGGTCTGCACCACCACCTGACGGACGCCGGCGCACGCGGCCGTGGCGGCCGGTGGACCGCCGCGGCCGCGGGGAGCGGCCTCGATTTCCTCCGGAGGAGGTGGAGGCCGCTTGTCCGTGCCCGCCGGGCCGGTCGTGGTGTCCCGGCGGTCCGCCGGTTACCCCAGCGCGCGGAGCCGGCTGCCGGCCTCCGCGAGGGTGCGGCGGCAGAAGGCGAGGTGATCGGGGCCGTATCCGCGTGGACCGCATTCGACGACGAGCAGCAGACCCAGGTAGAGCCGGTAGAGGGCGAGCCGGTGCCGCAGGGCGGGGGTGAAGTCCAGGCCGCCGCCGGCCGCGGTGTAGCCGGCGACCAAGTCGCTGTCCGGGCCGGCGTCGCCGCCGTGGGCCAGGGAGACCAGTTCGGCGGCCGGGTCGCCCCAGAACGCCCGCTCGTGGTCGATGAGTCCGGTGACCCGGGGCGGTCGTGCGCCCTGGCCCCCGGCTCGGCCCTGGCCGTTGGTTCCGCCGCAGGTTCCGGTGTCGGTTCCGACCTGGGAGACGTCGATGAAGATGTTGCCCGGCCACAGGTCGAAGTGGACGAGCCGGGGCTCGGTGACCTCGTCCAGGGCGTACCCGCCCTCGGCCACCAGGGCCCGTATCCCGGCGGCCGGAACGTCGAGCGGGGACCGCCAGCGCTCGGCGTCGTCCAGAAGTGCCTCCACCATGGCGGTGAAGGCCGTCCGCCAGTCGGGGGCGGACAGCGCGGACTCGGCGGCCGGGTAACCGAACCGGCCGTCCCGCGGAGCCAGGGTGTGCAGGTGCGCGGTGATCGCGCCCAGTTCGCGGCGCAGGGTCGCCCGGTCGGCGGGCGACAGGTGGTCGACCGCCTTGTCCCACGGGATCCCGTCCAGGACGGACACGACCAGGAACCCCTCGCCCGCGTACAGCAGTGCGGGTGCCGGCACCCTGCCTCCGGGCAGGGCCGCGATCCGCCGGTAGACCATGGCCTCCGTGGCCATGATGCCGCGCTCGTAGCGCAGGACCGCGGCGTCGGCCGGCGGGGCGAGCTTGACGACGGCGGGCCGGCCGTCGTCGAGCAGGACGCGGTAGGCGGTGTTGAACCAGCCGTCGGTCAGCTCGCGCTGCACGCGGCAGCCGACGCCCGCGGACTCCTTTAGCAGGACGTCCAGTTCGTCCGGGGACAGGCTGCGCTTGGTCCTGCTCTGCATGGGGCTGTCCTCTCGGACCGTACGACGACCTGGGAGCGCTCCCATGATGCCGGTCGGCCACGCCTCCGTCCAGGTGATCGCGTGAATCCGAGCGGTCGGCGCGCCGGCGTCCGGCCGCAGCCGGGCACTAGCGGCGGATGTCAGTCGTCGGTCAGGGCGGCCGCGGTCAAGGTGAGGTGCCGGACCAGGATCTCGGCCGCGGTGTCGGCGTCGCGGGCCAGCGCCGCCTCCTCCAGCCTGCGGTGCTCCTCGGCGCCGTCCCGGCCGGGGTCGCGGTGCGCCGACCACGGTGGCGCGCGAGTGGCGCGGCGACGCCCTCTCGTCGTGCTCGCCGACAACGGCCTCGGGCCGTGCGACTGCCTCGTCCTGCACACCGCGACCGGCCGCATCCCGACGGCTCTCGCGCGGGCGACCCGGCAGTGGGACGACGAGGAGTGGAGTGGAGCGCGGCGACGGCACGCCTCGTCGCGCGCGGCTGGCTCGACTCCGACGCCGCGCTCACCGACGCCGGCAGCGCGGCACGTGAGCGCATCGAGGTGGAGACGGACGAGCACTGTGCCGCGCTGTGGGCGCCGATCGGCAACGTGGGTGCCCGCCGCCTCGCCTCGCTCATCGCGCCGATCACCGACGCGTTCACCGCGGCGGGGACGTTTCGCTCGGTCCAGGGACAGCCCGGCCTGGCGTGCACGGTCCTTCGCCACAGCGACGGTGGTCAGCGCGCTGACGGCGGTGCCGCCCATGCCCCTGCCGAAGAGGCCGATGGCCAGGCCCCGCCGCCGCGGCGGGAACGGGTGGCCCACGGCATTGTCCGTCCGAGGAGGGCGCCGGCGAGAGAGGCCGGGGGTCCTGGACGCCCGGCGGACCGCCCCGGAGGCCCGCCCGGGGCAGGCCGTCCCGGGACGGCGCGGTCCGCGCGGGTCTCCGGGGCGGATGCGGGCGGATGGGGGCCGACCGGCCCTAACCATCGGCCCTGGCGCTGGGGACGATGGGGGAATGTTGATGAACGACGCCTTTCGCTCGATGGACCGGCAGGAGTGCCTGCGCCTGCTGGCCAAGGTGCCGGTCGGCCGTGTGGTGTACACGAAGCAGGCGCTTCCCGCCGTGCTGCCGGTGAACTTCGCCGTGGACCTGGACTCCTCCGTGCTGCTGCGGACCTCGGCCGGCTCCGATCTCGTGCACGCCGTCGACGGCGTGGTGGTCGCCTTCGAGGCGGACGAGTTCGACGCCGGGAGCCGGTCGGGCTGGAGCGTCGTCATCACCGGACGGGCCACCGTGGTCACCGATCCGGCCGAGCACGAGCGGCTGCTGCGGACCGGCCCCCGTTCGTGGATGCCCATCCGGGACGACGTCTTCATCAGGATCGAGGCCGCGATGGTCACCGGCCGCGAGCTCACGGATCTCGACGCGGCCGGCTGAACGACGCCGGCGCCGCCGATCTCGTGGGTCTCGTAGACCGCGTGGGCCTCGTGAGCCTCGTACGCCTCCGGTCGTACGCCGCTGTACGGCACCGGCGGGGCCCGGCACCGGCCGGTGCCGGTCGGGCGTCCCGCACCGGCCGGCGTCCCGGCGGCCGGGGAGCGGCCTGACCGGGCGACCACGCGGAACCGGCGGGGGATCGACCGGCCAGGCGGAACCGGCGGAGGAACGGCCGACCGCGCGGGGAGGATCGGCCGGACGCGCGGGACCGATCGGCCGCGAGGGGCCGGTCGGTCACGCTGGATCAGCCGCACGCGCGGACTCAGCCGGTCACGTCGGCTCAGCCGGACGCGCGGGAGCGGCCGGACGTCTGTTCCGGGTTCCGCGCCGGGCGGCGGCCGCGTCGGCGGACGCGCGTGGCGTGCGTCCGCCCTCCGGGCCGTAGCCGAAGCGGATCAGCAGGTGGGGAGAGCACCGGCGGCCGGGGGCGCCCATCGCCGCCCGCAGGTCCGGCCACTCCATCGCCTGGTGCAGCATCGAGGTGCGCACACCGTGCCGGGTGGCCACCAGCAGCGCGCGTTCCAGCGCCTGCCCCGCGCGCAGCCAGTCCGCGGGCCGGTCCTGCGGGGTCCACAGCAGGGCCACCTGCGCGTGCCGTTCGAAGCGCAGGACGGGCGGGCTCGGGACGGGCGGGCGCGGGCCGCGCAGCGGGCCGGTGAAGTCCCGCATCGGCATCCGGCCGGTCAGGTCACGGGCGCCCAGCGAGGTGAGCGGGATTCCGTAGGGGGTGGGCGCGTCGGCGGCCGTGATCCAGCGCCGGGCCTCGGCGGTGCGGGCCGGATCGGCGGCGTTGCGCGCCTCGGCCAGGGCGGTCAGCCGCAGCAGCCGGCGGGTTCCGACGACGTCGGGCACGTCGAGGTGCCCGCCCTCGGCCCGCGCCGCCGCCGCCATCTCGGTCACGATGTGCTCGGGCACCGGCCGGCCGGTGAAGGGCATCCGGCTGGTGTGGCGTCGCGTGACGGCGTCGTACAGGTCGCCGTACGAGGATCGTGCGTCCGCCGTCGCCGCGCCCAGCCGGACGGTCGCCAGCAGGTCGGGGTCGGCCGGATCGGGCAGCAGCCGTACGTCGGGGTCCCAGCCCAGATGCGCCGCGGCCACCCGCAGGTTGAAGACGGCCGCGCCCACCGACAGGTGCTGGGCGCGCAGTCCCGGGTCGGACAGGGGCAGCCGCCGGGCGCGGTCCACGCGGACGTGTATCGCGCGGGTGTCCGCCGCCATGCCGAACCGCCACGGCTGGGTGTTGTGCATCGACGGCGCCGCCACGGCCGCGTGCAGCAGGCTCTCCACGGCTGCCGCGTCGACTTCCGGTGTCCGCATACCCGCTCCTTCACGAAGTCCCTGGGGTCCCTCTTCTCCCGTCGACCCTGCGTCGCCGCCCCCGTCCGGGGCCAGGGGCCGGCCGGTCCCCGCGCCGGGCCGCAGGTCCCGGGGCCGCCGGACAGCGGGTGTGCCGGGCGCCGCCCGGTCAGCGAGGGGCACCGGGACAGGCACCACCGGGTGAGCGGGGGCCGGGCCGGGGGCCACCGGGTCAGCAGGGACCAGGCCGGGGGCCACCGGACGTGTGGGCGCCGGGGCCCCGGCCCGGCGCGAGGTCCGGCGCAGGTCCGTGACAGGACCCGTCACGGGGCCCGGCGCAGGTCCGTCACAGGGCCCCGAGGCGTACCCCGCGCAGGTCCGTCACAGAACCCGACACAGGACCCCGCGCAGGAGCCGCCACAGGGCCCGACACAGGACCCCGCGCAGGTCCGTCACAGAACCCGGCGCAGGACCCCGCGCAGGAGCCGTCACGGGACCCGGCACAGGGCCCCGCGCGGGTCCTGCACGGGCCTCCTCCACCAAGCCGGGGGAGCGGTGGTGGAGGAGTTCCCGCGCCGGGGAAGCCGGCCGGGGCGCGGGCGGACACCCGGACGCCCGGACGAGCGCCGACGAGCGGACAAGCGAACGAGCGGGGGCGTCCGGGTCCGTCCCGTCCGCCCGTGCCCCGTCGACGGCCTCGCTCACGGCCGGCGTCCCCCGAGTGTGCGTCCGGCCGCCCGTGAGTCAGGGCAGACGTGACCGACGGCCGGACGGTGACCGAACCGGAGTACGACACAGGTCGTACGCCGTGCCCGCCTCGGCCTGGGACGGGGGATGTGGCCGGGCCCGAAGTGGATGCGGTCGTCCATGCGGCCTCCGATTCGATCGACCCCAGCCTGCACCCCGCGCACGGTACGGCGGCAGCGCCGACCGGCCCCCCGCACAGGGCCGTTGGTCCCCGGCCCGGCGGGCGGGCCCGGGCCGTCGGCTGCCTGGCGGGGGGCGTTCGGCCCAACCTCCGGTGGGCGTGGGCCACTTGGTTCTCCGGTCATGGAGAAGGACGAGAAGGCACGGCGTCCCCGGCCGCGCGCGGCACAGGGCCGGCCGCCGGCCGCCCGCGGTCGCGGGCGCGGCTTCGTGGGGGCCGGGCCGGTGCGGGGGCGGCGCGGGGCGGAGCCACGGACCGGTCGCGGGGCCTACGCGGTGCGGGTGTCGTTAACCGGCGCGTGCCACACCAGTCCGGCACCGCCGCCGTCGGGGCCGGTGAGCTCCAGGTCGCCGCCGAGTTGCCGGGCCCGCTCGGCCATGTTGGCCAGCCCGCTGCGGCGGCCCCCGGCGGGGATGCCCACCCCGTTGTCGGTGACGGTGAGGCGTACGGTCCTGCCGTCGGTCTCCAGCGCGATCTCGACCCGGTCGGCGTGCGCGTGCCGGGCGACGTTGGTCAGCGACTCGGACAGCACCGCGATCACATGGTCGGCGGTCTCCCTGGGCACATGTGTGTCGAGCAGCCCCTCCATCCGCACACTGGGCGCGAAGCCCAGCACCCGGGCGGCCTCCCCGACCACCCGCACCGCACGCGCCCGCAGTCCGGGCGCCGCCTCGTCACCGTGGCTGCGCAGCCCGAAGATCGTCGATCTGATGATCTTTATGGTCTCGTCCAGGTCGTCCACGGCCCGCAGCACCCGTTCCCGGGCGCCCGCGTGGTCGATGAACCGGCCCGCGCTCTGCAGGGTCATCCCGGTGGCGAACAGCCGCTGGATGGCCAGGTCGTGCAGGTCGCGGGCGATGCGGTCGCGGTCCTCCAGCAGGGCGATCTGCTCGGCGTCCCGGCGCCGCTCGGCGAGCTCCATCGCCAGGGCGGCCTGCGCGGCGAAGCCCTTGAGCGGTTCGATCTCCTTGTCGGAGAAGTCCCTGGCCCCACACTCCCGGGCCAGCAGGACCACTCCGCGTACGTGGTCGCCGGCACCGACGGGGACCGCCACGGCCGGTCCGAGGCCGGCGAACCGGGGCGGCCCGGCCGTCACGCGTTCGTCGTGCGCGACGTCCGGGCTGCTCACGGGCGCGCCGTCGGCGAACGCCTTCCCGGTGAGGGTGCCCTCCACGGGCAGCACCAGCCCGCGGTGGGCCTCGGCCTGCCGGCCGATGGCCAGTTCCACGGTGAGCGTGTCGGTGTCCCTGACCGGCGTGGACATCGCGGCGAGGGCGGAACCGGTGATCTCCCGCGCGCGTTCCGCGATCACGCCGAGGACCTCCGCCTGGGCGGTGCCCGACATCAGGCTGCGGGTGATCTCCGCGTTGGCCCGCAGCCAGCGCTCGCGCAGCCGGGACTCCTCGTACAGGCGGGCGTTGTCGATCGCCACGCCCGCCGCCACCGCCAGGGTGGACAGGACCGACTCGTCCTCCTCGTCGAACTCCAGTCCGTCCCGTTTCTCGGTCAGGTACAGGTTGCCGAACACCTGCTCGCGCACCCGGATCGGCACCCCGAGGAACGTGTGCATCGGCGGGTGGCCGGGCGGGAAGCCGTACGACGCCGGATGCTCGGACAGCTTCGCCAGCCGCAGCGGCTCCGGGTGCCGGATCAGCTCGCCCAGGATCCCGTGTCCCTCCGGGAAGGGGCCGATCCGGGCGATCTCCTCCTCGCTCACCCCGATGGTGTGGAAGGCGGACAGGCGCCTGCCGTCCGGGCCGATCACTCCCAGCGCCGCGTACCCGGCGTCGACCAGCGTCGCGGCCGCGTCCACGATGCTGTGCAGCACCTGCTCCAGGTTCAGCTCCCGGCCGACGGAGAGCACCGCCTCCAGGAGGCTGTGCACCCGGTCCCGGGTGCCGCGGGCCGCGTCCAGGCGCGCCTGCAACTCCTCCAGCAGCTCGTCCAGCCGCAACTGCGGCAGCCGGACGCGGGCCTCCCCCGACTTCTCGGAGTTTCCCACCGCTGTTCCTCCCCGCACCCACGACCTGCCGAAAACGTTTTCCGCCCACCGGTCACAGTAACGGCTGGGGCACGGGGCGCAGACGGGACCCCGGCGCCGCACGGAGGGGTCAGCGGCTGTTCCCGCGCTGCCGGTCCCGGGCCTGGGTGGCGATGACGGCGGCCTGGATCCGGCGTTCCACGCCGAGCTTGGCGAGCAGCCGGGAGATGTGGTTCTTGACCGTCTTCTCCGCGAGGTAGAGGCGCTGGCCGATCTGCCGGTTGGTCAGGCCCTCGCCGATCAGGGCCAGGATCTCCCGCTCCCGGTCGGTCAGGCCGGGCAGCGTGTCCGGCTCCTCCTCCTGCCGCTGCCCGCCGCGCAGCCGGGCCATCAGCTTCGTGGTGGCGCTGGGGTCGAGCAGCGACTGCCCGCGGGCCACGGTGCGCACCGCCGAGACCAGGTCCGATCCCTGGATCTGCTTGAGGACGTAGCCGGAGGCGCCCGCCATGATCGAGTCCAGCAGCGCCTCCTCGTCGTCGAACGAGGTCAGCATCAGACAGGCCAGCTCCGGCAGGCGGGAGCGCAGCTCCCGGCAGACGGTCACGCCGTCGCCGTCCGGCAGCCGCACGTCCAGCACCGCCACGTCCGGGCGCAGGGCCGGAACGCGCGCCAGGGCCTGCTCGACGGTGCCGGCCTCGCCGACCACCTCGATGTCCGCCTCGTCGTTCAGCAGGTCGTGCACCCCTCGGCGTACCACCTCGTGGTCGTCGAGGAGGAATACCCGGATCGGGGTGTCGGGGCCGGCCTGCGCACGGTCCGCCATCGGTCGCTCCTTGTGCGTGCGTGTCGTCCTCACAGGGATCCTTTCCCGATGGAGGGCCGGATGGCCAGGGCCGATCGGCCCTGTTCCACGCCTTCCCCACGCGGACGCGAACAGGGGTCCGAGCCGGGGGCGAGGCGTACGGCCCGGCCGCCCACGCCCGGCCGCCGCGTCCGACGACGCCGTAAATCACCTCGCTCCACGAGAAGTTGATCACTACGGTGACGGCGCGGGAACCCCACCCCGCGCCGTGACGCGACCAGTGCCAAGGAGTTGCCATGCCTTCGCGGATGAGAATGACGGTGATCACCTTCGACTGCGCCGATCCGCCGGCGCTCGCCGAGTTCTACCGGCAGGTCACCGGCCTCGAACCCCACCCCAGGTCCAGCGCCGAGTTCGCCGGCCTCGTCGGCGAGGACGGGGGACTCGCCATCGGCTGCCAACGGGTCGACGGCTACGAGGCCCCGCGCTGGCCCGGCCAGAGCGTGCCGCAGCAGATCCACCTCGACTTCGAGGTCGACGACCTCGACGAGGCGGAGGCCATGCTGCTGGAGCTGGGCGCGGCCAAGCCGGACCACCAGCCGGGCGGGGACAGGTGGCGGGTCTTCACCGACCCGGCCGGCCACCCCTTCTGCGTGCTCACCCGCTGAGGCAGGACACACCACGCCGCCGGCCGGCCGACGGTCGTCCGGCCTGCGGTCGCCCGGCCGGCGGTCGTCCGGTCACGGGCGGGCCGCGACGGCGTACAGGACGTCGCGCGGGCCGGGCAGTCCTTCCCCCGACCTCGGCCGGCGCCGCGCGAGGCGCCGGCCGAGGTCCGGCAGTGGCAGGCGGAACCGGGGGGGCGTGCGGCGGACGGCCCCTCGCCCGACCTGCCGGACCGTCACCCTTGCCGATCGCGGCCGTCCCCCATCCGCGCCGGGGCCGTCACCCGTCCGCGTCCCACGGCGCGCCAACCGCTCGCCGATGTGGGCACCTTGGTGATGATCACAGGAAAGGGCGCACCGTCTTCCTTGGACCGCCGGGCAGCACAGGGCACGGCGGACGGCGTCCGCGCCGCAGCGGACGACGGGCCACGGGCCACGGGCCACGGGCCACGGGCCACGGACGAGCGTCACGTTTCCGGCCGAAGGAAGGGACGACGATGACCGGTCACGGCACGGAGGGCGACCTCGGGCGCCTCCTCGGCGAGGCGTTGCGCGCCACCGGGTCCGGCGGACGGTGGACCTTCGACACGGACGAGTCCTGGTGCCACGTCACATCCCGGACCGGGACGGTGCCGGAGCAGGGCTGGAAGCTGCACCTGTCGGCGACGGTCGCCTCCGCGCCGGCGGTCCTCGCGCGGGCGCTGGACGTACTCCTGACGGAGGATTCGGCGTTCAAGTTCGCCCGGTCGCTGGACCAGGTCGGCGCGCTCAACTCCCGCACCACGCCCCGGGGCGGCTCGGGCAAGTTCATCACCGTCTACCCGCGCTGCGATGCCGCCGCGGCCCGGCTGGCGATGGAGCTCCACCGGGCCACCGCCGGGCTGGCCGGACCACAGATCCTGTCCGACCGGCCCTACGCGCCGGGCAGCGTGGTGCACTACCGCTACGGGGCGTTCGTCGGGCGGCGGCGGCTGTCGGACGACGGACTGCTGGTGTGGTACATCAAGGACCCCGACGGCAATCCGGTGGAGGACCGGCGGACCGGGCGGTATCTGCCGCCCTCCTGGGCCGTCCCTCCCTTCCCCGCCGATCCCGCCGCGGCCGCCGACTCCGCCGACCCCGCCGCGCCCGCCACGGCCACCGTGCCGGACCAGCCCGCGCCGGCCGGCGGCCCGGTGACGCTGGACGGGCGCTTCGCGGTCCGGGAGGCGATCCGGTACACCAACAAGGGAGGTGTCTACCGGGGCACCGATCTCCGCACGGGCGCCCCGGTGGTGATCAAGGAGGCCCGGCCGCACGTGGAGGAGGACGCCTTCGGCCGCGGCGTCCAGGACTGGCTGCGTGCCGAGGCCCGGGCGCTGGAAAGGCTCGACGGGCTGGAGCTGGCCCCGGCACTCCTGGCGGTGTTCGAGCTCGGTCGTCACCTGTTCCTGGCCGAGGAGGAGGTGCCGGGGGTCACGCTGAGCACCTGGGTCACGGAACGCTTCCGCCGGGTCGGGGCGGACCGCTACCGCGCCGACGCCCTCGACCTGGTCGCGCGGCTGGTGGACCTGGTGGCCGCGGCCCATGAGCACGGCTGCGTGCTGCGGGACCTCACCCCCGCCAACGTCATGGTCCGCCCGGACGGCGAGCTGCGCCTGATCGACCTGGAACTCGCCGTGCTCGACGAGGAGTCGTCCGCGCCGACGCGGCTGGGCACCCCGGGGTTCAGCGCACCCGAACGCCTGACCGGCGCGCCCGTGGCCCCGACCGCCGACTACTACAGCCTCGGCGCCACCGCCTGCCACGTCCTGACCGGCAGGGTCCCGGCCCTGCTGGACGAGGAGCCCGCCACCAGGACCGCGGAGCAGCGGACGGCCGGGTGGCTGGCCGCCTGCGCCGGCCGGCTGCGACTGTCCGACCGCCTGGTGACGATGCTCCTGGGACTGATGCGGGACGACCCCGCCGAGCGCTGGGACCCGTCCAGGGCGCGCACGGCCCTGCGGGCGCTCGCGGCGGCGCCGACGACCGAGGGCGACCGGACGGGCCGCCGGCAGGCGTTCGCCGGCCTCGCGCGTCCGTCCGGGCACGACGCGCGGCCGGGGGTGCCCGCCGGCCCCGCCCGGCCACAGCCGGACGGCGGCCGGGACCCGGTGGCCGGGATCGTCGACCACCTCCTCGGCACCATGACGCCGTCCGACGGCGGACGGCTGTGGCCGGTCTCGACCACCGCCGGAGAGACCGCCCCCTGCACCGTCCAGCAGGGCGCGGCCGGGGTCCTGGCGGTCCTCACGAGGTACTTCGAGCTCACCGGCGATCCACGTCTGCCCGAGGTGATCGCCACCGCGGGCCACTGGATCGCGCGGCACACCGGCACCGAGCAGATCCGCCCCGGCCTGTACTTCGGCGAGCGCGGCACCGCCTGGGCGCTGCACGACGCCGGAGCCGCCGTCGGCGACCGCCGGCTCACCGACCACGCCCTGGCGCTGGCCCTGGCGCCGCTGCGCCGCACGCCCGGCCACGACATCACCCACGGCACCGCGGGCAGCGGACTGGCCGCCCTGTACCTGTGGCACCGCACCGGCGATCCGCGCCTGATGGCAGCCGCCGTGGACGCCGCCGACGCGCTGGCCGCCGCCGCGCGGCGCGAGCCCGGTGGAGTCAGCTGGGCGGCGCCCGCCGAGGCCGTCTCCCGGCTGGCCGGCAAGCGCTACCTCGGCTTCGCCCACGGGACGGCCGGCATCGGCTGCTTCCTGCTCGCCACCGCGCTCGCGGCGCACCGCGCCGACCTGCTGGACCTGGCCGTGGACGCCGGCGAGCACCTGCTGGCCCACGTCGAGCTGGTCGGCGGGGCCGCCCACTGGCCCGCCCAGGCCACGGACGAGCCCACGGCCCCGTACTGGTGCCACGGCTCGGCCGGCATCGGCACCTTCCTCGTCCGGCTGTACGAGGCCACCGGCGACGACCGGTTCGGCGACCTCGCCCGCCGCGGCGCCCGTGCCGTGGTGGAGCACGCCTCCCGCGCCGCCCTCACCCAGTGCCACGGGCTGGCGGGCAACGGCGACTTCCTGCTCGACATGGCCGCCGCCACGAAGGACCCCGCCTACCGGGCCATGGCTCAGGAGCTGGCCGGGATCGTCCTGGCCCAGGGAGCCCGCCGGCACGGCCGGCTCGTCTTCCCCAACGAGTACGGGGACGTCTCGACCGGCTGGAGCGACGGGGCCGCCGGGATCCTGGCCTTCCTCCTCCGGCTGCGCCACGGCTCCCCCCGGCACTGGATGGTCCCGCCGCCGGCCCGGCCGCACGACCGCACAGACCCCCGGGCGGTGAGTGAACACCTCCACCCGGTCCCCACCCCATGAGCGGCGGCTCCCCGGCCGTCACCCCCCCACAGAGAGGAACATCCATGGAGAACAAGGAAGTCGAACTGCTGACCCAGCTCCACGGCCTGCACGAGACGGACCCCGTCGAGGTCGAGGGCGTCTCGTACGGCGGCGGTGGCGGCACATGCGCCTGCGTCGGCCTGCTGACGGCGCTGAACACCATCTGTATCGGCGTCACCTGCTTCTGACCCCGACCGGCCCGGCGGCCACGACGGCACCGGGCCCGGGGAACGTGGACGGGTGGTGGCCGTACCCGCCCCGGACGGCCGTCCGGCGACACGAGAGGGGCTCGGATCCGCTCACGGGATCCGAGCCCTTCGCGGCGCCCGGCCGCTCCCTGACACCCGGCCCTTCCCCGGCACCCGGCCTTCCCTGAGGCCCGGCCTCCCCTCGTGCCCCCGGCCCTGCCCCGACCCGACCCTGGTGGCCGGCCCCTCCGCGCCCCCCGCCCTTCCCGGGTGCCGGGCCCAAGGTCGCGCCGTGCGCCGCCGAACGACGCGGGGCGGAGTGTCGCAGGAGGGCGCCGCGGGGCGCCGGGGCGTCGGGGGCCGTCTCACCCGGTCGGCGGCGTGGTCGGCGGGCCGTCCGGCGCGTACGGCGGCGGTGGCACGGGTGGGCCGTCCGGCTGGAGCACACTGGGGGCATGGGCAGCCTCGATCCGCGGGAATCGGCGCAGCGGTTCCCCGCGCGGCCGCAGAGCGCGAGGGCGGCCAGACGTTTCGTGCGGGCCGCCCTGGACGGGACCGCCCGGTGCGTGGTGGACGTCGCCGAGCTGCTGACCGGTGAGCTGGTGACCAACGCGGTGCTGCACGCCCGCACCGAGGTCGACGTACAGGTGCGGCGGAGCGCCGACGGGGTGGTGCGGGTACGGGTCGGCGACCAGCGGCCGGACCGCGTGGTGCTGCCCGAGCCGGGCCACCTCTACACCGGCACGGGGTGGGGCCTGGCCGTGGTCGGACGGCTGGCCGCGCGCCACGGCGTGGACACCGCCGCCGGCCGCAAGACGGTCTGGTTCGAACTGCGGCCCGACCCGGCGACGGCGCCGGCCGCCGGTCCCGGGCCGCGGGTCCCGCGTCCCACCGCGGTGGCCGGCAGCGTCACCCTGGTCGACCTGCCGTACGCGCTGTACTCGGCGGCGCGCCAGCACCGGCACACGGTGCTGCGCGAACTCCTCCTCGCCGCCGACGCCGGGAACCGCTTCGGCCTGCGGCCGCGGGAGCTGCTCACCGCCCACGACATGAACAACGTGCTCAGCGCGTGCGTGGCCGCGGCGGCCCAGGACCAGCAGTCCGACGCGGACATCCGGACCCTCGGTCTGCCGGTCCCCGCGGACGCCGGCGAGGGCATCGCCGCCCTGCGCCGGGTGCTCGACACCGCGGAGGCGGCGGCGCGCCGGGAGGACCTGCTCAGCCGACCCGCCCTGCCGCACATCCGGGCCTTCCACCGCTGGCTGTTCGACGAGATCATCGGCCAGCTCGCCGGCGCCCATCCCGCCGCCTGGACGCTGGTTCCCCGGGAGCCCAGTGCCAGGCCGTCGGAGCTGGCGCCGTGGGACAGCGACCATGTCCGGGCCAGCAGGGTGCCGACCGTCGCCGCTGACGAGGACAACCGGATCATCGCGGTGAACGGGGCGGCGGCGGACCTGCTCGGCTGGCCCGCGGACGATCTGCTCGGGCGGCGGATCACCGCGCTCATTCCCGAGCACCTGCGCGAGCGCCACGTGGCGGCGTTCACCTCCCTGCTGCTGACCGGCGAGCCCCGCATCCTGGGCCGGTCCGTGCCGCTGCCGGCGCTGCGCCGCGACGGCCGGCTGGTCCCGGTCCGCCTGTTCATCCAGACCCAGGAGGCGGCCGACGGCCGTACCGTGTTCGTCGCCCAGCTCATCCCCCGGACGAGCGCGCCCGCTTCCGCACCGGCGCCGTCAGCGGCGGAAGCGGCCGCGGGACGCCGGCCCGGACCGCGGCGGGAGCCGGCGGCCGCGCGGCCCGGCACGGCGGACACGGCGGGTGCCGACCGCGACGCGGGCGACATCGGCGAGGCGGGCCGGACGGCGCTGGAGCGGCTGTCCCTGCTGGCCGAGACCGGGAGCGCGCTCGCCACCACACCGTTCCTGGCGGAGCGGGTGCGCCGGGTCTGCGAGGTCCTGGTCGGGCAGCTCGCCGACTGGTGTGTCGTGACCCTGCTGGACGAACGCGACCAGGTGGACCGGTACTGCGTCGTCCACCGCGACCCCCGCGCGCTGCCGCCCGAGGCGTTCGAGGGCCGGCTGCCGCCGGTGTCCGGCACCGCGCAGGGCCCGCTGGCCCGGGTGCTGCGCGGGGCGGGGCCCCTGCTGCTCACCGAGATCCCCACACCGGAGCGGGCCACCAGCGCCCTGGACGCCCGGCAGCTCGAACTGTTCGAGCAACTCGGTGCGAGCAGCGCCGTCGTCGCGCCGCTGCGCGCCCGCCGGGAGGTCCTGGGCGCGCTGACCGTGGCCCGGATCAGCAGGCGGCGCCCGTTCACCGAGGACGACCTGCCGCTGATCGCGGACGTGGCCGGCGGACTCGCCATGGGCGTGGACAACGCCCTGCTGTACCAGGAGACCCGGCAGATCGCCGAACGCCTCCAGCGCTCCCTGCTCCCCAAGCTGCCGGACATGGCGGGCCTGGAGCTGGCCGCCCGCTACGCGCCCTCGTCCAGCACCGCGCAGGTGGGCGGCGACTGGTACGACGCCTTCCTGCTGCCCGACGGCGAACCCGTGCTGGTCATCGGGGACGTCACCGGACACGACCTGAAGGCGGCCGTCGCCATGAGCGCGTTGCGCAACATGCTGCGCGGCATCGCGGTCGACCGCAAGGAACCTCCCGGGGACGTGCTGCGCCGTCTGGACCTGGCCAGCTCCACGCTCTACGAGCACGCCACCGCCACCTGCGTCTACGCCCTGGTCAGGAGCGACGGTCCCGAGGAGGGAAGCCGGCTGCTGTACCACGCGAGCGCCGGGCACCTGCCGCCGCTGCTCGTCACCGAGGACGGCGACACCCGTTATCTCGACTCCGGCGCGGGCGTGCTGATCGGCATGGACCCCGATCTGGTCCGCCCCACCGCGTGCGACACGCTGCCGGCCCGCTCGACGCTGCTGCTCTACACCGACGGCCTGATCGAGCGCCGGGGGGAGTCCCTCGACGACGCCATGTCCAGGCTCCGTCAGCACGCCGCCGCGCTGGCCCGCGAACCGCTCGACGTCTTCTGCGACGAACTGCTCATCGGGCTCGCGGCCGACAGCACCGACGACGTGGCCGTCCTCGCGCTGCGCACGGCGCCGCCGCCCTGACCGCGCCGACCGGCCGTGCGGCCAGGGCGGTCAGGGCCGGGGCGGTCGGGGACGCGCGACGGCGCGCGGCGCACCCCCGACGGCCCTCGCGGGACCCGCCGTCCCGCCCGGCCGCCGCCGGTCAGGGCCGCTGCGCCGGGCGCACGGTGGTGGCGCCGAGCAGTGCCCCGTTCTCGGCCCGCTGGGTGGCGATGACCTGTTCGCTCGCGCGGGCCTCGGCGATGCGGGGCCGGTCGCGGGGGTCGACGGTGAACGCCTGGTAGTCCTCGAACCCGGGGTGCGCCGTCTTCTGCGCGTCGGTCAGCGTGGTGGGTTCCAGCCGCAGCCAGCGGCCCTCGTCCGAGAGGGCTCCGTGCTGGACGGTGATGCCGCCCCCCGGGGCGTACACGAGCTGGCGGCTGGCGACGCCGGTGCCGGTTCCCCGCCACACGACGGTGGTGTCGTCGAGCCAGGTGGCGGCGGACTCGCCGAGGTCCAGGCCGAACGCGCCGCTGAGCGAGGGCGTCAGATAGGCCGGGTCCCCCGCCACGCGCCACACCTCGTGCCCGTACAGGGAGAAGTCGAGGGCCTCGTCGGCGGGGACGTCCTTCTCCTCCTTCCTGTGCAGGATGTAGCTGAGCGAGTTCGCGTGGTCGGTCAGCGGGACCTCGAAGACCAGGCCGAAGGAGTCCCTGCCCACCGGCCGGACGGGGTCGTTCCACTCCGGCGGGTCGGCCGCTCCCGTCCAGGCGTGCAGGCCCCAGCCTTCGTAGTCGCCGTCCGCGCGGTGGTAGTGGATGACCGCCTTGGCCGTGTCCTGCGGCGGATAGTAGGCCGTGGGGCGGGCCTGCGCCACCGTGTCGCTGCCCTGCCCGGTCCACACCTCGGCCGCCGCGGCGAAGTCGAGGGTGCGCTCGGGGCCGTCGGCGGCGCCGTCCTTCTCCACGGTGAAGCGGATGTCGCCGGTGCCGGCCGCCGGTTCGAACCAGGCGAAGGCGCCGTAGGCGTCCCGGCCGGTGAAGTCCGCGCTCCGGCCGTCCGACGTCGTCAGCCGCAGGCCGTCGTAGTCGCCGTCGGAGCGCCGGTAGTGGACGACGGCCCAGTGGCGTGCCGCCGTCGGCTTGCCGACGGCCGGGGCCGCGCCCGCGGTGGTGGCGGCCCGCGCGCTCGCGGTGCGGCCCGCGCTGTCGACGACGACGGCCTTGTACCGCAGGGGTGTTCCGGCCGGGACGTCGGCCGGGATGGTCTGGGTGACCTTGTACGGGGCGTGGTCGGCGGTGCCGAGGGTCTGCCAGGCGCCGTCGCCGGCCTGGGCGGCGAACACCACCCGGTCGAGCCGGCCTCCGGTGACGTCCGCGGAGATCTCCACCGTCCCGGCGGCGCCGGCGGCCGGCGGCGTGAGGGTCACGGTCGGCCGGGACGCCGGGGCGGCGGGCGGCCCCACCGCCTCGAACACCACCGACGACAGGGCCGGGACGGTCACGGTGACGCTGCCGCCGGCGTCGCCGCGCACGCTCCCGGAGGCGCCGTACAGCGCCCGGTAGCCGGTGCGCGCGGAGCCGGTGGGGATCTCGACGGTCTTCGCCGAGGCGGCGTTGTTGAGGACCACCAGGCAGTCCTCGCCCCGTGCGGCGTCGGTGCGGGAGAACGCGTACACCGAGCCCTGGGAGTACCGCTCGGTCTGGACGCCGTCGCGCAGGACCGGGTGCCGCTCGGTCAGCTTCGACAGGGCGGCGATGGCGCGGTACAGCGGGTGGGAGGTGTCGTACGCGTCCGAGGCGGCGGTGCGGTCGGTGCCGATCTCGTCGTCGTCGAGGTAGTCGGCCACCTTGGAGGCGAACATGGTCTGACGGGCGTCGACGTCGCCGCCGGCGCCGGTGAAGCCCTGCTCGTCACCGGAGTAGATCACCGGGTTGCCCCGGGAGAAGAACATCAGCTCGTGGGCCAGCCGGTCGCGGCGCAGCAGTTCGGCGTCGTCCGCGCCGGGGTTGTCCTGGGTGACGAAGGTTCCGATGCGTCCCATGTCGTGGCTGCCGAGGAAGGTGACCTGGCTGTAGGCGTTGGTCTTGTCCGTGCTGTAGCGGTAGTCCTGTGCGAACACGTGGGCGAGGTCGTCGGCGGGGCCGCCGCGGGAGGCGAAGTTGCGGGCGGCGGCCTGGAAGGGGAAGTCGAGGGTGGAGTCGAGCCGGCCCTGGGTGACGTACGGGGCGGTGATGGCCGGGTCGGCGGAGAACGCCTCGCCGAACAGGAAGAAGTGCTCACGTCCGTGCCGGGCGGCGTACCGGTCCAGCGCGGTCGCCCACTGGGTCCAGAAGTCCATGTCGACGTTCTTGGCGGTGTCGACCCGGAAGCCGTCCACGCCGAAGTCACGCACCCACTTCTCGTAGATCTTCTCCATGCCCCGCTCGACCTCGGGGCGCTCGGTCCACAGGTCGTCCATGCCCTGGAAGTCGCCGTAGAGGGCGCTCTCGCCGGCGAAGGTGGAGTTGCCCCGGTTGTGGTACATGGCGGGGTCGTTGAGCCAGGCGGGGACCTTGCGGTCCTGCGGGTCGGTGGAGACGCGCGGGGTGTAGGGGGCGCCGTCGGCGTCGGTCGGGCGCATGCCGGTGCTGTCGTCGAAGGGGCGGCCGGAGGTGTCCAGGTAGGGGTAGGCGCCCTTGCCTCGGTACCCGTAGGCCTGCTCGGCGTAGTCGATGGTGTCGGCGGTGTGGTTGGTGATGACGTCGAAGAAGACCTTCATGCCCTTGTGGTGGGCCTTGTCGATGAGTTCGGTGAGGTCGGCCTCCGTGCCGAAGTGGGGGTCGACGCTGGTGAAGTCGGTGATGGCGTAGCCGTGGTAGTTCGCGCTCGCGTGGCCGTCGCGCACGGTGACCGGCTTGTTCCTGAACACGGGGGCCAGCCAGATGGCGGTGGTGCCCAGGCCCTTGATGTAGTCGAGGCGGTCGATGACCCCTTTCAGGTCGCCGCCCTGGAAGAAGTCCTTGGCCGTGGGGTCGTACCCGGTCGTCGTGCGGTCCCCGGTGAGGCCGCCTCGGTCGTTGGCCCGGGTGCCGTTGGCGAACCGGTCGGGCAGCAGCAGGTAGAACTGCTCCCGGCTCGTGGCGGGGCGGGCCGGCTCCCTCGCCAGCCGGGCGTCGGAGGGCGGCGGGGGCGCGGGGCTGTCGGCCGACGCCGGGGGCGCCAGGGGTGGCAGCAGCGCGGCGGACAGGGCTAGGGCCAGGGCGGTTGCGTTCCGACGGGCTGTGCCGACCACGTGACGTCTCTCCTCGGGATCTCGGTGCCGGGCATGGAGGTCGCCCCGCCGTGCGGCGGGGCCGGGGACCGCCCGGCGCTCGCGCGGGGGGCGCGGTCGCCGGGCGGTCGGGGTCGGGCGGGTGGTGCCGGGGGGCGTGGTCAGTTGCGCCAGGTGTCGTTCAGCGTGACCAGGCCGCCGGCGCCCACGGTGGCGGTGCGGTTGGCGCCGCTCTCCCAGGTGACGTTGCCGCTCGCGTCCTTGCGGATGTACTTGTACTCGAAGGACGTTCCGGCGGGCATCGACACGTCGAGTTTCCACACGGGGTAGCTCGCCGGGTCCAGCTTCAGGGCGCTGGAGGTGTTCCAGTTGCCCAGGGCGGAGTTGTTGCCGGTGACGTAGATGTTCTGCCCGTACTGGGTGGTGGCGTTGACGCCGAACGAGGCTCCGGTGGCCGTGTTGCCGCCGCCGTCGCCGTTGCCGTTGCCGTTGCCGTTGCCGTTGCCGGAGCCGCCGCAGGTCTTGGCGTTCACGTGCAGGGCGAGGGCCGTGTTGGCGCCGAGGGTGGCGGTGAACTGGCCGGAGGAGTTGACCGTGACGCCCTTGCCGCTCTGCACGTCGCAGTAGTCGCCGGCCGGCAGGGAGGTCTGGAAGGTGCGGGTGAGCGAGGAGCCCTCGTGGTTGATGGCGACGTACGCCTTGTCACCGCGGCCGAAGGCGATCTGGTTGCCGCCGTTGTCCCACCAGTTGGTCACGCCGGCGCCGGAAGCGGTGTTGCGCCACTTCACCATGCTCGCGATCTCGCGCCAGGCGTGCTGGCACTTCCAGCCGTCGGTGTAACAGGCGTTCACCTGGCCGTTGTTGGGGCCGCCGGCGCCTGTGTCGCTGAACTCGTAGCCGGAGTGCACGTCGGGCGAGCCGTAGGGCCAGGCCAGCATGAAGACGTGCGCGAGGGTGTAGTTGGCGCCGTCCTTGTAGCTGAGGGTGCCGCCGTTGCGCTCGGTGTCGTGGTTGGTGACGAACACCGACGCCTTGTCGGAGCGGACGAAGTTCCAGGCTTCGCCGAAGTTCTTCAGCTCCGAGAGCTTCTCGTTGTTGAAGACCCGCTTGAGGGCGTAGGCGTAGTTGAACTCCTGCACGTCGCCCGTGCCGTAGAACTCGGGCGGCTGGACCGCCTCGCCGGAGGCGCCGATCGTCTCCTGCTTCCAGTACACGCCGGAGTTGGACAGGCGGGACTTGATGTTGGCGAGGTCGTCCTCGGGGATGTGCTTGGCCGCGTCGATGCGGAAGCCGTCGACGCCGAGGGAGAGCAGGTCGTTCATGTAGCCCGCGATGGTCTTGCGGACGTACTCCTCGCCGGTGTCGAGGTCGGGCAGGCCGCCCATCTCGCAGTGCTGGACGTTCCAGCGGTCCGCGTAGTTGCTGATGCTCGACGTGCAGTCGTCCATGTCGGCGGCCGAGTAGGTGCCGGGGTAGTTGTACTTGCTGAAGGACGACCCGGCGGTGCCGGTGCCGGAGGCGTTGGCCATGTGGTTGATGACGGTGTCGGCGACCACCTTCACGCCGGCGGCGTGGCAGGTGTCGACCATGCTCTTGAAGGCGGCGCGGTCGCCGAGCTTGGTGCCGATCTTGTAGCTGACCGGCTGGTAGGCGGTCCACCAGGAGGAGCCCTGGATGTGCTCGTTCGGCGGGGAGACCTGAACGTAGCCGTATCCGTCGGGGCCCAGCTCGTCCGTGCAGGCCTTGGCGACGGAGGCGAAGTTCCACTCGAACATCACCGCGGTGACGTCCTTGCCGCCGGGCGCGCTGGCCTGCGCCGGCGTGGGCGCCGTGACGGCCACAGCGGCTCCCGCCACTACGGCGAGTGCAGCGGCCACGGTCTTTCTGGCCATGTCTTCTCCAGTTGTGGGAGTGGGGTGTACCGGAGCAACAGCCTCGAGTGGCAACGCGCCGTGCCGGAGAAGGCCGAGTGCGCCCCCTTGCCGCGTGTTGGTTCTTGCTGCAAGAGATTGCGGCCAGGAACGTACGGTGCCGCTTCACCGTCGGTCAACCCTCCGCGCAGAAATGACAGTTCGGCAGGCGATGATTGAAGGCAGCCGCCGCAAAGTCTTTCGCAAAGATTTCAACGGTGCTACGTTCGTCGAACTCCGGCCCACGGCCGTGGGGTTGGCAGGTGAACAGCCCCTACGCGCCCGGCCGGCGGGCCGGAGTACCCGCCCGCACGACCGGCACCGTCCGACAGCAGCGCCCGGCACCGCCCGACAGGAGCGACCCGTGACGCCCGGGCGGAGCACCTCGCGACACCCGCTCGCCCGCACATCACCGTCCGGCGGCGAGCGGGCCGCGGCGCCCGGCGGTACCGCGCCGGAGCACCCCGGCCGTACCGCGCCCGAGCACCCGTCCCGTACGCCGGCCGGAGACCCCGCCCCGGCCGGTGGGCGACGCGCCGCGCGCCCTTCGCTCCCCCCCGCTCACCGGGAGGTGAACAACGGCTCCCACCACTCCCGGTGGGCCCGGTACCAGTCGGCCGTGCCGGACAGCGCCTGCTCGAAGCCCACGCTCGGCCGGTAGCCGAGCTCGGCGGTGATCTTGCCGTGGTCGACGGCGTAGCGGCGGTCGTGGCCCTTGCGGTCCGTGACGTGCTCGACGCGCTCCGGGCCGGCCCCGCACCAGTCGAGCAGCCGGCGCGCGAGTTCCAGGTTGGTCAGCGAGGTGCCGCCGCCGATGTTGTAGATCTCGCCGGGCCGTCCCGCCGTGCGCACCAGTTCCACCGCGCGGACGTGGTCGTCCACGTGCAGCCAGTCGCGCACCTGCCGGCCGTCGCCGTACATCGGCAGGTTCCCACCGGTCAGCAGGGTGGCCACGAAGCGCGGGATCACCTTCTCCGGATGCTGGTAGGGGCCGAAGTTGTTGGAGCAGCGGGTCACCCGGACGTCCAGGCCGTGGGTGCGGTGGTGGGCGAGCGCGATCAGGTCGGCCGCCGCCTTGGAGGCCGCGTACGGGGAGCTGGGGTCGAGCCGGTCCGCCTCGCGGGCGGCGCCCTCGGGGACCGATCCGTACACCTCGTCGGTGGAGATCTGGACGTATGTGCGGACCCCGTGCCGCAGCGCCGCGTCCAGCAGCACCTGGGTTCCCACGACGTTGGTCAGGGTGAACCCGGAGCCGTCCTCGATGGAGCGGTCCACGTGCGACTCCGCCGCGAAGTGGACGATCTCGTCGTGCCCGGCCGCCAGCCGCCGCACGGCGTCCGCGTCGCACACGTCGCCGTGCACGAAGGTGAGACCGGGGTGGGCGCGCACCGGTTCGAGGCGGGTGAGGCTGCCCGCGTAGGTGAGCTTGTCGAGGACGGTGACCGTGACGCCGGGCGGCCCGGACGGACCGAGCAGCGCGCGGACGTACGCGGAGCCGATGAACCCGGCTCCGCCGGTGACCAGGATGCGGGAAGTCATGAGGTCAGCTGTACCTTGCTGTGGTCGCCGATGACGAGTCGGTGGGCCGAGGGGAGGCGGGGCGCCGCGGCCACCACGGCCTCGCGGCCGATGAGGGACTGCTCGATGCGGGGGGCGCCCTCCACGCACGCGCCCTGCAGCAGGACGGAGTAGCCGATCGTGCTGTCCTCGATCCGGCAGTCCTCGGCGATGGCGGTGTAGGGGCCGACGACGGAGTTGCTGACGACGGTGCCCGCCCCGATCATCACCGGGCCGACGATGTGCGAGCCCCGGACGACGGCGCCCTCGGCCACCCGGACCCGGCCCACCAGGACGCTGTGCGGATCGACCTTGCCGTCGATGCGCCCTTCCATCCGGTCCAGGACGTGCCGGTTGGCCTCCAGCATGTCATCGACGCTGCCGGTGTCGCGCCAGGGCCGGGTGGTCGTCTCGGCGCGCACGCTCAGCCCCTGGTCGATCATCCACTGCACCGCGTGGGTGATCTCCAGCTCGCCCCGGCCGGAGGGCCGGATGGCGCGCACCGCCTCGTGCACGGCCGGGCTGAAGGCGTAGACGCCGATCAGCGCGAGGTCGCTGCGCGGCCGCTCCGGTTTCTCCTCCAGCCGGCGCACCAGCCCGGTGTCGTCGACCTCCGCGACGCCGAAGGCGGTGGGGTCGGGCACCGGGGTGAGCAGCAGCCGGGCGGCGTCGCCGCCGGCCGCGGCGCGCCGGACGAATCCGCCGACGCCCTCCTCGAGGTAGTTGTCCCCGAGGTAGAGCAGGAAGTCGTCGTCGCCGAGGAAGTCCCGGGCGATGGCCACCGCGTGGGCCAGGCCGAGCGGCCGGCTCTGGTGCAGGTAGGTGATCCGCACTCCGAAGGCGGACCCGTCCCCGAGGGCCCGGCGGATGTCGTCGGCGTGGCCGCCGACGACCACGCCGGCCTCTTCGATGCCGGCGTCCGCCACCGCCTGGAGGGCGTAGCCGACCACCGGCTTGTTGGCGATGGGGAGGAGCTGTTTGGCGCGCGTGTGGGTGAAGGGCCGCAGTCTGCTGCCGGTGCCACCCGCCAGGACCAGGGCTTTCAAGACAGCCACCGGTGTCGCGCAGCCGAATGGGTGTGTGGACTCACGGGATCTCTCCTCGGACTCAAGTCGCGGTGTCACCGGTTGAGCTCCTTCTGACCCAAGCAGAGCGGCACACCTTCCCGCAAGCTCCTTCTGAAAATTGCAGCAACTCCTTGCATGTGTCGGATCTTTGGTGTTTGACTCGCTCCGGCGACGCCCAACGGCGCAGCACTGCATGGCAGTTCGCACACATGGTTGGGGGCAGCAGTGACAGGTCACCACCAGCTCGAGCGGCTGGAACGGGAGGCCAGGCATCTGGCACCGGGCGCTTCGGAGGAGGCGGCCGTCGGACGGCGGGTCTTCGCCGAGGGGCGGGGTCCGGTCCTCACCGACCTCGACGGGAACCAGTACCTGGACTTCGCGGCGGGCACCCTGACCCAGTCGCTGGGGCACGCCCACCCCGAGGTGGTCGAGGCGCTCACCGCGCAGGCCGGACGGCTGTGGAACGTGCACGACTCGGCGACGCCGGACCGTGCCGCCCTGCTGGAGCTGCTGGCCCGGCTGCTGCCGGAACGGCTGGACACCTACGCCCTGTTCTCCACCGGGGCGGAGGTCGTCGAGGCCGCGCTGCGCGTGGTGCAGGCCACCGCGCCGCCGGGCCGCAACCGGATCGGCGCGCTGCGCGGCGGTTTCCACGGCAAGACGATGGGCGCCCGGATGCTGGTGCACTGGGACGTCGGCCACCAGGCGTTCGCCGGGAACTCCGTGCTGGGCTACTCGGCCTACTGCTACCGCTGCCCGCTGGAGCTGACCCACCCCTCGTGCGGTGTGCGGTGCGCGTCGCTGGTACGCCGGCACATCGCCGAGAAGCCGAACATCTCGGCGCTGGTCTTCGAGCCCGTCCTCGGGGCCGCCGGCGTGGTCGTCCCGCCGCCGGGCTACTGGGAGCAGATCGCGGACGCCTGCCGGTCCAACGGGGTGCTGCTGGTGGCCGACGAGGTGCTGACCGGCGGCGGCCGCACGGGCGCGTTCCTGGCGAGCGAGCACTTCGGCCTCGAACCCGATCTGGTGACCCTGTCGAAGGGGCTGGCCAGCGGGTTCCCGTTCGCCGTCCTGGCCGGGCGCGCCGATCTCCTGCACCACCCGGCCGCCTCGGGAGCCGGCGCGTACGCGTCGACGTACGCCGGCAACCCGCTGGGCGTCGCCGCCGCCCGGGCCACCCTGGAGGTCGTCGAACGCGACCTGCTGATCGACCGGGTCGGCGTTCTCGGGGAGCTGCTGGGCGAGCGGCTGGCCGCGCTGCACGCGCGGTTCGACAACCTCGGCGACGTGCGCGGCCTCGGGCTGCTGTACGGGCTGGAGTTCGTCACGGACCGGGCGAGCCGCACCCCCGCCCCCGACCTCGCCCGCGCGGTGTACACCACCGCCCTCGACCTGGGCCTCAGGGTCGCCCTCGGCGGTCACATCCTGCGCCTGGCACCGCCGTTCACCATCGACGAGCCGCTGCTCGACGAGGGCGTCGACATCCTCGAGCGGGCCCTGGAGCAGGTGCTCTCGTGATCGTCGCGGAGAACCTCGTCAAGGAGTTCCGGATCGCCGAGCGCAGGCCCGGCCTGGTGGGCAGCCTGTCGACGCTGCTGACCCGCAGGCACCGGGTGGTGCGCGCGGTGGACGGGGTGTCCTTCACCATCCCGGCCGGCTCGAAGACGGCGTACATCGGCGCCAACGGAGCCGGCAAGTCGACCACGATCAAGATGCTGACCGGCATCATGACGCCCACCAGCGGGCGCTGCCTGGTCCGCGGCCTGGAACCCTACCGGCACCGGCAGGCCAACGCCCGCGGCATCGGCGTGGTCTTCGGCCAGCGCAGCCAGCTCTGGTGGGACCTGTCCGTGCCGGACTCGTTCCGCATCCTGCGCCGTATCTACGACATCCCCGAGCCGGTCTACCGGCGCAACCTCGCCCTGTACCGGGAACTGCTGGACATCGACGCCCTCGGGACCACTCCCGTGCGCCAGCTCAGCCTGGGTCAGCGGATGCGCGCCGAGATCGCGGCGAGCCTGCTGCACGACCCCGCGGTCGTCTTCTGGGACGAGCCGACCATCGGCCTGGACATGGTGCTCAAGGACGCCGTGCGGGACCTGGTCAACCGCGTCCACCGGGAGCTGGGCACCACGGTCGTGCTCACCAGCCACGACATCGCGGACATCGCCGCGATCTGCGACAGCGCCCTGGTCGTCGACCGGGGGCGGGTGGTGCACCAGGGCAGCATCCGGGACCTGCTGCGGACCGCCGACCGGCGTTCGGTCCTGTTCGACCACCGGGGCGGACCGGCTCCGCACGCCGCCTGCGCGGACGTCGAGGCGGGGCTGCCCGGTGTGAGCGCCGCGCCCGCCGGCGACGGACGGATCCGGGTGGACTACCCGGCGGACCGCTTCACCTCCCGGCAGGTGCTGGCCTTCCTGCTGGACCGCTTCGACCTGGCCGACTGCTACGCGCCGGAGCCGGACCTGGAGGAGGTGCTGCGGCAGATCTACGGCCGGGGCGGACGGGAACCCGGCGGGGCCGCCGAGGCCCCGGGCGGGGTACCTGCGGACCTTCCCGCGACCGCGACCGCGACCGAGGCGGCGACGGGCACGGGAACGGCGTCGGCCGCGGGCACGGGAACGGCGACGGGCGCGCGCCCGGAGACCGGCGCGGACACGGACGCGGGGGCCGCCGCGGGCACGGACACCGGCGCGGGCACGGACGCGGGGGCCGCCGCGGGCGCGGACACCGGCGCGGGGGCGGGCGCGAAGAGCGTCGTCGCCGAGGCTCCGGCCGGACGCGAGGGCGGTGCCGGGTGAGCGTGCGTCACTACCTGCCGTTCGCCACCGGCGGCCTGCAGTCCCTGCTCCAGTACCGCTCGGCGTTCGTCATGACCGGGGTGACCGCCGCGGCCGGCGCCGCCGTGACCGTCTTCCTGTGGCGGGCCGTGTACGCGGACGCCCCGCCCGGCGGCGGCCCCGGCGGCTTCACCACCGAGGGCATCACCACCTATCTCCTGGTGGCCCAGGTGCTCCAGGTGCTGCACGCCAACCGCGTCGACGACGAGGTCGCGGCAGAGGTCTACCGCGGTGACGTCGCCGTCATGCTGGCCCGGCCCGTCAGCTACCCGGTGGTGCGGTTCTTCGCCTGTCTGCCGGTAGTCGCGGCCAACGCCGTGCTGGTCGGCGTGCCGGTGCTCGGCCTGTTCTCGCTGCTGGTGCCGCTCACCGCGCCCCGGCCGCTGGACGCGCTGCTGTTCCTGGTGTCCACCGCGCTGTCGGTGCTCCTCGCCTTCTTCGTGAACCTGCTGACCGGGATGACCGGGTTCGTCACCACCAACACCTGGGGGGTGCGGATGGTGAAGCAGAGCGTGGTGGCCTTCTTCGCCGGGCAGCTGGTGCCCATCGCGCTGATGCCCGGCCCGCTCGCCGCGCTGGCCTCCGCGCTGCCCTTCCAGGGCATGGTCGACGGCCCGCTCACCCTGCTCCTCGGCCGCTACGACGGAGTGGCCGGAGCGGCCGGCGTGCTCGCCCGCCAGTTGGGCTGGGTGGCCGGGCTGACGGCGCTGAGCACCGCCCTGTGGCGGGCCTCGCTGAGCCGGCTGGAGGTGCTCGGCGGATGACCGGCACGGTGTGGCGACATCTACGGCTGGCCCTCTTCCTCGGCGGTGTGGGGCTGCACCGGCTGACCGCGTACCGGATGGACTTCGCGCTCGGCGCGGGCGCCTTCCTGGTGCGGGTGGGGCTGCAGACCGCGGTCGTGGGCCTGGTCTTCCGCCAGGTGCCCGCGGTGGGCGGCTGGAGCTACCACGAGGTGCTGTTCCTGCTCGGGTTCTCGCTGCTGCCGCGCGGCCTGGACCACCTGTTCACCGACCAGTTGTGGGAGCTGGGGCGCAAACTGGTGCAGCGCGGCGAGTTCTACCGGTATCTGATCCGTCCGGTGAACCCGCTGTTCTCCCTGCTCTCGGAGCGCTTCTTCCACCCCGACGGACTGGGCGAACTGGTCGTCGGCGCGGTCCTGGTGGGCTGGTCGGGCAGCGAGCTGGGGCTGGACCCCACACCGTCGCAGTGGGCCGTGGCGCCGCTGCTGGTGCTGTGCGGGGCGCTGATCCACACCTCGGTGAAGCTGCTCTTCGCCTCGCTGTCCTTCTGGACCGTGACCAGTCTGCCGTCGATGTACGCGGCGAACCAGGTGTCCGAGTTCGCCGCCTATCCGCTGGACATCTACCACCCCTCGCTGCGTGTCCTGCTGACCTGGGTGCTGCCCTTCGCCTTCACCTCCTACGTCCCCTGCGTCTACCTGCTGACCGGGGCGAGGGGACTGGTGGTGTGGCTGCCGGCGGTGACGGCCGGCGCCCTGGCGCTCGCCCTGGCCGTCTGGCGGCGCGGCGTCAACGCCTACGAGATGACCGGGAGTTGAGCGCGAACGTGCACACGAACACGAATGTGGACGCCATCGGCGACGAACACCTCGAACCGCTGTTGCGGGCCGCGCCGTGGATGTCGCGCGACGCGCGCGAGGCCGACCGCTACGTGTGCGTCGACCACGTGGCGGCGGGCCCGCGGGAACTGCTGCTCGTGGTCGCCGCCGAAGGCGGACCCGCCTCGGGCCGGCGGTTCTTCGTACCGGTGCGCAGACAGGAGCCGTCGGGCGCCCTGACGCACGCCCACGCGGACGGCGACGGGAACGGAGGGCTCGCGGCCGTGCGCCAGGTGCCGTCCGGCGCCCGGCTGCGCACGGCGCGCGGCGGGGTCGTCGCCTTCCGCTCGGCCGACCCGGCCCCGGCCGGCGAGGTGCGCCGGCTGCCCTTCGAACAGGGCTGGTCCTCCAACGCGCTCTCGCTCGTGGAGATCGGCGGCGTACCGCACATCCACAAGACCTACCGGCACCTGGACGAAACGATCCGCGAGCCGGAGCTGCTGCGGCTGATGAGCGGCACCGGCCACACCCCCCAGTGGGCCGGCGACTACACCTACACCGATCCCGTGCACGGAACCCGGCACCCCCTGGGCGTCGTCTACCGCTACGCGCCCGGCCACGGCCTCGACGTGCCGCTGCGGGAGAACCTGCGTTCGCTGTGGCCGAGGCTCACGGCCGCGGACCAGGCCGCCCCGGACCGGCTCGTCCGCTCGCACCTGCGTCCGCTGGAGGAGAAGCTGCGGGCCGCCGGGGCCTTCCTGCGCGCCTTCCACCGGGACCTGTCTGCCCGCCTGGGCGCTCCGGCCACCGGCTACCCGGTCGGCGGCGCCCTGCCCCGCGCCGCGGCGCGGCTGGCCGAACTGGCCCGCGCCGACGCGCCGCTCCCCCGGGCCCCGCGGAACGCGGCCTTCGCCGCCCTGGAGGCCGAACTCGCCGCGCTGCGGTCCGTGTTCGGCGACCGGGCGACGGCGCCCGGCGCCGGTCCCTGCCACGGCGACCTGCACCTGTCGCACCTGCTGTGCGGCGCCGGCCCGGCCGACGCGCCCCACGGCCACTGGTCGCTGCGCGTCATCGACCTGTCCACGCCGGCGCTCACGCCCGGCGAGCCCGGCTACGCCGCCCAGTCGCCGCTCCAGGACCTCGTCGCGGTGCAGCGCGCCCTGGAGTACTTCACCGCCGACGAGGCCGCCTTCGAGAGCGCCCGCCGGCTGGGCGTCGACGCCAGCGAGACCATGAACGGCTCCCTGGACGGCGCCCCCGGCTGGCCGCCCGCGCGGCGGACCGTGCTGGCCGGCGTCTTCCGCACCGCCGACGCCTGGCGCGAACACGTCGTGCGCCTGCTGCTCGGCCCCGCCTCCGACAGTCCGCTGCGGCGCCTGCTGTACGTGCGCCGGCTCCTGCACGAGCTGGGCTACAACCACGACCACGCCCGCCCCTACCACGCCGCGATCGACCTGCGCCACGCGCTCGCGCTGGCCTCCCCCGCCCCGACGACCCACGCGAGGACATGACCGCCGTGAACGCGCCCCGGATGCACATCATCGAGACGTACTTCGAGTGCTGCGGCTTCGACCACACCTTCCTGCAGGGCGGCACGTCCGTGTACCTGTGGAACCTCTCCAAGGCCTTCGCCGCCCGCGGCCACCGGGTCTCCATCGTCACGCCCGCGCACGGCCGGCTCGACGACCTGCGCGCCCGCTACGACGTCGAGGACCTGCCCTACGAGGACGCCTACACCCTGCCCGTGGTCCTCGACCCGCGGGTGTGGCAGGGCTTCGGGCCCGAGGCGGAGCTCGCGCTGCGCACCACCGCGCACCGCATCCGCCTGGAGGGCGTGGACCTGTACTTCCTCGCCAACGACTACCTGAACCGGCTGCCGGAGACCTTCTACCCGCCGTACTCGGCCAAGGGCCGGGACCTTGTGTTCTTCAAGCCACTGGTCTTCCAGGTGGACAGCGTGCGGTTCCTGCGGAGCTGGTTCGCCGACGAGAAGGCCGTGGTGCACGCGCACGAGCCGTACTACCACCACCTGCTGCCGGCCGCCCTGCGCGAGGACCCCTCCAAGCTGGTCGTCAGCAACGTGCAGAGCAACATGCCCATCGCCAAGAAGGTGTACGCGCCCGAGACGGAGCGCCTGTTCCGGCTGCTCGACGTGGACGTGAAGCTGCCCGGCCCGGACTCCGGGCCCGAGGTGCCGGAGGCGGTCGTCCAGTACCAGCAGCTCACCCATCTGCACTACACCTACCCGCCGGAGCACGTGGCGATCTACGAGCTGACCGCCGAGCACGCCGACCTGATCGACTTCCTGTCGCCCGGACAGCTCGACTTCTACGCCTCCTTCCGCGACACCCCCTTCGAACGGCTCTTCCAGCGGCTGCCGATCGCCGACGTGGTGCGGCGCAACGCCCACAAGATGTTCGTCGGCGGCTGCGCCATCTCCGACCAGTGGCTGGCCTGGGACCCGGCCGGAGTCGACCGGGCCGAGGTGCTGGGCGCCCTGGGGCTCGACCCGGCGCTGCCGACCTTCTTCCACAACGCCCGCTACGCCGTCCACCACAAGGGCCAGGTCGAGCTGATGCGGGCCGTGGACCGGGTGCTGAGCGAGGGGCTCCAGGCCAACTTCGTCATCCGGTGCATCTCCGGCAACGGCATCGACGACCCCTTCTTCCACGAGATCGCCGCCCGCCACCCCAGGCGGCTGCACTTCGAGTGGGAACGGGTCGAGGAGGCCCGGGTCTTCGCGTACGCGGCCGCGAGCGACTTCGCGCTGTTCCCGTCCAAGTTCGAGATGGACACCTTCCTCATCGCCCAGGGCGAGGCGATGGCCGTGGGCGCGGTGCCGATCGCCACCGACCAGCGGGGCATGGCGCACTTCCGGCACGCCGACGGCCCGGAGTCGGCGACCGGTTTCGCGGTGAACCGGTCCTTCGCCGAGGACGACGAGCTGCTGACCGCCGCCCTCGCCGACCGCGTCCGGCAGGCAGCGGCGCTGTGGTCGCGGGAGCCCGCCCGCTACCGGGAGCTGTCCCGGCGGGCCTCGGCCGTCGCCCGGGCCTTCACCTGGGACCACTGCGCGGAGCTGCACCTCACGGCGTTCGCCCGGCTGTGGGAGGGCCGGCCGGCCGAACTCTCCGCCGAACTGGCCCTGCGTCACGGCTGGTTCGACCGGCTCGCCGACACCCGTGAGGAGATCGCGGCCGAGGACGTGGCGGCGGCCGCCGTGGCGCACGGCGACATCGACGTCTACGAGCGCCACGCGCCGCTGGACGACGACGCCGCCCGGCGGATCTTCCGGGCCGCGTGGCGGCGGGCGGACTTCGCCACCTGCGAGCGGGTCCTTCAGCGGCTGCCCGACGCGGTGCCGCCCGAGGAGAGCGTCCGGCTGCGCGAGCGCTGCCGCGTGGTGGCCGGCGGAAGGCTGGAGTACCGGCTGCCGCACGCCGAACGGGTGGAAGTCGTCCTCGCCCGGCGGGGCTCGGCCAGGGCCCTGCCCGAGGTGAGCACCCTGGAACGCACGGAGCCGGGAGTCTTCGCCGGCGCGGTCCCGGCCGACGGTGCGCAGCTCCTGCTCACCCTGTCCTCCGGCCGCGTGACCTGGGACGAGGTGCGTCATGGCTGACCCGCGCGCAGCGAACGGCACCGGTGTCCCGGCCGGCCTGCGCGGCGTGCGCGCGGTGCTGCTCGCGGGCGGTGAGGGACGGCGCATGGGATCGCTGGGCACCGGACGTCTCAAGCCGCTGGTCCCCTACGGGGGCTCCTGCCGGCTCATCGACTTCAGCCTGGCCAACGCCCGCGCCTCGGGCCTCGCTGAGGTGCTGCTGCTCTCCCAGTACGAGGAGCGGCAGCTCATGGACGACCTGCACCAGGTGTGGAACACCCGGCCGGGCTTCCGGGTGCGCTTCGGGCCGTACGACTCCGCCTACCGCGGCCCCGCTCTGCCCGCGGAGCTTCCCGCGCGCACCTGGCCGCTGGAGCGCGGGACCGCCGACGCGCTGATCCGCAAGGCGCGGTACGTGTTCACCGACGACACCGAACACGTGCTGGTGCTGCACGCCGACCACGTGTACCGCTACGACTACGGGCCGCTCGTCGCGGAGCACCGGGCCTCGGGCGCCGCGCTGACCGTCGCCTACCAGCGCATCGACCCGCGCTGGGTGCACCTGTTCGGCATGGTCCGCTTCGACGGCCGCGGACGTCTGACCGAGTTCGTGGAGAAGCCCGAGAACCCCACCTCCGACCTGGTCTTCGCGGCGTTCTGCGTCTTCGACGCGGCCGTGCTGCGCCGCTACCTGGACGCGCTGGACGGCACCGGCTGGCAGCACGACATCAGCCGGGACGTGATCCCGGCGATGCTCGCGGCCGGTGAGCACATCCGCGGGCACGAGGTGCGCGGCCACTGGGAGGACATCGGCACCGTCGAGCGCTACCACCGCGCGCACCTGGCGCTGGCCGCCGGCCCGCGGGCGCCGCTGCCGGTGGAGCGGATGCCCGCAACGCTCCGGCCGGGGGTGGAGCGCGGCTGGGTCGCCGAGGCGCCCGGGGTGCGCGCCTCGGTGATCCCGGCGGACCTGGTCAACGCCGGGCTGGTGGAGGACAGCGTGCTCTTCCCGGGGGTGCGGATCGGCGCCGGGGCGCGGGTGCGGCGCAGCGTGGTGCTGCCCGGCGCGGCGGTGGCGCCGGACGCCGACATCGACGGGGCCGTGGTCCTGGAGGACGGACACATTCAGCAGGTTGCCGAAGGAGTGAGCGCATGACCGGGACCGAGCAGCGGCACGACGGGCGGGCCGGGGACGACTACGACGTCCTGGTGGTCGGCGGGGTGGGTGTGGACACCATCGTGCGCGTGGACGAACTGCGGGTGCCGCCCGGCGACTCGGTGTTCGTCGAACCCCTGCGGGACTACGTGGGCCACACCGGCAACGGGGTGGCGCTGGGCTGGCACGCGCTCGGTCTGCGGACGAAGTTCATCGACTTCCTCGGCGACGACCCGCAGGGCCGCATGGTGCTGGACCACTACGCCCGCCAGGGCCTGGACTTCAGCCACCTCCTCTCGCCGCACGGCACGCCGCGCTCGGCGAACCTGGTCGATCCCGAGGGCCGCCGCTTCTCCTTCTACGACGGCCGGCACCCCGCCGACCTCAGGCTGCCCCGCGACTTCTACCTGCCCTTCCTGGAGCGTGCCGCCCACGTCCACCTGTCGATCATCGGCCACAACCAGGACATGTACGAGGACATCCACCGTCTGGGCGCGACCAGTTCGACCGACCTGCACGACTGGGACGGGCGCAACCCGCACCACCGGACCTACGCCCTCGCCTCCGACTACGTCTTCCTGAGCGCGGCGGCGATCCACGACCGGCTGGAGACGGTGCTGCGGTCCGTCCTCGACGGGGGCCGGGCGCGTTTCGTGGTCGCCACCGACGGCGCCGCGGGCTGCCACCTGCTGGTGCGCGGCGAGGACCGGGTGCGGCACTTCCCGGCGGTGCGCCCGGAGCGGCCGGTGGTGGACAGCAACGGCGCCGGGGACGCGTTCGTCACCGCGTTCCTGCACGCCCTGTTCGAGGGGCGCGCGCTGGAGGAGTGCGTGCTGGCCGGCTCGGTGGCCGGGGCGTTCGTCTGCGGCAGCGTGGGCACCCACACCGAGTTCATCGACCTGCCCGGCCTGCGCGCGGCCACCGCCCGCGCCGCGGCCGTGCGGTGAGGCGGCCCGCGATGCACATCGTCCACTTCGCCTTCGAGTGCGGCGGGTTCGACAACCGTCTCATGCGCGGCGGGCTGTCGCCGCTGGTGTGGAACCTGTCGCGGGAGTACGCGGCGCGCGGCCACCGGGTCTCGCTGGTCACCCCCGCGCACGGACTCCTCGACGCGCTGCGCCGCGACCATCCGGTCCAGGAGCTCGGCTACGTCCACGAACACCGGGTGCCGCTGGTGCCGGACCCCAAGGTGTGGCCGGACCACCCGGGCGAGATCACCCTGGAGCTGACCACCCGGGCACACCTGCTGCGGCTGGACGGCGTGGACGTCTACTTCCTGTCCGACGCCTTCCTGGACCTGCTGCCCGACCGGCTCTACCCGCCGCCCGGCATGGAGGGCAGGGACCTGGCGTACTTCAAGCCGCTGGTCTTCCAGGTGGCCGGCGCCCACTTCGTGAAGCGGTACCTCGCCGACGGCCCGGCGGTGGTGCACGGCTTCGAGCCCTACTACCACTACCTGCTGCCGCCGCTGTTCGCCGGGGACCCGGACCTGCGCACCGTGAGCACGGTCGCGGCCAACGCCCCGGTCACGCAGAAGGTGTACCGCCCGCAGGTGGAGCGGCTGCTGGACCTGTTCGGGGTGAGCGCGGACCTGGACGCGCTGGACGGCCCGCTGCCCGCCGAGGACAGCCCCGAGTCCGTCATGGCGCGGGCCCTGGCGGGAACCCGGATGCACCTCGAGTACGGCCCGGACCACGTGCCCTTCCTGCCGCTGATCGTGGCCCACGCCGATCTCGTCGACTTCGTCTCGCCCGGCCAGCTCGACCACTGCGCCACCTTCCGCGACACCCCGTTCGAAGCCCTCTTCGAGACGCTGCCGCTGTCCGGGATGGTGCGCGAGCGGGCGGACCGGCTGCTGATGGGCGGCTGCGGGATATCCGACAGCTGGCTGGCGCGCGACCCGGCTGACGTCGACCGCGCGGCGGTCCTGCGGTCCCTGGGCCTGGACCCCGCCCTGCCGGTCTTCTACCACGCCGCCCGCTACGCGGTGCACCACAAGGGGCAACTGGAGCTCGTCCGGGCGATCGAGGAGGTCCTGGCGACCGATCCGGACATCTCCTTCGTCCTGCGCTTCGCCACCAGCGGAGGCGGCGGGGGCGAGGCCCCCGTGGGCAACGCCCACTTCCAGAACGTCGCCGACCGCCACCCCGGCCGGATCCACCTGGACTGGCGGCTGGCCGACGAGGACACCCTGTTCGAGCAGGCGGCCGGCGCCGACTTCTGCCTGTTCCCCTCGAAGTTCGAACTCGACGGGTTCCTCATCGCCCAGGCCGAGGCGATGGCGTGCGGCGCCGTGCCGATAGCCACCGCGCAGACCGTCACGGCCCACTTCGGGCACGCCCTGCCGCCCGAGGACCCGCGGGCGACCGGGTTCGCGCTGCCCGGCTCGTTCCGGGACGACGACCCGTCCCTGACCGCCGCGCTCGCCGAGCGGATACGCCAGGCCGCCGCGCTGCGGCGGACGGCCCCCGAGGAGTACGCCCGCCTGTCGGCCAACGCCCGGGACACCGCGCGCTCCTTCACCTGGGCGCGCAGCGCCGATCAGCGGCTGGCGGCCTTCGAGGACCTGCTGCGCGGACGCCCGAGGCCGTTCCCGGTGCGGGACGCCGTCCGGTACGGCTGGTTCGACACGCTGGACCCGACGGCCTGGGTCCGGCACCGCGCGCTGATCGAGCGGTCCGCCGGGGAGCTGGGGGACGTACGGGCCTACGGCCGGTGCGCGCCGCTGGACGAGGCGGCGTACGAACGGCTCTTCGAGGCCGGGTACGCGCGGGCGGACTTCGCCCGGTGCGCGGAGACCGCGCGGGCGGCGGGCCGGGAGGACTGGGCACGGCGGCTGCGCGAGCGGTGCCGGGTGCGCCGGGACGCGCGGGGCCACTGGCACGTCGAGTACACGCACCCCGGGGCGGCGCACGTGGAGGTCGCGGTCCCCGGTGCGGTGCGCGCCCCGTCGGACCTGGAGTCCCGGGCCGAGGCCGTCGCCTCCGACGAGGCCGTGCCCGCGGGCAGCGGCATCGTCCTCGCGCCGCTGGCCCGGGCGGCCGACGGCGTCTTCCGCGGCACTCTGGACGGCCCGCCGGTCGGCGGCCGGCTGCTGGTCATGCTCACCCTCGCCTCGGGCCGGGTCGCCTGGGACTCAATCCCGGCCACCGCCCCGGCGGGTGTCCCGGATGTCCCGGACCTCTCGGCAGGCGTCCCGGCGGACCTCTCACCCGAAGCCCCGGCCGTCCCCCTGGCCGGCTCACCGGCAGCGGGCGCGTCCGGCGCACCGGCGAGGGGCGCGTCCGGCGCACCGGCCGGCGTCGCGTCCGGCTCTCCGTCAGGAGTCGCGGCAGTGGGCGCTCCCGCTGTGCCGGCCGCTCTCGCCGCCGGCGCCCCGGTGGCCGGGCCGCCGCCCTTCCGGCTGGTGGCCACCGATCTCGACGGCACCCTGCTGCGCAGCGACCAGAGCGTCTCCGAGCGCACGCTGCGCGCGCTGGCCCGGGCGGCCGGGGCGGGAGCGCACCATCTGGTGGTCACCGGCAGACCGGCCACCGCCTGCAAGCAGTACCTGGCCGCACTCGGCTACCGGGGGCTCGCGGTCTGCGGGCAGGGCGCGCAGCTCTACGACGCGGGCGCCGACCGGCTGCTCACATCGGCCTCGCTCGACCTCGACCTGGCACGCAGCGTGGTCGAACGGGTCGAGGCGGCGCTCGGCCCCCTGGAACTGGGCGTGGTGACGGCCCCGCCGGAGAGCCGTTTCAAGGTCACCCCCCGGTTCGGCGAACGCGTCCGGCACGGCTGGGACGTGACGGCGGACCGCCGGCTGCTCTGGTCGGACCCCATCGACAAACTGGTCCTGCACCACCCGGGCGTCCCGGAGGACGAACTGGAGGCCGAGGCACGCCGGTTGTGCGGCGACGAGGTCACGGTGGTGCACTCGGTGCAGGGCATGGTGGAGGTGCTGCCGCCCGGCACCACCAAGGCGGCCGGGGTGGAGCGGGCCGCGCGGCTCCTGGGCCTGGACGCGGCCGGGACGGTCGCCTTCGGCGACATGCCCAACGACATCCCGCTGCTGGCCTGGGCCGGGCACGGGGTGGCGGTGGCCAACGCCCATCCGGCGCTGCGGGCGATGGCCGACGAGGTCGCGCCCGGCAACGACGAGGACGGGGTGGCCGTGGTCCTGGAACGTCTCTTCGGCGCGGGAGGCGACTCATGAGCGGCGTGCTGCGCGAACTGGCCCGGGAGCACGGGATCGCCACCGCGTACACCACCGACCGGGGCGAACGGATCGAGGTCTCGCCCGACACCCTCGTCGCCGTGCTCGCCGCGTGCGGCGTGGACGCCTCCGGCGACGCGGCGGCCCGGGCCGCGCTGGCGGACCGTCGCGCCCGCGCCGGGGCCCGGCTGCTGCCGGAGTGCGTCGTGCTCCGCGGCGCGGGCGAACGCCTCCCCCGTGCTCCCGGCCTGCCCGGTCTCCCCGGTCTGCCCGCGAACGCCACGGCCGTGGTGGAGCTGGAGGACGGCGGCACCGTCGCGCCGTCCGGTCCGCTCCCGCCCGGCCGGCACACCCTGCGTGTGACGGCGCCGGGGCGCGAGGAGTCCGCGCCCCTGCTCGTCGTACCGGAGCGGCTGTCGGTGCCCGAGGGCCGCCACTGGGGGTTCCTGGTCCAGCTCTACTCCGTGCTCTCGCGCCGTTCGTGGGGCATGGGCGACCTCGGCGACCTCGCGGAGCTGGCCTCGTGGTCGGGCCGGGCGCTGGGGGCGGACTTCGTCCAGCTCGGGCCGCTGCACGCGGTCGAGCCCGGGCCGCTGCCCGACCCGTCGCCGTACCGGCCCAGCACCCGCCGCTATCCGGACCCGATGCACGTACGGGTGGCGGCGATCCCGGAGTACGCGCGGCTCACCGGTGCGGCGCGCCGCACCGCCGAGGAGTGCGCCGCACGGGCGCGGGCCCTGAACGAGGCGGTGCTGCGCGGCGACGCGCTCATCGACCGGGAGGCCGTGCGGGCGCTCAAGCACGAGGCGCTGCACGCGGTGTACGGGGTGCCGCTGCCGCCCGGCCGGGCCGCCGCGTTCGCCGGGTTCGTCGCGCGCGAGGGCGAGGACCTGACGGACTTCGCCACCTGGTGCGCGCTGGCGGAGGTGCACGGCGGCGCCTGGCGCTCGTGGCCGGCCGCGCTGCGCGACCCGCGCTCGGCGGCCGTGGCCCGGGCCCGCCACGAGCTGGCCGGCCGGGTCGACTTCCACCGCTGGCTCGCCTGGGTCACCGACGAGCAGCTCGCGGCCGCCCGGGCGGCGGCCGCCGGGGCGGGCATGGGCATCGGTCTGATCCACGACCTGGCGGTGGGCGTCGCCCCCGAGGGCGCGGACGCCTGGGCGCTCCAGGACTGCCTGGCCGCCGGGATGAGCGTCGGCGCGCCCCCGGACGACTTCAACCCGCGCGGCCAGGACTGGGGCCAGCCGCCGTGGCGTCCGGACGGGCTCGCGGCCTCCGGTTACCGGCCGCTCGCCCGGCTGCTGCGCGCGGGACTGCGGCACGCGGGCGCGCTGCGGATCGACCATGTGATGGGCCTGTTCCGGCTCTGGTGGGTGCCCGAGGGACGGCCGCCGTCCGAGGGCACGTACGTCCGCTACGACGCCGAGGCGATGCTGGGCACGGTGATGCTGGAGGCGCACCGCGCGGGCGCGTTCGTGATCGGCGAGGACCTGGGCACCGTGGAGTCCGGGGTGCGCCGTTCGCTGGACGCGAGTGGGATCCTGGGCACGTCGGTGCAGCGGTTCGAGTACCTGGGGGGCTCCGAGGGCCGGCACGGGCCGCTGCCGCCCGACCAGTGGCGCGCCGACTGCCTGGCGACGCTGACCACCCACGATCTGCCGACGACCGCCGCCTGGCTCAGCGGCGAGCACGTCGAACTGCGCTCCCGGCTGGGTCTGTTGACCCGGCCGGAGGAGACGGAGAAGGCCGAGGCCGCCGCCGAGCGCGACGGCTGGCTGGCGGAGCTGGAGCGGCTCGGGCTGCTGCCCGATCCGGACGGCGACGTCGTGGCGCTCCACCGGTTCCTGTGCCGCACCCCGGCGCGCCTGCTGGGGGTGTGGCTGCCGGACGCCGCGGGGGACCGCAGACCGCAGAACATCCCCGGCACGTCGTCGGTGCATCCCAACTGGCGGCTGCCCGTGAGCGACGGCCAGGGCCGCCCCGTCCCGCTGGAGGAACTCGCCGGCCGGCCCCTCGTGCCGGTCCTTGCCGGTGTGTTCGCGGACCTTCGGCGGCAACGTGAGAAGACTGAGGAGAGAGATGTCAGGCCAGGTTCTTGAACGGGTTGCGCATCCGCCCGTGGGGGTCCGCGAAGACGCCGGCGGCTTCGACCTGAGGGCGCCGGACGGCACCCGGTACCGGGTCGACCTCACCACCGGGGTGCTGGATCCCGGCAACGGGCTGCTCGCCGGGTACGTGGCGGGCCGCCGGGTGGTGGCCTTCGTCAGCCCGACCGTCGACCGGCTCTACGGCGAGCGGCTGCGGGCGTACCTGACCGGCGCCCTGGCGCCGGGCCAGTGGAGCGTGCACGTCATACCCACCGGCGAGCACCGCAAGACGCTCGCGTCCGTGGAGCGGGTGTGCGCCCTCGCCAAGGCGGACGGGCTGGACCGGCACGGGGTGATGCTGGCCGTCGGCGGCGGCATCGTCGCGGACGTCGTGGGCTTCGCCGCGTCCATCTACGCCCGGGGCATCCGCTACATCAAGGTCAACACCACGCTGGTCGGCCAGGTCGACGTCGGCGTGGGGGTGAAGACCGGCGTCAACGCCCTGCACACCAAGAACATGTTCGGCGCCTACCACCCGGCGCACGCCTCGCTGAACGACCCGGCGTTCCTCGCGACGCTCCCGCACCGGGAGATCCGGTGCGGCCTGGCCGAGATCGTGAAGATGGCCGTGATCCTGGACGGGGACCTGTTCGGGGCGCTGGAGCGGCATCCGGACGTCTTCCGGCGGCCGGACGACGAGGGCGGGGCGGAGCGGGAGCACCCGCACGGGGAGCTGGAGCAGTACGTGCTGCGCACCTCGATGCGGCTGATGATGGAGGAGCTCTGCCCCAATCTGCGCGAGCACGACCTGGCCCGGCTGGTCGACTTCGGGCACACCTTCAGTCCCGTCGTGGAGACGGCCGGCGAACACCGCCTGGAACACGGCGAGGCCGTCGCCGTCGACATGGCGCTCTCCGCGCACCTGGCCCGGCTGCTCGGGCTCGCCGACGAGGAGACCTGCGAGCGGATCGTGGCGCTGCTGCGCCGCATCGGGCTTCCGGTGTTCGACCCCGGCACCTGCACGCCCGATCTGATGACGCAGGCGCTGCGGGCCTCCTGGCAGCGCCGGGGCCGCAAGCTCCATCTGGTCGTGCCGACCGGGATCGGCAAGTCGGCCTTCGTGGAGGAGCTGGCGGACCTGCCGCAGGAGGTGCTGGTGGCGGCCATCGAGGCGCTGGCGGCGGACGGGGGGCGCGGCGATGCCTGAGCCCGTGGTCAACCTGCGGGAGCTGCTGGCGGGCAAGGAGCACGACCACGGCGGCCTGGGCACGATCCTCGCCCACCGCCTCTACGCCTGTCCGGCCGATTCCCCGGGAGCGCGGTTCATCGACCTCGCGGTGCTGCCGGCGGGCACGTCGATCGGCCGGCACCGGCACGGCGCCGACCGCGAGACGTACGTGGTGCTCGACGGCAGCGGGCTGATGTTCCGGGACGGCGCGCGGTTCCGGGTGGGCCCGGGCGACGTCGTCGTCAACGACCCGTACGGGGAGCACGGTCTGCTCAACGACTCGGAGCGGGAGCTGCGGCTGCTCGTCTTCGAGGAGGAGCGGCCCGCGGCGCCGCACGGGGACTCCGGCGAGCAGGGGCCGTCCGGCGCGGGCGCGTCCGCAGCGGGATCGGATGCCGGGGGACGGGGTGGCGAGGGGCGGGAGGCCGAGGGACGGGGTGGCGAGGGACGGGGTGGCGAGGGACCGGGTGGCGGGGACGCCTCCGCGGAGGGAGCGGGTGGCCGGCGTGGCGAGTGAGGAGGAGGTGTTCACCGTGCTCGACGTGGGCGGCACCACGCTCCGGGTGGGCGGCTACGACCCCGCGACGGGCACGCTGTCCGGAGTGCGCCGGGTGCCGGTCGACGGCATGCACCGCGACCCCGGCGCCCCCGTGCCGGTGCTCCAGCGGCGGGTGGTGGACCAGATCGTCCGCGAGGTCGGCGAGCACACCGGCGGCCGGGCCCCGCGCGCCCTGGGGGTGGCCTTCGCCGGTCCGATCACGGCCGGCGGTCTCGTCCTGGCCGCGCCCACCGTGTGGGGACGGCGCGGGGAACCGCTGCCGCTGGGCGAGTTGCTGACCGGGCGGACCGGCGCGCCGGCCGTCGTCGTCAACGACCTGACGGCGGCGGCCTGGCGGTACGCCGCCACCGAGCCGGGCGACTTCTGTCTGCTGACGGTGAGTTCCGGCATCGGCAACAAGGTGTTCCGCGGCGGCGAGGTCCTGATCGACGCCGACGGCCACGGCGGGGAGCTGGGGCACTGGGTGTGCGACGTCTCCCCCGACGCGCCGCTGTGCGACTGCGGCGGACGCGGCCACCTGGGCGCCGTCGCCTCGGGGCGGGGCGTGCTGGCCGCGACCCGCCGGGCCGCTCTGGCCGACCCGGCGGGATTCCGCCGTTCCCGGCTCGGCGCGCTGTGCTCCGGACGGGCCGAGGAGATCGGCAACCGGGCGATCGCCCGGGCGGTGCGCGAGGGCGACGCCTTCGCCACCGAGGTGCTGCGCGGCACGCTCGCCCGGCTCGCCCAGGCGATCACGGCGGTGTTCACCTCGATCGGGGTGTGCCGCTACATCGTGATGGGCGGTTTCGCCCTGGCCGTCGGGGAGCCCTACCGGCGTCTTCTGGTGGCCGAGCTGGTGCGCCTGGGCTGCTTCGGCCTGGACGCCGGGCAGGTCGACGCGATGGTGTCGCTGGGCGTGGCCGACGACGACCACGGTCTGATCGGCGTGGGACGGCTGCTGGCCGAGCGCATGCCCGCCCCCTCCTCCCAGGGGGCGCCGTGACCGGGGAGAACACGCTCGTCGTGGGCAGCGGACTGGTGGGCTCCGGCATCGCCCGGCGGATCGCCACGGCCGGCGGCGCGCAGTCGCCGCAGGCGTCGGTGACGCTCGCCTCCCGCCGCCGGCCGGCCACGCCGCCGGAGGCGTACGGAGCGGGCTGGGAGGCGCTGGACGCGACCGACGCGGCGGCGTGCGCCCGCCTCCTCGCCCGGGTGCGTCCCGCACGCGTCGTCCTGGTGCACGGACCCTCCGACGTCACCTGGTGCGAGGACCATCCGGAACGGGCCAGGGCGGCGCACGTGGCCGTGGCGGAGAACTTCGCCGCCCTGGCCCCGGACGCGCGGATCGTCATGATCTCCACCGACAACGTCTTCGACGGCCACGCGGCGCACAACACCGAGAGCACCCCCGTCTCGCCGGCCAACGCCTACGGCCGGGCCAAGCTGCTGGCCGAGGAGGCGCTGCTCGCGGGGGCCGCCCGGGCCGTGGCGCTGCGCGTCAGCCTCGTCTACGGCCACGAGCCCGCCGACGCGGGCAAGTGGCTGAACTTCTTCGCCGCCTGCGCCCACCGGCTGCTGCGCGGCGAGCGGGTCGAGGCCCCCGACGACCACTGGACCACGCCGGTGGTCCTGGCCGACGTGGCAGAGGTGACCGCGGCGCTGCTGGACGCCGACGGTCCGCTGCCGCCGGTCCTGCACCTGGGCGGCCCGGACCGGGTGACGCGCGCCGAGTGGGCCGCGGAGATCGCCCGGATCCTGGGGGCGCCCGCCGAGCTGGTGGTGCCGGTCCCCCGGGCCCGTACGCGCTACGCGTCCCGCCCCGTGAACGCCTGCCTCGCCGGGGAGATCCTGCCCACCCTGCCGGCCACGCGGTCGATCGCGGTGCGCGGGGTGCGCGAGGGGGCCCGGCTGGTGGCGCCCGCCTTCACCGGCACGCCGTAGGGCCACCGAACGACAACACATCGTGGGAGCACACATGGGAAGTTCACCGACCTCGCCCGGTTCGCCCGGCCCCTCCGGTCACGACGTCGTCGTCCTCGGCGGCGGGGTCGCCGGGTGCGTCCTGGCTGCCCGGCTCAGCGCGGACCCCGGGCGGACCGTCTGCCTGGTGGAGGCGGGTCCGGACTACGGGCCCCGGCAGCGGGACTGGCCGGAGAAGGTGCGCAACGCGCGTGCCCTGCCGCGCGACGACGTGTGGGAGCGGCACACCGCGCCGCACCGCGTCCGCGCACGCCTCCTCGGCGGGTCCTCGTGCGTCAACGGCTGCTGGAACACCTGGGGTTCGCACGCCGACCACGCCGAGTGGGTGCGGGCGGGCGGCGAGCGGTGGTCGGCCGGGGCGATGGAGCCGTACCGGCGCGGAGCCGTGGACGGGATGGGGCTGCGCACGGTGCCGGACGGCGAACTGTCCGCCTGGAGCACGGCCGCGCTCGCCGCGGCCGGTGAACTCGGTTACTCCGAGGTGGACATGGCCGTGCCGGGCGGTCCCGGCCGCGGCCGGCCGCTGCTCAACGCCGTCGACGGACTGCGCTGGAACGCGGCCTTCGCCTATCTGGATCCGGCGACCCGGGCCCGGCCGAACCTGACGGTGCTCAGCGGCGCCCTGGTGGACCGGCTCACGGTGCGCGACGGCCGGGTGCGCGGCGTGCACATCGTCGTCGACGGCGTTCGGACGACCCTGGTGGCCGACACCTACGTGCTGGCGTCCGGCACGTTCGGCTCGCCCGCCGTGCTGATGCGCAGCGGCGTCGGGCCCGCCGCGCACCTGGCGGAGCACGGCATCCGGTGCGAGGCCGACCTGCCGGGGGTCGGCGCGAACCTGTCCGACCAGCCCGGTGTGTTCCTGCCGCTGGCCCCGACCGACGAGCTGAACGCCGCGCTGGCCGCCAAGGAGGCGAGCGGGGAACTGTACGTCAGCCGGATGCTGGTCAGGGCCGCCAGCGAGTACTGTCCCGACGGCGCGTGGGACCTGCATCTGCTGCCCACCGCGGGACCGCCGCTGTTCGGCAAGCTGCCGCCCGGCCGGTACGAGGCCGGCGTCTCCGCCTTCCTGATGAAGCCGGCCTCGCGCGGCCGGGTCCGGCTGCGGTCGGCCGATCCCGCCGAGCCCCCGGAGATCGACCCCGCCTTCCTGACCGACCCCGACGGCCGCGACCTCGCCGTCCTGCGCTCCGGCCTGGACAAGGCGCGGGAACTGGCCGGCGCCCTTCAGTCGCTGGCCGGTCCCGGCGCGGGCGAGCCGGTCCAGGACCTTCCGGACTCCGCCCTGCGCGACCGGGTGGGCACCTACTGGCATCCCGTCGGCACCTGTGCGATGGGCCCGATGGAGGACCCGTACGCCGTGGTCGACGGCGAGGGCCGGGTGCGGGGCGTGTCGGACCTGCGGGTGGTGGACGCCTCGATCCTGCCGACGGTGCCCGCCGCCAACACCCAGCTTCCGGTGCTCGCCCTCGCCGAGATGCTCGCCGACGCCCTGAGCCACTGACCGGCCACGCCACCCGTCGCGGCCGGCCGGCCGCGACCGCACACCGAGGAGGCCGTCATGACGGCGCACACCGACATCCGCACCCACCCACTGCTGTACGGGTGCATGGGACTCGGCGGCGGCTGGGACACCGCGCCCTGGACGGCCGAGGACGTCCGGCACGCCGAGGCCGCGATCGAAGCGGCCCTGGCCGCCGGGATCAGCGCCTTCGACCACGCCGACATCTACCGGCACGGCAAGTCGGAGGCCGTCTTCGGCGAGGTGCTCGCCAGGGCGCCGGGGCTGCGGCAGCGCATCGTCCTGCAGTCCAAGTGCGGGATCCGGCTGCCCGACGGCGACCGGCCGGGCCACTACGACCTGCGTGCGGCGAGCATCGTGCGGCGGGTGGAGGAGAGCCTCACCAGGCTGCGCACGGACGTCCTGGACGTGCTGCTCCTGCACCGGCCCGATCCGCTGACCGGTCCCGAGGAGATCGCCGGGGCGGTCGCCTCGCTGCACTCGCAGGGCCTGGTACGGCAGTTCGGTGTGTCGAACATGAGCGGTGCGCAGCTCTCGGCCCTCCAGGCCCACCTCGACGTCCCGCTGGTCGTCGACCAGTTGGAGATGAGCCTGGCGCGCCGTGACTGGGTCGAGGCCGGAGTCCTGTTCAACACACCCGCCGCCGCGGGGGTGGGCTGCCCGCCGGGAACGGTCGAGCACTGCCACGCGAACGGCGTCCGGCTCCAGGCCTGGGGCGCCCTGGCCCGCGGCCGGTTCGCCGACGGCGCCGACACTCCGGTGAACCGGCTGGTCGCCGACCTCGCCCGGCGCCACGGGACGACTCCGGAGACCGTCCTGCTGTGGTGGCTCCGCAAGCACCCGGCCGGCATCGCCCCGGTCGTCGGGACCACCCGCCCCGAGCGGATCCGCGCCTGCGCCGACGCGGTGGCCCGGGAGCCGGGCCTCTCCCACGAGGAGTGGTACGAGCTGTGGGTGGCCGCCCGGGGCGCCCCGCTGCCCTGACCGGCGCCCGTTCGCGGGCCGCGGGCGGACCGGCCGGCGCCCGTTCGCGGGCCGGCCCCGGCGCCCGGGGCGTCCCGCTCCCCCGCGGGTCGTCGTCGCCCTTCCCGGACGGTTCCAGGACCGCCGCCGCCACGCGGTCGCGGAACGGAACCACCGGCGCCCGGGGACGTTCGGGTCGCGGAGGCGCCGGGCCACTGCGAGGCCGAGGTGGCCAGGCCCAGGTGGCCAGGCCGAGGGGGACGGATCGAGGGGGACGGGGCAGGTGCGCGCGCCGGCGCGGGGACGGTGCCGGGCAGCGGCCTCACCCCGCTCGCGCTCGGCCGCCGGGGCGTGCCCGCTCAGCCACGTGTCGGCGGCTCAGCTCTTGCCGAGCTCCCAGAAGCGGAACACGGTGGAGGGGTCCAGGCAGTACTCGACGCCGTGGACGTCGTCGCGGACGACCGCGTACTGCTTGCCCTGCCAGACCGGCAGGACCGGCACCTCCCGGGCCACGATGTCCTGGATCCGGCCGAACTCGTCGGTGGCGGCGGTGCGCTCGCCGCGGGCGGCGGTGGAGGGGATCAGAGTGTCGGTGATGGTGCGGTTGGCGTAGTTGTTGTCCAGCACGTTGCCCTTGCCGAAGAAGGGGGCCGTGAAGTTGTCGGGGTCCGGGTAGTCCGGCACCCAGCCCTTGACGTAGACGCCGTACCGGCCCGCGGAGATGTCCTTCTCGTACCGGTCGAAGGGCACGGACCGCACGTCGGCCGTGAAGAGCCCGCTGGCGTTGAGCTGGGCGGCGATCACCCTCAGTTCCTCGTCGGTGGCCGGACCGTAGCGGGTCGGGGTCGACCAGAGGGTCAGCCGGACCTTGTCCGTGATGCCCTCGGCGCGCAGCGCCGCGGCGGCCTCGGCCTTGGACGGGGCGGCGCCGTAGGCGTCGAAGAAGGCGGTGTCGTGGCCGCTGATGCCGGCCGGGATGATCGAGTACAGCGGGATCGCGGTGTCCTGGTAGACCTCCTTGACCAGGGCCTCGCGGTCGATCAGGTGGGCGACGGCCCTGCGCACGCCGAGCCGGCCGGCCACCGGGTCGGCCATGTTGAAGACCAGGTGCTGGACCTCCGCGCTGCTGCCCTCGACGATGTCGACGCCCTTCCTGTCGCCCTGCCGGTCGATGTCGGTGATGTCCCGGGTGCTCAGGCCCCGGTAGGCGATGTCGACCCCGCCGTCGGTCACGGCCTTGCGCAGGGCGTCGCGGTCGCCGTGGAACAGCTTCAGCGTCACGCCGGAGTTCTTCACCTTCACGGTCCCCCGGTAGTTCGGGTTGACCGAGAAGACGGCCTCGTCCTTGCCGAAGGAGACCAGCTCGTAGGGTCCGGAGCCGACGGCCCGGCCGTCCGTGCGCAGCGCGTGCGTGCTGTACTGGCGGTGGTCGACGATGGAGCCGGCGCCGGAGGCGATCTTGCTGGGGAAGGTGGCGTCGGGCGCCTTGAGCCGGAAGACGACGGTCCTGTCGTCCGGTGTCTCGATCGTGTCCAGCGACTGGAACAGGACCGCCGGACCCGCGGCGTCGTCGATCCTCAGCACGCGTTCGAAGGAGAACTTCACGTCCTCGGCGGTGAGCCGGTCGCCGTTGCCGAACTTCAGGCCGTCCCTGAGGACGCACTGGTAGACGCGGGCACGCGTGTCCGTGAAGGCGCACCTCCTGGCCGCCTCCGGCTCCGGCACCGTGCCGCCGTCGGGGAAGCGCAGCAGGGACTGGAAGACATTGTCGAACAGCAGCCACGACCCCGGGTCGTAGCCCGAGGCGGGGTCCGTCGCCAGGACGTCGTCGGACATCCCGACAACCATGTGCGGTCCGTCGCTGCCCCAGTCGGCGGCCCCGGATCCGCAACCGGTCAGCAGCGTGGCGAGGAGTCCCGCGACCACGGGCAGCACCGGCCACTGATTACGCATGTTCACTGCACGTGCCTCGTCTTCGGTTCTCGGGTGTGCGAGGGGTCGAGGTTCCCGACGGCCTCCCGGTGGGAGCGGCCCGAACCTCACCGAGGACGGGCGGCGCGAACCGGGGGCGCACCTCACACACGACAGGGGGTGTGTGTTCTGTTCACACCCAAGAGGCAGGTGTCCGGTTCACACCCAAGCGGTCCTCGCTCGCCGCGGGCCGCGGCGACGCCGTGGGCCGGCCGAAGAAGAGGGCCCGGCCCCGCGTGGTGTGCGGGGCCGGGCCCTGGCTCGTGTCCGCCGGTCCGTCAGCTCCGGCGGGAGCCGGTCGCCGCCGGCCGGCCGTAGCGGCGCTCGAAGCGCTCGACGCGGCCGGCCGTGTCCATCACCCGGGAAGTGCCGGTGTAGAACGGGTGACTTGCCGACGAGATCTCCACGTCGATCAGCGGGTAGGCGACGCCGTCCTCCCAGACGATGGTCTTGTCGCTGTCCGCGGTCGAACGGGTCAGGAACAGGGCGTCGGCGGCCCGGTCGCGGAAGACGACCGGCCGGGACGCGGGGTGGATGCCGTTCCTCATCGGGTTCTCCTCCTCATGGCCGTCCGCGTCGCGGCGGACGGGAGTTGCTCGGTGTTCGGCGTGCTGGGGGTGTCGGCCGGTTCAGCGTTCCTCGCGGAACGCGACGTGCCCTCCGGCCACCGGGTCGTACTTGCGCAGCACGAGCCGGTCGGGGTCGTTGAGACGGTTCTTGCGTGTCACGTAGGTGACGCCGGTCCCGGCCGTCGACCTCAGCCGGACGACGGGGCGCACGGTACTGCGTGCCATGAGAGGTTCTCCTTCCCGCTCACCGCCCGAGTCTGTGACCCGAGCATGTCAGCTGACTGGCTCAACCACGGTGGGGGGCCGAACATTCCCGGGCCTGCCGCCGCCGGCCGGGCCTCGCCGCGCACCGGCCGGACCACGACGGGAACACGGCGGCATCACCGTGTCCGGCGCCTGCGCGGGCCCCGCACCGGACCGACGGCGACGCCCTGCGGCCGGGCACACCCACCGACACACCTGCCGACACACCTGCCGTCTTCCGCCGGGCCGCACGAACACACCTCGCCACCCCCGCCCGACCACCGGGGTTTCCCGTGAGCTACTCACACCTCGGCTATCATCGCTCGACGCATGATCCACATGTAGGTGTTAGTTGCCACAGGAAGGCGCCGCCCGTTCATGAATGTCGGCTTCATCGGCCTGGGAGTCATGGGACAGCCAATGGCGCTGCGCCTCGTCCGCTCCGGCACACCCTTGGTGGTATGGAATCGCACGGCCGCCCGAACCGCCCCCCTGTATGAAGCCGGCGCCGACGCGGCGGCGGATCCCGGCGAGGTGTTCGCCCGTGCGGACGTGGTCCTGCTGATGCTGGCCGACGAACACGCCGTCGACACGGTTCTGGGGCGCGGCGGCCCGCACTTCACCGCCCGTGTCGCAGGCCGGACGGTGGTGCACATGGGCACGACCTCACCCGCGCACTCCCGCGCCCTGGAGGCCGACGTCCGCGCGGCGGGCGGACGTTACGTGGAGGCCCCCGTCTCGGGATCCCGCGTGCCGGCGGAGAACGGCACGCTGGTCGCGATGCTGGCCGGCGACGAGCGGGCGGTGGACACCGTACGGCCGCTGCTCGCGCCCCTGTGCCAGGAGACGTTCGTCTGCGGTGACGCACCCGGCGCGCTGCTGATGAAGCTGTCGGTGAACCTGTTCCTGATCGCTCTGGTGACGGGGCTGGCCGAGGCGCACCACTTCGCCGACCGGCTGGGAGTCGACCGGACGCTGTTCTTCGACGTCCTGGCCGCGAGCCCGATGGCGAGCCCGGTCTCCCTCATGAAGGCGCCCAAGCTCCTCGCCGAGGACTTCGACGTGCAGGCGGCGGTCCTGGACGTGCTGAAGAACAACCGGCTCATCGCCCGGGCCGCTCGCTCGTCCGGTATCGCCTCCCCACTGCTCGACACATGTCACGCGTTGTTCGAGGAGACGGTGGCCCTGGGGCACGGCGCCGATGACGTGATGGCGGTCCTCCGCGCGATCGAGGCCCGCACGGACCGAGTGGTGCCCGCCTCAGCGGTCGCCTTCGACTCGTCCACCTGTTGAGCGAATACTTCGAGGGGAGCGGAATTGACCATGCGATCGGCGCATCCGTCGAGGAACGAGGCCGCTGGGGCGGACATCGACGGCGCGGACTGGTCCGGCCTGCGCCCGGAACCGGACCTGGTCCGGGCTCACCGCGCGTCGGGCGTCTGGCGGAGCGAGGGACCGCCGGCCGACCTGCGGAAGTGGTGCGAGACGACCCCGGAGGCCACCGCGGTGATCGCCTACCGGGAGGGGGCGGACCCCCGGCACCTCACCTACCGGGAGTTCGGCGAGTACGTGGAACGCTTCGCCGGCGCTCTGCGCGCTCTCGGAGTGGGCCCCGGGGACACCGTCGCCGTGCAGTTGCCGAACTGGTGGCAGGTGAGCGCGCTGCTGCTGGCCTGCGCGAGGGTCGAAGCCGTCTTCGCGCCCGTCATGCCGACCGTCGGCCCCCGTGAGCTGGAACGGGTGCTCAGACGGCTCGACGTCGTCGTCTGCGTCACCGCCGACCGGTGGAAGGGCACCGACTACGCGCGGCCGGTGGCCGACATGGCCTCCCGCCTCCCCCGGTTGCGGCACCGGGTGGTGCTCACCGACGGCGACGCCCCGGAAGGCGCGGTGCACTTCGGCCGCCACTTCGAGCTGACCGCGTGGGAGGAGAAGCGGGGAGCACCCCGGGAGGTGACCGCCGGCGATCCGGACCGGGTGGCCGTGGTCCTGTTCACCTCGGGGACGACCGGCGAGCCGAAGGGAGCGCTGCACACCTTCAACACCCTGTACGCGGGAGCCCGGCCCGTCGTCTCGGCGGAGGAACTGGGGTGCCGGGACCGCTTCTTCACCACCCAGGCGCTCACGCACATGTTCGGGGTGATGTACAACATCATGGTTCCCCTGCTGGCCGGCGGCGCCACGGTGCTGCTGGACACCTGGGACCCCGGGAGGGCTCTGGACATCGTGTCCGAGACCGGGACCACCGTTCTCGGGGGCGCGCCGCCGTACCTCACCGCGCTGGCCGACGCGACCAGGGCGGGCGGGCGGCGGCTGCCCGCGCTGCGCATGGTGCTCTGCGGCTCGACCACGATCCCCGGTCGGCTGGTCGCCTCCGTCCCGCAGGTGTGGGGAGTGCCGCTGCGCAGTTTCTGGGGGATGACCGAGGTGCCCGGGCACGCCTGGACCCGCCGGGACGATCCGCCCTTGTGGGCCCTGCGCAGCGACGGGCGGCCGGGCTCCGGGATCGAAATCGACTTCCGGGCCGACACCGAGGCGCCGCCCACCCCGGAGCAGCCGGCGCGCCTCTTCGTGCGCGGGGGCGGCGTGTGCCTGGCGACCTTCGGCCGTGACAGCGGCCGTCTGCGGGTGACGTCCCGCGTGGACGACGGCTGGTACGACACCGGCGACCTGGCTGTTCCGGACGGGCGGGGCGGCCTGCGCCTCGTCGGCCGGACCGCGGACCGCATCGGCGGATCGTTCATGATCCCGGTCCGGGACGTCGAGAGCGAACTGCTGACGCATCCCGAGGTGGCGGACGTCGCCCTCGTCGGTTACCCGGACGGCCAGGGGGGTGAGCTGGCCTGCGCGGTGGTCGTCCCCGGTGAGGCCGCTCCCACACTGGCCGGCCTGCGGGAGTACCTGTCCGCCCGGGGAATGACCCAGTGGTACCTGCCCAGCCGGCTGGAGCTGGTGGCGGAGCTGCCCCGCAACGAGACCGGCAAGGTCCGCAGGGACGTGCTCCGGGCCCGGGTGCGGGGTGAGCTCCCCGGGGACGGCCCGTCCTCCGTGTGACGCGCCCGCGGGCGAGCCGTACCGCCCTCGCCGGCTCGCCCGCGGATCCCTGGCGGCCGCTTCGGCCGGGAATTGACTAACCGGTTAGTCAGATCTATCTTTTGGCTAACCAGTTAGTCAATGCATGGAAAGAGCAGCCCATGTCCCAGCGCACGTGGTTCATCACCGGCATCAGCAGCGGTTTCGGACGCAGGATGGCCGAACGGCTCCTGGACGGCGGCGACCGGGTGACCGGCACGGTCCGTGACGTCGGCTCCGTCAAGGACCTCCGGGACCGGCACGGCGACCGCCTCGCGGTGCACCGGCTGGACCTCACGGACGGGGCGGAGGCGATCACCGCGGTGGTCGACGCCGCCTTCCACGCGGCCGGCCGCGTGGACGTGGTCGTCAACAACGCCGGTTACGGACTCTTCGGCGCGGCCGAGGAACTGACCGACGAGCAGATCGTGCACCAGATCGACACCAATCTGCTCGGTTCCATCCGGGTCGTCCGCGCGGCGCTGCCCCACCTGCGGGCCCAGGGCGCCGGCCGCATCCTCCAGATCTCCACCTACGGCGGCCAGGCCACCAACCCCGGCGCCGGCGTCTACAACGCCGCCAAGTGGGGCGTCGAGGGCTTCATGGAGGCCACCGCCCTCGACGTCGCCCCCTTCGGCATCGGCGTCACCATCGTCGAGCCCGGCAGCGCCGGCACCGGTTTCCGTACCGGCGGCGCCCGCCTCGCCGAGCCGCTGGCCGCCTACGACGGCACTCCCGCCGCCATGGTCCGCCGCATCAAGGACCCGTCCCTGCCCTCCGTCGGGGACGTGGACAAGATGGTCGCCGCCATGATCGCCAGTGTCGACCGGCCGGACGCGCCCCGCCGGCTCGCCCTGGGCAGCGACTCCTACCGCTACATGCACGACGCCCTCACGTCCCGCGTGGCCGAACTGGAGAACGGCAAGGAGACGGCCTTCTCCACCGACCTCATCCCCGCCGGCTGACCACGCCCCGCGATCCCGTCCCGCTCCGGCCGGGTACGGGACGGGATCGGTCCCGCCGCCCCGTGCCGGAACCGGGACTCGTGGCACGCCTCCGCCCCCGCACGCCGCCGGTCGGCACCGGCCTCCCGCCGGACCCTCCCGGGCGCCCGGCCCCGAAACCGGGCCCGCCCGCCCGGGAGGGTGAGCGGGCCGTAGACTGACTAACCGGTTAGACAGTGGGACGGACAGCCGGCCGGACGATCACCGCGTCCGCTCGGCCGTCCGGCGAGAAGAAGGGGTGCCGCATGACCGCCGCGGGGAACGCCGAGCAGACCAAGGCCCTCATCCTCGATGCGGCCATGGAGGAGTTCTCGGCGTACGGCATCGCCGGCGCGCGGGTCGACCGCATCGCCCGCCGGGTGGGTTGCAACAAGAACCTGCTGTACGTCTACTTCGGCAACAAGGAGACGCTCTTCACGACGGTCCTGGAGCGCAACCTGAAGAAGGTCTACGAGGAGATCGAGTTCACTCCCGACGACCTTCCCCGGTATGCGACCGCCGTCTTCGACTTCGCCATGGCGCACCCGGACCTGATGCGGCTCATGCTCTGGTCGAGCCTGGAACAGGGCGCCGACCGCCTCGAGGCGCGCGCGGACGCGCACTCCGACAAGATCCGGGCGATGGCACCGGCTTCCGGCGGGACACCGCACGCGCCGGCCTTCCGCGGCGCGTTCCTGCTCACGGCGATCATGGCCATCGCCACGGCGTGGTCGGCCGCGAGCCCCTTCGGACCCACGCTCGACCCGGACGCGCCGAACCAGCCGGAGGCGCTGCGCGAGGAGGTCTCGAAGGCGGTCGCCCTGCTGGCGGGCCCGTCCTTCGGCGGGGGCGGGGCCGACCGGGGAGCCGGCGGCTGAGCGCGGGGCGGACCGGCCGGGAGCCGGCGACTGAGCGCGGGGCGGACCGGCCGGGAGCCGGCGACTGAGCTCGGGGGCCGACCGGCCGGGGAGCCGGCGACTGAGCTCGGGGGCCGACCGCGTGCCGCGCGGGAGACGCCGCGGGACGTGCCCCTCCGGGGCCTGACGACCCGCCACGGACGGACACGCCGCCGCCCGCCGCGCCGCCGCCCGCCGTTCCCGCACGCCCGCCCGTCCCGGCACGGGCCTCACCCCCGCCTCACGGGCAGTTCACGTGGCGGGAAGCCGTCCTGCGGGCCGTCCGTGCCCACGGCGGCGGCGCGGTGCGCGGCGGTGCGGGCGACCACACGGGCCGCGTGCCGCGCCAGGTCGTGGAGACCGGGCCGGCCGGGACCGTGCGGGCCGGGCGACGGCGACGGTGACGAAGGGGTGCGGGACGTCACGGCGAGTTCGCACACGCGCGGACCCGCTCCCTCCAGTCCCGCCGCGAGAGACCGCACCAGCGCCGACTTGGCCGCGCTCACCGCTTCGGGGAGGCCGGGGAACGCCGGGGGTTCACCGGTGCCGGGGACGCTCAGGTACACCAGCGCCCCGGACCGGGACAGCAGCGCGGTGAGGGTGAGCAGCGCGTGGAAGTGACCGGCCAGCTCCCACTGGACGGCGTCCCGCCGGTCCTCGCACCGCGTGCCCGAGGCGCCGGGGAATCCCGGCCGCTCGGGCGGCGCGGGGTCGCCGGGGCACAGGACGGCCCCGTCGAGTGGCGCGTACCGGGTGAGCAGCGCGGCGACGAACGCCCGGTCCGGGTCGCCGACCACGACCGGTTCGACGACCAGCCGCCCGGCCCCCGTCCTCACCGCGTACACCGCGAGCCGGGCCAGCTCCTCCGGGCCGCCGTCGGTCACCACGACGGTCGCGCCCTCGCCGAGCAGCACTCGGGCGACCGCCTCCCCCACGCCGCCGGCCGTTCCCGCCACCAGGAAGGTCCGTCCGGACAACGGCGGGTCCTGCCGCGGGCCGTTCATCGGGAGGCCGCCTCCACATAGGCGGCGGCGCGGCGGAGCAGTTCGGGAGAGGTGCCGAACTGTGCGACCAGTCGACCGTGTTCCGCGCAGAGCAGGCCGCGGACGCGGCCGGTGCGTTCACACCGGTCGACGTGCAGGTGCCGGACGTTCCCCGGCACCCCCTCCCCGGGCCCGGCCCCGCACACCGCGCAGCCGCCCCCTTGTCCGGCGAGCATCCGCTCGTAGTCCGCCAGGCCGATGCCGTACTTGCGCCGCAGGTAGGCGTCCCGTGTCCGGCCGGAGACGCGCCGGCGCTCGTCCCGGCACCGCTTGGAGCAGTACGCGGAGGTGACCTTCAGCCGCCGCGGTACGTACGGCTCCCCGCAGTTGTCGCAGTCACGGCTCTGGTGCGCGACCTCGGGGCGCTCGCCGCGGGCGTAGGCGGCGTTGCAGGGTCTGCACCAGGTGCCGGTCCTGCCGCGGTAGGAGGGTGAGAACTCGTCAAGGGGACGCTCCTGTTTGCACATCCCGCAGCGTTGTACGTCGCTCATCGGCTCGGATCGCTCTCCTCGCGCTGCCGCGTGTCACCGTGGCGCCCCGGACATGCCGCCGATGCCGTCCGCGTCGCATCGGCAGCATCCCTCGGGACTGTGGATCGTTCGTGGATCGGGCGTCCCCGGCCGGGTGTTCCCGCCTCCACCGTGTCCCCATACTCACATGTGCGGAGCCGCCGCAAAACACGTGTGTTCGCTGGAACGGGGCGGGGGGCACGGCGGCCGGGGCCGGGGGGCACGGCGGCCGGAGCGGGGCCGCTCACCGTCCGGCGACGTGCCGTGCCGTCACGCGGCCGGTGCGGCCCGGACTTTCCGCCCCGCTCCTCCCCGGACAGCCGGAGGTGTCCGGCCCGGGACCGGATCACAGGCGGAGGCGTTACGCTGGCCCGCGAAGCCGCGTTCCGGCTTCACCGCGCCGCACGCGCGCCAAGTGCTCCCGTGCGCAGTGAAACCCGGCGGTTCCTCCCCGACCGGCTCTCGCCACGGGAACAGCACGTCGCGGCCCCTCGTCCTCATCCGGCACCGGTCGGCGCGTCACGTGTCGGTACCCGCCGCCGACGGCGGCCGCCCACCCGTCCGCGCACCGACATAGCGACAGGAACCACACACATGTCGACCTCCGGCCCGGCATTCCGCTGCGCCTCCCCGCCCCGGCCCGCCGTGCGTCCGATCGGGACACGGGACGGGCGGGCCACCGTGACCCGACCGGCCACCGACGCCGATCTCGACGCGGTCAACGCCATGCACGCGCGCTCCAGTCGGCAGTCGCGTCACAGCCGGTACCAGGGCGCCCGACGGGAGATCAGCCCCACCGAGTGGGCCGCGCTGATCCGCCCGGGCCGCGGCCTGGGCTGGGTCACCCATCCCGTCGGCGACCCGGAGCTGGTCGTCGCGGCCACCCACCTCGTGCGCGCCCGCACCGGGCACGCCGGCGAACTCGGCATCCTGGTGGAGGACGCCTGGCAGGACGCCGGTCTCGGCTCCGGTCTGGTCCGCCACGCCCTGGGTGAGGCACGCTCCCTCGGCCTGCGCGTCGTCACCGTGATGACCGACCGCGCCAACCGCAGGATGCTCTCGATCTGCCGCGCGCTCGGCGCCCGCACCCTGAACGTGGACGGCGCCACCCTGGACCTGGCCCTGCCCGTGCCCGGCCGCCCCTGCACCCCGCCGCACGGCGTCCGGGGCCGGGACGCGGGCCGCGGCGACGGTCTCCGCCGGCCGGCCTGAGGCGGGCCGGCGCCCCGGCGCCGAGGCTCGCGGAGGAAGGAGCCGTCGTACGGCACGGTCCCCCGGGGCGTGCGAACCGCCATGACGAAACGCGTAAGTCGTTAGACGGATCAAGCCACCGGCGCGTCCGGGTGAGACTCGTTCCATGGCTCGGCGCCGCTGACGCGGGACCGACGATCCCGTATGCGGTACGGCCGCGGCCGGTGCGCCGCGTCCGTGCACAGCCCGCGGCGCTCCGGCGGCCCGGCCCGGTCAGCACCAGCGTTCCACCTCCGAAAGGGAAAACGATGCCGTTCATCAAGGTCGGCCAGGAGAACTCCACCGACATCAACGTGTACTACGAGGACCACGGCGCCGGTCAGCCGGTCGTCCTCATCCACGGCTTCCCGCTCAGCGGTCACTCCTGGGAGAAGCAGTCCGCGGCCCTGCTGGAGGCCGGCTACCGCGTCATCACCTACGACCGCCGCGGTTTCGGCCAGTCGAGCCAGCCCACCACCGGCTACGACTACGACACCTTCGCCGCGGACCTGAACACCGTGCTGGAGACCCTGGACCTGAACGACGTCGTGCTCGTCGGCTTCTCGATGGGCACCGGCGAGGTGGGCCGCTACCTGGGCGCCTACGGCTCCGCCCGGATCGCCAAGGCCGCCTTCCTGGCCTCCCTGGAGCCGTTCATGCTCAAGACGGACGACAACCCGCAGGGCGCCGCCCCGATCGAGTTCTTCCAGGGCGTCTCCGACGCCGTGAAGGCCGACCGGTACGCCTACTACACGGCGTTCTACCAGGACTTCTACAACCTCGACGAGAACCTCGGCGCCCGCATCAGCGAGGAGGCCGTCCGCAACAGCTGGAACGTCGCCGCCGCCGGTGGTTCCCACGCCGCTGCCGCCGCGCCGCTGACCTGGTTCACCGACTTCCGCGCCGACATCCCGAAGATCGACGTGCCGACCCTGATCCTGCACGGCACCGCCGACAACATCCTGCCCATCGACTCCACCGCGCGGCCGTTCCACGAGCTGCTGCCCTCCGCCGACTACGTCGAGGTCGAGGGCGCCCCGCACGGCCTGCTGTGGACCCACGCCGAGGAGGTCAACGAGGCGCTGCTCGCCTTCCTCGCCAAGTAGCCCCGACGACGGCGGCCTCCGGGGGACTCCTCCCCCGGAGGCCGCCGTCGTCCGCCCCTACGAGGCCCGCACCGCGGCCCGCTCCCGGGCGGCCCGCACCGCCGCCGACAGGCTCGCGACGTCGTACGCGCCCTCGTGCCGGCGTCCGTTGACGAAGAACGTGGGGGTGCCGGCCACGCCGCTGAGGTCGGCCGACTCCACGTCCTCCGCGATGCGCGCGGCACCCGCCCCCGCGCGCATGTCCCGCGCGAAGCGCTCCAGCTCCAGCCCGATCTCGGTGGCGTAGCGGCGCAGGTCCTCCCGGCGCAGCGCGCCCTGGTGCTCGAGGAGCAGGTCGTGCATCTGCCAGTAGCGGCCCTGGAGCGCGGCCGCCTCCGCGGCCTCCGCGGCCAGTTGGGCGTGCGGGTGGACGTCGGTCAGCGGCAGGTGCCGCCACACGTAGCGCACGTCGCCGAAGTCCTCCAGCAGTTCGCGGACGACCGGCTCCGCCTGCCCGCAGTAGGGGCACTCGTAGTCGCCGTACTCGACCACGGTCACCAAGGCCCGCTGCGGCCCCCGGGCGCGGTCGCGTCCGGGGTCGACCGGCACCGCCAGGTCGGTGATCGTCTCCGCCTTCCCGATCAGGGCGCGCAGCCGCGTGTGCCGGGGCAGCAGTCCGAGCAGGCCGTTGACGCCCCAGGTGAGGACCACGGAGCAGAGCACGGCGCTCAGGACGCCGATCTTCGCCTCCTCCAGTCGCGGGCCGTCGAAGGCGAGCGTCGCGATCAGCAGGGAGACGGTGAATCCGACGCCGGCGAGGGTGCCGCCGGCGCCCAGGGCGCCCCAGCCGACCGGCAGCCGGACGCGGCCGCGGCTGAGCACCGCGCACAGCAGCGACGCCCCGGCGATGCCGACCGGCTTGCCCAGCACGTAGCCGAAGAGGACGCCCAGGGTGACGGGCGAGGAGAACGCCCGGCCGAGCTGGTCGGCGCTGATCTCGATGCCCGCGTTGGCCAGGGCGAACAGCGGGACCACGACGTATCCGGCCCAGGGGTGGTACATCCGCTGGAGGCGCTCGTTGGGGGAGACGGCCCAGGCGAGGCCGAGCCGGGCGCTGCGTTCCAGCTCCGGCGTGGGCTGCTCCCGGAACAGCCGGAACAGGCCGCTGGCGCGTTCCAGGTCGCTGCGCGCGGCGGGGCGGGCGTAGGTCACCAGGCCCATGCCGAGGCCGAACACGACCGGGTCGACGCCCGACTTCAGCAGCGCCAGCCAGCCGGCGACGGCCAGCACCGCGTAGAGCGCGCCCCGGCGCACCCCGAGGCGGCGCAGTACCAGGACCGCGGCGAACGCGGCGAGGGCCGCCAGCAGGGGCGGCAGGGTCACGTGCTCGCTGTAGGCGACGGTGATGACGCCGAGGGCGAGGAAGTCGTCGACGACGGTCACCGTGAGGATGAGGACCCTCAGCCCGGCCGGCATCCGCCGTCCGACGAGGGCCAGCGCGCCCAGCGCGAAGGCGGTGTCGGTGGACATCGCCGCACCCCAGCCGTGGACCGTGCCGTGCCCGGCGTTGACCGCGAGGTAGATGCCGACCGGCACGGCCATCCCGGCGGCGCCCGCCGCCAGCGGCAGGGCGAGCCGCTTGCGCTCGCGCAGCTCCCCCATGTCGAACTCCCGGCGCGCCTCCAGGCCGACGACGAAGAAGAACACCGTCATCAGCCCGCTGTCGACCCACTCGCGCAGGGTCAGGGAGACGCCGTGGGCGCCGGCCCGCACGGACAGGTGCGTCTCCCAGAAGGACTCGTAGGACGCCGGGGCGGTGTTGGACCACAGGAGCGCGGCGAGCGCCCCGGCCACCAGCACGGCGGCGCTGCCGGTCTCGGTGCGCAGGAAGCGGCGCAGCGGGGAGGGGGAGTCGGCGCCGCACGAGGTGCGGCCGGTGTAGTCGGCCGCCTCTTCGACGGAAGTGCTCATGCCGCCCTCCGCCGCGACCGCGGTCCGCGCCGGGACGCACCCGCTCCCGGCCACGCGCGGGCGGTCGTTCCCGGCCACGCGCGCGCAGTCGTTCTACCGATGCATGGCCCGGTCCACGCGCCGCACCATGGCATGCGACAGCGCGCGACGAATGCGATGAGAAGGGGAGTGTCCAGATGAACGACCAGAAGCCGGACTTCGACCGGGAGAGCCCGGACGAGGGCTGCCGTTCCGTGTTCCACACCACCCTGCGTCGCCTGTTCACGACGCTCGCACCCAACTCGCTGGCGTGCCGTTTCCGTTACAGCGCGGCTGATCCGTTCGCCGTGGGCATCGATCTGGTGCTGCCCTCGGGGGTGACGGTGACCTGGGTGGTGGCACGGGACCTGCTGGCGGCGGGCACGCGGCGGCCCAGCGGCGAGGGCGACTTCCGGGCCTGGCCGTCGGGCGTGCGGGAGGAGGCCGGACGGAGCCTGTACTTCAGCCTGGACCGGCCCGAGGGGCATGTGACCTTCGAGGCGGACCTGGCCGGGGTACGGCAGTGGCTCGACGCCACTTACGAGTTGGTTCCCGCGGGCAGCGAGTGCGAGCTGCTCGACTGGGATGTCCTGGAGGCGGCTCTGCTGGGGATGGACTGAGGTGGCGTACGCCGTCATCGGGCCGCTCCGGGACGGCACTGGTCCGCGGCGTTCTCGGCGGGCTCTGCCCGGTGCGACATGTCCGCTCCTTCCTCACCGGCCTGTCGCCGGTGCCACGGTGGTGTGCGGGCCGCGCTTCGCGGCGGCCCGTCGGGGTCGGCGCCGCGGGTCCGGTGGCCCGTCGGGGCGGGCGCCGTTGGACCGGTGGCCCGGCTCCGCTCATGGCCAGGGGCCGGGCCACCTCGGCGGGGCCGGCGCTGCGTCCCCCCACCCGGCGAACGGCCGCCGTCCGCGTTTTCTTCCCCCGCCGTACCGCGCCACCGAGCGCGGCGGACGGCGTGGGAGGGTCCGCGAGGACCCGGCCCGCGGGCAACGGTGGTCCGCGCCTCCACGCGTCCCGGCGGCCCCGCCGCATCCAGGTTCACCCGGCGCCGCCGTGCCGGGCATCCGTCAAAGGACTGCTCGCCCACCCGTGGCGCCTCGCCGGCGCCCCGCCCGTCCGGGGCCGTCGCGCCGAACCGGCCGGAGCGCGTCACCCCTCGGGATCTCCCGGCGGCGCGGGCCGGGGGACGGACCCGGGGACGGACCCGGGGACGGACCAGATGTCGGGGCGGGCGGCGATGAGCGCCGCGGCGGCGGAGCGGCAGGCGGCGACGAACGCGGCCACGGCCGGGGAGCGGTCGGCCCGGCGCCACATGACACTCAGCCGGACCCGCGTCCCCGGCAGCGGCACGAAGGCCAGCCCGGGACAGGAGCCGAGCCGGAAGTGGGCGGGCACCACCGAGCAGCCGAGCCCGCCGGCCACCAGGTCCAGCACGGCCGCGGGCGCCGTGGGCACCGGGGTCAGCTCGGTGCCGGCGGCCGCCGCCGCGTGGCGCAGCCGGGTCCAGCAGTGCCGTCGTTCCCGCACGGGGAAGAGCAGCGGCTCCCCGGCCAGGGCCGGCCAGGGCATGTGGTCCGCCCCGGCCAGAGGGTGCCCGGCGGCCACCACCGCGTACTGCGCCTCCTCCACCAGCGCCGCACCGGCGAGACCGGCGAGCGCGGGCCGTTCCCAGGTGAGGACGGCGTCGGCCTGACGCTGTGCCAGGGCGCCGGCCTGTTCCTCGTCGAAGAGGTCCAGTACCGCGGTCCGCACGGACCGGGCGTCACCGCGGAACCGGCGGATGGCCTCCGCGAGCAGTCCGCCGGCCGGGCTGGGCAGCGGCGCGGCGACGGTCACCGTGGCCGGGTGGGAGGAGCCCCGGTACGCCCGCGCGGTCCGCAGCACACGCGCGTTGAGCGCCAGCAACTCCTCGGTCTCCGGCACCAGGGCGTGTCCCGCCTCGGTCAGGGTCACGCCGTGCGGGGTGCGGTGGAACAGGGTCACGCCCAGGGCGCGTTCCAGTTGCTGCACCTGACGGCTCAGTGAGGGCTGGCCGATCGTCAGCCGGGCCGCCGCGCGGCCGAAGTGGCGCTCCTGCGCCACGGCCAGGAAGGCCCGCAGCCAGCGGGGGTCCAAGTCCGCGCCGAGCCGCTGTTCGGCGCGGTCGGTGAAGTCGTCGTACACCTGCGATTCGCCTGTCGTGGGAGCGGGCCCGGTGGGCCTCCGAAGGCCGCCGGGAGCACCGCGGGTGGGGGGTCGGGCCGCTGAGCCGCCGCACGCCTGTGGGGAGGACACCCGTGCGGAGCTCAGGGGGTCGGAAGAGGGAGCCGCTCCTCCGGTCGCGCGGGCCCAGTCTGCCCGGCCGTTGTGGACTCCTTGTGGCGGCGTTCTTGACCGCGCCACACCTGCCGGACCCGGCCCCGTCCGCCGCCGGCACCCGCCACCGGCACCCGTCACCGGCCACCGCACACACATGTTCCGCCCTGCGGTCATGTCCGCACACCCGGCCCGTGACCTGCCGATCTTGCCGTACTCCGGATAACGAGAACACAGTTCAGGTGTGAATCCCGGGCGACCGGGCCCGGATCGCTCCCGTTCGCTTCCCATGTGCCCGCCATCCGCGGCACCGTATGCCTTCAGGAACACGTATGCAACCCTCGCAGGACCTTCTCCAGCAAGCACGCGCGGAGCATGAGTCACACCTCCAGACCTGCCGCCAGTGCCGTGCCGACGGCGTGCCGTGCACCGCGGCCGAACACCTCCGCCGACTGCACAACAACCTCGCCCGGCAGGCGCGGTCCGTGGCGGGCACGCGCGCGCTGTGACCCGTCGGCGGCGCGGTGTGCGCCGCCACCGTCCGGGGGCGCTGCGTCACCTCCCGCGGTCGCCGCCTCCGACGCCCCGCGGAGCCGGCGTCCCCCCGGCGGGCCGCTCGGTGTACGCGAACGCTCTCAGTCAAGTTGCCGATGCCGTGCCCGGCGCCCGGTGGAAGCCTGCGGATGGGGGATTTCCCCCTCTGCCCGGAACGGGGACGGATCTCCCCGTTCCGGACCGCTGGACACGCACCCCGCGGGCGGTGCGGCGAATGATGGGAAAACGGCGATGGCGCACACTTCCGGTGTCTCGGCACCTGTCGGTCTGATCCTGATCGACACCGTCAACGAGATGTTCTCGGACAAGGGCAAGGGCTACCCGGGATTCAAGGAGGAGTACGACCGGATCGGCACGTTCGAGAACCTCAAGCGGCTGCTCGCCGGGTTCCGTGCGCAGGGGTATCCGGCCTTCTTCTCCCCGATGACCTTCAACGACGAGGAGTACGCGAACTGGCGGCACCCGTCGGGCATCCACCGGATGATGTTCGACAACCGGATGTTCGAGGAGGGAAGCTGGAACGCCGAGTTCCACCCCGACCTCGCGCCCAACGCCGACGAGGTGGCGATCGCCCCGCACAAGAACCTCGACGTCTTCGCGACCACCGACCTCGACATCCAGCTCAAGCGGCGCGGGGTGGAACACGTGGCCGTCGCCGGCATGATCGGGACCATGTGTGTGGAGTCCACCGCCCGCAGCGCCATGGAGCGCGGCTACGAGGTCACCCTGGTCAAGGACGCCACGGCCCCGGAGGGCGGTCCGGACGCCTACGAGGAGATGCTGCGCCGTTACGAACTGATCGCCCACCACGTGCTGAGCACCGACGAGGTCCTGGCGACCGGGCCCTTCTCCGGGCGGTAGCGGCACCGGTCGGCGGGCGGGCGCCGCCACGGCCGCCGTGGACGGACGACCCTCCGTTCCGGCGGCACGGCGGCACGGCGGCACGGCAGCCCGCCCTCCCGGCCGCGCCGTCGCACGGCCGGGCGCCCGCGGGACCGATCCCTCCCCGCGCCGCGGGCGCCCGGCGCACACCCGGAACATCCCACCGCCGCGCTCGCCGAACGGCCCGGGCGCACAGTACGGCTCCACAAACGCACCACTGCCGCCGCATACGTTGGTCCCGCGGGCGGACGCGGACCACGACCGGTTCGCAGGTCACCGACCCCCTGCCCGCGCCCGGAACGGAGCAACCCCCGATGTTGTCGATCGACGTCTACACCAGCGACTACAAACCCATCGCCGCCACCCCGCCCGGCTGGGGCGGGCGACAGGCCACCTGGCCGGCCAGCACGGCGACCCTGATCCACGGCCGCCACGAGGCCGCCCTCGTCGACGCGCTCATCACCCTGGAGGAGGCGCAGCGTCTCACCGAGTGGATCCGCGCCAAGGACAGGACCGTCACCACGGTGTACGTGACCCACGGTCACGCCGACCACTTCCTCGGCCTGTCGGTCGTACTGGACGCCTTCCCCGACGCCGTGGCGGTGGCTCTGCCCGAGGTGGTCCCGTACGCGGAGGAGCAGCTGAGCGCCCCGGTCCTCGCCTACTGGGAGTCGCTCTTCCCGGGGCGGCTTCCGGCCCGCACGGTCGCGCCGCGGCCGCTGACCGGGGAGGTCATCACCGTCGAGGGGCACGAGCTGCGCCCGGTGCCGGTCGGCCAGAGCGACACCCACCCCTCCAGCGTCCTGCACGTGCCGGAACTCGACGCGGTCGTCGGCGGCGACGTCGCCTACGACGGCATCCACATGTGGCTGGCGCAGACCGACCACGAGGCGCGCATGCGATGGCTGGCTGCGCTGGACACGGTGGAGGCGCTGCGCCCGCGGATCGTGGTGCCCGGCCACCGGGACCCCGCGGCGCCGGGCGACGACGCGGCCGCCGTGATCGCGGCCTCCCGCCGCTACCTCCACGACTTCGACACCTCGGTCGCCGCCGCCTCCGACGCCGGGGAGGTGATCCGGGCGATGACCACCGCACACGGTGAACGGGGCAACCCCTACACGCTCTTCGCCTCGGCGACCGCCCAGTTCCCGGACCAGGAGCCCGACGCCGAGCGGTGAGCGCCCCCCTCCCGAGCACACCTTCCAGCACCCGCCCCGACAGAGAGAGAACCATGTCCGCATACCTGGCCGACTCGGCCGAGACCCGTTACGTCGACGGCCCCGAGGGGGAGCGCTTCGCCTACCGCAGGTTCGGCCGGGCCGGCGGACCGCCGCTCGTGATGCACCTGCGGCTGCGGGGCACCATCGACCACTGGGACCCCGAGTTCCTGGATCTGCTGGCCGCCGAGCGCGAGGTCATCGTCTTCGACAACCGCGGCACCAACGCCTCCACCGGCACCCCGCCGGACACGATCGAGGGCATGGTCGAGGGATCGCTGGCCTTCGTCCGCGCCCTCGGGCTGACCGAGATCGACGTGTTCGGATGGTCGATGGGCGGCATCGTCGCCCAGGGCGTCGCGCTCTCCGCGCCCGGCCTGGTGCGCCGGCTGGTGGTGGCCGGCAGCTCCGCCGGGGGCGTCCCCGACCTGCCGCCGCAGCCGGAGCGCACCCGGCAGGTGGTGACCAAGGCCGCCAACGGCGACGAGGACTTCCTCTACCTCTTCTTCCCCGAGACCGAGCGGGCCCGCAAGGCCGGCCTCGCCTCGCTGCGCCGCCTGGACCACCGGCTGGCTCAGTCCGGGGCCGTCGTCGGGCCGGAGGCGGTGAAGGCCCAGCTCACGGCGATCAGCACGTTCGGCGGCTACTGGGACCGCCAGGAGGAGCTCACCCTCCCGGTGCTGGTCGCCAACGGAGCCCACGACGTGATGATCCACGCCTACGCCACCTACGCCATGTCGCAGCGCCTGCCGGACGCCAAGGTGATCCTGTACAGCGACGCCGGCCACGGCTTCCTCTTCCAGCACCCCGAGGACTTCGCACACGAGGTGAACCGCTTCCTGTCCTGACCGTCGCCCGGCGGTCCGCTCCGCCGGCCAGCTCCGCCGCCTGCCGCGCGGGCTGCGCGGGCCGCCCGGCCGGTCCTGCCGAGGACCCGGCACACGGCCGGTACCGCCGCCGGCGTCCTCCGGTGGCGCGGTCGGCCGCTCCGCGGGCCGACAGGCGGACCACGCAGCGTCCGCACCGAGCAGCGACGCCGGCCGGGCGGCACGACGCCGGACGTACCGGCCGCCCGCTGCCCGGCCGCCCGCCCACGTCCGTCACCACCATCCACGCCCTTCCGGGAGACCGCATGCCCTCCGTCACACACCGCACCGCACCGACCCGGTTCGCCGAGGCCGACGGCGTCCGCTACGCCTACCGACGTCTGGGGTCCGGGGGCGAGGTCCCCCTGGTGCTGCTCCAGCACTTCACCGGCAACCTCGACAACTGGGACCCGGCCCTGGTCGACGCCCTGGCCGCGGACCGCGAGGTCATCCTCGTCGACTACCCGGGCGTCTCCTCCTCCACCGGCACACCCGCGCGCACCGTCGCCACGATGGCCCACCAGATGATCGCGTTCACCACGGCACTCGGCCTGGACCGCGTCGACGTGCTCGGCTTCTCCATCGGCGGTTTCGTGGCCCAGGACATGGCCCTGATCCGGCCGCGCCTGATCCGCCGTCTGGTGCTGGCCGGCACCGGCCCCAAGGGCGCCCCCGGCATGCACGGCTGGCGCGAGGACATCGAGACGCACGCCCGCGCCGAGGCGCCCACCGGCGAGGACCTGCTGTACATCTTCTTCGCGCACACCGAGACCAGCCAGGCCAAGGGCGTGGAGTTCCTGGGCCGGTTCATGGAACGCACCGAGGACCGGGACGTGCCCAGCAGCCTGGAGTCCCGCGACGCCCAGTACGACGCCGTGCTGGAGTGGGGGATCCCCGATCACTCGGCCCTCCAGCGGCTCACCGGCATCCAGTGCCCGACGCTGGTCATCCAGGGCGACGACGACCTGATGATCCCGACCAGGGGCAGCCACCTCATGGCCGGGCTGATCCCGGACGCGCGGATCCGCATCTACCCCGACGCCGCCCACGCGTTCCTCTTCCAGTATCCCGCCGAAGTCGCCAAGGACGTCAACGAGTTCCTCGGCTGACAGCGCCCCCGCCACCACCGGTCCACACCACCCGCACCGCCGGTCCACACCGACCGCACCACCACCGACCGCACCACCACCGGCCGGCCCCGACCGGCCGTCGATCAGGAGATATCCCGTGTCCGAACTGCTCAGCACCGTCCTCGACGCCCACGGCGGCCTCGCCCGCTGGCGAGAGGCGCGCCGGATCACCGCCCGCCAGTTCTTCGGCGGCGCCCTGTGGGGCATGAAGGGCCACCCCGGCGCCCTGAACGACGTCGAGGTCACCGTCGCCCTCGACCGGGAGTACGTCTCCCAGACGCCGTTCTTCGAGCCCGGCCACCGCACCGCCTTCACCGCGGACCGGGTCGCCGTGGAGACCTCCGACGGCACCGTGGTCGAGGAACTGACCGACCCGCGCGCCTCGTTCGCCGGCCACGACCTGATGACGCCGTGGAACCGGCTCCAGCTCGCCTACTTCTCCGGCAGCGCCATGTGGACCTACCTCGCCGAGCCGCTCTCCCTGACCTTCCCGGGAGTCCGGACGGAGGAGATCGACCCCTGGACGGAGGGCGGGCGCGAGTTCCGCCGGCTGCGGGTGACGTTCCCGTCCACCCTCGCCACCCTGAGCACCGAACAGGTCCTGTACATCGGTGACGACGGGCTGATCCACCGCCGCGACTACAGCGTGGAGATCGCCGGGAACACCCCGGCGGCCCACTACGTCTCCGGCCACCAGGAGGTGTCGGGCCTGATCATCCCCACCACCCGGATGATCTACGCCCGCGACGAGTCCGGTCACAAGGTCTCCGACCCTCTCGTCGTCTCCGTCCAGCTCAAGGACGTCGCCGTCTCCTGACCGCGCGCCGCCGCGCGCCGCCGCGCGCCCCGGCGGCCCCGGCGGCCCCGGCTCCCCGGCCGTCCGGGCCGGCGACGCGCGGGCGTACGCCCCCGGACACGGACGGCCCCCCACACGTACGGGCTCCCTGCACACATGTGCCCACCGACAGCACGTGTTCTCCAGAGGGCGCCCGTCCGTGGACGAACGAGAAAGGCAAGTGATGAGCACCATCTCCGCAGCGTCCTCCGGCACCTTCACCATCGGCGGCGAGCTGACGGTCAACCGCCTCGGCTACGGGACCATGCAGCTCACGGGGCCCGGCGTCTGGGGCCCCTACCCGGACCAGGACGGCGCCGTGCGCCTGCTGCGCCGGGCCGTCGAGCTGGGCGTGAACCTGTTCGACACCGCCGACTCCTACGGCCCGGACACGGCCGAGCAGTTGCTGCGCAAGGCGCTGCACCCTTATGCCGAGGACGTGGTGATCGCCACCAAGGCCGGGTTGACCCGGCCCGGCCCGGGCCAGTGGGCGCCCAACGGCCGCCCCGAACACCTGCGCCGCCAGGCCGAGTCCAGCCTGCGCAACCTGGGCCTGGACCGGATACCCCTCTACCAGCTGCACCGCGTCGACCCCGCCGTTCCCCTCGCCGACCAGATCGGCACGCTCAAGGAGCTCCAGGACGAGGGCAAGATCGGCCACATCGGGCTGTCGGAGGTGAGCGTCGAGCAACTGCGCCAGGCCGGCCGCATCGCGCCCATCGCCTCCGTGCAGAACCTCTACAACATCGCCCAGCGCGACTCCGAGGACGTCCTGGAGTACGCCGAGGCCAACGGCATCGCCTTCCTGCCCTGGTTCCCGCTGGCCACCGGCCAACTCGCCCGGGCCGGCGGGCCGCTCGACCGCAGCGCGCGGGGGCTCGGCGCCACGCCGTCCCAGGTGGCCCTGGCCTGGCTGCTCGGGCGCTCGCCGGTGATCCTGCCGATTCCGGGCACGTCGTCGGTGGAGCACCTGGAGGACAACGTCGCCGCGGCCGGGCTCGAACTGCGCCAGGCCGACCGGGACGAGCTGAGCTGAGTCCCCCTCCGGCCCGCGGGGCCGGGGAACGGGCGTCACCGGGCGCCCGCGACCGCCCCGGGCCGTCCCGGGGCGGGTCGACCGACCGCACCGGGTCCTTACCGGTTGACAGATTCAAGACGACCGGTCATATTCTCCAGAGACGATCGGTCATATTCATCGGGCTGACAGCCCGGCACCCTCAAGGAGTCCCACATGTCCGAGTTCACTTCTCCCCGTCCCTCGGTCGCCGTCGCCTACCACTCCGGTTACGGACACACCGCCGTCCTCGCCGAGGCGGTCCGCAAGGGAGCCGCCGAGGCCGGCGCCGACGTGGTCTTCGTCAAGGTCGACGAGATCACCGACGAGCAGTGGCAGCGGCTGGACGAGGCCGACGCGATCGTCTTCGGCTCGCCGACCTACATGGGCGGCGCGTCCGCCGGGTTCCACACCTTCGCGGAGGCCACCAGCGCGCGGTGGAGTGAGGCGCGCTGGGCGGACAAGCTGGCCGCCGGCTTCACCAACTCCGCGTCCAAGAGCGGCGACAAGTCCAACACCCTCGCCTACTTCGCCGCCCTCGCGGCCCAGCACCGCATGCTCTGGGTCAGCCTGGGCCTGAAGCCGGGCTGGAACTCCACCACCGCGACGGAGAACGACCTCAACCGCCTGGGTTACTGGGGCGGCGCGGGCGCCCAGACGCCGATGGACGGCGGCACCGACACCGTGCACAGCGCGGACATCGCCACCGCCGAGCACCTCGGAGCCCGTGTGGCCCGGCAGGCGGCGCTGATGGCCGCCGGACGCGCGGCCCTGTCCGTCACCGCCTGACGTCCAGCCCTCCGGGTGAGCGGCTCCCACGCCGCTCCACCCGCACCCTTCGCCCTCCGATCACCTCGTCGAGATGACCGGCGATTTTCTGGAGACGCCGTGAAACTCTCCCAGCCGCAACCCCCTGCCCGGCGGCACGACGCCGGCCCCGGCCCGGCCGGACGGGACGCCGATCCGGCCGGACTGTCGGCCCAGGCCGCAACCGCCGTCCCGGCAGCCCCTGGCGGCCGGTCCGCCCCTGCCGGTCCCGCCGCCCCGCGTGAGCAGTCCGCTCCGGGCCGGACCCCGGCCACGCTCGGCGTGGTGATCGCGTCCGTCGCGGTCGCGTTCGCCGCCGGGGCGGGCAGCCCCCTGTTCGTGCTCTACCAGCGTGAGTGGGGGTTCCCCGACTGGCAGCTCACCACGGCCTTCACCGTCTACGCGGTCACCCTCCTGGCCACCCTCCTGGTGGCCGGATCGGTCTCGGACCACATCGGGCGCCGGCCGGTCCTCGTCACAGCGCTGACGCTGCTGCTCCTGAGCAGCGCCCTGTTCCTGGCCGCGGACGGCATCGGGTGGATCATCGCGGCACGCGCCGTGCAGGGCATGGCCACCGGAGCGGCGACGAGCACCTTCACCGCGGCGATCATCGAACTGGCCAGTCCGCGGCGCCGGCGGCTGATGACGGTGCTCACCAGCGCGGCGCCCGTGGGCGGCCTCGCCCTCGGGGCCTTCTTCGCCGGCGTGGCCGTGCAGTTCACCGCGCACCCGACCGCGGTGGTCTTCCTCTCCCTGGCCGCGGTCCTGGCCTACGGCATCGCCTCGGTCCTGGCCGCCCCGGAGACCGCCGGCCGCCGTCCGGGCGTACTCGCCACGCTGCGCCCCCGGCTGACGGTCGTCCCGGCCGCCCGCACGTGGTTCTGGTCGTTGGCTCCGCTGGTGGCCGCCGGATGGATGTTCTCCGGTCTGTTCCTGGGGCTGGCGCCCTCCTTCGACAGCACCGTGTTCGGCATCCACGGCGGAGCGGTGAACGGGGCGATCGTCGCCCTCCAGCCTGTCTCGGCGGCGATCGCGGGCGTGGCCTTCGGCCGGATGGGCGCGGAGCGCGCCACCCGGCTGGGCGCCCTGCTCGTCCTGGCCGGCGCGGTGCTCGCGGTGATCGGCGTCGGGACGGCGACCCTTCCCGTGGTGATCGCCGGGGCGCTCGCCGGCGGCACCGGACAGGGCGCGGCCTTCGGCTCCACCCTGCGCATCCTGGGCCCGCTCGCCGACAACGCCCGCCGCGGCGCGCTCTTCGCCGCCGTCTACCTGGTCGCGTACACCGCCTACGGTGTGCCGGTCCTGGCGGCGGGCATCGCCGCCGACCACCTCGGGCTGTCCGCCACGGTCGTCGCCTACGGCACCCTGGTCGCCGTCCTCGCCGCGATCGCGGCCGTCTCCCTGACGCTGCGGGGCCGCCGGGCGGCGGCCTCACCGGCGGGGTGGTGAGGGTGCCCCGGCCGAGTGTGCGTGACCGGCTGGTCGAGCACGCCGAGGACGTCTTCCGGCGCAAGGGGTTCCACGCGGCGAGCGTGCAGGACCTCACCCGGGCCGCCGGCGTGCCGAAGGGGTCCTTCTACAACCACTTCGCCCACAAGCAGGACCTCGCCGTCGAGGTCGTCCACCGCTACGTCGGGGCCACCGACGTGTCGGACCTCGACGGGGACGGTCCCGTCCTGGAGCGCCTGCGCCGGCACCTGAACCGGCAGAACGAGCGGATCGCCGCCACCGGAGTGGAGTTCGGGTGCCTGCTCGGGACCTTCGCCGACGACGGCACCGCGGCCGGCGAGCGGGTGCGCGAAGCCGTCCGCGAGGCGCTGGCCGTCCGCACCGGTGCCCTGGCGGCGGCGATCGAGGCGGGGCAGGCGGCCGGTGAGGTCACCGGGCGACGGCCCGCCGCGGCGCTCGCCGCCTTCCTGATCGACGTGCTGGAGGGAGCGACCCTGCGCGCCAAGGCCCGGGGCGACCAGTCCTCTCTGGCCGAGGAGATCGACATCGCACTGGACGCACTGCGTACGTGACCGCTCCCGTGGACGCGTGGCGCGCGCCGCACCGGAGCCCACGCCGTACGGGAGCCATGCCGTACGGGAACCGCGCCACATGGCAGCCATGCCGCACGGCGGACGAGGCGTCGACGCGGCGGCAGGGGCCGGAACGGCGGGAAGGGCCGGAACGGAACGGCGGGAAGGGCCGGAACGGAACGGCGGGAAGGGCCGGAACGGACCGGTCCCGCGTCCGTCCGCCGTACGGGGTGCGGTCCGCCCCGTACGGCGCCGGCCTCATGACTCCGTCGCCGCCAGCCGGGCCCGCGCCTGCCGGATGCGCGGCAGCAGCGCCGGTTCGTCGGCATGGGCCAGGGCCTCCGTCCAGGCCCGGCGGGCCCCGGCCCGGTCCCCCGCGTCCAGGCGGATGTCGCCGAGCGTGAGGAGATCCTCGACCACATCGGCCCAGCCACCGATCCGCCGCACCAGTTCGACGCTCCGTTCGTAGGAGCGGATGGCACGGACGTGGTCGCCGCCGGCCCGGTGGACCTCGCCCAGCAGGCTGGCACAGCCCGCCTCGCCGTGCAGGTTCCCCAGGTCCCGGAACATCGCCGCGGCGCTCTCGGCCAGTCGCACCGCCTCCGCCGCGTCCCCCAGCCGGAGCCGGGCGAACCCGGCGGTCAGCTCGGTGTTGGCCTTCAGCTCACTGGGCCCGGAGGACCTCAGTAGCTCCAGTGCCTGATCGTGCTGACGGCACGCGGTGGCGTGATCGCCCCGGGCCGTCCGGACGGTGCCCAGGTTCTTGAGGACGTGCGCGAGGTCGTCGACCAGCCCCAGCCGCTCGAAGTGGGCGCGGGCGCACTCCAGCTGGGTCAGGGCGTCCTCGTTGTTCCCGAGGTAGTGCTGTGCGCCGGCGAGGCCGTGGTGCGTGCGGGCCATGCCCTCCACGTCGTCCGCGCGCCGGGACGCCTCCAGGGCGGTGCGCATGGTCCCCGCCCAGTCGTGCCACCAGTTGTTGCGCTGGTGGAACAGCTGCATGGACAGGGCCAGCTCCCAGGCCGTCCGCGCGTCCTCGCGCGCCGCGGCGTCCTCGACCATCGCGCGCAGGGCGAAGCTCTCCTCGGTGAACCACGCCATCGCGGCCGTGCTGTCGGCGATCGGCTCCGGAGTCACCCCTTCCAGCGGCGCCGGAGGAAGCACCGGGACAGCCGGCGGACGCAGCGCGAGGTTCGCGAGGTGCGCGGTCTGCCGGTAGTGGTCGTACAGACGCGACTTCGCCGCCGCCCGCTCCGCCTCGCCGTCGTCGCCGAGTTCGGCGGCGTAGGCCAGGATCAGGTCGTGGGACCAGTAACGGTCGGGGCGTTGCGCGGTCAGCAGCCGGGTGCGGACCAACTCCCCCACCGCGGCGGCGGCCTCGCTCGGCGGCATCCCGGTCAGGCTGGCCACCGCCGGGGTCTTGACGTCGGGCCCCGGGTGCAGGGGCAGCAGCCGGAACGTGCGCGCCGCCCGCGGGCCGAGTGTGCGGTAGGACCAGGAGAAGACCCCGCGTACGCCATTGTCGGAGTCGTCGTCGCTGAAGCCGTCGAGGCCGCGTCCGGCACCGGTGAGCTCGGCCTCCAGGTGCGTCAGCGGATGGTCGGGGTGGCTCGCGGCCCGGGCGGCCACGAGGGCGAGGGCCAGCGGCAGCCGGCCGCAGTGCTCGGCGATGCGCTCGACGACACCGGTGTCGGCGTCGGTCCGGGACCGGTCGATACGGGCGAGGAAGGACTCCGCGGCCTCCCGCAGCGGGGGCACGTCCAGGGTGAGCAACTGTGCGCCGTGCGCGGCGGCCAGGCCGGTCAGCCGGCTGCGGCTGGTCACCACCACCATGCACTCGGAGGTGCCGGGCAGCAGCGGCCGTACCTGTTCCACGTCGCGGGCGTTGTCGAGGATGACCAGCATCCGCCGCCCGGACAGGGTGCTGCGGTACAGGGCGGAACGCGTGTCCCTGGAGACCGGGATGCGCTGCTGGGCCACGCCGAGCCCGTCCAGGAAGCCCTGGAGCACCTCGTTCGGATCGGTGGGGTGGCCGTCGGGTGCGAAGCCGCGCAGGTCGGCGTAGAGCTGGCCGTCGGGGAACCGGGCGGCCAGCCGGTGGGCCAGGTGGACGGCCAGCGCGGTCTTGCCGATGCCCGGTATGCCGTCGATCGCCAGGATGCGCAGGCCCGCGCCCGCGGTCTGCCGGGCCAGGGCCGCGGCCCGCTCCAGGGCCTCCTGCCGGCCGGTGAAGCCCATGAGGTCGGCGGGCAGTTGAGCGGGCCGGAGCAGCGCGGCGGCGGACTCGTCCTCGGGACCGGGCCGGGCCTCGGGACCGGGCCGGGCCTCGGGACCGGGCCGGGCCTCGGGACCGGATCGGGCGCCGGGGGCGGCCGGGGCGGCGGCCGGCGCCGGGAGCACGGAGTCGTCGGGGCGTGGCGCCCGATGGTCCGCGGCCGGCTGCTGGCGCAGGATGCGGTCGTAGGCGGTGCGCAGTTCGACGCCGGGGTCGACGCCCAGTTCGTCGGCCAGTCGCAGCCGTATCTCCTGGTACAGCGTCATCGCCTCGGCCTGCTTGCCGTCGGCGGCCAGCGCCATCAGCAGGTGTGCCTGGAGGGCCTCGTCCAGGGGGTTGCGCTCGGCCGCCTGGCGCAGGAACGGCAGCACGGCCCCCGCGCGGTCGTCGTCCAGGGCCGCCCCGGCCGCCTCCCGCACCGCCGACACGTATTCATGTTCGAGCACCACGAAGGCGGGGTGGGTGTCGGCCACCGGTTCCAGATCGGCGGCGGCCCGTCCCTGCCACAGTCCCAGCGCGTGGGTGAACAGATCCACCGCCGCCGCCCGACGGCCCGCCCGGACCATGTCCCGGCCCTGCTCCATCAGCTCGCGGAACGTGAGCAGGTCCAGGGTGCCGGCGTCGACGCGCAGGAGGTAGCCGCCGGACTGCCGCACGAGCCACCGTCCCGCCGCCCGGGCAGGCAGCTCCGGCTGGAGGAGCCGGCGCAGCACCCCGACGTTGCGGTGCACCGCGTTGACCGCGCTGGCCGGCGGTGTGCCGTCCCAGAGCAGACCGACCAGCTCCTCCAGGGAGACCGGCCGTCCCGCCCTGGCCAGCAGCACGGCGAGGACGAGTCGCCGCTGCTTGGGCCCGAGGGACAGCTCGGCGCCGTCGCGCCAGGCCCGCACGGGCCCGAGCACGGAGAAGCGGACGGTGCCGCCGGGGGCGCCGGACGCCGCCTCCGGCACCGCGGCGTGCTCCTCCCGGCCGTGCGGACGCCGGGCGAGGTCCGTGCGGTGCGTGTCCCGGACGTCACCGGACGCGGCCGCGCTGTCGAAGAGCACCTCGTCCTCGGGCGGTTCGCCCACGACGGGTGGGGAAGGCGCGGTCATCAGGACCTCCACTTGGTCACATGCGTCGTGCTGTGCGCGGTGCTCCGGCCACCGCTGAGCGCGCCGCCCCGCCGTGGGCGCGTCGGCCGGCGGACGGGGCGGGCACTGCGGGGGGGCACACTCGGGTGCCCCGGGGCGCGGCAGTCGGCCGGGCGCCCCGGCCGCCGGTTGAACCCACCGGTCGTTCCGCACGACCGCTCCGACCAGGCCGTTCCGCACGGTCGCTCCGGTTCGGCCGACGGGCCGGGCCCGGCTTCCGCCCGCTCCGGGCCGCGACTGCGATGCGCGGCGGGCGGCGGGCGGCGGGCGGCACCATCGTCAGGGGAATCGGATGGTTCGGGCATCCGTCGAATGGCCGACTTCGGTGTGTTCGGTGTGGTCGCCGGTGGGCGAGGCGAGCGGCGCGGTCGCGTGGCCGGGCGCGCCGGAAGGGCCCGGCGTCTCGTGCCTCAGGCGCGCAACGAGTTCAGGGCGATGTCCAGCGAGCGCATCGACGCCGCCTCGTCCCCGGTCGCCTTGCCGCGCAGGGCGCCGCCCTCGAACGCGTCGATGAGGAAGGCCGCGACGTCCCGCGCGGGCGGGCCCGGGCGGATCTCGCCCGTCCGCCTGCCCTCCTCGATCACCGCCGCCAGGAGGTCGGTCCACCCCGCGATGCTGTGGCGCACGGCGGAGCCCACCTCCTCGCCGGCCGTGGGGGTGTCGCTCGCCATGGTCACCAGCAGACACCCGAACTCGACGCCCGTGGAGCGGGTGCGGTCGGCCTGGGTGGCGAAGTGTGTCCGCAGGCGCTCCAGCGCCGGACCGTCACCGGCGCCGGTGAGCATGCCGATGTCGGTGGCGTCGCTGTAGCGGCGCACGATCTCGGCGGCGAGCTCCTGCTTGCTCTTGAAGTGGTTGTAGAAGGACCCCTTGGGGACCCCCGCGGCGTTGGTGATGTCCTGCACGCTGGCGCCGTTGAAGCCTTTGCGCCGGAACACGCCCTCCGCGTGCTCGACGAGTTTTCCCTTGACGCTGACTTGAGGCATGCCTCCAATATGACCGGTCTGCTTAACGCTGTCAAAAGCCACCGGGAACGGATCACGGGGCCGGGGACGGCTCGCAGGACGGGCGGCGGATCACGGGGCGGGCGGGCTCGTCGAGAGCAGGAACTCCACCGTCGTGTCGGTCTCGTTGAGGTAGCGGTGCGCGAGCCCGGAGGCGAACGTGACCGCCTCACCGGCCCGCACGGTGCGGATCACGCCGGCCACGTCCGTGCTGAGCGTGCCGGTGACGACGTAGGCGCACTCCACGGACGGGTGGCTCCGGGGCTGGTCGCTGGTCGCGTCACCCGGTCCGAGGACGGCCCGCAGGACCTCCAGCCGTACGTTGCTGGGGGTGAGCCGCTCGTAGCGGACGTTCCCGCGCGGTGAGCAGATGACCAGGCGCTCACCGGGCCGGCTCACCTCCGCCGACGCGCTCTCGCCCGATGCGAACAGTTCGGCGATGGGCACCTCGTGCACCTCGGCGAGCCTGCGCAGGGTCGACAGGCTGGGCTCGGTCACTCCACGCTCCACCTGGCTCAGGAGGGTGGGAGAAGCCCCGATCGCAGCGGCCAGAGCACGGAGACTGAGGCCCCGTGCGATGCGCATGTCCCGAAGTCGACTGCCGATCATCGCCATCCATCGTGTCTCGTCGCTGAGTGTCACCCGTCGCCCCACCGCTCACACGCCGGCGGACTCGACGGCCTCCTCCCACCGCGGACACGTCGATCGGCCGGGGGCACGACCGCTTCGACCGGCCCACAGCGGAAGGAGGGCGGGAAAAGTACAAACGTGCACTGTCTCTGCACGTTCGGGCGCCAGCGGCATGGCTTTCCACGGCACAGGTCAGTGATTCGTCAGCCTATCCCTCCGCTGCTCAGGAGTGAAGGATTCGCAGCACCCGGTGGAACACATGTTTTTCCTCGGCCGTCGAACCGGGACCGGCACCGCCCTCGTGTATCGGACGTCGGGGAGCCCGGATCGGGTCGGTCAGCGGCCTCGGCGGACGGGCGGGCGCCGCCGCCCGGAGCGCGCGCCCCGGCGTGCGCCCGCCCAACGGGGCTGTCAGCGACGGGACTTCCCTGAGGCCGGGCGGCCCGTGGCCGGGACGCCGGCACGGCGGCGCAGGGCGTGCAGCGCGTAGTGCTGGCGGGACTTCACGGTTCCGGCGGGTATGCCGAGCAGTTGGGCGGTCTCCCGGATGGTGTGCCCGTACAGGTAGGTGTGGGCGAGCACCTCCCGGTGCTCGTGACTGAGGCCGTCGAGCAGGGCGTTGGCCTCCATCGAGGTCAGTACCGCCTCCGCGTGGTCGGGTTGGTGGACGTCCCAGGTCTCGTCGGTCACGGTCTCGTGCCGCACGTAGGCGCTGCGCGCCCGGTCGGTGACCAGGTTCCGGGTCACCTTCAGCAGCCAGCCGCGCACCGATCCCTCCCCCGAGCGGAGCTTCTCGCAGTGGTGCCAGGCACGGATGAGCGCCTCCTGGACCACGTCCTCCGCGAGGTGCCGGTCGGTGAGCAGTCTCTCGGCGTAGGCGACGAGCGCGGAACGGTGCTGGACGGTCAGGGTGTGCACATAGGCATGCGGCCCGGGCGACGGCCGGGTCTCCCGGCGCGCGACTGTCTTCATGGTGGTGTGTCTCTGCGTTCGTGGGTGGAACCGCACCCGGTCCGGTCGCGGACTCGACGGCCGTGTCGGGTCCGGGTCTGCCACGGCGGACGCCGCGAGCGGCAGCGGTCCGGATCGTGGTGGCGGTGTGCGGCGGGTGGCCGGCCCGGCTCATCGACGAGCCGGGGCGGGGCGGGGCGCGACCGGCCGGACCGGGTCCGTGGCGGAGGACCCGGGACGGGCGCCGGACTCCCGGGGGTCGGGACCCGGGGAACCGGCGTGTGTCGTTCGCCTGCTCGCGCTCATCTCACCAGCGACGGTCGCCGCCGTCCAAGACCGATCACGCATCGCGCGATGCGGTTCCGGCATCGGCCGGACGAACGGCGGTCCGCGGGACCGGCGGCACGACCAGACCTCCTCGGCACGTCACGCACCGGCGGAACACCGGCGCACGCGGCGCCCTGCGCCGTCAGGGGCGGGAACACCCGGGGACGCCACGCGAAAACGCCCGGGGACGCCACCTAGGAACGCCCGGGGACGCCATGCGGGAACGTCCGAGTACGCTGTACGAAAACGCCCGGTAGCGTCACGCGCGGAAACGTCCGCCGCCCTCACCCACGGGACCGCCCGGCACCACCGGCCCGCGCGCAGACGCCCGGCGCCGACAGGCACGGGCACGCCCACACCATCACACGCGAAAACACCCGCCGCCGACACCCACGGGACCGCCCGGCACCACCGGCCCGCGCGCAGACGCCCGGCGCCCTCACGTGGGGACACGCCCGGCACCGTCGGGCGTTGGCGCGGTGGCCGGTCGCTGTCGTCCGCCGGGCCCGCCCGCCCTCTCACCGCACGCATCGTCGACGCACCACACCCCCGCAAGGGCGCGCGAACCCCCGCCACCGCACACCTGCTTCACCCCACCCGCCCCGCACCACCGCGCGGCGCCCGCCGGGCCGGGCCGCGTCGTACTCGGGTGGCAGCGGCCGGGCGCCGCCCGCGCGTCGCGTCTCCGCTCCGGCTACCGGGGCTCCCGCCGTGCACCGCGGCGCCCCGCACCGTCGGCGTGCCCCGCGCCGTCGGCGCGCGGGACCCGCGCCGCCCGTCAGAGGCGAGCGTCGGCCTCCGCTGACGGCCCGTCCGTGGCGGCGTCCCCGTACAGCAGCGCCCGGACGGCGGAGGTGAGGTCGTCCGTGAAGCGCTCCGCGCTCATCTCGGCCAGGGCGCCGGCCCGGATGACGTACCGGCTGAAGGTGACGCCGATGAGGAGCGAGGCGAGGAAGGGCACCCGGTGTTCGAGCGCGTGCTCGCCCAGCAGTCTGCGGTACGTCTCGTCGGTCCGCTCCTGCATGGCCAGGTACAGCTCGGCGGCGGCGCCCTCGTCGTCCCCGGCACTGCGCACGAGGGTGACGAAGGTGTCGGTGCTCTCGGGATCCTCCAGGCGGCGTACGAACTCCCGCGCGATGCGGGCGGGCAGCGGCTCGGCGGTGTCCTCGGTGAGCTCGTCGATGGAGCGGGTGCCGGGTACCGCGGCGAGGAACAGGTTCTCCTTGCTGCCGAAGTGACGCAGCACCAGCCCGTGGGTGACTCCGGCGCGGCGGGCGATGTCCCGCAGGGTGGCCCGGTTGTAGCCGCGCTCGGCGAAGGCGCGGGATGCCGCGTCGAGGATGGCGCGGCGGTGCAGCTCCGGGTCGCGGACGCGGCGCGGTCGGTCGGGCGGCGGGCTCTGAGCTGCTGACATGCGGCGAGCCTATCGGCCGGCCCCATGCCGCACCGGAGCCGGGCCGACACCGCGCCGCACCCCGGCCGGGGCCGGCCGACACCGGACCGCATGCGGGCCGGGGCCGGGGCGACACCGGGGCCGGGGCGATGCCGTGCCGATCGGGCGGCCCCTGGTGACCGTTTGGTCATGAGCGCGGCCGGGGTTATCCTCCTTAATGACCGCATGGTCATTAGTGACCCGCGAACCTCTCCACAGGAGATGAACCCTCATGTCCGCACCTCGTCAGGCGCCCTCCCGGGAATCCTCCGGCCGGCAGGTCGTGATCGTGGGAGCCGGGCCGGTCGGCCTCTGGCTCGCCCACGAACTCGCCCTCGCCGGCGTCCCCGTCCTCGTCCTGGAACGGAACGAGGAGCGCGGCCCGCACTCCAAGGCGCTGGGCATCCAGCCGCGCACGGTCGAGGTGCTGGCCCTGCGCGACCGGCACAAGGACCTCCTCGCGATCGGCCGGCCCGTGCCGAACTGGCACTTCGGCATGCTGAAATCCCGCGTGGACTTCCGTTCCCTGCCCACCCCCTTCCCCTTCCTGCTGGCCCACCCCCAGTCGGTCACCGAGAAGGTCCTGGAGCAGTACGCCACCCGGCTCGGCGCCGTCGTCCGGCGCGGTCACGAGGTCACCTCGCTGACCCAGGACGACACCTCGGTCACCGTCAAGGTGACCGGACCCGAGGGCCCGTACGAGGTGAGCGCGCCGTACGTGGTCGGCACCGACGGCGCCCGCAGCACCGTGCGCCGCGAGGCCGGCATCGACTTCCCCGGCACCGACACCACGGCCTACGGCTTCCTCGGCGAGGTGATCCTGGACGAGCCGCCGAGCGAGCCCGGCTTCGCCGCACTCTCCGAGGCCGGCCGGCTCCTGGTCGTCCCGCTGGGCGGCGGCAGGTTCCGCGTCACCGGGTACGACCCGGCCAACCAGCACCGCGAGCCGATGACGCTCCCGGAACTGCGCGACGCCGCCGTGCGCATCGCCGGCACCGACTTCGGCATGCGCGACGCCTCCTGGCTCACCCGGTTCGGCAACGCCACGAAGCTGGCCGCCTCCTACCGCTCGGGCCGGGTGCTGCTGGCCGGCGACGCGGCGCACATCCACTGGCCGGCCGGCGGCGTGGGCCTGAACGTCGGCCTCCAGGACGCCATGAACCTCGGCTGGAAGCTGGCCGCGGTGGTCCAGGGCCGCGCCGAGGAGACCCTGCTCGACACGTACCACGCCGAACGCCACCCGGTGGGCGCCGAACTGGCCGAGCACACCCTCGCCCAGGGCGGCCTGATCGCCTCGCTGACCCCGGAGGTCACCGCGCTGCGCGCCCTGCTCGACGAGGCGATCGCCGAGGAGCCCGGCTTCGCCGCCCTGCTGGCCGGCAAGCTCTCCGGTCTCGACGTCGTGTACCGCTCCGACGACCCTGGCGCCCACCCGCTGACCGGCGCCCGCGCCCACGACCCGGAGGGCGAGGGTGTGTTCCCGCTGCTGCACGACGGCCGCGCGGTGCTCCTGGTCATGGGTGAGGCAGAGGTGGACGCGGAGGTGACCGAACGGGCCGCGGCCGCCGGCATCGCCGTCCACGCCAGCCGGCTCGCCGAGACCGGCGGCGACGCCTGGTCCGGCGTCACGGCCGCGCTCGTCCGGCCGGACGGACGCGTGTGGTGGGCGACCGAGGCCCCCCGCTCCGGCGAGGAGTTCACGTCCGAGGTCGCCAAGGCGCTGGACGGCGTCCCGGCGGTCTTCTGAGGAACGCCGCGCCGCGCACCCGGGGTGCGCGGCGGGTGGTGAACCGGCCTTGACGGAGGCCGGTTCACCACCCGCCGCGGACCCCGGGCCGGCCGCCCCGCGCCGCTGTCAGTTGTTGTGCACCACTCGGTAGCTGACGACCGGAAGGGGGAACTCCGCCGAGTGCAGGCTGCCGACGATGAAGTACGCGTCACCGCTCTTCCCCGGGAGTCCGGTCCGGCAGTCGGCGTTGAAGTAGGCGTAGAGATCCGAGTCCGAGACGTCCACGGCCGACAGCGCCGGCTCGGACAGGTCGTGGCAGGAGGTGTCGTTCAGATCGACCTCGGTCCGGGTGCCGGTCCCACCGGAGCCCGTGCAGAGGGAGATGCCCCACGGGTACGACGCGGCCGCGGCGGGCTGGGCCGCGGCGGCGACGCCCAGCAGGACGGCCCCGACCGCCGCGGTGCCGGTGAGAAGACGTCCGGTGCGCCGACTGAACATGTGAGAACCACCTCGCCGATTCGCAGGGTGTGCCACGGGCCACCACGTATGTCGCTGGTGGCGGGCTCGTCGGCCGGTGCGACTGACCGCCCTGGCCGGTTCCGCCCGCGCTGATGATTGTTGCGTTTTCACATAGCAGCGCACAGAGGTTATCGAGTCACATATGTGCGACATGCCGTTCGTGCCGTCTCTTGACACCGTCGGGACGTTCCCCGGCGATCTCCGGCCCGGATCGAACCACCGCGGTACCCGATCACGTGTAGTGGATGATGCCGCCCGTTGCCATGCGTACGAATGGCACTGGTGCGGGGCGGTCCCGGTCACCGTGGCCCCGGCCCCGGGTCGTCTGTCCGTCCTCGCTCTCTGTGGGGGAGAGCCGGACGGCAGGCGGCCGCAGACGCGGTGACCACTCGGTCATCGAGCTGGGACCGGAGTCTTCCCGTGAACCCGGAACCGCCCCGGTCCATCGCGACCCTCGGCGGTCGGTGGCGGCCGCCCGCCACCGACGTGCCGTACCTGGTACCAGTCGCGGAAAGAGCAGGAGGGAACCATGACCACATCGAAGCCCGACGACCGCTCCGGACTCGCGCGCCGCTACAGCGAGCAGATCGCGCGCGACCTGGAGCACAACCTACGGGAGCAGGCCCGCGTCCGGGGACAGCAAGCCCCGGACGGCGCGGAGTTGGCGGACCTGCGGGCCGGCCACCGGTTCCTGATGAGCCTCCGGCGGACGCTGGACTCCTTCCTGGCGTCGCCGCCGAGGCGGGCGGAGGTCTCCGCTCGCCGCTGAGCACGGTGCGCGCAGGACGGACACCGTCCGGCGCGGCGCGGGCCCGCCGCTCACCGCGGGGCCCGGGCCGCACGGCGCAGCCGGGCCGGAGTGTCACCGGTGGTCAGCCGGAAGGCTCGGCCGAAGGCGGACTCCGAGGCGTACCCGACGGCGGCGGCGACGACGGCGACCGGATCGTCGGTGCGCGTGAGCATGTCGGCCGCGAGAAGCATGCGCAGCCGGGTCAGGAAGTCACCCGGGTTCATACCGGTCTCGCGGGCGAAGTGGCGGATGAAGGTCGCCCGGGACATGGAGTTGAGTCGGGCGAACTCCTCGATGCGCCAGTCGTGGGCGGGGTCGCCGAGCACCGCCTCGGTCACGGTGCGCACCACGTCCTGCGCCGAGGCCAGCCACAGCGTCCGCCCCAGCCCGGGTGTACCGCGCAGGGCCAGCGTCAGCAGGACGTCGCAGAGCGCGTCGAGGACCGCCTCGGCGCCCGGGGCGGCACGGCGGGCCTCCCCCCGCATCAGGCCGCTGAGCGGTCCGAGTGTCTCCAGGCCCCCCGCGCAGGGGAGTTCGGCGTCCGTGCCGCTCTCCAGGGAAACATGGACGACGTCGGGAAGCATGTCCATCAGGACCTGGCCCGGGCCGGCCTCCCAGGTGTAGTGACCGCAGAAGAGGTCGACGGGGGCGTCCTGCCCACCGTTCTCCTCCTCGTCGCGCCCGCGCGCGTCCTCCACCGACGTCGCGTCGGTGATGAGCGCGTACGGGCCGGCGTCGCGGCGCTCGACGCCCGAGGCCGCCCGCCGGCCGCGGACGTGCATCCGGTGCGCCACGCCCCGGGGGAGCAGCACCATGTCGCCCGCCGCCACCTCGATGCGCCGCCCCGGCAGTTCCAGGACGCACGCGCCGCTGAGCAGCAGGTGGAACGGCGCCTGCCCCGTCCCGGCCTCGGGGTTGTCCAGGGTGTGGCGGCCGGCGACGAGGCAGCGGACGTCGACACTGCCGCGCAGCCGGGCGAGGCGGATGAGGCGACTCAGAGCGTCCATGATACTTCCTCGATAGAATCTGCGACTTTCTGAGCTTGTCATCGCGCCACTCGCGGGGCAAGGTCATGGGCATGGACTCCCTGCACGTAGATCTCCTCGTCATCGGTTTCGGCAAGGGCGGCAAGACGCTGGCCGCGCGGATGGGCGCCGCCGGGCACCGGGTCGCCCTGGTCGAGCAGTCGTCGCAGATGTACGGCGGCACCTGCATCAACATCGGGTGCGTGCCGACCAAGGCCCTCATCCACCATGCGCAGTCCCGCCGCCCCGGCGAGGAGGCGCGGGACGGCCTGCGCACGGCCGTCGGCGCGACCGCGACCCTGACCGAGGCGCTGCGGGACCGCAACTTCGCCATGCTCGACGAGATCGACTCGGTGACGGTGATCACCGGCCGGGCGCGCTTCCTCGACGAGAAGTCGGTCGAGGTGAGCGCCGGCTCCGACCGGCTGGTCGTCACCGCGCCGACGATCGTGATCAACACCGGCGCGGAGCCCGTCGTCCCGGACGTTCCCGGCCTGCGCTCCAGTGCCCACACCCGCACCAGCACCGACCTGATCCGGGCCACCGAGCTCCCCGCCCGCCTGATCGTGGTCGGAGGGGGTTACCTGGGCCTGGAGTTCGCCGGCATGTACGCGCGGTTCGGGTCGCGGGTGACGGTGCTGGAGGCCGGGCCGCGACTGCTGCCCCGCGAGGACGCCGACGTGGCGGAGGCCACCGCCGGCACGCTCCGCGACGAGGGCGTCGTCTTCGTGACGGACGCCCGGGTCGTACGGGTCACCGACGAGGACGGGCACGCCGTCGTGCACTACCGGGTCGGGGCGCGGGAGCACGTCGTCGACGCCGACGCCGTGCTGGTCGCCACGGGCCGCAGGCCCGCCACGGCGGGGCTGGACCTGGCGGCCGCGGGAGTCAGGACCACGGCGACGGGCGCGATCGAGGTGGACGAACACCTGCGCACCAGCCGGCCGCACATCTTCGCGGTCGGGGACGTCAACGGCGGCCCGCAGTTCACCTACATCTCGCTCGACGACAGCCGCGTCGTCGCCGACCAGCTCCTCGGCTCCGGGACGCGTACGACGGCCGACCGCGAGGCGGTCCCGTACACCCTGTTCACCACGCCGCCGCTGTCCCGGGTGGGCATGACCGAACGCGAGGCGCGCGAAGCCGGCCACGAGGTGCTGGTCGCGGCCAAGCCGGTGGCGCGGATCGCCGCCATGCCCCGGGCGAAGATCGTCGGTGAGACCCGCGGCCTGATGAAGTTCGTGATCGACGCCGCCACCGACCGGATCCTCGGCGCCGCCCTGCTGAGCGTGGACTCGCAGGAGTTGATCAACACGGTCGCCCTGGCGATGCGTCACGGCGTGACGGCGGGCGAACTCCGCGACACCATCTACACCCACCCCAGCTCGACCGAGGCGTTCAACGAAGTCCTCGGCGCCGCGCGCCGATAGCGCTCCACTGCCCGCCGGGAAGTTCCCCCTTCCGGGAAGCCGTCCCCTCCGACGATCAGGCACCCTCCGGGACCAGCGGACGAGGTGGTCCCGGAGGGGCGGTCCCCGCTCCGTCGCGGGACACAACGGGACGGAGCGGGGACCGCCCGAGGGCCGTCGGCACGGTGACGGGCCGCACACCACCGGGTGTGGCCGACCGTCGGCGGCCACGATCACCTGCCCCGGGGAGGGAAGGCCGCCGGCGCCCCTGACAGAAACACGCGACGCGACCAGGCGAAGGTTCACGTGCACGGCTTTCCGGGTCCGCGCCTATGCTTGGACCCGCCGGGCCGGATCCGGGGGCGGCCGGCGCCGCTCCCCACCGCAGCCGGGTTCCACGCCGCCGGGCACCACGGCACCCGGTTTCCGGCCGTCCGGTCCGCCGGGGCACGGGCGCCCGCTCTCACGCCGGAGGCCGCAGTATGAACACCGTGCGCATCTCGCAACGCGCCCGGGCCGTCGTCCCGTTCTACGCCATGGAGTTCGGCAAGCACGCCGCCGCGCTCGAGGTCCAAGGGCACCACGTCGTCAAACTCAGCCTCGGCGAACCCGACTTCGGCGCGCCGCCGGCCGTCCTGGACGCCATGCGCGAGGCCATGGACGGACGGCCACTGCCCTACACACCGGCCCTCGGCCTGCCCGCGCTGCGGGAGGCGATCGCCCGGTTCTACCAGGACGCGCACGGTGTGCGGGTCGATCCCGGCCGGGTCGTGGTGACCGCCGGCGCCTCGGCCGCCCTGGTGCTCGCCGCCGCCGCGTTCGTCGACCCCGGGGACGAAGTCCTCATCGCGGACCCGTCCTACCCGTGCAACCGCCAGATCATGGAGAGCTTCGGCGCCCGGGCCACCCTGGTGCCCACCACCGCGGCCGGCCGCTTCCAGTTGGACGCCGCCTCGGTCCGGTCGCACTGGACGGACCGGACCCGCGGAGTCATGATCGCCACACCGTCGAACCCGACCGGCACCTCCGTCCCGGCCGCCGAGCTGACCGCGATCTGCGCCACCGCCCGCGAACGCGGCGCCTGGCGCCTGGTGGACGAGATCTACCTCGACCTGAGCGACCACGACGCGCACGGCCGCCCGCCGGCCAGCGTGTTGTCGCTCGATCCCGACGCCGTGGTCGTCAACAGCTTCTCGAAGTACTTCGGCATGACCGGCTGGCGGCTCGGCTGGTGCGTCGTCCCCGAGTCCTGCGTCCCCGTGATGGAGCGTCTCGCCCAGAACTACTTCCTGTGCGCCTCGGCCCCCGCCCAGCACGCCGCGCTGGCCTGCTTCTCCCCCGAGTCGCTCGCGGTCTGCGAGACACGCCGGGTGGAGTTCGCCCGGCGCCGCGCCATCGCCGTCGACGGCCTGCGCCGACTGGGCCTGCCGGTGCCCGTCCGCCCGGACGGTGCGTTCTACGTGTACTTCGACGTCAGCGGCACCGGTCTCACCTCCTGGCAGTTCTGCGAGCGGGCCCTGCACCAGGCACACGTCGCCCTCACCCCCGGCAGGGACTTCGGCGACCGCACGGCGGACACCCATGTCCGGCTCTCCTGCGCGGCGTCCGCGGACGAACTGCACGAAGGGATCGCCCGCCTCGGCGAGTTCGTGGCCACGCTCGGATGACACCGGTGGGCCGGCGGCGCTCCGCACGCCTCCCGTCCGCGGCCCCGACCGGGCACGAGGGCGTGTACGCACACGGGAACACGTCGTCGACACATGTGTCTCGCACCGGCCATCCGCCAGTACCCAGGGAGGCCGACCGGCGGACAGAGGAGGTCCCCGGGCCCTCCGGCCGGTTCGGACGCGCACGACGCCGGTCAGCGGCGACAGCGGCAGCGCCACCCGGGGCACCCGGCCGTACTCCCTGCCGACGCGGCTGCCGCGGAAGCAGCCCGGTCCCTCACGGGTGGATGCTCCCGGCGCCGTTCCGGTCCCGGCGGCATCCAGCCGGTGCCCGCCCTCATCCGGCCGGCCGCCCCGCGGGCTCCCCCGCTCCGGCGGGCGCCCGTTCCCCGGTCCCGGCCGCCTGCTCGGTCCCCGGCGCCTCGGCCACCGCCGCCAGCAGCGGCTCACTCTCCATCAGCAGGCAGGCGGCGCCCTCCGGATTGACCAGCAGCCGCTGCCCCGGCGCGAGCAGGGACAGCAACTCGGTCACCGGCAGGGCCTCGTGGGCCAGCCTGCCCAGGGCGGAGAGCTGACCGGCCGAGGTGTAGACCGGTACGGCCGGGATGCCGTCCGGGGTCGACGCCACCAGCGGACGTCCGGCCGGGTCGAGGGGGAAGGCCACCTCGGCGGCGGCGAGCAGCCGGACCACGTCCTCGCCGGGTCCGTATCCGGTGACCGCGAGCTGGATCGCCTCGTCGATCTCGTCGGTGGGCGCCGGCCAGCCGCGGGCCACCGGCGAGGGCCGGTGCTCCTCGTTGGCCCGCCACTCCTCGATCTCACCGTCGGTGCCGGACCGTACCTGTCCCCTCACCGCCCACGACGGCGGGGGCCCCTCCCCCGACCAGCCGGGGTCGGTCATGGCGAGCCAGTGCTCGGGGGCCAGCCGGGCGGCCTCCCGTAGCCGCTGGGGTATCCCGGGGGCGCCCTCCGGTCCGGGGCGTGCGGCCGCTCCGTCCTCCGGTCCGCGCTCGCTCGCAGCGGGGGCCGCCGCGGAATCGGTGCCCGCCACCGCGGGCGCCACGTCGCTGTCGCCGTTCATACCCATGCTCCTTCGTCAACGTCCTCGATGGTGGCCGTCGTTCCGCCCGGTTCCCGGTGCCGTGCCCGCCGACGGTCGGCGTGCGCCGGCCCGGCGGGGGTGGAAGACCAGCCAACGGCCCGGGGTGCCGTCCGGGTTGTCCGCCAGCTCGTAGCGGATGTTGGTCCTGCCGGTCGGCGCGTACACGTCGCGGCCGGTCTCGTCCGCGACCAACTGCGCCACGGCGGCCTCCGGCACCGTGGCCTCGTCCCCGGCGCAACAGATCACCAGGACGACGGGATCGCTCGCCGGACGCCTCGACAGACTCGGCCGGCGGCGGAGGAACCGGCCGAGCTGCCGGCCGTCCACCCGGGCGGTGCCCGCGGAAGTCAGGCTCAGGTCCACATGACCGGAATCGCCGTGCGCCACGACGGGGTAGGCGCGGGCCGCCTTCCACGGCAGCGGCTGCTCGGTACCCGGCCGGGTCTCGATGTACGGAGGGTGATCGTCCGCCAGGGCGAAGTATCCGAAGGTGTCCAGCGGATCGGCGCGCAGCCAGGGCACACGCCGCGTCCAGTCCTGGAAGCTGTGGGAGGCCCGCCCCAGCGGCCTGCCGTGCTGGTCGACGACGGTGTACTGGAGGACCTCCGCCGTGGAGAACCGTCTTCCGTTCAGATCCGTCAGGAACTGCGGCCACGGCGGGGTCACGTTCGCGCGCTCGCGCGCCGAGGACGTGCCCAGGTCGTCCGGGAGACTGCGTACCCACTGGCCGTCCGGCACCGACGGGTGCCCGAGGGACACCTCGCCGATCACCGTGGTCCGGCCGTCCGGCGCGGAACCGAGCCGCAGCAGCCCGGTGTACGCCCACACCTCCCGTCCCGTGCGGGCCGCCACGAGCCGGGGCAGGTTCAATTCGCCCGCCGCGCCGCCGGACATCAGCAGGACGACCGGCACGTTGGCCGGGAGCGCACGCAGTTCGGGGACGGTGGCCAGGTGGTCCGCGAACACATACCCGGCCATGGGCACCGTGCCGTCGGCGGTACGCACCTGGAGCAGTTCCTCCGTGCCGCTGAGCACGGCGAAGTAGGGGTCCAGCACGAAGTCGGCCCGCGCGTACCAGGGCGCCTCCGAGATCTCCACGGTCTCGGCCCCGGTGGCGGCGTCCCGCCGTACCACGTTGGTCTCCCAGGTCTTCAGCGGCGGCACTCCGCCGGGCGGACGGGCGCCGGTGTAGTCGTGCCCGAGCACCCGGTCGGTGAAGACGGCCGACCGGATGGGCATGCCCTGAGGGACCCGGCCCATGCCCGGGGTCGTCCACGTCGGGCCGGCGCCGCCGATCCCGGCCGTCTCGACGCGCACCGGGGCCGCCGCCCGGCCGCGACCGCTCTGCGCGGGGGTGCTCGTCCCCCTCATCACCGCCATGATCTCGTCCTCCACCGACAACGCCGGGTGCCCTCCGGACGCGCCGGCCTCCGCGGGCGCGCTCGGGGACGGAGCCGCGTCGGCGGCCGGCCCCGGCGCCGGACGCGGGGCCGGGTCGTCGGCGGTCCGTACGCCGGCGGGCGTCGCCGTACGGTCCTCGGCCCGCTGCGCGACCTGCTCAGCGGCGCGCTCCCCGGCGGCCACCGCCTGCGTCGCGACGGGAGCCGGCGCGGTGCCGGACGCGGACTCGGGCACGGACTCGGGCCGGCCGCTCGCCGGCCGCTCCTCGGCCGGAGGCACGCCGAGCGCGCCCTCGCTCGCCCACCCCTCGGTCGGACGCACGCCGAGCGCGCCCTCGCCCTCCGTGCGTCCACCGGACGAGCGCGGACCGTCCGTGCCCTCCTCTGCCGTGTCCAGGACGGGCGTGCCCTCCTCTGCCGTGTCCAGGACCGGCGTGCCCTCCTCTGCCGTGTCCAGGACCGGCGTGCCCTCCTCTGCCGTGTCCAGGACCGGCGTGCTCCCCTCCGCCGCGCGCGCCCCTGGCCGGTCTCCGCCTGTCTGGTCGCCCCGTGCCTGGTCGCCCCGTGCCTGGTCGCCCCCGCCCCCGGGGGCATGCTCCGGCCGGCGGGTGCCGGGTGACATCTGGTCCGTCGAACCGGTGGCCCGCGTGCCCCCGGCCGTCCCGGCGTCCGGGTAGGCCGGGACCACGACCGGGCCGAGCACGCCGCTCGGGGCCGCGCCGTCGTGCGGTCCGCCGTCCCTCGGGTTCCCGCCCCGCGGGCCGCCGCCGTGCGGGCCCTCGTCTCCGGGCCCGCCGCCGTCCGGGGCGTCGTCCTCGGGCGGGTCGCCGTCGTCCGTCCGCGGTCGGCCGGGCTCGCCGTCATCGGCGCGGCCCACGTCGGAGCGGGCGTCGTCAGAACGGGTGTCGTGAGAGCGGCTCTGGTCGGAGCGGGTGTCGTGGGAGCGGGCGTCGTCCTGGGCGCGTTCCGGCTGTGCTCCCGGCTCCGCCCGCGGCTCCCGCGCCTGCTCTTCCTGCTCCTGCTCCTCCTCCCGCTCCTCGGTGATCGGTTCCAGGGTGCGCGTGCGTTCCTCGCGGGCGGTGCCGGGCTCGCCGTCGGCGCCCCCGTCCCGCTCGCCGGACGCTCCGCTGCGCTCCGGACCGTAGCGCCGCAGGAAGTCCAGCGGGTCCGCGCCGAGGCGCAGCTGGGGGAAGCGGAGGACCCCGCCGTCGGCCTCCCGCACCCGCGGCGACCGGTCGAGCAGCGTGCCCTCCGCGTCGATCTCGAAGGAGCGGACGGTCCCGTGCGCCGTGACCGCCGGCAGCGGGGCGCCGTCGAAGTCGGAGAACCGGACGGCGCCGCGGACGTTGACGGCGTACAGGTGACGGCCGCCGGCCTCCACCAGCGCCCGGGCGCCCGGGCCGCCCTCCAGCAGCACCGTCCGCAGGGCCCGCAGCGCGGCGGCGCCCGTGCCGGGCAGCGGGCGCAGGGCCAGGCGGACGCGCTCGCGGAGCCGCTCGTCGGCCTGCCGCGACACCGCCTCCGCGAAGGTCCTGCCGCCCTCCCAGGAGGTGCGGTAGGCGGTGGCCAGCTCGGCCGGGGTCAGCCCGGCGTCCCGGACGGCCGTCGCCTGCCCGGCCGTCAGCAGCCCGGCCTGCCGGGCCTGGTCCACGGTCAGCTCCCGCACGCCCGGCGCCGAGCCGTCGCGCTGCCGCGGGTCGAAGGCGTGCACCCGGCCGGAGGGCTCCGCCCAGCGGTGGACGGCGCCGTCGGGTCCGGTCAGCTCCAGGCGTACGGGGACGCCGACCTCGTGGGCGAAGGCGCGCAGCCAGTGGTCCCAGTTCAGTACCACGTACCGCAGCGCGTCGGGCAGACCGACCGGCGGCACCGGGCCGGTGTCCCGGCGCAGCGAGTCGTGGACCTCGTTGACCTCGCGGACCAGCGCGTACAGGTCGTCCTCGGTGACGTAGGCGGCGCCGGCGCCCCGCCGGGCCCGCCGGTACCCGGCGAGGATCTCGCGGGCCCGGTCGGCCTCCGGGCCCGCCCCGGCCCCGGCCGGGTCCGTCTCCCGCGCCGCCAGGTCCGCTTCCACGGTGGCGGCGGCCCAGTCCAGTGCCTCGGTGCGGGCCATGCGGAGCAGGTCGGCGCGGTCCAGGGTGAGCGCGACGGCGTCGAGGCCACGGCCTCCCGGGGTGTCGTGGACGGCGCGGGCCACCGACTCGGGCAGCCGGTCCGGGGTGCCGCCGCGGGCCGTGGCGGCGGCCCGGAGCAGGGGGACCAGGTCGAGGGGCTCGCGGACCGCGTCGAGGGCCGCCCAGCGCCCCGGGCGCAGGGGTGCGGGCAGGGGGCTCTCCTGCCCGCGGCTGAGCAGTTGCTCCAGCTCGCCCTCGTGCAGTTGGAGTTCCACCCGGCCGGTGACGGGATTGCTCTCCACGGGCAGGTCCCAGTACGTGGGGCCCAGTCCCTCGTGGCGCTTCTGGGCCCTCAGGGAGAGCTGGACCGTCACCTCCACCCGCCAGGTCGCCGGACCGAGCTGCTTGAGGTGCTGCTCGCGCCGGTGGCTCTCGCCGACCGCGTCGGTCGTGGTCGCGCCGGCGGCCCGGCTGACGGGGGCCTCGCCGCCGCCGCTGCGGGGCGCGTGGTCGTGGGTGTGGATCACACCGGTCCCCGAGCCGCTGAAGCCCGCCGACGGCCGCCAGTCGTCGATTCCGGCGCTCGCCGTGGTCGCGCTCTGGGACTTCCCGTAGCGCCCGGTGCCGATCTCCCCCTCGAACCGTCCGAGGACCTTGAGCTGGGAGAACCCGTGCAGCCGCAGGGACAGTTCGGCCCGCTCGCCGGACCGGCCGGGAACGAACAGCGCCTTGCCCAGCACCACCGGGCCCCGCTGCGCCTGCGGCAGGATGGCCGCGAGCTGGGTGGGGTTCGACAGTTGGAGGACGACGCTGTTGACCGGCACCCGGTCGGCCTGCGGATCGACGTCGAACAGCCGCTTCCACAGGGCGTTGGCCGCCGGGCGGATCTCCTCCAGCGAGACGCCGGTCACGTAGGCGTCGCCGGGCAGCGGCGGCAGCGGCCGCGGGTCCGGCGCGGGGAACGGCCCGAACCGCGGCCGGAACGTGGCCACGGCGTTGGGCAGCTGAAGGGCGATGGTGCCGCGGACGACGTGGGACGCGGAGCGGGCGCCGGTGCCCAGCCGGCGGGCGGTGGACGCGACGAGGTGGTTCAGCGACCAGCCCGGCCGGACCTTCAGCACGTCCGCCGTCAGGTGCAGTTCGAAGGGGGCGTCGGCCCGCCAGGTGCCCTGGTCGTAGGTGTACGCGGTCTGCTCGTTGGTCTCCGTGGTGGTGCGGCTCAGCGCGCTGTGGGTGGCCGCTGCCGTGCCCGCGCTGCTCGTCAGGGCGAACGAGCCGTCGCCGTCGCCGCCGCCGAACCTGGCGCCCATCGCCACCGTGTTGTCCCGGGAGGTGGTGCGGGACGTCGTCGCGCCGCCGTGCCGGTAGTGCTCCAGACCGGTGTTCGGCAGGAACTCGCCCACCGTGAAGGCGCCGGTGGTGGCGCGCAGCGTCAGGCCGACGATCTCCACGCCCAGTCCGGCCCGGGCGAGACCGGTGCTGGGGAAGTACAGCGTCAGCCCGTCCGGGGAGAACAGTTCCTCGGCGAACGCCCACGGCCGCTTGCCGCCGAGCATGCCCTCCAGTGCGGAGCGCAGGCCCTGGAGGGTGCCGATGCGCCGTCCCCCGGCGTCCCACACCTCGGGGTTCGCGGTCAGGACGCCGGGAGCCACCCTGTTGACCAGCTCCGTCACCACGGCCATCGGCGTCCTGCCGGGTTCGGCGTAGACCACCTCGTGGACCGCGCCGTGCCCGAGGAGGCGGCTGCCCTCGCGGGTGAGGTAGTCGGGCAGCCCGGTCACCGGCTCGTCGGGCACGGGTGCCGACGGGGCCGGGACGGTCCCGTCGGGAGCGGCCTTGCCGAACCGGTCCGCGAAGGCGCGCAGGGTCCCGTCGTCCTGGATGGGCAGCTCGCCGCCGCGGTGCATGTCCCACAGCAGGTCGGCCAGTGCGGCGCGGGACGCGCCGAGCCCGGCCAGGGCGTCGGCCGCCTCTCCACCGCGCGCCGAACCGGCGGAGGCGGAGCCCGGACCGGCGGGCGCGGTGTCCGGGCCGGCAGACGCGATGTCCGAGCCCGCGGAGGCGGAGCCCGGGCCGGCGGGCGCGGTGTCCGCCGGGTCCGGTGTGGTGTGCGTCCAGCGGACCAGGAGGGCGGCGACGGTGTCGCCGCCGAGCCGGACCTCTCCCCGGCTCCAGGCGTTCATCACGTCGACGAGCCGCCGGTCGGGCACGGGCACCTCGCCGCGCCCGTAGGCACGCAGCGCCACCCACTCGGGCACCCCGTAGACCACCTCGCGGTCGGGCACCGTCCTCGCCCCGGGCCGGGACCGGGTGGGCAGCAGCTTGGCCGACTCCTGCCGCAGGACGGTGACCTCGTAGGTGGCCGAGGCGCGGTAGAAGTACATCGGCCGGTGCGCCAGGCTCGGGAGCCTGATCTCCTCGGTGGCGCCGGTCGTCTCCGTGACGGTGGCGCTGTTCCACTGCCGTCCCCAGGTGACGTCCAGGCCCCCTTGCAGGGATCCGCTGTCGCTCGTCGCCCCGCCGAGGGTGACGCTGGGCAGGGTGAGCTGGACGGCGCGGGAGTCGCGCTGCTCGCTGTTGGCCTGGGTCAGCCCCAGCGCGATGTTGCCCGACACGAACGGCTCCGAGGTGGCGCCCACGAAGGTCGAGGGGCCCAGGCCGGCCGACACGTGCACGGCGGCGTGCTCGTTGCGGACGAACCCGGCCTCGAAGACCTGGTCGGTGGAGATGCCGCCCGCCAGCACCTCGGGCAGGTGCGTGCGGATGGCGATCGGGCCCAGCAGGGTGCGCAGGAACTTCTCGGCGGGGCCGCCCGGGCGTCCGGCGAGACCGGGCACGGCCTCGACCGCCGCGTCGTACAGGCCGCTGGTGTCCACGTAGTGCACCGCGCCGTGCTCCAGCAGCCCCGGCGGCGTCGAGACGTCCGCCGCCGCGCCCTGCGGCGTGCCGACGGGGTACAGCAGGACCCTGCCCTCCTGGCGGGGAAGCAGGACTCGCTGTGGCGGGCGCCAGTTGGCGTACGCCGCGGGGACCGGCCACTCCAGACGGTTCAGCCCGGTCCGGGTCTCGCGGAAGCGGGCCTCGTAGTCCTCGTGGAGCGCGAACTCCCGGTTGTCCGCGCCGCCGTACTCCTGGAGCGTGGGCATGCTGGTGAGGCGGTTGCGGGACTGGGCCACGGCGGACTGGGCCGCGGCGCTCGCGCCGAACCCTCCGCCGCGCAGGACCCCGTGCGCGCCCCGGACGCCCCCGGAGAGACTGGTCCGCTTGCTGCTGCTCTCCGAGAACCGGGCGGTGTCCATGCCGATGTCGAGGTGGACGAGCGTGTACGCGCCGGTCGTGCCCAGGAACTCCGGCTGCCTGCCGGCGGTGGGCCGGGCCTTGACGAGGACGGACAGCGTCCTCGTCCCCGTGATGACGCCGAGGGTGCTGGTCGGCACCACCAGCTCCAGGAGCAGGCCGTCCTGCCTGATCACCGACTCGTGGACGCCCAGCGCCCGCTCGTCGAGGAACTTGGCGAGTATCCGCTGGTTCTCGAGCTGGTGCCGGAGCAGCGTGTCGCCCAGCGACTTGCGGCGCAGCGGGGCCTGGGGGTCCTCGGGGACGTAACCGCCCTTGCGCGCCGTCTCGTAGACGAGGCGGTGCAGTGCGCGGGCGGTCTCCTTGCCGACCGTGAGCACGCCCGTGCCGAAACCGCGGCCCAAGGCCGCGTGCGCCGGCAGCACCTCCAGGCCGGCGCCGTCCGCGCCCTCCTTGCGGCGCAGCGGGGTGGTCTCCGGTACGACGCGGGGGGCGGCGCGCGTTGCCGCCGCCGCGGAGGCCTCGGCCGCCTCCGCCCCGGTGGCCGTCGGCGCCGACGCAGGCGCCACGGGGCCCGCCTCGGTGGCCGGTACGGCGGGAACGGTCCGGATGGCCTGCGCGGCGGGAGCGTTCTCGGTGGCCGTCGTGGTCGCAGGGCCCTCGGTGGCCGTCGTGGTCGCAGGGCCCTCGGTGGCCGTCGTAGGCGCAGCGTCCTCGGTGGCCCTCGCGATCGCAGAGCCCCCGGTGGCCGTCGTCAGCGCAGGGCCCTCAATGGCCGTCGTGGTCGCAGGGTCCTCGGTGGCCAGGGCGTCCTCGCCGACCGGCAGGCCGTAGCGGAAGGCGTCGGGCACCGGTGTGCGCAGGTGGCCCTCGCCGCGCACGGGCTTCGTCGACTGCTTGTCCCGGCCGGCCACCGACACCACCGCGGTGTGGATCCAGCCCAGCCGGTAGCCGGCGGTCTCCATCACCCGCAGCACCTCCACGCTCAGGCCGGTGCGGCCGACGCCGAGGCCGACGCCGGTGGAGTACGCGCGGGCGAGTTCGAGGGAGAGGCTGGGGCCCACTGGGAGCGGCGTCGCACCACCCGACAGCGCGACGCGGGTCGAGCTGGTCTTCGTGTCGCCGCTGCCGACGCCCTCGATCGCCGTCCTGACGTCCTCCACCGCCGCCTTGTCGCCGGTCGCGCCCACCTGGACGGGCGGCACGCTCCCGTCCCGTTCGCTGCGCACCAGGACGGTCGCCCGGGGCTGTCCGTACCGGTCGTGGAGCGTGATCAGGTAGCCGGAGTCCACCGCCTCCTCGAGGTGGGCCTCCAGGTCCCAGAGCTTCTGCACCAGTTCGTCGCGCGTGACGCTGCCCACCGGCACGGGCAGGCCCTGCTTCCCCAGCAGGCCGACGACGGCGTCGAACAGTTCGGGCAGCTCGGTCAGCCCGGCGGCGAAGTGCACCGGCGGCACCTGCCCGCGCACTCTCGCCACCTGCTCGCCCTCGGCGACGACCTGCCTCGCCGGGGCGGGTTCGAGGTAGTACGCCGGCACCTGGACCAGGAGCCGGTCGTCCGCGGCCGCCCGCACGGTGACCGGGTCGCCGGCGGTCCCGGAGCGCTCCGTGCCGGTGCGCACGGAGATCCGCCAGACTGCCTTGAGGGCCACCGTCTCCGAGTCCGTCTTGGCCACCGCGACGCGGCCCCGCTCGGCGTCGGAGACCGTGGTCGTGCTGCGGCCCGTGGAGTAGGTCTGGGCGAGACCCAGGCCGACCCGGCCGACGCCGATGCCGAACGAGGCGGCGCCCTGGACGCGGAACGCCTCCGTGGGAGCCGAGTACGTCTTCACCACGGCGCCGGGATTGACCAGGGCGTTGACCGCCTCGTTGGCGTGGAACGGCTTCGCCTCCCCGGGCTCGGGGAAACGGCCCAGGGGCCTGCCCGGGGCGTCCTCGGCCGCCGCCGTGCCGTCCGGCGTGGTCGCCGCCTCGCGGGTGGCCGCCGAGGCGTCGTCCGGTCCGTCCTCCTCGGGTACGGACGCCAGGGCCCGGCCGTCGTAGGCGCCGGCCGCCCGGGGCACCAGCAGCGGGTCCTCCGTCCCCAGCCGGATCCGCAGCTCGACGCCCTCCAGGCGGAGGATGAACCCGTCCCTGAGGTAGCGGTAGTTGAGCAGCAGGGTCCCGGGCAGCCCGTCCAGGGTGTTCGGGGACAGCCGGTGTCCCAGGCCGGCGGCCAGCCGCTCGACCGTGCGCACGACCTCGGGCATGGCGGGCAGCCCCGACCGGGGGACGGCGAGGGTCAGCGCCTGCGGGTCCAGGTCGCGGATCCGCCGGACCGGCAGCGGGGCGACCGGGTCGCCGGGTCCGCCGGGCTCCTGGCCGGCCGCGCGCGACGGCGCCACGGCGCGCTCCTGCACGGCGGCGGCCGCCCCGCTGGCCTCCGCGACCGTCCCATCGGACCCGGCGACCGTTCCACCGGACCCGGTGACCGGCCGGCCCGGCGTCATGGCACGCTCCGGGGCGGCCACGGCCTGCTCCGGAGCGGAACCGGAGCCCTCCGCCTGCCCGGAGGGGCCCGGTCCCCCGATCGCCACGGGCCGCCGGCCGGCGGCGCCCCCCGAAGCCCGCTCCTGTCCGAGCGGCTTCCCGTGCTGTTGCCCGGACGCCTCGTCCTCGACCGCGTTCCGCTTGCCGAGGGCCTTCGCCGACGGAACGAGCGGCCCGTCCTGCGGTGTGCCGGCGGCCTCCTCGTACCCGGACCCCGACGACTCGGGAGACCCGGCCCGGGACGCCGGGGGCGCCTCCGCCGGCCGCGGTTCCCGCGCCGTCACGGGGGCGAGGTCCTCCCCGACCTGCTCCGCGGAACCGGCCGCGGCGGACGTCTGCGGCTCCGCGATCTCGGTCCCCGTCTCGGTACCGGTCCCGGTACCGGTCGGGAGAGGTACCGGCGCCCCGATCCCGGCCGCCGCGGCTTCGGTCACGGTGGCGGACCCGGCTACCGCGGGGGCGGCGGACGCTCCGGCATCGGACACGGGGACGGCGGGCACGCCGGCATCGGACGCGGACACGGTGTCGTCGGCCCCGGGCACGGCGTCGGCGGACGCGGGCACAGGGGCCGCGTCGGCCGCGCTCCCGGTCCCGGCCGCGTCGGTCACGGCGCGCACGCCGGGCACGGTGGCGGACACGGGAACGGCACCGGCCGCGGCGGACACGGGAACGGCACCGGCCGCGGCGGACACGGGAACGGCACCGGCCGCGGCGGACACGGGAACGGCACCGGCCGCGGCGGACGCGGGAACGGCACCGGCACCGGCACCGGCGGACGCGGCTGCGACGCCGGTCGCGCCCGTCCTCACGGGCCCGGGCCCGGGTGCGTCGGCGTCGGCGCCGTCCCGCGCGGCGAGCAGCGGGGCGAGCAGCCGGTCCAGGTCGCCCACCAGCCTGCCGTCCTTCATCCGGATCACGCCGGTGACGCCGCGGGGCACGGAGACGACCAGGGTGCCCCGGGGGCCGCGCAGGTGGACGTCCACGTCGAGGGTGACGTGGCGGTAGGGGCTGACGCCCTCCCTGTTGTGCTCGTCGGTCTCGGCCGCGCCCGAGGCGAGCTTGTCCTCGCCGGCGACGCCGCGCTCGTAGGGGTCGCGGTTCAGCAGCGCAACGTCGTCCGAACCGCCGCCGGCCTCCGGGCCGCCGCCGCGGTGGACGCCCCGGAAGCTCTCCTGCGCGCTCTCGTGCTCCTCGTCCTCCTGCCTGTAGACGCGGGCCTTCTGCTGCCTCTCGGGGCCGAACTCCACCCGGGTCGCCACCAGGCGGACGCGGACCGTACCGCCGTCCACCGCGACGGCGTGGCCGTCCTCCCCGAACAGCGCGGCACCGCGGACGGCCAGCGCCTCGGGGCTGGTGTGCAGGTCGTACAGCGCGCGGACGGGCGGCGCGAGGTGTTCCCCGTCCCACTCCCGCGGCCGCTCCCGCGAGGAGCGCGGACCGTCCGCCGCGGCCCGCAGGACCCGGTCCGGGTAGGTGTCGGGACGCCGGGCGGCGACGGCGGCCCAGCGTCTGACCGCGTCGGCGGCCGGCACGTCCCAGACGTGCAGGTTCTCGGCCAGTCGGGCGACCGGCCCCGAAACGGCGGCGCCCGGCCGGCTCCAGCGCGGACCGGTCCCCACGGCGCGGCGGAACGGCGCACGCGGTGACGTCCCGGGGGCCGTCTCCTCGGTCAGGTAACGGGGGACGAGCAGCCGGACGGCGCCGTCGACGACATCCGACTCCGTCCAGTCGAACGGCCGCGGCCACGGCAGCGCCGCGGGACGCAGGCCCACCGTCCGGGCGACGGCGCCGGCCACGAGCGAGGCGCCCTCGGAGAGCAGGCGGACGGCCTCGGCGGACTGGTGGGTGACGCCCACCTCGACCAGGTACCGCAACGGGTGCGTCATCTCCTGCGCGCCCCTGGCCTCGGGTGCGGCTCCCTTGTCCCGGGGGCTGGTGCGGTGGATGTCGAGGACCTTCTCCGACCGGGTCCGCTCCACCGTGCGGCCCACCGCGTAGCCTGCCGAGAGGTCGGCACCGGCATGGCCCTGCTCGCCCGAGTGCGCGTCATGGATGCCGCCGCGGCCGGTGAGCACGCCGCCGAAACCGGACGCGTGACCGCCGCGCTCGCTGGTCCTCTCCTCACGCACGCCCTCGTTGCGCAGGGTGTGGGTGATCTCCGGGCGGTGGGCGCCGGACCGGGCCGGGGCCACCTCCTCCACCCGCACCCGCGCCCACACCACGCGCCGCGCGCCGGCGAAGCCCGGGAGGACGAACGACGCGGTGAGCCCGTTGCCGAGCGTGGCGCCGAACCCGGCGGCCAGCGCCGGTGAGCCGAACGTCCGCTCCGCCCAGTGGCGCAGCGGCTCGACGGGCAGCGGCCCGCCGTGGGCCGGGGCGGCCAGCAGACCGTGCGCGCGCAGCCGGTCCACGATCGTCCGCGCCACCCGGTCGGCCCGCAGCACCTCGGCGTGCACGGCGTTGCGCGGCAGCAGGCCGCCCAGGTACTGGCGGGTGACGGGGGCCGCCCCGGCCGCCGTCCGGTCCGCGGCCGCCGCCGGCCGGACGTCGTCGATCCGGCGTTCGGGGACGAGCAGGGTCACGTGGTCCGTGACGGTGATGTGCCGCTCCACGCTGTCGAGGACCCTGCCGCGGCTCTCGCTCCCCCGGGACCTGACCAGTTCGATCCGCCAGCCGCCGTCGGCGGTGATCAGCCGCTTGGGGCCGGAGTCGGTGGTCCGGGTGATGTGGATGACGCCGTCGTCCGTCGTGCGGCGGACGCCCCGGTGCACCTCGGCGGAGGCGTAGGCCGCCACGGTGAGGCGGCCGCCGGGCACACCGCTGTGGTGTCCCTGCTCGGCGCCCGTGGTGCGGCCGTCGCTGATCTCGACGTCGCCGCCCGAGTCGGAGCCGTACCGGAACTGGAACTGGGGGCCGCCGAGGATCTGCGCGGCGCGGTCGACGCCCCGCAGCGTGGTGTGCCGTACGGCGGACTTGGCGTAGTGCTCGATCTCCACCGCGCCCGCGGGCTCCTCCACGCGCGGGCGGAGCGGGGTCAGCTCCAGTCGCACGGCGACGTGCTCGCCGCCGGGCAGCCGGTGGACGATCTCCAGCCCGCCGGGGCGGGTGAGTTCGTTCAGGTCGGCGGCCAGGGCGCGCGGGGTCAGCCGCGCGGCCACGGCGGGCGGCAGGGCGGCGCCGTGGGTCAGGCGGGCGTACAGACCGGCGACCGTCTCGCGCAGCACCGGCGCGTCGAGGAACGTCGGGTAGACGCCGGACGTGCCCAGCGACAGGTCGAGGGCGTCCTCCGGACGGCTTCGCGGCGCGGCGCGGCCGGCGCGGCGCAGCGTGCCCGCGGCCTGCGCGTCGGCCTCGCTGACGGGGCTGCGGGGCACGACCTGGTGCGGCACGAGGACGTGGGCGGTCAGCTCCGGCCGGTGCAGCCACCACCGCTCCCTCTTGTGCCCCTTGGCGTCGAGGAACACCTCGTAGGCGACCCGGATGACGTGCCGGTCGACCAGTCCCTCGGTCTCGACGCGCTCGTACGAGCCCGCGACGTTGCTGAAACCGGTGCCGGAGCGGAACGTGCCGCCGCCCTCGAGCCTGCCGACGCCCGCCTGGACGCGCACCCCGCCGCCCACGGACACGCGGGCGACGCCGCCCACGGAGCCGCGCACGATCAGGCTGCGGCCGGTGCCGCCGGTCACCGTGCGGCTCGTGGACACCCGGGTGTTGAGGGTCGTGGGGTGCGCGGTGACCCGCACGGTGTCCAGCAGCCGGACGCGTACGCCGAACGCGACGTCGCCCACGGTGTGGCTGATGCCGGCGATCGCGTCGGTCAGGTCGCCGAGCAGCGCGTCCGGGCCCGCGTACATCTCCATTCGCTCGACGAGCGCGTCCAGGCGTGCACGGCTCAGCCCGGTGCGGCGGGCGAGGTCGCGGGCGGCGGCGCGCAGGCAGTCCACGACGCGTTCGGAGCCCGGCAGGGCGGCGGCCACGGCGAGCGGCGGCAGTCCGCGCCGGCCGGCCAGGTACAGGGGCTCCTCGGGACGCGGCGCCGGGGGGAGCCGGTCGGGAGGCGTCTGCCGGCGGTCCGGCGCGACCTCGGCGATGCCCAGCAGCCGCCGTACGTGCGGCCCGCCCGCGATCGGGTCCGCGGCGCTCCGGGCGGCGTTCAGCGTCCACAGCACCTCCGGGCTGCGCACCCGCCCCTGGGCCTCTTCCTCGAAGTCGGCCGCGCCCTGCCCCGCGCGCCAGGGGACGCTGAGGTCGGCGGTCAGCTCCACGGTGGCGGGGGCGTCGGCCAGGCCGGGGTGGGAGCGGGACGACAGCTCGACGAGCACGCCGAGGGCGGCCAGGTAGCGGGCCTCGTCCTCGGTGGTGGTCAGGACGGTGTGCCGTCCGACGCCGACGGTCTCCTTGTGGCTCCAGGAGCTCTTCGAACCGAGGGTGACCAGGGCCATGGGGAACTGCCCGCCGACGGCCGCGTGGTGCCCGGGGAGGTGCGTCGAGGGGGCCGCCAGACCCATGACGTTCGCGCCCGCGGTGAGCGAGACGGAGCTCTCGCCGCTCCGGCCGCTGACGAACGCCGACCCCACGCCCAGGTCCTCGCGGATCTTCACCGGCGGCGTCCGGCCGAGGTACTCCAGCCGGACGTCCGTCACCCGCAGGCCGACCCGGACGTCCGTGCCCAGGCCGGGCAGCACGGTTCCGATCCGTACGACGCGGTGGGAGTACCCGGCGCCCAGCGCGGTGAGCCCGCGTTTGCGGACCTCCTCGCTCAGGATCTCCAGCCGCTGCATGATCTTCCGCGCCGGGACCGGGCCCAGCCCGGCGTCGAGCAGGCGCCTCTGCACGTACAGGGCGACGGGCGTCATGTCGAGGGCGTGGACGACCGCGCGGTGCAGGCGGGGCGGCGTCGTGCGGGCGGCGTCGTGGGCGGGCGGTTCGGCTCGGGCGGGGACGGGCTCGCCGGGCGTGGAGTGCGCCGCCGGGAAGTCGGCCACCAGGCCCCGGTCGACCGGGCGCAGCGTGCCGTGCTCCCGTCCGTCGACGTACACCCGGAAGACGACGTCCGCGTCGAAGCCGGTGGTCTCCGAGACCATGCTGCCGTGTCCGGCGATCACGGTCTGGTGCGCTCCCCCGACGACGGCGTTCTCAGCCTCGCCCCGCAGCGCGGGAACGCCGGGGACGGCCGCGGACGCGGCCGCGGAGGTCAGGGCGACGGCCGTGAGCACGCCGAAGGCTACGGCGTCGGCGACGGACTCGGTCCGTTCGGTCGCCACCGACTTGGCGGCGAACCGGACGCCGTAGGTGCGCACGTCCCCGTCCTCGACGGCGCTGCGGGTCGGCCTGATGTTCTCGATCACGGGCCTGAGCCAGACGAGTTGGGCAGGTGTCCCGCCGCCCGCGGGGACGGCGTGGTACAGGCCCCGGCGCAGCAGGTCCGACCAGGCGGTCGGGTCGGTGGTGCGCAGGGCGGTGGCGAGCACCGGCCGCAGGTGCGCGGCCAGCGCCGGGTCGCCGAGGCCCTCGAGCGCCTGGCCGGCCGCCCGGTCGGCCCGCTCCGCGGTCCACGTCGCCACGCCGCGCACCGCGCCCTCGCCGAGCATGCCGTGCAGCGCGTACCAGGGGGCGCGCGGCGCGGCGTCGGCGCGCTCCGGCGCCGTCGCGTCCGCCGGTGCGCCCTGTTCCTGTGGCCGCTCCTGTGCCTGTGCCTGTGCCTGCGACCGCGCCCGCTCCTGCTCCTGCTCCTGCTCCTGCTCCTGCTCCTGCTCCTGCTCCTGCTCCTGCTCCTGCTCCTGGGCGGTGTCGCCGGCGCGGCCGGTCTCCCGCGCGGTGACGGTCCGTGCCGGCGTCTTCCCCGGGGCGCTCCCCTGTGTTCCGAGGACGGCGGCGGGGGCGGGGGCGTCGGCGGGGACGGGGGCGTCGACCGGAGCCGTCCCCGCCCGGTCCACGGCCGCCTCCGCCGGGACGCCGGTGTAGGTGCTCAGCGCCTGCGACAGCCTCGGGTTGCCCGGATCGTGCTCCAGGGCCTCCAGCAGGCCGCTCACCATGGCGTTCTCGGTGCTCGCCATGCCGACGAAGGGATTGCGCAGCACGTTCCAGAGCCGCGCCGCACCGGTCTGCCCGGCTTGCTCCGCGGCCGCGCCGTCCTGACCGGCCGGGGCCGTCGTCGCGGTGCCGGCGTCGTCGGCCGGGTGCGCGTGCTCGTCGGGGAACAGGCCGTCCACGGCCACGTGGCGGCGGAGTTCCTCCTCGGTCAGCGGCGGGATGCGCCGGTACCGCCGGACGTCGTTGTCGTAGTCCAGCGCGTACGCGCCGTCCCGGGCCCGGTCCCACGTCCGCGCGGTGAGCATGACCTCGTGCATGGTGTGGTGGCCGACGCCGACGAGGGCGCCGACGGCGGCCAGCCGGACCAGCCGCATGTCGACGGGGACCTGCGTCCGCTCCCCGATGTACTCGGCCAGGGCGAGCAGGTTCCAGGTGCTTCCGGAGAGTCCGGTGCTGACCAGGCCGCCCGTCTCCTTCGACTCCTGGTGCAGTCGTCCGGAGAAGGGCAGCTGGGCGTAGTCCTCGCCGCGTGCCCAGCCCAGCCGCTCCCGGCCGTCCTTGCCGCGGCGGACCGCGAAGGCCCGTTCGGCCGCGCTCAACGGCGGCCGTATCTCCTCGGGCCGCTGTGCGGTGCGGCGCTTGGCGCCCCGCGTGCGTTCGTCCCGCTGCGCCTTGATCTCAGGGGGGTGTTCGAAGCTGAGGATGCCGGTGCCGCCGACGAGGGCGGTCAGCATGGCCACGTGCTCGCGCAGGTTGCCCTCCTGCACCGTGTGGGCGAGCACCGTCAGGTCGGTGCCGACCGCACCCGGGGTCGTCCGGGTGTCGCGCCCGAACGCCGTCAGGTGTTCGGGGCTGTTGTGCCACACGTACGACCATGCGGCCCGCGTCAGCTCGCGGATGTGGTCGGCCACGGCGGGCATGCCCGTCAGGATGTGGTCCGCCAGCCGCCTCTCGAACTCCTCGGACGCTCCCAGGTAGTCGATGGCCCGCAGGTCCTCCTCGGAGGCGGACGGCGGCGTGAGGGCGGCCCCGGCCGAGTGTTCCGCGGTCCGGTCGGCGGCCGGGCCGTCCGCACGGGTGCCGGAACCGGTGTCCTCCCGCTCCACGGCCGGAACCGCGGCCCCGTGGAACGCCAGCGCCCTGGCCAGTTTCCGGGCGGTCTCGGGCCGGCCCGCGCGGAGGGCGTCCGCGTGGGCCTTGCGCAGCCCGTCGACCAGCGATTCCCCGGCACCGGCCATCATGACCCGGGCGGAACCGCCACTGACCGGCAGGCCCAGCTCCCGCAGCCCCCGCTCGGCCTGGCGCAGCCTGTTCTGCGCCTGCGCCACCGCGCGGCCACCCTGACCCCGCGCGGCATGCTGCGCGCCCGCCGCGTCGTGGTACTCCGCGAGCAGCGTCGCCAGCGTCGCCAGGCCCGCGTCCCCACCGGGCCGCGGCACGGCCCGGTCGGCGCCCGCGCCCGCGCCGGCCGTCTCCGGTCGCTTGCCCCTGCCGGCCTTCCCCTTGCCCCTGGACGCGGCGGGGGCGGCGGTCCGGCGGGCCTGCGCCCGCTCCAGCATCTCCCGGGACAGCCGCATCGCCTCGTGGTTGTGCACCACACCCGCGTCCAGCGCACCGGGAGTGGCGTTGCCACCGCCCCACACGTAGGCGTTGCCCCGCCGCTTGGCGGCGATCCCGGTCACCAGGACCTCCACCTGGCCGTCCCCGCCGATCACGAACACGAACGAGGCGCCCCAGCTGCCGCGCCGCAGATGGATGTGCAGCCCCTGGTGCAGCGCGTACGGCAGCCCGTGCACCGCCTCCCGCGGCCGCGCACCCGCCGACGCCACCCCCCGCAGCGCCTCGAAGTCCGCCTCGTCCAGGCCCTTCGCCAGGGTCTTCTCCGCGAAGACCACCCGCCCGCTGAACACCCACGAACCGGGCTCGTTCGCCTTCAGCCCGGCCAGCCGGTCCGCGACCACCGCGGCCTCCTCCGCCGCCCGCCGGCCCCGCTCCTCGCGCGACGCCTGCCACACCGGCAACGACTCCGCACGCACCCGCGACCGCTGGTCCCCCTCCAGTACCACCGCCACCTGGTCCAGATGAGCCTGGAAGTCCTCCTCGAAGTCCTCCAGCCGCGCCCCGCCGGAGGCCAGGAAGTCACCGAAGGCGTATTCGCGCCACCGTCCCGGATCCACCGCCACGTTGTCCGCGATCTCCGAGTTCAACAACAGCGCCAGGAACTCGGGCCGCTCCCCCAGGCCCCGCAACGCCTCGGCGTTGCGGACGTCCAGCAGCAGTTCCACCGCCTCCGGACGCGACCGCAGCGCCTGTGCCCACACCGCCTCCGGACCCGGCCCGCGCACGGTCTCCGCCCGGCCGCCGCCACCCTTCACGGCAGCCGTGCCGGGAGCCGGGGCCTTCACGTCCCGGGCCGCGGCGAAGTCCGCGGTCTGCTCGGTCGTGGCGGACGCCAGCGCCATGGCCTCTTCGACCGCCTGGAGCAGTTCCTGCTCGGCGCCCTCCTCGAACAGGGCGGGACGCTCCCGCATCAGCCGCCGCAGCCCGTCCGCCAGGAGCGAGCCGCGCACCGCCAGCTCCAGCAGCCGCGGCGCGGCGAGGAAGCGCTCCGCGAACCCGGGCCGCTCCTCCAGCAGGGCGGTCAGCCCCGCCAGCCTGCGCCGCCGCATCGTCGGCGTCAGCGCCTCGCCCAGCGTCCGGCTCGCCACCGCCGCACGCCACAGCACGCTGTCCTCGCGCGCGTCCCGCACCATCCGGTGGTCGCGCTCCAGCACCCCCACCGTCCACGGCGCCCGCACCAGATCCACCCGCAGGTTGGGCTCGTCCACCAGCGCCGCGGCCAGATCCGGCACCGCGCCCAGCGCCCGGCGCACCTCCGGCGACCGCGCCAGCAGGTCCGCCCCTCCCGGCCACTGCCGCAGCAGGCCGTGCACCTCCGGGCGCCGCTTGAACAGCCGCGCCACCGCCGGGTCGGCGGTCAGTGCCGCCACCACCCCCGGAACGCGCAGGGCCGTCTCCAGCAGCTCGGCGTCACCCAGCACCACCCCCACCTGACCGGGGTGGGCCTCCAGCTCCGCGTGCAGCTGCCCGGCCCCCACGAACCGCTCGATCAGCCGGTCGTCACCGAACTCCGCGGCATGCTGCGCGATCCCCGCGGCCACCCGCGGCACCGCCGCCAACACCGCCACCGCCTGCGGATGCCGTTTGAACCAACGCACCAGCCGGACACCGCCGACCGCCGCGTCCACCACCGCCGCCCCGCCGGGCACCCCGCCCAGCGCGCCCAGGCCGAGCAGCAGCGGGGCCGCGTCGGCGGCCGTGAGTTCCCGAGCCACCGGATCGTTGTCGGCGAACGCGCGCGCCGCGGACTCGTTGAGCCGCACCACCGGTTCCAGGAGCGTGCTGGACTGGACGACGCCCCACATGCGCCCGTTCAGGTGGTAGAGCCGGGACAGCTCGCGGTTGTCGGCGAGCGACGCCGCCCACTGGGGGCGGGTGGTCATCAGCTGACCGATGTCGTCGCCCTCCGTCACCAGCCGGTAGAGGGAGTCGTCGGTGCGCAGCGCCCTGGTGACGGCCGGCGTGATGGAGAGCGCGAGCAGGAGACCGGAGGAGCGGTCCAGCAGGCGCGGCAGGAGTGCCGGGCGCTCCGTCAGCAGGGGGACCAGTTCCCCGTCGGAGTGCAGGGCCGCGCCCAGCGCCGTGCTCTTCCTGGCCGCGTCGAACAGGTCCCGGTTCGGGCGGACCACGGCGTCGACGGCCAGCAGCCCCCGCAGCGCCTCCTCGGAACCGCCCGCGGCCTGGAGGAACCTCTCCCGGTCCGCTTCCGGGCTCAGAGCCCACAGCCCGCCCAGGGCCAGACGCCTGGGTGTCAGCGTGACGCCTTCGGAGGACAGCGTGGGCTTGCCGGTGAACTCCTCGTCGACCAGGGCGGCCATCAGCGGGGCGGCCCAGTTGGACTTCTTGTTCTTCCTGCGGTCCGCGGCGATGCCGATCGCGGCACGGAACTCCGGGTTCCGCAGCGCTTCGACGAAACCGGGACGCGCGATCGCCTCGGCGAACGCCGCGGGCGCCGACGCCAGCAGGCGCAGGACACCGAGGTCCTGGCCCAGCGCCTCGAGCAACGGCTTGTTGTCGAACAGTGCGCGCCAGTGCTGGTAGGAGATGTCCACGGACGGCCTGGCCGCCAGCTCCCTGACCAGCTCGGCGTGCGGCAGCAGGTTCGCCATCGACTGGTCGGTGAGGTTGGTCAGCATGTTCATCTGCTCGCCCGCGAGGCGCAGCAGCGCGGCCTCGTCGCGCAGCACCACCTCGAGGAACCGCGGCAGGTCCTCCATGGCGTACGCGGCCATGCCGAAACCCGACCGCCACGCGTGCAGCAGGGCCCGCTCGTCGGTGGGCCGCTCGCGCCAGATCCTGCGCAGGACGATGACGCGGACCATGACCGGGGAGAAGCGCAGCAACTGGCCGTAGGTGGGCGTCTCGAACAGCATCCGGGCCGTGTCGACGTCGGCCGCGGCCTCCACCGCTGTCCGCCGGCGCAGGTCGCTCCCGGGCGCCGTGACCAGCGGGCCGGAGCCGACCAGCCATTCCCGCAGGACCGTGTGGCGCAGCGCGGCCGCCAGCACGTACGGGGCCAGCAGCGGCGATCCCTCGCGCACCGCCGGCCGCAGCTGCGCGCCGCGGTCGGTCAGCAGCCTCCGGAAGTGGTGGGGACGGGTCAGCAGGCCGGGACGGCGGACCAGGGTCGCCGTCAGCTCCGGGTCGCCCTCCAGGACGCCGGTGAGGTGCGGCTCGTGCGCGAGGAGCGCGGCGAGGGCCGGGTCGGCCGCCGTGGCCTGTTCCAGCGGTGTGGCTGCCGGGTCCGGCGCGGACGCCTGGACGGCCTGGCCCGGCCCGGGCGGGACGGGGGACACGGCCCGGCGCAGCGCCTGCTCCAGCTCGTCGTCGCCCACCGCGTCGAAGCGGCCGGGGTCGAGGGACAGGACGTCGGCCACGGCCGGGTTCTCCGCCGCCGCCCTCAGCCACTCCGTGCGGCCGGCCAGCCGGTCGGCGAAGGCGGGGACGTCCTCCAGGACGTCGGCGAACTCCGGTCCGCCCGCCGCCAGGGCGTCGATCACCCCGAGGTCGGCCATCGCCGCCGCCAACAGCCGGGGGGCGTTCACCAGCACATGGACCAGGCCGGCGTGTTGCTGCAGCTCGCGTCGCAGTTCGAGGTCGCCGAGCAGTGCGAGCAGTGCGCCGTCGTCGATGTCGCGGGCGTCGCGCAGGGCCTGGTTCAGGGCCCACTCCGTGCCGAAGGTCCTGGTGTACGCCTCGCCGCGCTGCTTGTGCGTCTGCACCAGGGCCGCGGCGAGCCGGGGGTTCAGCATGACGGACGCCACCGCGGGCCCCACACCGGCCACGGACATGATCAGCGGCACCCGGTTCTCCAGGACCGCGGTCAGACCGGGTGTGCTGAGCAGGAACCGGACGGAGTAGTGGCGGCCGTCGATCGCCTCGACCAGGGGACGCCGCCCGTTCTGCTCCGTCAGCAGGCCCTCGACGAACGAGGGCCGGTTGTAGTAGGCGGTGAGGACGCTGTCGTGCTGGGCGGAGATCGACTCCAGCATGGTGTCCGCCCCGGTCAGCACCTCCAGCAGCGTCGGGTGCCGGTGCAGCAGCTCGGCCAGCGGCGGCCTGGCGGCGGCCGCCTCGGCCACGTGCAGACGGCCCGGCCGGGTCAGCGCCTCGATCGTCGCCCCGTGCCCCTGCACCGTCCACGACCGCAGCGCCACCACCTTGGCCACCTGCTCGACCGGCCACTCCTCGTGCCAGGACCCCTCGGCCCGGGCGGCCGCCTCCACCACCCGGAGCACCTGGCCCGCCCGGGCGGACGCGCCGGCCACACCCCGCAGCGCGTCCTCGACGCGGTCCTTGAGGTTCTGCTGGACCGCCGCCTGCCCGGCCTGTCCCGCCGGCCCGGCGGACTGCTGCCTTCGCGGCGGGGCGCCCCCGGGCAGTCCGGCGCGGCCGTCCCCGGCGACATCCGCCTCCGCGGCCCGTTGCCGCGCCGTGCGGTGCGCCTCGTCCTCACCGTGCTCCCGCAGCGCCCGGGCGATCCCTCCCAGATCGCGCACCCGCCGCTCCCGCAGCGCGGCCGTCTCCGGATCCGTACCGACCAGCACGGGCGCGGGATCGTGCAGCCGCTGGATCTCCATCGCCGGGCGCACCTCACCCGGATCCAGCCCCTCCAGCAGCGGTTCCTCCCGCACCGCAGCGGCGAACGCGTCGGCGGTCGACGGCTGCCGGGAGGTTCCGGCGCCCTCCCGTGCGGTGCCGGACGGTCCTGCGAGGGCTGTCTCCTCCCGGGCCGCCTGCCCGCCCCCGGTCGCCTCCGCCGCACCGGAGGGGTCGCCGGAGGCGGCCGGATTCCCCGTGCCACCGACAACCGGTCGCGCCGGGAACGGGGGAGCGACCACGCGGCCGACGGCGTACCGCTGCCAGTCCCGCGGGCGGCCGGGGTGGAACACCAGCCATTCGCCCAGGTAGCCGTCGCGGGTGTCCTCCACGCTGAAGTCGACCCGGACCTTGCCGGTCGGCGCGTACACGGTGCGCCCGGTCTCGTCCGCCACCTGCTGCGCGACGTTCCCCCGGGGCGCCGTGGTCGGACCGCCGGTGGAGCACGACAGCAGCACGATCGGATCCGTCGGACGGCGCCGTTCCAGGCTGGGCCGGCGCCTCACCCACCGCCCCATGGTGGTGCCGCTGACGAACGCGTCGCCGGAGCGGCCGCGGTGCAGCCTGACATCGGTCTCGGTTCCGTGCGCGATGAGGTAGTAGGGCGACGCGTCCGGCGTCTCCGTCTTCCACGGAAGTCGGCGCTGGGGCACGGTGCGCAGGTAGAAGAGGGGACCGGCCGTGCGGCCGGTGAGGTAGTGCTCCGCCAGGGGCAGGGGGCGCTGCCGCATGGCGCCTCCCCAGCTCGCCCAGTCCACCGCGTTGAAGGACGCCCGGCCGATGGGCCGGTTCAGGTGGTCGACCACGGTGTGGTGCTGGACGGAGGCGCCGGCGAACAGCTGCCCGCCCAGGTCGGGGATCCACTCCTCCGGGACCGGGCCGGGCAGCGCCGGCCCGTCGTACGTGGGCCGCGCGACCGGGCGCAGGTCCTCGGGCAGGGTCCGGATCCACTGGCCCTCGGGCCGTGTGGCGTCGCCGCCGACGACGACGATGCGCGAGGCCCGCGGGTCCGGCAGCACGCCGACGGCTCCGGAGTGCGTCCACACCTCGCGGCCCGTCCAGGCGGCCACCAGCCGGGGCAGCGTCAGGTCCGGGCCGCCGCCTCCCGCGAGCAGCAGCACGACCGGGGCGGCCGGGCGCAGTTGCCGCGCGTGTGCGGCGAGGTGCGCGGCGAAGAGCCGCGCGAACTCCGCGTGTTCCAGATCGGCGGGGCCGCCGGCCGTCCGCACGCGCAGCCGCTCCTGCGTGCTGTCGAGCAGGACGACGTAGGGGAGGAGGAAGGTGGAGACGTGCCAGGGGGCGGTCATCCGTTCCTGGGTCATCCCGCCCTGCGGGCCGGCCGGCCTGGCCACGTGGAAGCCGGTGACGTCGAGCGGTCCCACGGCGGGTCCCGCGGTCCGGAAGTCGTGCCCCAGCAGCCGGCCGGGTCCCGCGAGCAGCGGCGTGCCGGACAGCCACCGCCCCTCCTGCCGGAGCGGTACGGGGGTCTCCGGGCTGCTCAGCGCCGTGCTCGGGTTCGGCACCTCGATCAGTTCGGCAGGGGCCGACTCCCCGGTGCGCGGTTCCGGTTCCTGGTCCGGGACCGTGTCCGCCGACAGCGGTCCGGCGCCCCCGTTGTACGCGTGCCACTGCGTCGCACCGCCCGCGCCCCGCGCGGTGCGGTCGCCGGCACGGCTCGCCGAGAGCCCCTCCAGTTCCGCCGCGACGCCGAGCGCGGCGGAGGCCACCACGGACATCTGCTGGACCGGCTGGCCCTGCGGTGCGCTGCCGGCGTACTCCTGCAGTCCGGCGGCCGCGGCGCGGAGTTCGGTGACCACGAAGGGAGCGAGGCGGCCGCCCGCCAGGAACGCTCCGGCGGCCTCCAGGAGCAGGGCGCGCGCGGAAGGGCCCATGAACGGTTCGGAGCGGCCGGCGGGTGTCTGCGCGAACGCCGACACCACGGCCGACAAGCGCGGGCCCAGCGGACTGCGGACGATACGGCCGATGGCCCCTCCCACGTCCGGCGCGGAACCCGCCATTCGCACCGCCCGGGTGTACACGCCCGCCAGCACGGCGCGTGTGTCCAGCATGTCCTGCTGTATCTGGCGGGCCGAGGCGTCCCTGCTCCGGAAGGCACGTATCTCCAGCAGCGCGAGGCCCACGGGCAGTCGGCCGTCGTCGGTGTCCAGACCGTAGTAGTCGTCCATGCCCACGGTCTCGTTCTGGCTGACCTGCGATCCCCTGGACGTCTCGCCCCGCAGCGCCGCGGTCACGTACTCGTCGACGGGCAGGCCGCTCCACGTCGTGTCGCGCAGGATCCCGCTCAGATCCGCCGGCGGCCATCCGCCGCGACGGGCGTGGCCGGCGAGGGCCTCCTGCATCGAGCGCAGCAGGAGCCCCCGGATCTCCTCGGCGGACTGTTCGAGGAACGCGCGGGTCCGCGGCCGCAGCCCCGCGCGCAGGTCCGCGAAGGGTGTGCGCAGCGCGGCCCAGAGCATCCCCTTGACCAGCATGTTCGGCACGTAGCGCCGCTGCATCGGAATGGCCACCGCGTGCATGAACAGCAGACGCGAGTAGAACCACACCTCTTCGACGCCCGGCAGCGACTTCATGAACGGCAGGTGGCTGACGTCGGCCGGCGTGCCGCTCAGCCGGCCGGCGAAGAGGGCCGCGACCCGGGCGCCGAACGTCCTCCCCGCGGCGGCGACGTCCTTCTGCCAGCCCATGTCCTGCCGGATGTTCGCCTCGACGAAGTCCAGGAAGATGTTGCCGCCGTCGATCGGGACTCCGGCGGTGTACTGCGGGTAGGCCGAGTCCGTCTCGCCGTCGGCCACCGGAGCGATCGACACCCGGCGGCCGTGCGGTGTCACCTCCCACCCCTCGGACTCGGGGAAGAGCCGAGCGAGGGGCACGGGGCGGCGCTCGGCGTCCGCGCGCGTCAGCCGCGCCCGGAGCGTGTGCGTCCAGTACATGCCGTCTTCCAGCGGCGGGCGTCCCTCGCCGGGCAGCACCCGGTGCGGCTGGGACACGACCTCCGCGATCTCGTACGGCTCCAGCACGGGGGCGGCGGCGCCCTGGGGGGTCTCCCGCCGTGCCCTGCTCGCGCTCGCGACCAGCCGGCCGTCGTGCAGGCGCTGGAACGGGTGCTGCTCGACCTGGATCTCCAGCCCGTGCCCCTTGACCAGGACCGTTCCCTTGTTCAGGCGGGGGCCGTCGTAGGCGAGCAGGTGCCGGTCCTCGATCTCCCAGCCCAGGGCGCCGCCCGGCAGGCCCGCGAACCGGCGGACGGCTCCGGCGTCGAGGAGGGCCGGGTCCTCGGCGTCGCCACCGGTCCGGGCCAGTTCCAGCGCCTTCGCCTCGGCCGCCGGGAGGCCGCCGCTCACCAGCGCGAGCGCGATGTCACGCACGTCGCGCGTGCGCCTCTCGCGCTGTGCGACGGTGTCCGGGTCCGTCCCGACGAGCAGCCGCCCGGGAACGTGCCGCTCGTACACCCGCAGGGCGCGCCGCACCGTTCGGGGGTCCAGCCCGTCGAGCAGCGGCTCCTCCCGCACCGCCGCCTCGAAGGCGCGCGGCTCCGCCCGGGCCGCCTGATCCGCCTGGTACGCCGCCGCCGTCGGCTCGTCGCCGGGGAGGCCGGTGCTCCCGGACCCGCCGGCCACCGGCTCCGTGTGCACGGCCACGTCGCCGGTCCCCGTCCGGTCGTCCTCGGGGATCCAGATGTCGACCGTTCTCCCCTGGCCGCCGCCCGTCCCGTCGGAGAGGTGCAACCGCCGGTCCGCGTCCTCCTGGACCAGGCTGGTCTCCATCGCCACCGAGGCGACCGACGGATGGGTCGCCGGCGGCGTGCCGTACGGGACCAGGGGGCCGGGGGCCACGATGAGCGGGCGCAGGAGTTCGCTCTCGACGCCCTTGGCGCCGCCGCGGACCCTGACCGCCTCACCGCCGAGGAGGAACTGCGCGATCTCCTCGCCCCGTCGGCGCAGCGGGACGTGCCCGGGTCCCTCGGGCAGGAGGCCGGCGGCGGCGCGGATGTCGGCGGGGGTGGGGAGGGGCACGACGCCGTCGGGGTCGAGACGGCGGTGCTCGCGCAGGACCTCCTCGACCAGGAAGCGGTCGTCCTCGCCGGCCGGGCGGGTGGAGCGGGCGCCGGCGGCGGACGCCTCGGTGGTGAGCGGCGCGGGGCCGGCCACGCTCGCGGCCGTCCCGGTGGCGGGGAGCGCGGGGCCGGACACGGTCGCGGGCGGGGCGGGGCGCACTCCCGTGCGGAGCCACTGGGCGACGGCGGCGGCCTGGTGGCCGGGTGACGTGGCGTGCCAGGCGGGGTCGAGGAGGTAGTGGCGCACGAGCGCTCGTCCGGGCGGCAGGTCCTGGGCGGGGTGGCCCGCGGCGGCGAGTTCGGCCCGGACGGTCAGTTCCAGCAGGTGTGCCCGGCCGCGGTCCAGCCGCACCCGCTGCCGTCCCGGCATCGACGGGGTCGGTGCGGAGGGGGACGGATCGGCGCCGGTGCGGATGCGGTGCGCGAGGGCGGCGACCCGGTCCCCCAGGGGCCGGGTGTGCCAGGCGTCGTCCAGCCCGTCGTAGGCGTGTGCGACGGCCCGGGTCGTCAGCGACATCGTCGGGAACTGCGCGCGCTGGAGTTCGAGCCCGGCCAGCGACCACAGCCGGCTCGCCTGGTCCGGGTCGTTCCGGGTCAGCTCCTGCCACCGGCTGGGCGGGGAGAGGCGCTCACCGGTGCGGATCCAGTGTGCGATCGCGGCCGCCCGCCGCTGCACGGGGTGCGAGTCCCAGGCCGGGTCGAGTCGGTCGTAGCCCTGTGCCACGGTGGCGGACAGGGGCCCGGCCGCCACGTCTCCCAGCCGCCGAAGCTCGCTGCGGACGTGCACCTGCACCAGGCTCGCCCCGGCGGCGTCCCGCGCCGTCAGCTCCTGCCACCGGCCCCGCGCCCCGGGCACCGCGCCGGCCGTGGTGGTGGCCTCGCCGCCGCCACCGGTGGTGGTGTCGGTCGCGGTGGCGACCGTGCTGCCGCCACCGGTGGTGTCGGTCGCGGCCGCGTGGGTGGCGCCGGGGGCGTCGGTGAGGCGGGAGGCCGCCGACTCGGTCCTGACGGGCGCGCCGGACAGGACGGAGTAGGCGTCCTCGGCGGCGGCGCGGCCGGCCGCCCGGTCCTCGGCCACCAAGACCGTCCGCTGCCCCGCCACGTCCCCGACCGTACGGTCCGCCACGTCCCCGACCGTACGGTCCGCCGGGCCGGCCCGGCGGGCGTCCGCCGTCGGGAACCCTTCCCGGGTCCGTTCCTGGGTCCGCGACTCGGACCGGGTGGTCGGGCCGAGCTCGGCGGGGTCGGAGGCGGTGGGCACCGGACGCGCGGGCGTACCGGACGGGGGCGTGGCGGCACCGCTCTGCGTGACGGGGCCGGTCTCCGTCACGGGGCCGGTCTCCGTGACGGGGCCGCTCTGCGTGACGGGGCGCGGGCCGCCGGCGCCGGGGGCGGTGTCGGAAGCGGGGCGGGACTGGGGCGGCGGGGTGTCGCGTGCGGTGGTGAAGGCCTGGTGGAAGGCGTTCTCGTGACGGGCCTCGTGGCGGAGCCAGGCGGTGATCTCGTCCTCGCCGGCGCGTCGGAGGGCGGGGTCCGCTTCGGACTGGATCCTGTCGTGGACGCGCAGGGTCTCCTCGCGGAAGTCCGCGCCGAGCTGTTCGAGGGCGTGGTCGTCGACCTGGTAGTGGTGGGCGAGGCTGTCGGGGTGCCCGGCGAGGTCGTGGAAGTCGCGGCCGGCCCGCTCCATGACCGTCTGGCGTTCCGCCTCGTGGGCCATGCGCCGGGGCAGGGCGGAGTGCAGGGCGTCCAGCGCCTCCTGGAAGGACCGGGCCTGCCCCGTCGTGCGACCGGCGGGGGGCGGGAGGGGCGTGCCGGTGTCTTCGGTGCTCCGGGTCTCCACTCGTGGGGGGCGGCGGAAGTCGTGGTGGTCCTGGTGGCCGAACCAGTCGGCGTCGACGGCTTGTTCGACGTCCTTGTCCCAGGCCCGGGCCAGCCGCTCGCGTCCGGCCTCGCCCAGCGGCGTGCCGACCGCGAGGTCGTCCTCGAACGCGTCCATCGCCCGGTCCAGCAACTCGCGTGCCTGGCGCATCCGCTCGTGCCGGACCTGCGTGTACTCCAGGCGCTGCAGCAGCGCGCGGTCGCCGCTCGCCTCGCGCAGGTGCTGCTGCCGGCGGGCCTCGAAGACTCCCGGATCACCGTGCTGTTCGCGCAGGGTGGTGTGCGCGGTGCGCAGATCCTCGGCCAGGCCCTCCCGGGCCTGTTCGAGCACGGCCGGATCGGCGGGCTCGCGGCCGATGCCCGCCAGCTGACCGGCGAAGTCGTCGAAGGCGTCCAGCCCCTGTCGGACGTGTCTCTCGCGGTCGGCCAGTTCGTGGACGCGCCGCGGCAGTTCGTCGTGCATCCGGGCGATGCGCGCCTCCAGCTCCCGCCGCGCGGCGGCCGTGTCCGGGCCGCCGGAGGCCCGGTGGAGTTCGTCGACCGCCTGCCGGTGCACCGCCTCCAGCCGCGTGCGCAACTGCTCCAGCGAGACCGGCGGGCGTCCTTCCCACGCCTCCTGAAGTGCCTCCTGCTGCCGGATCCGCCGCTCCTGCACGGTCAGGTTCCCGTGCGCGGCGGGGGCCGGGCCACCGTCGGGCAGGTACCGGCCGCCGTACAGGTCCTGACGGCGGTACTCGTCCACCGCCTGCTCGAACCGCTCCTGGAAAGACTCCTCGTGACGCCGGCGCCGCGCCACCTGTTCCCACATCCGCGGCACGTCCGCGTCCGCCTGCTCCAGCACCCGCTGCCGCTGCTCGGGCGTGACCCGGTCGAAGCCGCCCGCCTGCCGGGCGAGGGCCTCGAACCTTTCCCGGACATGGGTGCGATAGGCGTCCAGCACCTGCTCGTGGGCCGTCTCGTCCTGCGGCAGATGCCTGCCGCCGAACAGGTCCTGACGCGCGAACTCCTCCCGCGCCGCGTCGAGCCGGCCGTCCGGCAGGCCCTCCGCCGCCCGCCGCGTCGCCTCCGCCGCCGCCAGCCGGTCGTGGTACGCCGCGTCCCGCTGCCGCTGGAACTCCTCCCAACGCGCCGACGGCCCGGTCGCGACCACGCCGTCCCGGCCGCCGCCCACCGCGTGACCGGCCGCCGCGGCGGGGGCCGGGAGGCCCGCGTCCGGGTGCGCGACCGCATGCGCACCGGCGCCCGCGTGAGCGTCGGCGCCCGCGTGAGCGGACGGGCCGCCGTGCGCGGTGGCCCGTGCGGTGGCGGCCGGGAGGTGCGCGTCCGGGGCGGGGCGGTAGTACGAGGGCAGGCCGTCGGAGGTGGTGCGGGGCGGGGTGAAGCGCAGGTCGGCGGCCGGCCGCATCAGCGGGTGGTCCGGCCCCGGCGGCGCGTTCACACCGCCCCTTCCCACACCGGCACCGTCGCCACTGCCCGCGCCCGGCCCCGCACCGGCGCCCGTGCCCGCGGCGGACACGGGCGGCGTCCTGCCCAGCCCCAGCGCCGAACGCACCTTCCAGCCCGCCTTGGCCCCGAGGTGCGCGCCCGCGTGCCCGATCAGCGCGCCGAAGGCGCCGGAGGTGAACGTGGCCGACGAAGTGGTGAACTCGCCCAGGGTGATCGCGTTGTAGGTGCCCTCCGCCAGGTTCATCGCGCCGCCCCACAGCGCCGCCTCACCCGCCAGGGAGGCGACCTTGCGCCCGAAGTCCGGCGCGAACGCCCGCGCCACGTCCTCCGACAGCGCCCGCCGCAGCGCCCCCGCGTTCCACGGCAGCGCCCGCAACGGCACCGCCAGCGCCGCCTCCATGCCCCGGGTGCCGAAGGAACGCGCGAACGCCCGCGCCCACTCCTCGCCCAGCCGCCGCGCCGCACCGGCCTCCATCAACCCGCCCAGACCCCGGGCGAAGATGTCCCCGAGGTCGGCGAACCACGCCTCACCCGCCGCGTCGACCCGGCCCTCGCGCAGGGCTCGGGCCAGGTCGGCCGTCCGGCCCGCCAGATCCCGGCCGAAGTCCGTGGCCACCGGCTTCACCGCCGAACCGGCCGCCTCCTCCGCCAGATCCCGCCCGGCCGCCCTGACCCGCTCCGCCTGCGCCAGCGCCGCGTCCACCGCACCGCGCACCGCCCCGGCCGCGTCCCGCCCGAACGCCTTGCCCAGAAGCCCGCCCAGCGCCCCGCCCACGAACGGCACGAACGCGCCGAACACACCCTGCAACGCCCCGAACCCGACCGCCTGCGCCAGCAGTTCGTCGGAGTCCTCCAGCGTGTAACCGTGCCGCTCGGTCAGCCACTTGGCGAACTCGTGCGTGGCCGCGGCCAGCCCGACGTTCAGCACCTCCTGCTCCGCCAGAGCGATCAGGAACCGGAACAGCAGGCTGCGCAGGATCGCCCGGTAGGCGGCCCGCAGCACCGCCTGCTCGATCGCCGCGCCGATCGGGTTCCACACCGCCATCGCCATGATCAGCGACCACTCGACCAGGAACAGGTTGAGCTGGATGATGATGACGTTCTTGTAGTACTCGGCGTCCGCCTGGGTCTTCTGCCCGTACCGGGCGAGCTGGTCCGCCGTGTCCACCAGGGCCTTGATCTGGTCCGCCCCCGCACCCGCGCCGAAGGTCGCCATCGCCTGGGAGTACGCGTCACTCCAGGCACCCTCGACCGCGCCCTCCACCGACTTCGTGACCTGTGCGATCAGACTCTGCAACTCGTGCAGGTCCCGCTGCAGGTCGACGTGGGGCTGCACGACGCGCTGGTGCATCGCCGCCTGGTCCAGGTCGGGCCACTCCATGCCGGTGAGGAACTTCAGCAGGTTGCCCAGCGGCGACCCCGGGGACAGGTCCACGCGCTACCGCCGCCCGTTGTTCTCGATCGTGTGAACGGCGTCGCTCTGGGACCGGGAGAAGTCCAGCCCCGACGTCAGGGTCTTCGACGCCGCGCCCAGCATGGCGGCCGCCAGCGCCGAGACGGCGTCCCGCAGTTCGCTGTGCGGCTGGACGTACTGCTTGGCGAAGACGGTGCCGAGCTGCCCGACGCCCCACGGGGGCCTGCCGGCGTCCCACGAGGTCCGGTCGGCGAAGTCGTTGGAGAGGCGGTGCAGGATCTCGCTGATCCGGTCGGTGACGTCGCCGCCGTGCACGACCGAATCGGGCTGGGCGGCGAACACCTGGTCCTCAGCCACGGGAGCCTCCGGTGCGGCGGGCGGCGGACGCGTCGGCGGCCCGGGTCCCGTCCGGGCGGGCGGTCGCGCCGGCCGCGTCCAGCAGCCGGTCCAGGTCGAACTCCTCCGGGTCGGCGCCCACGATGCCGGAGCCGATCCCGGAGACGGAGCCGAACAGGGCCGTCGCCCTCGACAGCACGTCCTGACGGGCTTGCATGAGGGCGTCGAGCACACTGGCGGCCAGCTTCTGACCGGACATCGCCTGGTGCTTGTTGTTGAGGAAGCGCAGTGCCGTGACCTCGCCCTGGGCGCCGACCGTCACCTCCACCACGCGGTCCTTGGACCGCACCGTCGCCGACAGCGACGCCATCTCGCCCCGCACCCGGGCCAGGGTCTCGCGGTGCTGGGTGAACTCGGACAGAGCCTGCTGGATGTGCTGCTCGAACGTCTCTTTCACGGTCCCTCCTCACAGGGGGGTGTACGACGGGATACGGATGACGACGGGGAAGCGGGGGATGCGGACGACGACGGGGGAAGCGGGGGTCACGGGGACGTCCGGTGCGCGCCGGTCGCGGTCACCGTCCGATCGAGGCGGGCAGACCGCCCTCCTCGGTGCCCCAGACGTCGCCGCCGTCGTCCGGACGGCCGGACCCGCTCTGTGTGGACGGGCGGGCGTAGCCGGCTCCCTGATCCCGTCTCGGCCGGCTGAGCAGTTCCTCGGAATCCTCTTCCTCCTCCTCGTAGAGGTCGGGCTCCGGCTCCTGCTGGGCACCCGGGCGGCCCACCTGCTGGGTGTGGAAGAAGGCCCCGTCGGACTCGTCGTCGCCGTAGACCTCGCGGATCCGCTCCTGTTCCTTGTTCTGCCCGCCCTGGCCCATGCGGCCCATGCCCGACATCATCATCATCGGCGAGAGCAGGCCCGCCAGGCCGGGGTCGGCGCCCTGGCCGGCCGCGGCCGTCGCGGTCCGGCCGGCGTCCGCTCCCGGCCCGCCGAGGGCCTGGGCCTGTTCGGAGCCGGCCGATCCGTCGCCGAGCGCGTCCGTCCCGTCGCCGAGGCCGGCCGTGTCGGGGCTCGGCAGCGTCTGGAACTGCCCGTCCGGACCGCTGATGGTGCTGCTGCCGTCGGGGAAGGCGGTGGTGGTGAAACCGTCCGTGCCCGTGGTGGCGGTGGTGCCGCTGGGGTAGTGCACGGTCGTGGCGCCGTCCGGCGTCAGGGTGGTCAGGGTGCCGGGACCGCCGAAGCCGCTGGAGGCGGTGGGCGGGTTCACCGGGCCGGGGAGCTCGGTGAGGGCGCCGGCCGGGCCGGTCGTGGTGGTCGTCCCGTCCGGGCCGGTCGTGGTGGTCGTCCCGTCCGGGCCGGTCGTGGTGACCGTGCCGTCCGGGTGCAGTGTGTAGGTGCCGCCGTCGGGCAGGGTGGTGGTGATCGAGCCGTCGGGGGCGATGGCCGTGGTGGAGCCGTCGGGGTTCACCAGGCTCTGGCCGGGGTCCAGATGGGTGGAGACGGTCTGGCCGTCCGGCGTGAGGGTGGTGACCGTGCCCGTGTCGGGATCGACCGTCGCCGTGCTGCCGTCGGGGAAGACGGTGCTCACCGTGCCGTCGGGGTTCTGGGTGGTGACGCTGCCGTCGGGGTTGGTGAAGTGGGTCTGCCCGTCCGGGCCGACCGTCTCGGTCACGCCGTTGGGGAACTGCGTCACCGAAGCGCCGTCCGGATCGGTGGTCGTGACGCTGCCGTCCGGGTGGGAGGTGTACGACGAGCCGTCCGCCAGGTGCGTGGTCACCCCGCCGTCCGGGTCCAGTGAGACAGTCGAGCCGTCCGGGTTGGTCAGCACCTGTCCGGGATCCAGGGTGCTCGTCGTCGTGACGCCGTCCTGCGACGTGGTCGTCACCGTCCCGTCCGGGCCGACCTGTACGGAGCCGCCGTCCGGGAACTGTGTGACCAGGCCGCCGCCGGCGGTGGCCGCGGTGGTGCTGCCGTCGGGGCCGGTCTTGACCGGCCCGGTCGTGGTGGCGCCCGGGATCAGGCCGGTGAGGGACGGGATCGACAGGGGCGTTCCGCTCTCGCTCGTCGACGTGACGGCCGCGTCGGGACCGGTGGGTCCCGCGGCGCCGGCCGTGTCCGGCGAGGAGACCAGGGTCGACAGGTCGGGCACGGTGGGGACGCCGGCCACCGGGACGCCGGTGGCCGAGGGCGTGCCCGCCGCGAGGTCGGTGGCCGAGGGCGTGCCCGCCGACGGGTCGCCGGCCGAGGGCGTGCCCGCCGCGAGGTCGGTGGCCGACGGGATGCCGGCCGCCGGGACGCCGTCGAGCAGGGAGTTCAGGCCCGCCCCGGTCGCGGCGAGCGTGGCCGGGGTGCCGACGGAGGTGTCCGTGGTGAAGGCGTCCGGACCGCCGACCGTGGGCAGGCCGCTCGCGAGGGTCGACGGGCTCGGCGTCGGCACGTCGGCGAGCCCGCCGTCCGCGGAGGTGAGCGACCGCGGTGTGCCGGCGTCGGTGGAGGTGACCTGGAAGCCGTCGTCCGCCGGGTAGGCGCCGCCCAGGTCCGGGCCGCCGCTCGTCAGGGTGGAGACGCCCTTCTCGAACTCGTCGGCCTGTTCCTTGGCCTGCCGAGCCGCGTCCTCCTGCTGCTGCTTCGCCTCCTTCGCGGCCTCCTCGGCCTGCCGCCGCGCGTCCTCCTGCTCCTTCTCCGCCTGCTCCTTGGCCAGTCTGTCGGCGAGGCTGACGGAGGGGATGTCCTCGAAGGCGAAGCGGGTGTCGCGGCCGGAGTCGAGGACCTGGGTCCACTTGTTGCCCAGGTCGGTGACGGACTGGTGGGCCGGTTCGTCGAGGTTCGCCTGGAGGTTGTTGGTCCACCGGTTGATCGCCTCGTTGGCGAGGCCCGACCAGGTGCTCTGGTCCTTCAGGTTTCCCCAGGCCGTGTTGGCGGAGAAGCCGGGCTTCGGATGCCAGCTGGTGATCGTCTCCGACGAGATGCCCCAGTTGTACCTCGTCGTGGTGTAGGCGACGTTCGGGTGGTTGTACTGCATGATGAACCACTGGATGTCCCACATGAGCTCGTCGAGGACGCTCGTCGGCTCGGCCGGCGGGACGTGGGAGCGGCTGTTGCCGTCCGCCGAGGTCACGGTGATGCCGCGGCCCCGGCGCCAGTAGAAGTCGTCGAACTGCCTGGCCAGGTCGGTGTAAGCGGCGTGCAGGTCGTTCTGGGCGCCGATCAGGTTGTCGCCGTGCAGCGTCCAGGCCTGGGTGCCGGTGACCACCGACGTGTTCGCGGGGGTGAAGCCGGGCGGCCTCAACTGGGTCGTGTAGTGGTCGTACTTGTCGTGCAGGTCTGTGATCAGGTCGCGGAACACGTCCGCGGCGGTGCCCTTCCACGCCGCGTTCTCGGCGCCGAGCGCGTCGAGCCAGTTCTTCAGGACGGCCGTGCGGTTGCGGAAGAAGTAGCCGGCCCGGTCGAAGGAGTACGCCGCCTTGTTGAACGAGTGCAGGTCGACGCCGTCCGTGAGGCCGGGGTCCCCGCCGTGGACGGACGGGTCCCCGGACGACTGGAACTGGTGGACCATGCGGTCCAGCGCCTCCTTGCCGCGCTGCCAGTACGTCGTCCCCTTCGCCAGATCGCCGACATAGCCGATGTTCGCCGTGTACATGTCCACGGATTTGCCGTGCTGGACGAAGAACTGGAACGTCGCCCCGTAGCCGGGGTTCAGATCGACCTGCGGGCTCTTGCTCCGGTGCTTCTCCTTCTTGATCTTGACGTTGATCCAGGGGGTGCCGCTGTCCCCCTTGACGCCGGTCACCTCGGAGCGCTCGGGCAGCGTCCAGCCCGTGAGCAGCTTGATGATGTGTTCCCAGTTGTCGACGGCCATGACGATCAGCCCTGGGTACCTGAGGTGGTGGAACTGCTCGACCCGTACGAACCGCCGGACATGTCCGCGTCGTAGCCCTTGATGGCCGAGAGGAACTTCTCCCCCTCCACCTGCTCCAGGGTCTCCCCCTGCGTCTTGAGCATGGTGTCGACCACGTCGTCGAGCTCCCGCCGCAGGTCGCGGAAGGCGGTGAGGTGGTGGTTGAGCACACCGTCGATCGCCTTCGCCGACTGGACGGTGTGGCTCACCAGGGTCTTGCCCGCGGTGTCGGAGTCACTCGCCATCGCGCCGAGGACGAACGGTCCGCTCGGCGCGTTGGAGATGTCGTACAGGGACTGCCCCTCCTGGTCGGAGGTGCGCAGCCTGGCGATTTCGTCCCCCGCCTCACGGACGTCCGTTTCGGCGAACGTACGGAGGCGGGAAGCGTCCAGCTTGGTCAGATCCGGCATTGCCTTCCCCTACGACTACGACGGTGGCACACGGTGCTGTGGCACGCCCCTGCCGCGGGCTCCCGGCGGGGCGGGGTGACGGGCTGTCGGCCGGCGTCAGAACTTGATCTCCTCGAAGCCCTGCGCGTTGCGGTACACGGTCTTCGCGTACATGTCGCTGATGTTGTCCAGGGTCTGCGCGTGCCGCTGGAGGATGGTCGACAGGGCCGTGACCTCGCTGTTCCAGGTGGGCTGGACCTTGTTGTAGTACACCTCGCGGTCGGGGCCCAGCCAGTTGCCGACGATCGCGGCGAGTTCGCCCTCGAGCTGGTTCACCACGCCGCTGATGCGCGTGGTCTGGTGCATCATCTCCTCGGCGAAGGTCATCGCCTGGCCGTGGTCGATGTAGATGCCGTCTTCTGCGGCGCCCATGGTGGTCTCCTTGGTCGGGGTGCGGAACGAGGGGCGGGTGGCGGGTCGGGCGCCGTGCGGGTCAGGCGCCCTTCATGACCGTGTAGGCGCCGTTCTCGACGTCGGATCCGAACGCCGTCAGGTGTCCGTCCCCGTCGACCACGGCCTGGACGGCGCCGGCCTGCGCGCTGTTGGAGGACTGCATGCTGTTGCCGAGCTGGTTCTCCATGGCCTCGCAGGTGCGCTTGATGCGGTCCACCTCGCTCAGCCAGGTGTCCATGACCCGCGCGTAGGCGCGGCCGTCCTCGCCCTGGTAGTGCGCCTGGAGGGTCGCCTTCGCCTGCTGGACGTCCCCCTGGATCAGGGTCATCTGGCTCCTGGCGCCCTCCAGGCTCTGGATGGCCTGGCTGTAGGTGGCGGTGGACGACTGCTGCGTCTGCCCGCTGCTGGGAGTGCTCATCGTGTCGCTGCCTTCCGATCCGTCGGCGAATCGAGTGAGGGGTCACGCCGTCGCCGTGGCCGAGTACGCCGTGAGACGTGCGGAATACGTGTGTGTACGTGTGCCCGGCTTGGGCCGGCGCATCGGACGACCTGTCAGAACCGATCCGGTCGTTTCGTCGCGATGCTAATCATGCCACCTCCGCGGCGACAAGTGATACGTGGTCATCTGTGTGACGCATGGGGCGATGCGCTCTGCGCATGCAGGTGTGAACCGCCAAGTGGTCATGGGCGCCGGATGTGTTGCCCCGGCGGGACCGGCGGGGCAACACATGTGTCAGGACGCTCCGTTCCCTCCGGCGCACCGGCCCCCGTCGGCGGCCTCGCTGCGCCCCTCCTGGGCCGCCTCCGGGGACAGGTCGGGTCCGGTGGGCAGCATGTCGAGGAGCGGGAAGGGCAGTTGCCGCGCCCGCTTCGGGTCGTAGCCGAGCGCCGTCGCGGCGTCCGCGGAGGCGATGCGGTACTTGCGGCCGGTGTCGGTCACCAGATACGTGGTGTCGCCCATGCTCGCGCCCGAGCTGTCCAGTGCCCGTACCAGGGCGCCGCCCGAGGCGGGCACCGAGACGGCGTCCACCGCCAGGCAGGCGGGGGCCAGGGCCCGGCCGGGGGCGGTGGCCCCGGCCGCGACGGCCGAGGAGTCCTCGGTGACCAGGGCGACGCCGGTGCCCGCGTCGCCCTTCGGCGTGAGCCGCACGCACAGGTCCTGGTCGCTCCGCGGCTGCGCGAGGGCCGGCGGCGCGGCGGGCATCGCCGTGCCGGACCGCTCCACACCGGCCGCCTCGTCGGTGAGACCCTTCGGCGCCGGCATGCCCTCGAGGGTGTTCGGGGACAGGGCGAGGGCCTGCGGGGCCTTGCCGCCGTAGGCCCTCGCCCGGGTGTCGGACGCGCCGAGCAGCAGGGCCGCCTGGGTGGTGGTGACGGGGGTCAGGCCCGAGCGCAGCAGCAGGTAGTACTGCTGGGCTGAACCGGGTGTGCGGACGACGAAGACCTGGCCGATCCGGGTGGCCGCGCCGTCCACGTCCGGGCCCGCCGCGCCCTGGCCCTCGACCCGGGGCGCGGCGAGGTCGGCGCCCGCCGGCACCGCGTCGAGGAAGGCGGCGGAGACCGGCAGCGGGTCGGCCGCCCCGTAGCCCAGGGCGGCGGCGGTGGCCTGCCCGGCGGCCAGCCGGAAACGGGCGCCGTGCCACGCCAGGAACAGGTCGCCCCCGGTCTCGCGTACGAGCACACCGGCCGGCACGGCGTCGCCGGACGGGCCGGAGTCGACGAGCAGGGTGGTGGTGCCGGTACGGCCACCGGAGTCGCTGGGCCGCGTCCCCGCGCACACCTGCCAGGCCCCGGAGCCGGACGGGGCGGCGGGGGGCAGGTCGTCGGGGGCGCCCTCGATGCCGACCGGGTCGCCGTGCGCGGTGCCGTGCAGGGAGGCGGCGGAGACCGTGTCGGTCGTCAGGTCCGCGCCGACCAGCAGGCGGGCCGAGGCGTAGTTGCGCACCGGGCGCAGCCGGTCGCCGTCGAACAGGTAGCGGGTGCCGGTGCCCCGCTCCACGACCAGGGTCCGGCCGTCGCGCCAGCCGGTGGCGCCGCCGGGGCTGATGAGCCCGTAGACCAGGGAGCCGACGGCGAGCACGGCCGCGAGGACGGCGCCGAAGGCGACGCCCCGGTCGGTGCGGCGGGTGGGCGGTTCGGGCAGGTCGGGGTCGGCGCGCAGCAGGCCGCTGGTCAGCCGGGAGACGACGAAGCGGTGTGCCTGGACCTGGTCGCGTCGGTTCTGCATGACGTAGCTCTCCGTTCGCCGGTCAGCCGTTGGCCGAGCGCAGCACCTGGTACACGCCGAGGCTCCACAGCACGGCGGGCAGCAGCGCGAAGGCCGTCACGGACTGGAGCAGGTCGCCTGCGCGCCCCCAGTGGGGCAGCACGCGGCGGCCGGGCACGGTCCAGGAGGCGACGGCCAGGCCCACCGCGCCGAGCAGCAGGGCGGCCGCGACCGCCGGGCGCGCGCCGCCGTCCCGGTGGGCGGCCAGCCAGACGGCCGCGAGCAGGGGCCCGAGCAGGGCCGGCACCGCCAGCGCCAGCCGTTGCCAGGCCGTGCCGAGGCTGCGCCCGTGCAGGAACAGCAGCAGTGCCAGCAGGGCGCAGGTGACCAGTTGCGGGGGTTCGGGCCGGCGGGCCAGGCCGGCCATGCAGAGCGCGCACACGGCGCCCGCCGCCAGGTAGAGGCCGGTCATCCAGCGGTCGGTGGCCGCGGCCCGGCGCGCGATGTCCTCGCCCTCGTGCGGCTCGATGCCCTCCTGGAGCTGCTCGGGGGTGGTGGGCAGCGGCGGCAGCCGCAGACCGGACAGGGAGAAGGCGATGCGGGGCACGAACGCCCCGAAGACGACGGCGGCCACCGCGACGGCGCCGGCCGCGGCGGAGAACGGCACGTCCAGTGCGGCCATCAGCACCCCGCCCAGGACGCCGGCCACGCACACCGCGGTGGCGGAGGCGAAGACGACGACGTGGGCGGAGACCACGGTCAGAGCAAGGGCGGTGCCGATCCCGGCCGCCGCCGAGCCCGCCAGCAGATGCGCGCCGGCCAGGGCGGGATCGCCCGGGGAGGTCCAGGGGTCTCCGGTCAGCAGGACGCCGGCCAGCCCCAGCAGGAGACCGGCGCCCAGGCCCAGCACCACCCCGCCGGGCGGGTCGTCCATGGCCCTGGCCGCCGCACCCGCGCCGGCCAGGGCCAGCAGCGCCGCACCGGCCGCCAGCGCGGCCCGGGACACCGCATCGCCCGGCAGCGCCAGCACGACGAGGCAGGCCACCAGCGCGGCGGCGGTCATCAGCCGGAGTGTCCAGCGGGCCGTCGCGGGCGTCCAGGCGTGCGGCAGTTCGCGGACCGTGCCGGCGACGGCGTCGACCAGGTCGTCGTGGCGCACCGCGGGCAGTGCCTCGGCCTCCGGGCGCAGCAGCAGCACCTCGCCGTCGCGCACGTCGTGGGCGTCCAGGCTCTGTTCGCCGTCCAGCGGTTCGCCGCCGATGCGTTGCAGCACCCAGCCGCCGTGCTCCAGTCCGGCTTCCTCCAGTTGTTCGCCGGCCTGGACGACGACGACCGGGAGCAGGTCGGCGAGCGGGATGTCGGCGGGCACGGCCAGGTCGAGGATCTTCTCCGGGGCCCGTATCGTCACCCGGCACACGCCCGCGACGGATCCTTCACTCATATGTGTTCACACCTCTTCGGCGGCTGACGCTGCTCGGGGCCGACAGGGTCCCCGGACCGGCGCCTGTCGGCGGTCAGCGGGGGAAAACCGGTCGCCGGAACCCGGGGTCCTGGAACCGGAAGCCGGTGTGCGGCCAACCGGTGTGCGACGGACCACTGTTGGCGACCCTGGTGGTGCCCGATAGTCTCACAGGTGTCGCCGTACGGCGCCAGGGCCCCGCATGTCGCCCGGCACACCCGCCGTTCACGCGCCCTCCGTTCGCACACCCGCCCGTACGCACACCCCGCGGGCGGAGCATGTGACGTGCGGGGCTTCGCACCTCCTCGAGAAGGACGTCATCCGTTGAGCGTGGTTTTCTTCCGCAGGCCGGCCCGGCGCCGGGGACCCGACATGCCCGAGGGCGAGATGGTGCTCCAGGAGCCGCCGGTGATGTCCGAGCAGACGCCGGACGGCGGCGCCGGGATGCTGACGTACCTGCCGATGGCCATGATGTCGGGCGCCATGGTGCTGCTGTACGTGCGGCCCGGCCAGTCCTCCAGCCCGATGACGTACGTGGTGGTCGGCGTGATGGCGCTGGCGATGGTCTCCATGCTGCTCGGGCAGTCGATGCGCGGCGGCGCGGAACGCCGGCGGAAGCTCAAGGGGGCCCGCCGGGACTACCTGCGCTACCTCGGCGGGGCCCGCCGCAAGGTCAGGGCGGCGGTGGTCGAGCAGCAGAGCGCGCTGGCCTGGCGGCACCCGAGGCCCACGGCCCTGTGGGCGCTGGCGCGCACCACTCGGCTGTGGGAGCGCCGCCCGTCCGACCAGGACTTCGGCGAGGTGCGGCTCGCGGTCGGCGAACAGCGCCTGGCCATGCGGCTGACCACCAATGCGAACAAGCCGGTGGAGGACCTCGACCCGCTGAGCGCACACGCCCTGCGCGCCTTCGTCAACGCCTACTCCACCGTTCCCGACCAGCCCATCGCGATCTTCCTCCCGGCGTGGGCGCGGGTGCTGCTGCGCGGCGGGCGGGCGGAGGTGCTGGACACCGCGCGGGCCCTGATCGCCCAGCTCGCGGTGGCGCACTCCCCGCAGGAGCTGTCGATCGTCTTCTGTGTCTCCGCCGAGCGGGCCGGGGAGTGGGACTGGGCGAAGTGGCTGCCGCACGCCCACCACCCGGTGGAGACCGACGGGGCGGGCCCGGTACGGCTGTTCACCTCCGCCGCCGGCGAACTGGAGGCGCTGCTCGGCGAGGACTTCGCCGACCGGCCGCCGTTCGAGGCCGGCGCCGTCGCGAGCCGGGAGGAGCCGTTCACGGTGATCGTGGTCGACGGCGGCCGGTTGCCCTCCGGCCACCGCCTGGCCCGTGCGGGCTTTCGCAACACCGTCACGCTGGACCTGTCGGGCGAGCTGCCCTGGCGGCCGGGCCGCACCACGCTGCGCCTGCACGTCGAGGACGGCGAGGTGCGGCTGGTGCGCACCGACCGCAGCCGCAAGGAGTCGACGACCGCGCTGGGCCGCGCCGACCGGCTGGGACCGGTCTCCGCGCGGGCGCTGGCCGCGGTGCTGGCCCCGATGCGCACCGGCGTCACCTCGGAGGCGGCCCAGCCGCTCGCCACCGACGTGGAGCTCACCACCCTGCTCGGCATCGCCGACCTGCGCCGGCACGACCCGAAGACGTACTGGGAGCGGCGCGGCGCCTCGGCGGGGCGCCGGTTGCGCGTGCCCATCGCGGTCGGCGGCGACGGACGCCCCGTCGAGCTGGACATCAAGGAGTCCGCGGAGGGCGGCATGGGGCCGCACGGCATGCTGATCGGCGCGACCGGCTCCGGCAAGAGCGAACTGCTGCGCACGCTGGTGCTGGCGCTGGCGCTCGGCCACTCCTCGGAGTCCCTGAACTTCGTGCTGGTCGACTTCAAGGGCGGCGCGACCTTCCTCGGTCTGGACCGGCTGCCGCACACCTCCGCGGTCATCACCAACCTGGCGGAGGAGGCGGCGCTGGTCTCCCGCATGCAGGACGCCCTGCACGGCGAGCTGATCCGCCGTCAGGAGCTGCTGCGCGCGGCCGGCAACTACACCTCCGCGCTGGAGTACGAGAGGGCGCGTGCCGCCGGCGCTCCGCTGGCGCCGCTGCCCAGCCTGTTCGTGGTGGTCGACGAGTTCAGCGAACTGCTCTCCGCGCACCGCGAGTTCATGGAGCTGTTCGTGATGATCGGCCGGCTCGGCCGCTCGCTGGGCGTGCACCTGCTGCTGGCCTCGCAGCGCCTGGACGAGGGACGTATGCACCAGTTGGAGAGCCATCTGTCGTACCGGATCGGGCTGCGCACGTTCTCGGCGATGGAGAGCCGGGGCGTGCTCGGCGTGCCGGACGCCTACGAGCTGCCCTCGCAGCCCGGCGCCGGGTTCCTCAAGAGCGGCACCGAGCCGCTGACCCGGTTCCGCGCCGCCTACGTCTCCGGCGGGTACCGCGAGCGCTCCGGCGCCCTCGTGCAGGAGCGGGTGGCCGGCCAGGTGGTGGCCTTCACCGGGGAGCGGGTGGCCGAGCGCGAGTTGCCGCCGGGCGCCGGGGAGCAGCCGCCGGCCGAGGGGGCGGAGAGCGAGGAGGACACTCCGTCGCTGCTGTCGGTCGCGCTGGAGCGGCTGCGGGACTCCGGGCCGCCCGCGCACCAGGTGTGGCTGCCGCCGCTGGCCCAGTCGCCGACCCTGGACCGGTTGCTGCCGCCGCTGTCGCCGGACCCGGTGTACGGGCTGACCACCGCGGACTGGGCGGGACGCGGCGCGCTGCGGGTGCCCGTGGGGGTCGTCGACCGGCCCTTCGAGCAGAAGCGCGACCTGCTGACGGTGGACCTGTCCGGCGCGGGCGGGCACATAGGCGTCGCCGGCGGTCCGCAGAGCGGGAAGTCCACCCTGGTGCGCACCCTCGTCACGGCGCTGGCGCTCACCCACACGCCGCGCGAGGTGCAGTTCTACTGCCTGGACTTCGGCGGCGGCACCCTGGCCGGGCTGGCCGGACTGCCGCACGTGGGCTCGGTCGCGACCCGGCTGGACACCGAGCGGGTGGCCCGTACCCTCGCCGAGATCACCTCGCTGCTGGCCCGGCGCGAGCGGATGTTCCTGGAGCACGGCTTCGACTCCATGGCCACGCTGCGCCGCCGCCGGGCGGCCGGCGAGTTCCCCGAGGAGGCGCACGGGGACGTGTTCCTCGTCGTCGACGGCTGGTCGACCGTCCGCCAGGACTTCCAGGACGACGTCGCCGCGCTGGGCCAGATCGCCGCGCGCGGGCTGAACTACGGCGTCCACCTGATGGTCACCGCCTCCCGCTGGGTGGAGCTGACCGCCGCGATCCGCGACCAGGCCGGCACCAAGCTCGAGCTGCGCATGGGCGACGCCATGGACTCGGTCGTCGACATCCGCAAGGCGGGCAGCGTGCCCCGCTCCCCGGGACGCGGTCTGACCATGGAGAGCAAGCTGCACTACCTGGCGGCGCTGCCCCGTATCGACGGGGTGGAACGCGCCGACGACCTCGCCGACGGGGTGGGCGACCTGGTGGCGGCGGTCGCCGAGAGCTGGCCGGGGCCGGGCGCTCCGGCGGTGCGGATGCTGCCGACCCGGCTGGACGCGCGCGATCTGCCGCCCGTCGCCCCCGAGCGCCGCTTCCGGTTCCCGCTCGGCGTGGAGGAGACCGAACTGGGCACCGCCTGGCACGACTTCTCCGAGACGCCGCACCTGGTGCTGTTCGGTGACAGCGAGGTCGGCAAGACGAACTTCCTGCGGTTGACGGCCCGGCACATCGTGCGGACCTTCACCCCCGAGGAGGCCCGCATCCTGGTCGTCGACTACCGGCGCCAACTGGTGGAAGCGGTGCCGGAGGAGTACCGGCTGGGGCACGCCGTCTCGGTGGACCAACTGCGCGAGCAGATCACCGGCGTGGGCCGGGCCCTGCGGGAGCGCACCCCGGGACCGGACATCTCGCCCGCCCGGATGCGGCTGGCCGACTGGTGGCAGGGCCCCCGGCTGTTCGTCCTGGTGGACGACTACGACCTGGTCGCCCAGCCGATGCAGACCCCGCTCGATCCGCTCCTGGAGCACCTGCCGCTGGGCTACGAGGTCGGCGTGCACGTGATCCTGGCCCGGGCGGCGGCCGGTGCCCTGCGCGGCGCCAACGATCCCCTGGTGCGGCGCGTGCTGGAGGTCAACTCACCCGGACTGCTGATGTCCTGCCCGCCGTCGGAGGGCCACGTCTTCGGTGTCAAGCCCCGCACCCTGCCGCCGGGCCGGGGCCTGTACGTCACCCGCCGCCGCACGACCCAGATCCAGACGGCACTCGTCACGGGCCCCGACGCGGAGACGGACCCGCACACACCCTGACACCGCGCCGCGCCGCCCTGGTACGGGGCCGCGCCGCCCTGGTACGGGACCGCGCCGCGCGATACCAGCCCGTGCCGCCGGGCCTGGCCGTCCTGGTACGGGACCGCGCCGCCGGGCGTCCGTCCCGAGGCCCCGGCCCGCCTGGAGAGCACCTGGGCGTCGCCGGCGTCGAGGAGATCGACGCCGTGGTCAACACCTTGGGAGTCACCCCCGCCAGGCGGCCGACCGCCACCTCTCCAACCGCCCGGGGCCGCCGTGCCGATCCCGCGGTGGCCGGGTGTTCCGGCGGGCGCGCGAGGGCACGGCCGCCGCCCCTGCCCATCGGACGGAACGGCCGTCCGGTGGTCCGGGGCGGCACGGACGCGGCCGGCACTGATGCCGTTCCCGCATCGGGCGATGCCGGAACCGTCTTGGACGACGGACACGGACGTCTGGTCCAATGACACACACGCGCCCCGTTCGCACCCGGCCGGTTTCATCCGGTCGGCGCGGGACGCGGCCGGGAGCCACCCGTACGTCCGTGGCGGCCCGCGCATTCCACGGTCCGGCCCGAACCCCCGCGGGCCCGGCACCGGGACGGCTCACGCACGGCGTTCCCGTACGCCGTCGGTCGGTTCGCTCCCCCCGTAAGCGAACCGTCAGCGTGAGCCGTCCCCGGACGCCGCTCCACCCCACCCCGAGTCCCCGCACCCCGGAACCCCGCACCCTCGGCCCCCGCACCCCGCACCCCTGCGGCGCACACCCGGTCGGGGCCACCGGCCGGGGAGCAGTCACTTGACCGATGCCCGGCGCGGACCCGCCGGAGCAGGGTTGCCGCGACGACATGACACATGACCTCGGCAACCCGTCCGTGGGCAACCCGTCCGTGCGGAGGCATCGATGACCGGACTCGGCTGGACCGTGCCGCGCCGTACCCACCGGACCGCGGCCGGTCCCGCACGCCTGCCCCGCGGCCGTCCGGCCGTCGCCGGCCGCACACCTCCGGTACCGCCCGAACCGGCCTGGCCGGCGTCGCCCGCCCCGGACGACTCGGACGTCGTACGCCCCATCGCCACGGAGGCCGTGGGCGGGCGCTCCGTCCGGCCACGACGAACCACACCCGGCCGGTCGCCCCGGTTCGTGGTCCCCGGCCGCTCGGTGAACGGCTGCCGAGCGGTCATGCCGGCCTCGGACGCCGCCGCACCCCGAGCGGCGCCGCCCGCTCCGGCGAGGCCCTGCCCCGGATCACGGCACCGTCCTCGGTGCCCACGGACGGGGCCGCCGGCGCCGAGCACGGTGGTGGCGCCCACCGCCCGGTGCGGGGCCCGGTGGTTCTCGCCGGCACGCCCGACAGCTCATGACCCCGCCGTCGCCGGAATGCTGAGGGCCGGTCGGGACCCTGAGGCCGTCACGGTGTTCGAAAGGACCGCTAACGTGTCTCAGGACGTACACACCTTCGCATGACCGAGGAGCCACACGTTGCTGAGCCTGGACCTGCACCCGCTGTTCCGGAACAACCGGGACATCGAGCTGGCGCTACGTCAGTTCATCTTCCGCGCGCACCAGTCGGGCGAGCCGGTCGCCGAGATCATCCCCGGCAAGGGGACCGGGCAGCTCAGGGCCAGGGTGCTGGCCTTCCTCGAGCAGAAGCACATCGCGCGGCTCTACGAAAGGGTCGAGGTCAAGGACGGCAACACCGGCCGCGTGCTCGTTCACTTCGCGCGACGCTGACCCGATCGCTCCTGCGCGGGACGGCGGCCCGGGCCGCGGCAGGAGGACGACGCGCGGCACCTCCTCCGGCTACCGCGGGAGTCCGCCGATCCGGGACGAGGAGGGCCCGTGGGGTGGGCGGCCCCTCAGGCGTGCTCGCCCGTGCCGGCGCGGGCCCTGCGGCGCAGCGCCGTCGTCGCCGCCAGGGCCAGTGCCAGGGCGGCGCACCCGGCGGTCAGCGCGCCGGCCCGGCGGACCGTGCCGCCGTCGTGGACGGCCGCGATCGCGTGGAAGGCGGTGGCGGCCGGCGGCTCGGTGGCGGGGGCCGGGGAGAGAACGCCGGTGAGCGCGCCGTCGACGTCAAGGCGCGGCACGTCGGCGGGGTAGCCGGTGCGCTCCAGGCGGTCGGCGGTCTGCGCGGCGGTCAGGCCGGGGCGGTAGGCCCGGACCAGGGCGGCGGCCCCGGCGACGTAGGCGGCCGCGAAGGAGGCCCCGCTGCCCACGAAGTGGCCGTCGCCGGCCGGTCCGATGCCGCTCACCCGGTCGCCCGGGGCCGCCAGGTCCGGCTCCAGGGGCTGGAGCGCGCCGTCGGGGTGCTTGCCGTCGACGCCGAAGTCGACCACCGACAGCACGCCCGGCGCGGCGGCCGGCCAGAACGGCGTGGCGGAGGACGTCCGGTCCCGGCCGGCGGAGGTGTCGTCCGGGACGGCGGGGGCGACCAGCAGCACGTCGTGCGCGGTGGCGTAGCGCACGGCGGAGGACAGCGCGGAACTGTTCGCCGCCAGTGCCGCCGACACCGTGACGACCCGGCAGCCGGCGTCCACCGCCGCCCTGATCCCGCGCGCGACCGTCGACGCGTCGGCGGTGCCGGTCGCGTCGGTGCCGCGGGCGGCGAAGATCCGCGCGCCGGGCGCCACACCGGCGAAGCCCACCCCCGACCGCGGCGCGGCGGCGATCAGCCCGGCGACGAAGGTGCCGTGCCCCACGCAGTCCGAGCCCGCGTCCGGCCGGGCCGTGACGCGGCCGGACAGCGCGGCCGCCTTGGTCGAGACGCCCGTGTCGACGACCCCGACCGTGACGCCCGCGCCGTCGGTGAGCAGACCGGCCCGGCCCAGGCCGAGCAGGCGCTGGGCCCACGGGACCTGGGTCATGACGGTGCCGGAACCCCCGGTGCACGCCGTCGCCATGGCGCCGAGGCGTGCGGGGACGACCGGAAGCCTCAGCGCACCCGCCGAGGACGAGGGAGCGGGCGAGGCACCGGGTGAGGCGGGCGCGGCGGCGGCCGGGGCCACCGCCGCGCACAGCAGCAGCGCGGCGGCCGACGCCATCGCGCCGGCGCCACCGCGCGGACCCGGAGAACGTCTCCGGGTCCGTCTGAGATACCTGGGAGTCACCGGGCCTCCGTCGTCTGTCGCCGTCAACTGCCGCGAGGTGCACGTATCGTAGACGCGCACGGTATCGTGCCGGTCGCGCACCGCCCGTCAGGTGTGCACACATCACCGTACCGGCACATGTTTCGAGGTGTCCCGGGTGTCGGTTCGGCAAATCCCTCGACTGGGCGCACCACTTGTCTTCCGACGGCCTGTAACGTTTCTCCGAGCACATGTGTCAAGGGGCCGCCCCTCCCGACCGAACCGGCCGGACGGCCGGCCCCCCGTCGGCCCGCCGCGACGGGCGCGTGCCCGTCGTCGGTGGCCGAGGTGTCCGCGAACCGTGCAGGCGCGGACCGGATTACCAGCAGATGAAGGCGAGTTGAGCCGACCATGATCGTTCCTGTCGGTCCGGGTCACCGGGCGCGTCCGCGCGTCGCGGAGCGGCCTGACGCGCGGACGCGCCGCATGTTCCGTGCGGGCGGTCCCGGTCACACGTGTCGGACGCCGCTCGCCGGCCGGCCGACCCGGGCCGGCCGATGAGCCGCAGGACCGGCCGCCGGCAGCCCGGCGGTCCGCCCGCTCACGGTCCCGCCTCGCCCGACGCCGCGTTCGGCGCCGAGCCCTTCGCCGTGACGGACGTCGACGGGGTGCACGTGGTGCACCGGGGTGACGCACGTGTCTCCGGTCGGCTCGCCGACGCAGCCTCCTCGCTGGCGGCGGGCCCCGACGGGCAGGCCACGGTACTGGTCGCCGCGGTGCCCACGGACGACGAACTCGACGCGTTCGCCCGGCGGCTCGCCCCCGTCATGGGCGAACTGCGGGCGAAGGGCGTACCCCTGCTGCGGCTGGTGATGTCCCAGGGCGCGGTGGACCGCGCGTCCGCGCCCTCGCCCGCCCGCCGGCTGTGCGAGGACTGGGGGCTGGAGGTCGTGGCGGCGAGCGGGCCGGCCGTCGTCGTGCCCGGCGGCACCCTGTTCTCGCCCGACGGCCGGGCCACGCCGGGCGGCTGGTGGCACTTCGCGCCGGGAGCGGTGCCCCGGCGGCTCGGGGCCCGCTTCCCGGTGCCCGACTGGGAGGGCCACCTGACCCGGGTGGACGCCGAGGTGGCCGAGGACCACCTGGTCCAGGCGGTCCCGGCCGGACTGCTCGTCCAGCCCGCCGGCGTCCCCGCCGGGGCGCCGGACGGCATCGGCTACGCCGTTCCCGTGGACCCCGCCAGGCCCCAGCTGCTGGTGGGCGCGCCCGGCGCTCCTCCGGTCGGCGCCGACGCCTTGGCGAGCGTGCTGGCGGCCCTGCCCGGCCGGGCCCGCGAGGCCCTGCGGCTGCTTCCGGCCGACGGCCGCGACCTGCTGACGGTGGGCCAGGAGACGGCGGACGCGCTGGGCCTGGAGGTGGAGGTCGCCGGCGGCCTGCCCGTGCTGCTGGAGGACGACCCGCTGACCGGGGCCGCCCGGACCCTGCTCGTGGGCCGCGACGGCGCCCCGGCCTGGGAACCGTACGTGGAGAGCGTCACCTGCGTGCCGGCCGGGGACGGCGGTCCCGGGGAGCTGCGCATGGGGTCCTGGCGGGCCCCGGCCCCCGGCCTGGAGGAAGGACCCGAGCCGGGTGTCTTCCTGCTGGACGACCGCTGGCAGACCGTCCTGACCTGGACGGGTCTGTGGGTGGGTCGCCGGGGGGACCAGCCCCCGCCCACCGCGCGGGCCGCCGACGGCGACGTGGTGGCGATCGGCCTCGGAGTGCCTGGACGGGCCCTCGACGACTCGCTGTGGCCCGCCCTCGAGCGCCTGTTCGGTTCGCTGGAGGACGAGGTCCGTGAACGGGCCATGATCCAGGTGCACGGCAACACGGGCGCCAACGGGATGCGGACGCTGCGCCGGCTCGCGGTACGGCACGGCATGGTGCTGGCGCCCAACGGCTGGCGCTCCGACGCGGCGGAGGAGACCTCGGCCGCCCATGTCCTCGCCGTGCCGGCGGCGGGCGGCGCGGCTCCGCAGGCCGGCGTCCCGGACGCCGGGGCGCCGTACACCGGCCACGCGCAGGCGCCGGCCGCCGCGCAGGCGCCGGCCGCCGCGCAGGCGCCGGCCGCCGCGCAGGCGCCGGCCGCCGCGCAGGCGCCGGCCGCCGCGCTGGCGACCGGGCCCGCGGTGTCGCCCGCGCCGATCGCACCGCCCGTGCAGTACGTCTCCACGACCGGCGGAGCCGGCCCGAGCGACCACGCGCTGACGCACCACCGGCATGCCCCGCACACCGGGCACTCCGGGGCCCCCGAGGGCACGGCACACGCGGCAGCGACCCACCCGGAAGAGCCGTACGGCGCGGAGACGCACACCCCCGAGACTCACGGTCAGCAGCCACCCGCCCCGGCGACGTACGCGGCAGCGTCACACCCGGACGCGGGCCACCCGGCGCCCCAGGTGCCCGCACCCGCACCCGGCCCCGCACCCGCCGGTTCCGCACCCGCACCCGCGCCTGTGCCCGAACCGCTACCCGAACCCGTACCCGGTACCGAACCCGCCCCCGCCCCCGTGTCCGGCCCTCCCTCGCAGGCGCCCGCTCCGACGCCCGAACCGCCCTCCGCTCCCCCGGCGGCGCCCACCGTGTTCGAGGAGCCCGAGGAGCACACCCCGCGGACCCGGCTCTCGTCACCGCAGCCGCCGGCACTGCCGGAACACCCGGCGCGGGGACCGCTGCCGCACCCGCCGGCCGCGCCCGCACCCTGGCCGCCCGACGCGCCGGGAACCGCCGCCGCGCCCCCCGCCGGACAGTGGCCGCCGCCCGCCCCGGTGCTGCCCGAGCCGGCCGGGCCGGTGACCGAACCGGAGCGCTTCGCGCCCCTGTTCACCTCGACGGACGCCGACCTCGGCGCCGGCCTCGGCAGTGCCTCCCAGCCGTCACCTGCGACGACACCGGACACCGACGGCGCCCCGGCCTCGCGCACGGCGGAGGACGAGGAGGAGCCGGGTGCGGCCGGCCCGGCGGCGACGCGGGCCCCCGTCCCGCAACGGGCCGTCCCCGCGCCGGTCCTCCAGGAGGTCTCCTACGTCCCCGTCCCGCCCTCCCACCGCAGCACCGGCCCGGAGCGGCAGCTCCTGCGCTCCCACCTCGGCGCCGACTGGGAGCGGTACGCCAGTGAGGTCCAGCGCGCGCTGACCCGGCTCCCCGGGCTCCGCTCGGCCGGCCAGGGCGACGACGAGCTGTCCGCCGACCTCACCGCCGTGTACGCCTATCTGGGCGCGCGGGACGGCGGGTTGGCCGAGCGGGGCCTCACGACCGCCCTCGAGGTCCGGGACGCGGGCGCGCTGGCCTACCTCGCCTGCCTCGCCTCGGGGCTGCGCAGGCTGCCGTCCTTCCGGGGCGCGGCCGTCCGGACGGCGGACGTGTTCGACGAGGGAACCAGGATGCTGCTGCCCGGCGAGGAGCTCGGCGCCGCCGCACCGGTCGGCGCCCGCGCCCTGGACCAGGGGTATCCCGCGGTGCCGGAGGACCACTATCTGATCTGGTCGGCGACCGGCCGCAGGACCGGGGCGCTGGCGGACGCCGGCGCGGAAGAGTCGGACGAGGTGGTGTTCGGCCCGGGCACCCGACTGCGGGTGCTGGAGGTGCGCGAACGCGCGGGAGCCTCCGTGGTGCTGCTGCGCGAACTCGCGCCGGGCGCGCCGCCGGCCGTGCCGGGCCGGCTCGACCCCTCCGACGTCCCGGTCCTGGAGCGGCTGACGGCCCTGGCCGACGAACCGCCCGCCCTCGCAGGCGACCGCCGCGTCCGGCCCGCCCGGCACAGCGGTCTGCTCGGCGTGCTGGCCGAACTCCCGCACGGCGCGCCGCCCGTGTGACCGGCGCTCACCCAGCCCCCGTCCCCTCCGCCGGACCGCGCCCGCGCGGTGCGCCGGGGGAAGGACGGTTCCCCCGACAAGTTCATGTGAAGGAGCACGGATGTCATCGAGGTACTCGGCGTCCTCCGGCGCGCCGCCGGACACGGCGGCCGCACCGGCGGCCGAGCCACGCAGGATCCGACGCGCCGTGGCGCTGCCCTCGGCGGAGGATCCCCGATCGGGCGCGCCCACCGCGGAGTCCGCGCGCGGCACGGTCGCCCAGGGCGCCCGCCCGGTCTCCGGCGCCGCCCTGTCCACCAGGATCGCCGCCGCGGGCGCGGCCGCCTCCCCGGCGGTGCGGCAGGCATCCGAGCCCGGCCGTCCCGGCGGCCGCCGGCCGCACCTGGCCGGCCGCGGTCCGTCCCCGGCGGCCGACGTCGACGGGCCGACGGAGCAGGGTCTGCCGGGCGCGGTCGCCGGCAACGGCCGTACCGGCTCGACGCCCGCCGGCCGCGGCGGTGGCGGCACCGGCCGCGGGGCGGGCAAGCCCCTGCTGGTGGCCGCCGCCTTCGCGGGCGCGGTGCTGAGCTCCCTACCGTTCGTCGCCCACCACGGCGGCGGCAAGGCCGACTACGAGGGGCTCGGCCGGCAGGTCCCGGTCGCCTCTCAGTCGCCGGGCGCGGACGGGGCCTCCCGTCCCGACGGGCAGACGAGTGTCGTGCCGTTGCAGGACCCGGCGCAGGGCACGGCCGCCCCGGTCGTCCCGCAGCCGCAGACCGGTCCGGCGACGGCGTCCGGGACCCGGCGCACCGGCACGACCGGCACGACGGCTGGGGTGGAGGACGAGGGCACGGTGCTCGGCCCGCGGGTCGCCGCGTCCGGGATCACCCCGCCCGGCCAGGGCGTGCGGCCGTACCCGGGCCGGACCGGCAGCCCCCTGATCGCTCCGCCGGCCGGCAGCGGACGGACCGTGCTGGGGCCCGTCGGAGTGCTGGGCGCCGGGGTCGGTGCTTTGGCCACCGGGGACCACGGCCACGCCGTCGGCTCGGCCGCCACCGGCGCACACGCGACCGGCCGGGCGGCCTCGGCCGAGAAGCCCGCCGCGGTCGTCAAGGCGTCGACGGCGGCCGCCGCGGCGAAGCCGTCGGCGGACCGGTCCTCGACCGCCCGGTCGTCGGCGGACGGGACCTCGACGGCCAGGTCGTCAGGGGCCGCCACCACGACGAGGAGCACGCGGACCGCACCGGTCAAGGCGGCCACCCCCGTCAAGGCGGCCACACCGGTCAAGGCCGCCGCCGCACCCGTCAAGGCGGTCACGCCCGTGAAGGCGGCCCCGACCGCCGGGCCGGGGGCCGCCCCGCGCCAGTGGGGCACCCGGGTGGTCACCGCCACCAGCGTTCTCGGCCCCGGCGAGCACTGGGCGTCCGACCGCATGACCATCACCATGCGCACGGACGGCGACCTGGTGATCACCGACGAGAACGGCACGGTCCGCTGGTCCTCGCACACCCAGGGCCGGGGCTACCGGGCCGTCTTCCAGGACGACGGCCACTTCGTCGTCTACACCAGGGACGACCGGACCGCGTGGTCGTCCGGGACGGCCGGGAACCCGGGCGCGCGACTGGTGGTCCAGGCCGACGGCAACGTCACCATCCTCTCCCCGGGCGGCGCCGTGCTGTGGGCGGCGGGCACCCAGCACTGAGCGGCAACGGGTCGCCGGGTGTCCGGCCGGACACCCGGCGACCCATCCCGGCGGGTCAACAAGAGGTCCACAAACCGGACCACAAAGTGTCCACTCGCCCCGGGGAAGCTGGTCGTGCGCCACACAGGACGCCGACCAGCCGACCCGGCCGCGGCCGACGGGCCGGAGGCCAGCACCAGGAGAACCACCGTGCCCGACCTGCTCACCACCGTCCTCGACGCCCACGGCGGGCGCGCCCGCTGGAGGGAAGTCCGGCGCATCACCGCGCGCCAGTTCCTCGGCGGCGCCCTGTGGGGGCCGAGGGGGCGACAGGGCGTCCTCAACGACGCCGAGGTCACGGTCGACCTGCGACGGCGGTCCGTCACCCAGAAGCCGTTCCCGAACGCCGACCACCGCGCGCCGGTCACCGTCGGCCGGGTCGCGCTGGAAGTCGTGGACGGCACCAGGACCGGGACCGGGACCGGGACCGGGACCGGGGAACCGACCGGTCCACGCGCCCCTCTCGCGGGCCAGGACCCGTCGACTCCGTGGGCCCGCCGCCAACCGGTGCACTTCTGCGCCGGTGCCATGTGGACCTGCCTGGCGGAACCGGCCTCGCTCACCTTCCCCGGCGTGCGCACCGAGGAGATCGGCCCCTGGTCGGAGAACGGGGAGAGGTTCCGTCGGCTGCGTGTGCTCTTCCCGGCCCACATGGCCGCACTCGGCCCCGAACAGATCCTGTACGTCGACTCCGACGGCCTCGTCCGCCGGCGCGACCACGAGGTGCGGGCCACCGGGAGCACGCCCGCGGTCCACTACGTCTCCGGTCACCAGGAATTCTCCGGCCTGGTGGTCCCCACCACCCGGATGATCTACGGCCGCGACGAGAGCGGTCACCGGATCCCGGCGCCCCTGGTGGGGTCGGTCCGGCTGGAGGACGTCCGCGTGCACTGATCCCGCCCCGGCCGCCGGGCCCCGCCGTCCCGCGTCAGGGTGCGGCGGGCACCGGTGCGAACTTCCGCGCGACGGGGGCGGCTTCCGGGACGGTGACGTTCCAGGCGGTGATCGCGGGGCGGCCGTGCTCGGCGCCCAGCCGGGCGAGCGAGGCGGTGTCCAGGACGAACAGCGCGCCCGCCGCGGGCGGCAGACCGAGCCGCCGGGCGGCCAGGACCCGCAGGAAGTGCCCGTGCGCGACGAGCACCACATCGGCGGCGTCCGGATCGTCCAGCAGCGGTTCCACGTCCGCCAGCACCCGGTCGGCCCGGGCCGCGACCTGCTCGGGGCTCTCGCCCCGCCGCCCGTCGCGGCCCGGCGGGACGCCGTCGGTCCACAGGTCCCAGCTGGGACGGGTGCGGTGGATCTCGGCCGTGGTGACGCCCTCGTACGCCCCGTAGTCCCACTCGTGCAGGTCGGGGACGGTCTCCCACCCCCGCAGCCCGGCCAGCTCCGCCGTGCGTACGGCGCGTCGCGCGGGGCTGACCAGTGTCCTGCCGATGCGGCGCCCCGCGAGCAACGGGGCGACCCGGCGCGCCTGTTCCTCGCCGTGCGGGGTCAGCGGCAGGTCGGTGAGCCCGGTGTGCCGGTGGGTGCGGGTCCATTCGGTCTCGCCATGGCGGATGAGAAGGAGTTCGCCCATGACGGGACGGCCTCGCTTTCGGTGTTCGACGTACGGGTCAGCGGCCGGCCTTCTCCACGGCGTGGCCGCCGAACTGGTTGCGCAGCGCGGCGATCATCTTCATCTGCGGCGAGTCCTCCTGGCGGGAGGCGAACCGGGCGAACAGCGAGGCGGTGATCGCGGGCAGCGGCACGGCGTTGTCGATGGCCGCCTCCACCGTCCACCGGCCCTCGCCGGAGTCCTGCGCGAACCCCTTCAGTCCCTGGAGGTGCTCGTCGTCGTCGAGGGCGTCGACCGCGAGGTCGAGCAGCCAGGAGCGGATGACGGTGCCCTCCTGCCAGGAGCGGAAGACCTCGCGGACGTTCTCCACGGAGTCGGCCTTCTCCAGCAGCTCCCAGCCCTCGGCGTAGGCCTGCATCATCGCGTACTCGATGCCGTTGTGGACCATCTTCGCGAAGTGGCCCGCGCCCACCTTGCCGGCGTGCACCGAGCCGAAGTCGCCCTCCGGCTTGAGCGCGTCGAAGACCGGCTGTACCCGGGCGACGTTCTCCGCGTCGCCGCCGTACATCAGCGCGTACCCGTTGTCCAGGCCCCAGACGCCTCCGGAGACGCCGCAGTCGACGAAGCCCACGCCCTTGGCGGCCAGCTCCTCGGCGTGCTTCTCGTCGTCCGTCCAGCGGGAGTTGCCGCCGTCCACGACCACGTCGCCGGGCTCGAGCAGCCCGGCGAGTTCGTCGATGGTCGACTGGGTCGGGGCGCCGGCCGGGACCATCACCCAGACCACCCGGGGCGCCTGGAGCCTGCCCACGAGCTCCTTGAGGCTGTCGACGTCCGCGAGGTCGGGATCGCGGTCGTATCCGATGACGGTGTGGCCCGCGCGGCGGATCCGCTCGCGCATGTTGCCGCCCATCCTGCCGAGGCCGACGAGACCCAGTTCCATGACCGTTTCCTTCTCCATCAGGTGTGTGCGGCTCAACGGCCGCGCAGTTCGCGGTAGGCGGCCACGAGGGCGGCGGTGGACGGGTCGAGGCCGGGCACGGACCCCGCCGCGGCAGCGGCTGATGCGTACGGTTCGGTGAGGGCGGGTTCGACGCGTTTGGCGAGGACCTTGCCGAGTTCGACGCCCCACTGGTCGAAGGAGTCGATGTTCCACACCGCGCCCTGGACGAAGACCTTGTGTTCGTACAGGGCGATGAGCTGGCCGAGGACGGAGGGGGTCAGCTCGGTCGCCAGGATGGTGGTGGTGGGGTGGTTGCCGTGGAAGGTGCGGTGGGCGACCTGTTCCTCGGGCACGCCCTCGGCGCGTACCTCGTCGGCGCTCTTGCCGAAGGCGAGGGCCTGGCCCTGGGCGAAGAGGTTGGCCATGAGCAGGTCGTGCTGGGCCTTGAGTTCGCCACTGAGTTCGGCGACGGGGTTGGCGAAGCCGATGAGGTCGGCGGGGATGAGCTTGGTGCCCTGGTGGATGAGCTGGTAGTAGGCGTGCTGGCCGTTGGTGCCGGGGGTGCCCCAGACGACCGGGCCGGTCTGCCAGTGGACGGGTTCGCCGTCGCGCTGCACGGACTTGCCGTTGGACTCCATGTCGAGCTGCTGGAGGTAGGCGGTGAACTTCGACAGGTAGTGGCTGTAGGGCAGGACCGCGTGGGTCTGGGCGTCGAAGAAGTTGCCGTACCAGATGCCCAGCAGGCCGAGCAGGAGGGGGGCGTTGGCCTCGGCGGGGGCGTTTTGGAAGTGGTCGTCGACGATGCGGAAGCCGTCGAGCATCTCGCGGAAGCGGTCCGGGCCGATGGCGATCATCAGGGACAGGCCGATCGCGGAGTCGTAGGAGTAGCGTCCGCCGACCCAGTCCCAGAACTCGAACATGTTGTCGACGTCGATGCCGAACGCGGTGACCTTCTCGCTGTTCGTGGACAGGGCCACGAAGTGCTTGGCGACGGCCTTGTCGTCGCCGTCGAGTCCGTTCAGCAGCCAGGTCCGGGCGGAGGTGGCGTTGGTGATCGTCTCGATGGTGGTGAACGTCTTGGAGGCGACGATGAACAGGGTCTCGGCCGGGTCGAGGTCACGGGTGGCCTCGTGCAGGTCGGCGCCGTCGACGTTGGAGACGAACCGGACGGTGAGGTCGCGGTCGGTGAAGGCGCGCAGGACCTCGTAGGCCATGGCGGGGCCGAGGTCGGAGCCGCCGATGCCGATGTTGACGATGTTGCGGATGCGCTTGCCGGTGTGTCCGGTCCACTGTCCGGAGCGGACCCGGTCGGCGAAGCCGGCCATCTTGTCCAGCACGGCGTGCACCTTCGGCACGACGTTCTCGCCGTCGACCTCGACCACCGCGTCCCTGGGGGCGCGCAGCGCGGTGTGCAGCACGGCCCGCCGCTCGGTGAGGTTGATCCTCTCGCCGCGGAACATGGCGTCGCGCAGTCCGAAGACGTCGGTGGCGGCGGCCAGTTCCCGCAGCAGCGCCAGGGTCTCGTCGGTGATCAGGTGCTTGGAGTAGTCGATGCGCAGATCGCCGACGCGCACCGTGTACCGCTCCGCGCGGGAGGGGTCCTCGACGAACAGCTCCCGCAGGTGTGCGTTCGCGTGCTCCTCGCGGTGGTCGGCCAGCGCGAGCCAGGCGGGGGAGTGCTGGAGGGAGGACGTGTCAGACACGATGGTCCCGCTCCTTCACGGCAGGTGGGGTGGGATGGGTGTGCAGGGCGACGGCGTACATCTCGTCGGCGTCCAGGCGGCGCAGTTCCTCGGCGATCAGTTCCGAGGTGGGGCGGACCTTCAGCGCCAGGGTGCGCGACGGCTGGCCCGGCAGGGTCAGCGTGGCCGACGGGCCCTCGGGCCGGTCGACGACGATCTCGCCGGCCTCGGTGCCCAGCCGTACGGCGGTCACCACCGGCCCGGCGGTGACGACCCGGTCCACCCCGACGCCGAGCCGGGCCTCCAGCCAGCGGGCCAGCAGTTCCGCGCTCGGGTTGTCCGCCTCGGCCTCCACCGCCGCCGAGGTCACCTTCGTCCGGGCCTGGTCCAGTGCGGCGGCGAGCGTCGAGCGCCACGGGGTGAGCCGGGTCCAGGCGAGGTCGGTGTCGCCGGGCGCGTAGGAGCGCGCGCGGGTCCGGAGGACCTCGATCGGGTGCTCGGCCGCGTACAGGTCGGTGATCCTGCGCCGGCCGAGGGAGCCCAGCGGGTCCCTGGCCGGGGTCTCCGGCGCGTCCACCGGCCACCAGACGACGACCGGCGCGTCCGGGAGCAGCAGGGGCAGGACCACGGAGTCGGCGTGGTCGGAGACCTCGCCGTAGGTGCGCAGCAGCACCGTCTCGCCGGCGCCGGCATCGGAGCCGAGCCGGACCTCCGCGTCGATCCGTGAGGTGGTCCGCTCGTGCGGTGTGCGGGTGGTCCGCTTGATCACGACGAGGGTGCGGGAGGGGTGTTCGCGGGAGGCGTCGCCGGCGGCCTTGAGGGCGTCGTAGGCGTTCTCCTCGTCGGTGACGATGACGAGGGT